>JBFZFV010000094.1:0-38495 GCA_041306185.1 Candidatus Zixiibacteriota bacterium
ACAGAAGCGTCTTAACAACACATCTATTCCCTGGACAACATCAAAATAACCTATTATCTCAATCTGTCAAGAAAAATTATCCAAAATATCTAAAATATGACAATGCGTAGTAATGAATACCTGAAGAAATACCCCGAAGCAGGGATAGCTTCCGGAGATACCAGGAGTCTGCAAAGTACGAAATATCCTGGCCAGGAATTCAATTGAAAAGCAATGCGAATGCAGTGTCAGTCATGATCGTTCGAATGCAAAACCAAGGATAATAATTCCGTGGTGGGCCGGCCGCTCCAAACACGCGAATTTAACGAATTTTAAACGAGCGGCAAAACGGAAAGATAGTGAAAAGAATCACAATATTGAATTTCTCGGTGCAGTTCTAAAATCACCTTTGACAACCTCGAAATGTGAAAGGATTCACAAGAACTCAATGCTGGTATCTCCTTAGATGTATTTCGTGGGCCATGGATAATGTACATATATATCCACGAATGACGCGGCAATAAGTCCGCCTGTTTGGGGCAAGGGAAGGCAAATATTCCGAAGGCAATTGCATTACCATAAATCACATATCCACTTCGCGGGAGCACTCCTATTGGCCCAAATAAACGATTTGACAAAAGATGGGCCTCAGGTTATACTAACAAGCTTAAACTGAATATATTGAATCGGATGATAGGAGGTTACCCCTTGTGAAGGTTTTTGAAACGGCTCAGATAAGGAATATTGCGTTGGTGGGTCAGCGCGGCTGCGGCAAAACCAGCCTGGCCGACGCCATCGCATTTTCATGCGGAATCACCAACAGATTAGGCAAGGTGGATGAGGGGACCTCGTTATCGGATTTTACGGATGCCGAAATAGCCAAAAAAACCTCCATTAGTCTTTCCATCCTGGCTTGTCCATGGAAAAGCCTTAAGGTTAATGTGATTGATTTGCCGGGGCATCCTGATTTCATTGGTGAAGTGATTGCCGGCATGAACGTGGCGGATACCGCAATAATGGTTCTTAATGCCAATCCCGGTATTGAAGTCGGGACGGAAATCCATTACAAGTATATCGAGAAATATCACATCCCCAGGCTGTTTTTCGTTAATAAGGTTGAGAAGGAACACGTCAAAGTGAGCGAGGTTATCGACCAGCTCCAGAGTCGTTTCGGCGTCAATTGTGTCCCTGTCCAACTCCCTATCGGGGAGGGGCTCGAATATAAAGGTTTGATCGATCTGATTAAAATGAAGGCCGTGACCTTCGATAATTCCGGTAAGGCCGAGGAAGGGGATATCCCGGCCAATATGAAGGGGCGTGCGGAAGAACTGCATCAGAAGCTGGTCGAGGCAGTGGCCGAGGCCGACGACGCATTGTTGGAGAAATTCTTCGATAAAGGGGAATTGACCGACGATGAATTCCGCAAGGGTCTGAAAAAGGCCATCGTGACCCATACCGTATTTCCGATTCTGTTCGGCTCTTCCGATAAAAATTCAGGGGTCAGCACTCTGCTTAATTTCGCTCAGGATTATCTCCCCGCTCCGTCCGATATGCCTGATATCAATCTTCTGAAGGCCGGCAAAAGTGAAATTGTGGGAGTTAAAATCAATCCCGACGAAAGGCCGCTGGCTTATATTTTTAAATCCCTCTCAGAGGCTCATGTAGGCGAAATCGCCCTTTTTAAAGTCTTCACCGGCAAAGTCGCACAGGGGATCGAATTATATAATGCCAACAGATCCACCGGGGAACGGATAGGCCAAATCTATTCTATCAGCGGCAAAAACCGCAATGAGGTTCAGGAAGTTCATGCCGGCGATATTGCGGCCATGGTGAAACTCAAGTCTACCGGAATGGGAGATACTCTCGGAGATAAAGCCCATCCCCTGGTCGTACCGCAAATCGATTATCCGGAACCTCCGATGGATACCGGTATAAAGCCGATTTCCAAGGGGGATGAAGAAAAGGTTTCTACGGCTCTGCAGAAAATCCACGATAACGATCCTTCATTTAAGGTCGTTATTGACCCGGTATTGAAACAGACGGTTATTTTCTCTCAGGGATCGACTCACATCGATAATATCATCGAAAAGATGAAAGAGAAATTCGGGGTCGAGGTGTCCACCTTCAAGCCGAGAATTCCCTATCGGGAAACCATAAAAGGAAAGACTGAAATCCAGCACCGCTATAAGAAGCAATCCGGAGGCCGCGGTCAATACGGTGACGTTCATCTGCGGTTGGAGCCGAACGAGCGCGGCAAAGGATTCGAGTTTCTTGATGAGGTTAAGGGCGGGGTTATTCCCAACAAGTATATCCCATCGGTGGAAAAAGGCGTTGTCGAGGCAATGGATGAAGGCGGCCTCGCGCGAATGCCGGTTGTTGACATCAGGGTTGCGGTTTTCTATGGTTCATACCACGCCGTGGATTCGTCGGATATGGCCTTCAAAATTGCGGGATCAATGGCTTTCAAAGAGGGCTTCCTTAAATGCCGGCCGGTATTGCTTGAGCCGATTTTCAATGTGGAAATTATCGTGCCGGATGATTACACCGGTGATGTAATGGGAGACGTTTCAAGTCGCCGAGGAAAGATCGGCGGGATGGATCCTGAAGGAAGATACCAGAAGATCAAGGCACAAATTCCGCAGGCCGAGTTGTATAATTATTCGGTCGATCTTCGATCGATGACTTCCGGCCAGGGGTTCTATACCAGGTCGTTTTCTCACTATGAAGAGGTTCCCAACGAAGTGCAGGAAAAGATCATTGAGGATATTAAAAAATCCCAGACGGAATAGGGTTGATTGAATACATTTAAGCCCCCTGTTTTAAGGGGGCTTTTTTATGAATGACGAATATTTATCCGAAATACGATTATATAAGCGGGGAAGCCGGCAACGGGCTGATTGTCTTTTTGCATGGATTGGCCTGCTCCAGAAAATCATTTACGGCAGTAATTGATTCGGGAGCTTTAATAAAATATGATATCCTGAATATCGATATGATTGGATTCGGGGAATCGGAGAAGCCGTCCGAATTCGATTATACTCTCGAATCTCATGCAAGAACAATCAGCGATTTGGTGAGGGGGCTGGGCAAGGGACCTATCCATATTGCGGCGCACAGCATGGGGGGCGGAGTAGCCTTATTGCTCGATAAGGATATTATCGAGAGGATAGCGACATTCGCGAATCTTGAAGGGAATTTGATCGGGTCGGACTGCGGCATGTTCAGCGGCCGTGTCGTAAAATTAACCTATGACAAATATGCTCGGTTGCTGTTTCCGAAGCATCGGAGTTATTTCAAAAATCACCAGGCTTTTGATTTTGAACGGACGACGCCAGAAGCGGTATACAGGAGTTCCCAGTCTCTGGTGAAATGGTCCGAAAGCGGTGAACTTCTGGAAAGATTCCGAAATCTGAAATGCCGTAAAATGTACTTTTACGGTGAAGAAAACAAGGGGATGGAAATATTGGGTGTTTTGGGCGAAATTCCCACGGTTTGCATTCCCCGCGCCGGGCATTGCATGATGACGGATAACGGGGAGGTTTTTGCTTCCGAACTGGTCAAGTTCATCGATAAAGATAAGTATTGAAACCGGAGGAAAGGGGATTCGTAAATAATTGCAGATATGCGTACCTTATTGACCATACTGATTATCGCCGCCGTGGTATATACAGGCCTTCATTGTCTCGGCTTTATGGTCGGGCTGTTCGTGGGATTATTGGGCTTGATAGTGGGGATCATTGGAGGAGTCGCGGGGGTTTTCGGTTCGATTATGGCGTTGATAATTGGTATCGGAGTCGGGATATTCGGAGCAATTCTACCGTTCCTGGTAATGGTCCTGGTAATAGCAGGAGTAGTCCATCTTTTCAAGGCGGCGTGATTTTCCGCATGAATTAAATTCCCCAGATTGCTTCTATTTGGAAAGTCCATTTTACAAATCAGTTGACAAATCGTCCATATATTACTTAATTGGCGGACTATAAACGTTCTGGGAGGCGTAATCCTTTAAACGGGATTAGGTTGCCCGGCAAGTACGGGTCTGGATAATTGGATTTAGGTGTATAGAGGGAGTCTTATGAGAAAATTCCGGGTACTTTTGACGATTGCTCTGGTCGTCTTATTCGCAGGCGCGAGTTTTGCGCAGGATGACGAGGGGGGAGAGAAGTGGCGCAATTTTGAGGTTACGATTAACGCCGGTTTTGATTTCCCGATGGGGGATTTAAAGGATTGGTATGATACGCTTGGGGCTAAGACCGGTATTAATTTCGGAGGAGCGGGGGGTTATTATTTCACGAACAGGATTTGCGTTGGTGCCTATTTCGATTATGTGCAGTTTGGGATTGAAGAACCTGTTTCCGGTCTGGCCGTAAGCGAATTCCATTATAAAATGTACAAACTGGGGGGCTATATCAAGTACGCTTTGGCGGGGGAATCCTATTGGGAGCCATTTGCGCGGCTTCGGTTGGGCGCCAATTTCGCGAAATTCACCACCTGGATTGGCGATACCGGAACCCGCTTGCGGGAAGTATCCTATGATCCGGAATTAAGCGGAGGACTCGATCTGGGAGTCATGTACTACACTTCGGAATTCGGCGGGATATATCTTCAGGCCAGTTATAATTACGAACGTCTCGAAAATACCGTAGGCAATTCTTTCGGTCAGGAATTCGCGCTTCCGTATAATGCGAATTATTTTGCAATTAGCACCGGGGTGACGGTATTTTTCGGATCGACTGAATAAAGCTCGAAAATTCGATTATTAAACCCTCCGGACCGGAGGGTTTTTTATTGCGTGAATCTCCGTTTGGAATAACTTGTATCTTTGTATGGAGTCGACAAAGCTATTACTGGTTGATGATGAAGACAATCAGCGTCAGATGCTGGCTGGATTTCTGACCAAGAAAGGATTCAAGGTTTCGGAAGCCTCTTCCGGCGAATCGGCTCTGGATTTGTATCCTTCGATTTTCACCCCGGTAGCGGTTGTCGATATGAAGATGCCCGGCATGAACGGTATCCAGTTGATATCGCGCCTCAGGGAAATAAATCCATTCGTACAAATTATCGTTCTTACCGCTTTCGGATCGGTCGAGACTGCGGTTGAGGCCATGAAGGCCGGAGCGTTTCATTATCAGACCAAGCCGGTCGAATTGGAAGAACTTCTTTTTAACCTCGGCAAGGCCTCGGAACAGCATCGCCTGGTGACGGAACATGAGGTCCTGAATGAAACGGTTAGGCAGCGGTTCGGCAGCGGCGAAATAATCGGCGAATCCATGGCTTTGAAAAAAGTCCTGGAGTTGATAAATCTCGCGGCCCCGGGCGATTCTAATATTCTTATAACCGGTCCATCCGGGACCGGCAAGGAACTGGCCGCCAGGGCCATTCACTCGTTGTCCTCCAGGAAGGATAAGGCGTTCATACCCGTCAACTGCGCGGCTCTTCCGGAAAATCTTCTGGAGTCGGAATTATTCGGACATGAGAAGGGGGCTTTCACCGGAGCCATCAAGCGAAAACTGGGAAGATTTGAACTGGCCAACGAAGGGACCATATTCCTCGATGAAATCGGCGACATGGAATTGACAACTCAGGCGAAACTGCTACGGGTAATAGAAAACCGTGAGATTGAAAGGCTGGGGGGGGAAAAGGCAATTTCGCTCGATGTTCGTTTGATTTGCGCCACCAATAAGAATCTCGAATCTATGGTGAAGGAAAGCAGGTTTCGCGAGGATCTGTACTATCGGATAAACGTCGTCGGTATTCATATGCCGGCGCTGAAGGAAAGAAGTGGAGATGTCCTGCTCCTTGCCGATCGTTTTCTTAAGGAATTCGCCGGACGCATGGGGAAAAATATCGGCGGTTTCACCGCCGATGCCGCAGCTGCTCTAAATTCCTATGACTGGCCGGGGAATGTAAGAGAACTTCAAAATGTCGTTGAACGTGCGGTGGTTTTAACCCGGGGGGAAACGATTACGGGACAGGAGCTCCCCGGACTCAAAGACGTCGGGGAAAGCTCGAATATATCCGGTTTTGAGAAAATTGCCGATGTTGAAAAGGCCCATATTCGGAGGATTCTTGAAGCGAACGGATGGAACCTCGGTCAATCGGCGGATGTCCTTGGTATTCATCGCAATACGCTCCGGACTAAAATCAAAGAATACGGGCTTTCAGAAGAATGAATTTTTTGACTCGCCGAATCTTGGACTATACCTGATAATAATCATATAATTTAAGTGCATCGGGAACATGTCTCTGAACAAATATTGTGCCATTTACAGGTGATCGCGATCACCGCGCATCTCGTAAGTTATTGCATAACAAGAAGCTGGTGATGTTGGCATAAGACTTGATTCTAATAATATCGGAAAACAATAATTGAACGGGAGTTGAAATATGAAAAAAGCAGCAATCATACTGGTCGCAATGGTGTTGGGGGTAGCTCTGGTTGGATGCGAGGACGACCACGACGTGGTTTATGTCGATGTCGACAACCCGCCTGCTCCTCCTCAGGGGGTCTTTTCGGTTACCGGCGATGAGCAGGTTTCCCTTTACTGGCTTCCGGTTCGAGAGGACGATGTCGATTATTACCGAGTCTGGTGGAGCGATGAACTGGACGGGCTTTATGAGGCTTTCGGGACTACGGAGGATCTGTATTACGTCGATACCGACGTCGATAACGGAACGACCTATTATTATGCTGTGACCGCGGTAGATCTTGGCGGTAATGAATCGGAACTTTCTTATGAAAATGTTTATGACACTCCGCGGCCGGAAGGATTGAATCAAAGCCTGTTTGATTTTGTGGTTTTCCCCGACGATGCGGGCTTTGATTTGTCGGCGGCAAATGTTGTTCCTCACAACAGCGCCTCGGCCGATTTTTATGTCGAATACGATGCCGGCCTGGAGACTTTCTTCCTGAATGTGGCCGACGAGGATACCGACATCCAAGATATGGGTTACACCGGCGATTTCGATGAAATTACCTATGCTCCGGCGGACGGCTGGTCCTATGTCGGCTGGGTTGAAGTTATCGAGGGGCATACCTACGTTATCTGGACTGGTGACGACCACTTTGCCAAGATCAGAGTCACCTATGCCGATTACGACAATGACGACAATATAATTTTCGATTGGGCCTATCAGACTTCGACGGTCGATCCCGGCCGTATGGAACTGAGCCGCCCTCAGCGCGATGAATATATTCTGCGAAGCGATATAAGAAGCAGAGAAATGTTGCTGGTGAAATAATGAACGCCAGGGGCAATACATATTTAATGAGGGTTTATTCCCTGGAAGGAGTGATTACGATGTTACGGCGAAATATTGCAAAGCTGATAACCGCCGTACTTACGCTGACTGCCGTCGTGGCGGTCTCGGCTGAGACGGCTATGGGACAAGTTGAGGAATATCGCAGGGGCGTCGACTATTCCGCCTATATCGACCACGACCGCTATATCAATATTGAAGTCTGGACCGATACCGATGAATACTATGAAGGGGACGATATAACGGTGTATTTCCGTGCCGACAAGGACTGCTATGTGGTCCTGTATAATATCGACACCGAAGGGAATGTCAACGTTCTGTATCCTGCCGACCAGCACGACGAAATAAGGGTCGAGAAGGACCGTGTCTATCGCATACCGGACAGCTACGATAAGTACGATCTGACCGTGAACGGTCCCGAGGGGGTGGAATACATACAGGCGGTGGCTTCCATGATGCCGCTTCCGATCCCTGACTGGGGTTATTCCGGACCGGTCGTTTATAACGATGAAGATCCAATAGATTTTATGGATTACATAAATGCCATCTATTTCGGCAAAGAAAACCGCATTGCGCTCGATATGACCCTGTTTCGGGTGAACGAATGGCACCAGGCGTATTATCGTCCGGTGCATGTTTATCACAACTACGATTGGGATTTGAGCGGAATGGTCTATATCGATTATCCCTGGGGTGCCACGATCTATATCGACGGGATTTACTGGGGTATCGCCCCGCTATATATTCCGAGAATATATTACGGATGGCACTGGATAACAGTCTACGACAGATACGGCTATTGCTGGGAAAACCGTATCCAGGTAGTGCGGCACCGGACCATCATCCTGGACGATAATACCATTCATACCCGTCAGGATATTAAGTCCCGTTATCGTGATGTCCAGAAGAAGGGCTATCTTAACCCCGATAAGAATGGATATCCCGATTACAGCAAGAACGTTCGCACCAAGCAGGCCGCTATGGACGATTACAAATCCAAGCGGGCCGCCGGCAAAACCGGGTTGGCTTTCGACCGCAGCGATTCCCGGACGAAACGTTCCGCGGAAGGGGTATACAATTCGCTTTCGGGCCAATCCTCGTCCAGGTCGAAAAGCGGCACCACATCTGAACGTCAATCGGGCGAACGAGGGACCAAGTCGAGTGAGGGCGACAGCTATGATCGGTCATCGTCCAAATCGCGCAGTTCTTCGCGGGAAACGGATAAATCAAACGAATCTTATCGCTCACGAGGAACTAAATCCTCTGAGTCTTCGGGAAGCAGCAATTCGCGTGATAATGAATACCGGCGCGGTTCATCCTCAAGATCGTCGTCTTCATCATCAGGCGGTGAATACAAGCGATCAAGTTCAAGCCGTTCCTCGGGATCGAATGAATCGTCCGGGTCGAGTTCTCGAAGTAAGTCATCGGGAAGCTCCTCGCGGTCATCCGATTCCGGTTCGAGCAGCAGCAAGAGTGGCAGTTCCGACCGGTCGTCCGGAAGCGATAATTCCGGCGGCTCCTCCAAGAGGGGCAGATAAATTAATTGACGAATCGTATTAAAGGGGTAATATTAGAGGTGATCATGTCTATGAAAAGAATAATACCGATATTATTCCTGGTGGCTGTATGGGCGCTCGGTGGAAGCGCTCTGGCCATAGACAGGACACGGCAGAGCGATTCTTTGAAGGCGAGAAATGAACGTCGCGGTTATACCCCGGATAAGGACTCCATGAAACGAACCGATGAAAAGCAGGACCGGGACCGCAAGGATTATGACGATTTCGTGGATCGAAATAATAATGGAATCGACGACCGGGCGGAACAGAGCCCGGACCAGAACCAGCAGGAAAATCCTTCACCGGCTGATTCAACCGGCGCGAATCGCGATAACAATAATACTCCGCCGCCGGATTCTACAAGTGCTTCGAAACAAAAGGGGCGATAAAAAAGTAAACGAATTTTCGAAAAGTTTGTTATAATGTGAAAGCCGGCAGGTAAATTAATCCTTGACTTGCCGGTTTTCTTATCGTAATTAATTAGCACTCTGGCCTTGTGACTGCCAGCCTGCAAAGCTAAGTTGTTGTTTTGGAAGAAGAAAGATGGCTTTTGAGAATTTATCGGAACGGGAACGACAGGTTCTGGAGCATTTGATCGAGCATTATATCCAGACTGCCGATCCGGTGGGGTCTCGGGTGATCGCCAATAAGTACCGCATGGGTATTTCACCGGCGACCATCCGCAATACCATGCAGGACCTTGAGGAACTGGGCCTTATCCAGCAGCCGCATACGTCCGCGGGTCGTATTCCCACCGATTCCGGTTACCGCGTGTTTGTCGATATGCTCCTGCAACCGGAACCGCTGACCAAGGCCGAGCAGGACCGGATTAAGAATATCATCAAGCAAAGAAGAGTTAAGGGGCTGAATGCTCTCTTAAGCCAAACCAGTAAAATCCTCGGTGAGATTACCAATCAGCTTGGTGTTACCATGGCCCCCAAATTCGATGAAGGGGTCCTGACCCGCATCGACCTGATTCCGGTGGCCGAGGGGCATATCCTGATGATCGTTTCCGTTAAGGGAGGTCTGGCCAGGTCGATATTGCTGGAAGTCGAGTCCGAAATAGAAGTAAAAGCCCTGAGGCAGGTGGAACAGGTTTTAAACGAAAGGCTGGCGGGATTGAGCATGGGAAAGATCCGCGCCACGTTATCGGACCGGCTTGCCGATACCAACTTGACTCCGAAACTCCTGAAGCTTTTCATCGACAGTGACAGCGAAATCTGGTCAGGGGGCCAGGCCGAATTGATTCATATAACCGGTGCGGACAACATAATCAGCCAGCCGGAATTCGCCGACCGGGAAAAACTGAGAGAATTTATCAAACTCCTTGAAGAAAAAAAAGAACTGCAGAAATTGTTCGAAGCTCAGGGTTCCGCCGAGGGAATTATCATCACCATCGGCCGCGAAAATCCTCTGGCGGAAATCCAGAATTGTTCACTGGTAACATCGACGTACAAGACGGAAAATTTCTCAGGAACCATCGGGATAATCGGTCCCACCCGGATGCCTTACTCCAAGCTGGTTTCCATTGTGGAATACACCGCGAGATCCTTAACCGAAGCCCTGTCCGAGATGTGAGGGATAATATGACTGATGATAAAGATAAAAATAACGAACGACCCGACACCAAAGTGGAAGTGAAAGTAAAAGGGTTAAATGAAAAGGTGTTCGAAGGGGACCCCGATATTAAAGAAGAAGATACTGAAGTTCGGAACGAAGAGGCAGCCGAAGACCTCAAAAATGCCGAATCTATCCGGGCCGAATACGAACAGAAACTGAAAGAGCAGGAGGACCAATTCCTCCGCCTGGCGGCTGAGTTCGATAATTTCCGCAAGCGGACCGCGCGGCAGTTCGAGAATATGACGATTGCATCCGTAGAAAGAATTGTTCTCCCTTTGCTGGAAGTGGTGGACAATTTCCATAGAGCTCTGGAGGCGGCGTCATCGGAAAACGGTGAGTCGGTCAAGAAGGGGATGGAGCTGATATATCAGCAGCTTCAGGATGTCCTGAAGCGGGAAGAACTGGAAGAAATAGAAGCGGTCGGGAAGCCGTTCGATCCCAACCTGCACGATGCCATAATGCAGGTGGAATCGGATGAATACGATGAAGGAATCGTGGTGCAAGAGCTGTTAAAGGGCTATAAATTAAAGGGGAAGGTCATTCGCCACGCCCGGGTGGCGGTGAGTAAAGGCAAACCCGAAGCGAATAAGCCGGAATAGATATAGTATTTTGATAAAGATAATTATTAGAAAGCGAGGATAGAAATTGGGTAAGGTCATAGGAATCGATCTCGGAACGACCAACTCCTGCGTGGCGGTGCTGGAAGGCAAGGACCCGGTCGTCATACCAAATGCCGAAGGGAATCGGACGACGCCTTCGGTAGTTGCATTTACGAAATCGGGCGAACGTCTGGTTGGCGGAGCGGCCAAGCGGCAGGCGGTAACCAATCCGGAGAATACCGTTTTTTCGATAAAGCGCTTCATCGGACGGAAATACAGTGAAGTACATTCGGAAGAAAAGATTGTTCCCTACAAAGTCGAAGGGGATTCCAGCGGCGAAATTTCGGTAGTAATAGACGATAAGAAATACCCCCCCCAACAGATATCGGCGATGGTGCTGCAAGCCCTGAAAAAGACTGCCGAGGATTATCTCGGCGGGGAAGTTACCCAGGCGGTGATTACGGTCCCGGCATATTTCAACGATTCGCAGCGTCAAGCCACTAAGGATGCCGGCAAGATCGCCGGGTTGGAGGTCCTTCGAATCATCAACGAACCGACTGCGGCCTCGCTGGCGTACGGGCTCCAGAAAAATAAAAACGAACGAATTGCTGTCTACGATCTCGGAGGCGGGACCTTCGATATCTCGATTCTGGAACTGGGGGACGGCGTTTTCGAAGTCCGTTCCACTAACGGGGATACTCATCTCGGAGGGGACGATTTCGATCACCGGGTCATCAACTGGATGGCCGATGAATTCAAGAAATCGAATGGCATCGATCTCCGTCAAGATCGCATGGCCCTCCAGCGCCTGAAAGAGGCGGCCGAAAAGGCCAAGTGCGAATTATCCACCACCATGCAAACCAATATTAACTTGCCGTTTATCACGGCCGACCAGAGCGGCCCGAAACACCTCGATTTGACTTTATCCCGCTCCAAACTGGAACAACTGGTTGACGACCTCCTGCAGCGGACTATCGATCCCTGCAAGCGGGCCTTGGCCGACGCTAAATTATCTCCATCGGAAATAGATGAGGTTATCCTGGTCGGCGGGCAGACTCGTATGCCGAAAGTCCATGAAATCGTGAAGAGTATTTTCGGCAAGGAACCGGGCAAGGGCGTTAACCCCGATGAAGTCGTGGCCATCGGCGCCGCCATTCAGGGGGGAGTCCTTTCGGGAGATATGAAAGATGTCGTCCTTTTAGATGTCACCCCGCTTTCACTGGGTATTGAAACCCTGGGCGGAGTGATGACCACTTTAATCGAACGTAATACCACCATTCCTACCCGTAAGACTCAGATTTTCTCGACCGCTGCGGATAATCAGACGGCGGTGAATATTCATGTCCTGCAGGGCGAGCGGAAGATGGCTACCGATAACCGAACCCTTGGCCGATTCGATTTGGTGGGGATTCCTCCGGCTCCGCGGATGATCCCGCAAATCGAAGTGGCTTTCGATATCGACGCCAACGGCATTGTGCATGTTTCCGCTAAGGACCTCGGGACCGGCAAGGAGCAATCGATTAAGATTCAGACCTCTTCCAGGCTGTCCGACGATGAAATCGACAAGATGGTCAAAGACGCCGAATCGCACGCCGAGGAAGACAAGAAGAAAGAGGAACTAATCAAGGCTCGGAATGAAGCCGACCAGATGCTGTACGCCACCGAAAAAACTTTAAAAGAGTACGGCGACAAGGTTTCGGAAAATGAGAAGAAAATCATTAATGAAAAGATGGAAGCGCTTCGGAATGTCCTGACCTCGGATTCAGCGGAGACGATTAATAAGGCGAAAGAAGAATTAATGCAGGCGTCGCATAAGCTGGCGGAAGAAATGTACAAGCATACCGCACAGCAGCAGGGGGCGGCAGGAGCCGGTGATGCTTCCGGAACGGCGGGTGGTGGCGAGTCAAAAGCCGACGATTCTTCCAAGGGAGACGGAGCCGTTGATGCCGATTTCGAAGTGGTCGATGATGACAAGAAGTGATTATTTGTTGATAATTTATAGAATTATATTGTTTATATGAAGTGATACTTTAATGGCAAAGCGCGATTATTACGAAATACTGGAAGTAACCCGCTCCGCATCGGATGCGGAAATCAAAACGTCATACCGGAAGCTGGCCCTGAAGTATCACCCCGATCGGAATCCTAATGACAAAACCGCCGAGGATAAATTCAAGGAAGCGACCGAAGCTTACGAGGTTCTAAAAGACCCGCAAAAAAGGCAAATGTACGACCAATTCGGCCACGCCGGCGTTTCCGGACAGGGGGCGGGAGGATTCGGCGGATTCAGCGGAGGATTCGATATCAGCGATGCTCTCCGTGCTTTCATGCGGGATTTCGGAGGATTCGGGCTCGAATTCGAAGATTTCTTCGGCGGAGGGGGGCGCGGCGCCCATGAGAGATATAGCCGCGGAGAGGATCTTCGGGTTAAGGTCTCACTGACCCTCGAAGAGATCGCGACAGGCATTGAAAAGAAAATCAAGGTAAAGAAAAAAGTTGCCTGTCAGGAATGCAGCGGTTCAGGAGCTGCTCCCGGGCACGGGAAGAAAACCTGTCCCGATTGTCAGGGGAGGGGTCAAATCAGGACACTGACCCGTTCTCTCTTTGGGACCATACAGCAGGTACGAACCTGCCCCACCTGTCGCGGGACGGGTGAAGTGATATCTCGTCCATGCAGCATTTGTCAAGGCGAGGGCCGGGTACAGGATTCGGAAATGGTTAAAATTAAGGTCCCGCCGGGAGTATCGGCAGGCAATTATATGAACCTGTCCGGGCAGGGGAATGTCGGGCCTAACAAGGGGCAACCGGGGGATTTGATTATCCTTTTCGAGGAAAAAGAGCATGATCAATTCGTGCGGCAGGGAGATAATATTATATGCGAAATCCCGATTTCATTTACTCTGGCCGCTCTGGGCGGAGAACTAGATATCCCAACTCTCAATGGCGATCATTCTCTGAAAATCCCGTCGGGGACGCAGAGCGGAAAGGTGTTTCGTCTCAGGGGCAAAGGCATTCCACACCTGAACGCTCATGGAATCGGGGACGAACTGGTCAGGGTGACCGTATGGACTCCGACCGAACTTTCACCCGAAGACAGGAATTTACTGGAGAAGCTGAATACTTCACCGTCCTTCAAAGCACCCAAGTCTGACAAGACTTTTTTCGATAAACTCAGAGAGTCATTAGGCATTTAGTCTATGGAAAATGATTCCAAAAGGGCCGGCAGGCATATTGAGGCCGGCCTGACCGTTCCGCATGAACACCACGAGGCGGTCTGTAATTTTATCATCGAGAATTTTTCCAGCGGTTTGATTCTGGAAGAGGAAGAGGGAAGTCCCAACGTCGGCATAAAATTCTATCTACCGGAAGCGAACGGATTCGCCTTTAAGGATAAGTTGACAAGTTATATTCGTAAGCTCGATAAAATGACCGCCTTTCAATCCCATGACATTAGAGCCAGAATTATTCGGGATATGGAATGGATTGAAGCGTACAGGCAATCGATCCAGCCTATCGATCTGGACGATATCACGGTCAGGCCCCCCTGGGCCGAAGCACCCGCCAAAAGCAATTACGATATAATCATCGAGCCCAAAATGGCGTTTGGAACCGGAAGTCACGAAACCACCAAACTCTGTCTGCGGGAAATCAGAAAACATTTCAAATCCGGGCAAACGCTTTTCGATCTTGGCTGTGGTTCCGGGATACTATCTATTCTTGCAGCCAAGATGGGGGCGGTCAGAATAAAAGCTGTGGATATCGATCCCGAGGCGTTGGATAATGCCGCAGAGAATACCGTAATAAACGATGTCGGAAATATTATTTCGGTTTCACATGGCTCGATCGAACTGGCCAAACAAGATCCACCCTACGATTTTTTGGCTGCAAATATTATCTTGAGTACAATATCGGACTTATATGAAAATATAAGTAAGGCCGTCCGTCCGGGCGGAATAATCCTCCTTTCAGGACTTTTGCTTGAAGATGAGCCTGGCACCAGGAAATTGCTCGACAGAGAGGATATCGCCAGGTATGACATAAACCGCGACGGCCAATGGCTGTCGTTCACTGTCTTTAAGAAATAATGCCGGTATTCTATACTCCACCCGAACTCATAACCGATGACCTCCTCGTTCTGGAAGGGGAGGAAGCCCGCCATATTCAGAAAGTAATGCGTTATGGAATCGGCGACGCTATCGAAGTCGTTGATGGTATCGGCAATGGTTTCAGGGCGGAATTATTATCGATAAGAAAAGGGAAGATCGAAGCCAAAATCCTGACCCGGACCAGGCGACTGGGAGAACCGGGCAATTTCGTGACGCTGGCTACGGGGTTGTCGACCGGATCGAAATTCGACGAAGTCATCCAGAGAGGGACAGAGTTAGGAATATCCCGCTTTATTCCTATAATTTGCGATAAGGCCAAAATCAAAAACCTTGATGCCAGGTCGGAGAGTAACCGTTTATCCCGGTGGCGAAAGGTGGCTATCGCGGCGGTCAAGCAGTCAGGGAGGTCGCTGATTCCTCAGATTTTGCCTCCAATGGAATTTCCGTATTTATTCGAACGAGCCGAGAATACCGGGAGAAAATTCCTGTTCGATCCTGGCGGAGAATTTGTGCTTGATAAATTTACTCCTTCCGAAGAAACCTCGGTATACACTCTGATCGTAGGCCCGGAATCCGGTTTTTCTCCGGCCGAATTGACCCACGCCAGAGAAAGAAACGTCGATATCTGCAACCTGGGCAAGAGAGTCTTGAGGACCGAAAATGCCGGGCCGACGATTACGGCCATTTTCATGCATATCCTTGGCGAGTTCAGGTGACCGTCAAACCTGCCGATAAAACGATAAATGGGAAGCTATTATATCTATATCATAATCGCTCTCTTTGGGCTGGCGATCGGGTCGTTTCTTAATGTCCTGATATACCGTATTCCCTTGAAAAAGGGCTTTGTGGCCGGGCGATCCTTTTGTCCCAAATGTCAGGCCCCTATTCGTTTTTATGATAATATCCCGCTTTTGAGCTGGATTGTCCTCGGCGGGAAATGCCGGAACTGCAAGGCGAGGATATCTTTTCGATATCCGGCGGTCGAGCTGCTGAACGCCTTCAGCTATGTTTTCTTCTTCTGGAGATACGGTCTTACGGCAGAGGGAGCCATCTTCTGCTTTCTGGCTTCATCATTGATAGTAATCTTCTTTATCGATCTGGACCACCAGATTATTCCCGATATAATCACCCTCCCCGGTATTGTATTGGGGCTGGGTATTTCGTTTCTCCCCGAGGGACTGACTTTCCGGCAATCTTTAATCGGGCTTCTGGTTGGCGGCGGCGGACTTTACCTGGTAGCCTTGCTGGGTGACTGGATATTTAAAAAAGAAAGCATGGGGGGGGGAGATATAAAAATGACAGCCATGCTGGGGGCGTTTCTCGGCTGGCAAAAAATTGTTTTTATATTTTTCGCCAGCGCCTTTATCGGGCTGGTTGTTTCGATAATCTGGATGGCCTTCTCCAAAAAGGTCCGCTCCAGCAGGATGATCCCGTTCGGTCCCTTTATTGCCATTGCGGCGGTTGTGGCCATTCTCTACGGCGAAAAGTTGATTGCATTCTATATAAATACCTTCTGGATTTCCTGATATCATCGCCCGGCTCTTAACTGATTCCCCTGGCCGACCGATAATCATACTATGGAAGTATTTCGCAAATCACAAGGAGTCGGTCTCGAAATCCGTCTCGGGATAGCCGTTATAATTCTGGTCCTGGCGATTCTGAACATCGCCTCATATTACACCCTGTATCGGGTTAGGGAATCGATCGAAGATAATATTCGAGAAAAACTGGCCGAGGCTTCTCTGCTCGCCGCGAACCATATGCAGGAAAAGGGAGAGGCCTTTCTGGACGAGGACGATCGTACCAGAATTATCTTCGACCATTCCTTGAAAAACCTGGCCATTTTGCCGCTGAATTTTGACCGGGTCCTCGGTATCAGTCAATTCGGCCGTGCCGATTCCTTTATGATCGCTTCCGACAGCGGACTGGCCGGCGTTGATATATCCCCTATTTTGTACGATAATCACCTCTATTTCTTTGACAAGGAGAGCCTAACCTATTACCTGCTTTATGCAACAGAATTCGCCGGGTCCAAATATCTGATAATATCATCGCGAAGCAGCGAAATCCTGAGCGCCGTCAAGGGAGCAATGAGGGTGTTGATTGTTTTCGGCATTGCCGTAGGTGCCATAGTGCTGTTTGTCCTGGCCCGGCTGGTCAAGAATGTAATCAGGCCATTCGGAATACTGGTCAAAGAGGTCCGCCGAGCCAATAACGGCAACGGCGGCGAAATTTCGGATGATATTGGCGAGGTGGTCAAGTCCTATGAGAATATGATCGCCGAACTTCAGTCGAAAGAAAAAGAGCTGCTCAGGATTAATGAACTGCTGAATCGTCGCGCCGATCGCCTGGAAATTTATAATAACCATATTCTGAGGTCGATCGATACCGGTATCGTTACTATGAATGATGACCGGTCAATTTCCACGGTCAATCCCTCGGCGGCGAGGTACCTCGGAATTGACCAATATGAGAATCTTGGCAAAAACCTGGGAGATGCTGTTCGGCATATTCCGGAATTATCGGAGATATTGGAAGGCAGCCGAAATGAAGATAGAACGGCCTGTTGCCGCGAGATCAACACTCGTGTCGGAGGGCAGGCAAAGGACCTCCTGGTATCGTTAGCCAATTTACGGGACGCCGAAGAGAACAATATCGGTCTGGTTCTTATCATTAACGACCAAACGGAATTCAATAAACTCCGCTCGGAATTGGAAAATAATCGCAGGATGGCGGCGATCGGTGAAATGTCAGGAGGGTTGGCTCATCAACTCAGAAATTCCATGATGGCGATTATGGGCTTTGCGAAATTGGTATTTAAAAAATCGGAAGGGAACGATTCCGCAAAGAAAGTGGCAGAGAACCTCATAACCGAATCAAGGCAGGCGGAAAGTCTCGTTTCGCGTTTCCTCGATTATGCCCGGCCGTTACATAAAGCGCTAGAAACAATAGATATAGAAATATTATTTAAAGATATAGTCGAATCATCGCGCTTGCGTTCCCCCGGGGTTAAAATCATCTTGAATAATAATTCGAATTCCAAGTCTAACTTCATTGGCGACTATTTGCTTTTAAAGCAGGCAGTTGCCAATATTGTGGATAATGCCTGCCGGGCATATGATGGAAAGTCAGGCGAAGTGCGGATAGGCATTGCTTTGGATTCCAGTTATCTGGATATTTCCATTTCAGATAATGCCGGAGGCATACCTGAGGATATCCGGGAACAGGTGTTTACCCCTTTTATTTCCGGTAACCCCTCAGGGACCGGCCTGGGGCTGCCGCTTGCCCAAAAAATTATTTTCCTTCACGGCGGGACAATTACATTCGAATCGGAAACGGGCAGGGGAACCGTTTTCGGAATCAGGCTGCCATTGAATATCGAAGAGCACGAGCCGATTTCCTCGATATAAATTCATTTGCCCTTATCGGGCTATTATTCTATATTCGTATCCTTAAAAATTCTAGATAATAATTTCGGAGGTAATATGCTCAATTCCGGCGAGCTCCGCAAAGGAGTAAAATTAATGTATGAAGGGAATCCTCAGGTCGTGGTGGATTTCCAGCACGTGAAAATGGGGCGGGGCCGTCCCCATGTAAAGGTAAAGATGAAAAACCTGCTGACCAGTGCCGTCATTGAAAAATCATTTCTTACGACCGAGACCTTCGACGAGCCGGACCTGGAACACCGCAATATGCAGTTCCTCTATGAGCAGGGGGGGGAATATTTCTTCATGGATTTACAGACTTACGACCAGGTTCATATGGATATCGAAACTTTGGGAGATTCCCGCTGGTACCTGATGGAAAACCACGAATACATGGCACTGCTCTTCGAAGGACGTCCCATCTCGATCGACCTGCCGGCATCGGTAGTTTTGACTGTGATTGAATCGGAGCCGGCGGTGAAGGGGGATTCGGTATCCAATATCACCAAACCGGCCAAAGTCGAGACCGGGCTCGAAATAAAGGTCCCGCTCTTTGTAAAGGAAGGGGACAAAATAAAGATCGATACCCGGACCGGCGAATATCTTGAACGAGCAAATTGATTTTTTGAAAAAGAGGGGCATTCTCGGGATCGATGAATCCGGCAAGGGGGATTTTTTCGGCCCCCTGGTCATCGCCGGAGTTCTGGCCGACGACAGCGAGGTTCCCCGGATGAAAGAAATGAACATCCGGGATTCCAAGAAAATATCCGACGGGCGAATCCTCCAGCTGGCCGACTGGATAAAAGCCAATTTCGCGCATACCCTGGTAGTCATAGGTCCGGAGAAGTACAATCAGCTTTACGATAAAATCAAAAATCTTAATCGTCTGCTGGCCTGGGGGCACAGCCGGGTTATCGAAAACATCGCCTCCGAACACGAAATCGAAAAGGCTGTTTCGGATAAATTCGGCAAGACGGACTTGATTGAGGCCGCTCTGATGAAGCAGGGGAGAAAGATCAATCTGGAGCAGATAGTCCGCGCCGAGGCCATTCCGCAGGTGGCCGCAGCCTCGATCCTTGCCAGGGCAGAATTCGTTAAATCAATGAGCCGCCTGGAGCAGGCCTATGGCGTAAAGCTCCACAAGGGGGGAGGGGCCCCGGTCGATACCGCCGCCCGGGCGGTGGTTCAAAAACATGGGCCGGAAATCCTCCTAAAAATTTCCAAAATTCATTTTAAAAATTACCAACGGGCGATCGGATAAAATAAACCGGACGGCAGAAACTGCCGTCCGATCTGCTGTAACCCGTTAGTAATGGAGGAAGCGGTCTATTGCATTTCCCCGACCACTTGACCGTCGGGAGAGTCTTCTGTGGCAAGCGATTCCTCGGTCGCACCCAGTATATATTTTATTAAGCCGTACTTGGGAGCGTACCAATATATGTTGGTATACTGGCTGCCCGCCTGGCTTTCCACCCGTAAGCAATCTTCAAAGGTTTCGCCGTTGGACAGCTCAATATCCTCAATGGCGGTAATGGACAGATAGGAAGAGGCCGTGAGTGGGAAGTTTTTGCCGACACCGCCGAACCCAAGTTCGCCATCTTCTTTATAGCCATGGTCTCCGCCGTTTTGGCCGCCATTATAGCCGCCATATTTGTTATCATAATTTCCAATTAGCGAATCAATAAGGTTCTGCCCTTCACGGGACTGGGTCAATCGATTCCAGGACTTCCCGATTTCAAGGGGGGCGTCGAAGAGCAGTTCCGCATAGGCATCCCCATTCTCGTAGTAATAGAGAGCCGATCCCGTTCTGACGAAATAACCGGTATCGGCGTAATTTCCGTAGGAATGAATCCATTGATAGCTAATGGCATTTCCATCCGAAACTCCGGCTCCAACGGTATACTTTTCCGACGAGACAATTCCGGTCACTTCGTTATCGACGGTAAAGGTGACCGTCTTACCGGCTGTTAGAGGGAAATAATCCTCGATGGTTATGGTATCATCGGCAGCCTGGCTGACTATGGCCTTATCGCTGTTTTCGCATCCGGCCGCCGCCAGGAGAAGAATAAGCAATACAGGCAAGAAATTCTTAGGTACAAGAGTTTTCATAAACTCCCTCCTTCTGCAGTTCTCGGGTGATAGCAATGGTTTGCCACGGGACCTTTGCAAGCCTGATGCCGAGAGATCCTGTCGCAAGTTAAGTGGCTATCGCTCAATTGATTTCTTCATTTGAACAGCTGTGCGGGGTTCGAACAGCAGGCCGGGATTTATAGTCTCCGGCCTATAAATATGGGTTTTGGCCGCCATGCCAAACGGGTGAATATTAATGAATTACGCCGAACTGCCGAAAATTAGAGTAAATCTCCCTGCGGGGCTGACGAACCTTAGGAGGTATGGGAAAGTGTCTCAATTTGTCCTTGATTTGTTCTTTTCTATTATTTTCGCCGCGCTCCTCATTTTACTGTATACCCTGCGAGAAAAGTTTTTTTTCAAGAACCGGACCAGCTATCGGTACTCCTGCGCCGGCCTGACTGTCCTATGCGGTGTAGCTATCATTCAGATGGCCGGACATCTGGGCGTGCTCGACGGAGTACCTTTGATCGGTGAGGAGCTTTACCGAAATATCATTGAGGCGATAGGGATTGTCTCGGGCGTAACGCTTTTACTGGCCGGGGTCTCATTCTGGCTTCCAGGCGAAAGTTTCGAAGACTTATCCGCGGAACATGATACCGGGAAGGAGTTCTATCCGCGCGAAATAAGAGAGGTCATTCTGAATTCGAAAGGCCCGGACGAGCTGTTTACGAAAACATTCGAAAAGACCTGTCGAATGTATGGTTTCTCCGGATATATTTTATTGAGGTATTTTTCGACACGATCCAAACCGGTTTTCATCTCCTGCAACAGCCTGAATCAGGCACTGGTGAATGCCCTTAAAAATGAAACAATAAACTGGGAAAACGGTATCGGAGAAATCGAAAGACTTAAACACGACCTCGGCTTTAATTCTGCCATTCCCATGTACGTTTCAAATAAGTTGAAGGGTGCAGTATTTTTTCATGGTGAAAGCGAAAAGCAATTCGGAGAGGCCGAAAGCCATCAACTGGAACTGATAGGCAACGCGGTAACGCGACGGCTCGAAGAATTTGCGAGCCTGATTAGAAAAGAATATAATGATGGCTGCTGGCAGAACCTGCGCAGACTTACCCGGCTGGTCGCACTGAAAACGGATATTCGCGACCAATTGCGCGGCATTTACGATGTATTTCATGAAGCTCTTGGGGCGGAATATTTTTCACTGGACATTATCGATGAATCGCGATCTTACAATCGGCGTTATTCGGTCGGTATCAACGGAACGATTCTATTGAACCAGGCGACTCTTCCGGCCGATAACCAATCTCACCTGGCCACGGTCATAAAAGAGGGCCGTTCCCTAGTCATAGATAATATTTCTTGTCCCCGTAAATTACCGGTAGATTCATTGATTTTGAGTTGTGCCCAGGTAAGCATGATGGCAATCCCTCTTTACAGGGGAGGCCGAATTGCCGGCGTCGTCACTATCGGCAGTCCCCGCGAGGCGAATTTCAACCGGCGGAAACAATTCGCATCCCGGCTTTTCTGTTATGCTTTGCTTCCGATCGTTTCCATCGACAGCAGCCGCCTTATCAGGCAAAAAGCTCTCGCATACAATGACCTGATAAACAGCTTCGCCAGGCAAATGAGTGAAGCATACAGCAGGAACGATATCCTGGAACGGGCAGCCAGGCTGATCATAGATAACACCGGTACGGCTATGGTTCGTATTCATGGGTTCGCTCAGTCGGAAATGCGTCTGAGAACCGTTGCAGTGGAAACCAGGCGGCCCATGGCTATCGCCGATTCTGAGGAAATCCGCGTTTCGGCCAGGACCACGCCGTTGTACTGGACCGCGGCGATGGAAAGGCGATTAATTTCCATACGGGTGGATGATGAGAATCAGCCGAGGTATGAAGCGGAACTTAAAGAATGCGATCTCGACGGGATGAAGTCGGTATTATTGGTACCGGTCCTAGTCAATGGCTTTACCGAAGCGATTATTACGCTGGCCGATATGCGAACGGACGGACGGAACATAATCGATTCCGCCGATATCACCTTCCTCCAGTCGCTGGCTGAAATCATCGGGATGGCCTTCAAAATCGAGAACATCAGCCGCAGGCTGGTCGAATTCACGCTGGAGGAAAGGCCGGTTGAGGGCCCGAAGAGGTTGAAATTACAGCTGGGGAGAAACATCGATCCGGAACGAATCGACCTCCCATTCAGTCAACTCGATTTCTCAAGAAAGACAATCAGCGGACTTAGAGACAGCATTGAGGAATCACGTCTCAACATCGGTAAACTGGTGGAAATGTCGGAAGTGAAAAGCACTTGAATGGGACAACTGCGGCATGAGCCATAAAATTAAGATTCTCGACGACAGCCAATATTCCGCTCTTCTTTCCGCAAAGGAAGAAGGGGGGAATTCAAATATCGATATATATTTCGCATCGGTGCTTCCGGGGCTTTTCTATTCGGTCAAAGACCTCGTGATTGACCGCTCCAATATGAAATACATTTTTATTCCTCCCGATGAACTGGGTAACCGTTATTCGCCGGCGGTATTCGACCGAATTGCCTTCAAAAAACTGGAACTGGCCGATCAGGATATCCCGATTGACGATAAAGTTTTTATCCCGATACTGGTGGAAAACATCGTTATCGGCGGATTTTACGGCGACTATGAATATTTCGGCGCCAACAAACTTGGGACGTTGATCGAGAGTACCGGCATTCAGGATTATTTCAGCATGATCTTCAATGCCGCTCCGCCCCCGGAGGCCGCGGAGCTTTCAATCCATTTGCTTAACCGGGTGGCGGAGGCCAAGAGCATGGACGGTTTCCTGCGGATGCTTCCGGAATGGATTATCGACCAGATCGGCGGGGGACAGGTCGGATTTTATTACAGGGTCGGCAATGAATATCACCAGCGCCGGATAATCGGTTTACTGAACGATTTCGGCGATATGCCGGCGGTAATCGATTCCGAAGAAGCGAAGTCCATCCAGCAGGTGTTGTCCGAAGGATGGTCCTTTATGCCGGTCGGAGCCATCCCGGCGAAGGCGTCGGAAATATTGTATCCGCCCAGAGTCCGTTTTATCATCGAGGGGGGGCTCGATCAGAATGTCCGGTTTATTATTACCGGGATAATCCCCAGTATAACCGACTATACTCCGGCCCTGTTTGTCGAACGGCTGGCGCACGCTGTGAAAGGGCTTTCCGTCAAGCATTTCGGTCGGGATGTCGAATGGAGTCGTATCCTCGCCGCCTGCGACGAACTTCTTAACAACGGAAAATCGTACGACGATCTTTCCGCCTTGCTTTTAAAAGAGCTAAATGAATACATCAGTTTGAACCGAATTTCACTGGCCCGCTACAATGTTCTGGAAAACCGCATAGAAATAAACGGAAGCGCCTCCCTGAGCGGGAAAATTCCGATTCCGAGCGGAACAACCTACGCCGTCAGAGGATCCGAGTTGGAACAGGTGATCGAAACCGGCAAATTCCAAAGCGGCGAATTAATTCCCTCATCCTTGGATTCGAAATTGCAGATACAGCTTTATAAAGAGGGAGTGCGTTCATATATCGCCATTCCGATTAAGGCTGAAGGTAATATTTATGGCTTTATCAATGTCGGATCATCACTTCCCGGAGATTATTTAAAACGGTATATCAATATATTCGAGGCCCTTGCCAGCTATCTGGGAGGATTCGAACAGGCGAAAAATTTCGGAAGACAGCTTCGCGTTTTGAATGACCAGATATCTCAACTGGAACAGAAACTTTCCGTAATCGAAAACCTTCGTACTCTCGGAGAACTGGCCGGCGGGGTTTTCCACGATCTGAATAATGCCATCGGAGCGATTCTCGGCCGCAGTCAACTGATTCAGACCAAAGCGGCTAAGATCGAAGGAAGCGAGATTGCGGAGAAAATCGTGAAAGATGCCGTCGTAATCGAGAAGTCCGCGGTCGATTCGGGAGAAATTCTCGCGAGATTGCGTCAGCTGACCAAGCCGGGAAGACAGAAGAAAAGACAGTCGATCGAGTTAAACCGGTTAATCGATGATTCCATCGAAATGATCCGTCCGCGCTGGCAGAGCCTCAGTCAGGCCAAAGGGGTAAAATATACTTTAAACAGAGATTTAAAGCTCGATGCCATGGTCGATGTCGATTCATCCGAAATCCGCGAAGTCCTGACGAATATCCTTTTGAATGCCCTGGATGCCATGCCGAACGGAGGGTCCATTTTCATTTCCAACCGGATTAATGGAGATTCCATCGTTCTATTTATTCGTGATACCGGGGCGGGAATGCCGGCAGATGTATTGAGTAAAATTTTCGAGCCGTTTTTTACCACCAAGGGGGATGCCGGAACCGGGTTAGGACTTCCTTTGAGTAAAAAAATTATCGAGAATCACGGGGGGAATATAAAAGTAAATTCCGAAATAAATGTCGGGACTACTTTTATCATTACCATACCTATCGCCAGGCAACAAAAACCGAAAGACTATGAAGGTTTTGGCGACGATTTGGCCGGCAAAGGTGTGAGTGTTCTAATCGTCGAGGATCGCCCCGATTTTCAGGAAGTCATGAAAGAGATTCTCGTATCAAGCGGACTTAAAACCAGGACCGCGACCACCGGGGAACAGGCGATTCAAATGTGCGGCAGCGAACGGTTCGATATAATCATTACCGACCTCGGATTGCCGGGAATCAGCGGTCTGGAGCTGGCCGAACATATTAAGCAGGTCGATAGAAGGATAAAAATTATTCTCATCAGCGGCTGGGAAATCGAAGAAAGTATTGCCGATCTCATGAAAAAGGGGATCGACAGTCTGGTGACCAAGCCATTCCGGTCCGAAACCATCCTTGATACCATAATGACCCTTTTGGCCGATCGCGCCGATCATAGCGTGATCACCTAAAAACCCGCATATCTCGATAAATCGCTTGCGTTTCCTTTAATATCGCTTATATTGGTCGAAATTCTTCGGGGCGAGGCGTAATTCCTCGACCGGCGGTGACAGCCCGCGAGCCCCGCTAAAACCGCGGGGCAGGACCGGTGGAATCCCGGTGCCGACGGTACAGTCCGGATGGGAGAAGAATTCCCCGTATGGGACGAAGCGGTCCTGTACGCATGCCCCGATTATTGGGGTTTTTTTATGGCCGGAAAGGCGCATGAAGTCTATATGGGAGAGGCCCTCCAGATGGCCGAAAAGGCACGGGGGAAAACCTCGCCCAATCCGCTGGTCGGAGCCGTGATTGTCCGTAACGGGAATATCGTCGGCAAAGGCTTTCATAAAGCTGCAGGGACTCCCCATGCAGAAATTCATGCCATCAGAAATGCCCGCGAAGAGGCCAACGGGGCAGATCTTTATGTCACGCTTGAACCATGCTGCCATTACGGGCGGACCGGGCCCTGCACCGATGAGATAATCAAGGCGGGAATAAAGCGGGTTTACTATTCCCTCACGGATCCCAATCCAAAGGTAAAAGGCAAAGGGGCGGCGGCATTACGGCGAGCCGGAATCGAGGCCGTGCCGGGCCTTCTTCGGGGGGAAGCCGAACGGCAGAATGAAGTCTATCTAAAATTCATTAAAACGGGCCGTCCCTTTGTTTGTCTGAAGCTGGCGCAGTCGCTTGACGGCTGCATTGCGGCTTCGAACGGCGAATCGCAATGGATCAGCAGCGAGGCTTCTCGGAAAATGGTGCATTTGCTCCGGTCGCAGTACGATGCGGTCGCAGTCGGCGCGAAGACTGCCAATATCGATAATCCCTCATTGACGGTAAGAAGTGTCAGGGGAAAAAACCCATATCGGATAATTATTTCAGCCAGCCTGAATGTCCGAAAGAATCTCGATTTATTCAGGAAAAATGACGACCATAAGACAATCCTGGCTGCGCCGAAAAAAAACATCGATAGATTTAAGATAAAAAACCTGACCACCTGGGGGATACGCTCAAAAGGCAATGGGTTATCCCTGGAAGATTTTCTGAACAGGGCGGGTCAATTCGGCATAACGTCGATCCTCGTTGAAGGGGGAGCCGGATTGGCGGCTTCATTCATCCGGGCCGGGCTGGTCGATAAGTTTATCTTTTTTGTAGCACCGAAATTAATCGGCGGGGGGATATCTTCAATCGCTGATTTGGGAGTCGGTCATCCGAGTGAAGCCATAGCATTAAAGGATATGAATTGGAAAGAGTCGGGAAAAGATTTGATGGTAACGGCATATCCGGGATAATAATATGTTTACAGGAATCATAGAGACAACCGGCCGCATCAAAAACTTCGGAAGCAGGGGCAACTATCGCCTCTTGACGATTCGCCCGGCAAATGCCTTCGAAAAGATTGAATTGGGAGAGTCAATCGCCGTCGATGGCTGCTGCTTGACGGTCACCGCTTTCGACGCCGAAAGCTTCACGGTCGAAGCCTCGCAGGAATCTCAGGCCCATACTATTATAGAAAAGTACAGCGTCGGGACCAGGGTCAATCTGGAACGAGCCATGCTGCCGACCTCAAGATTGGGAGGCCATTTCGTTACCGGGCACATCGACGGTATCGGAAAGATTGTTGAAAGCAGGGCGGTCGGAGAATCGCAGGTTATCGGGATTGAATACGATATGCGGTTCGCTCCCTATCTGGCGGCAAAGGGCTCCATTGCAATAAACGGGATAAGCCTGACGGTCAATGAAATCGAAGATAATAAATTCCGGATAAATATCATTCCACACACTTTCAAGAATACCACTGTTGAGGAATGGAAAACCGGAGAAAAGATAAACCTGGAGTTTGATATCATTGGGAAATATATCGTCCGCCAGCTTTCGGCGAAGACAAAACAGGATATAACCATAGAGAAGTTAATGGAGGCCGGCTGGTAGCCGGAACGGAGAGACAATCATGAAGTTCAACGAAATACCCGAAGCAATTGAGGAAATCAGGCAGGGGCGGATCGTTATCGTGGTGGATGACGAAGACCGCGAAAACGAAGGGGATTTCGTCATGGCCGCCGAAAAGGCCACGGCGGAAAGTATCAATTTCATGGCCACCTACGGCCGGGGATTGATTTGTACCCCCTTAACCGAAGATAGAATCGAACGGCTTAAATTGCATCCGATGGTGGACGCCAATACCGCGCTGCACGGGACGAAATTCACGGTTTCGGTCGATGCCGTTAGCGGAACCACGACCGGTATTTCCGCCGCTGACAGGGCGCGGACAATAAATGTTATGGTGGATGAAAACAGCCGTCCGGAAGACCTGGGGCGTCCCGGGCATGTTTTCCCGATTCAGGCCCGCAAGGGGGGCGTTCTTTCGCGCGCGGGGCATACCGAATCCTCGGTTGACCTGGCCCGGCTGGCTGGCTTTAAGCCGGTTGCGGTTCTTTGCGAGATTATGGACGATGACGGGTCAATGGCGCGCGTACCCCGGCTGATGGAAATGGCCGAACAATTCAAGCTGAAAATTATCACTGTAAAAGATCTTATCGAATACCGCCGTCACCATGAAAAGCTGGTCGAAAAAATAACCGAAACCGATTTTCCCACCCGCTGGGGGCATTTCCGTCTGCATCTCTATCGGTCGGATATCGACGATCATCACCATCTGGCGTTGGTTAAGGGGGATGTTTCAGGGCAAAAGGATGTCATGGTCCGGGTGCATTCGCAGTGCCTGACCGGCGACGTATTCGGTTCGTCCCGGTGCGATTGCGGCGACCAGCTGGCCACGGCCATAATGCGAATCGAAAAAGAGGGAAGAGGCGTTTTGCTCTATATGCGCCAGGAGGGGCGCGGAATCGGGCTGGCCAATAAGATACGGGCTTATAAGCTCCAGGATGAAGGACGCGATACGGTGCAGGCCAATGTCGATCTGGGGTTCAAGGCCGATCTCCGCGATTATGGCATCGGCGCGCAAATTCTGGTCGACCTCGGCTTGAGCTCGATTCGCCTGATGACCAACAACCCCAAGAAAGTGGTCGGATTGGGAGGCTACGGTCTGAAAATAACGGAACGGGTTCCGATTCAAATCGAACCGAGCCGGTACAATATGAAATACCTCGAAACCAAACGTGATAAACTGGGACACCTTTTCACGATCTTATAGGAGTGAATATGAAATACAAGGAAATCGTCGGGATGCTCGATGCGTCGGGAATAAAAGTAGGAATTGTCGTCAGCCGTTTTAACAGTCTTCTGACTTCCAAACTGCTGGAAGGGGCGGTCGATTGCCTGATTCGCCACATGGCCATCGAGAGTAATATTACTGTGGCCTGGGTCCCCGGATCATTTGAGATTCCGTACATGGCGGCCAAAATGGCCGAAACCAAAAAATATGACACAATCATCTGCCTCGGCATGCTTATAAAGGGACAGACCCCCCATTTCGATTATATCGCCGCGGAAGCCACCAAAGGGATCGCCAAAACCGCTCTCGATACCGGAATGCCGATCATTTACGGAATGGTTACTGCGGATACATTGGAACATGCCATCGAGCGCGCAGGAACCAAAGCCGGGAATAAGGGCTGGGATGCCGCCGAATCCGCCATCGAAATGGTGAACCTGTATAAAGAACTGAAGAAGAAATGAGCAGTCGTCACCGTGCCCGAGAATCGGTTTTAAAAGCGCTGTATGCTTTGGAGCAGGGGGAACAGAGCACTGACGAGCTGATTGACTCCATTATAAAAAAAGAGAAGCGGCTGGATGACGGCGATTATATTTTCGCCCTTAATCTGTTCCGTGAAGTTGTCAAGCGCCTGAAAGAAATCGATGAATATATCACGGGTCTGGCCACGAACTGGAAGCTCGACCGTCTTGCCATAGTAGATAAGAACGTCTTGCGTATCGCCATATGTGAAGTCCGCTATATGCCGGATATTCCGATGAAAGTCGCCATCAACGAAGCGATCGAGCTGGCCAAAAAATTCTCGACCAACCAGTCCGCAGCCTTTGTCAACGGCATACTCGATAAAGTAATGCAAAAGCAAACAGCTGAGGAAAAGTAGGTTGTACCGATAATATAAAGTTATACGTTAGTGTTTTTGGGGGGGTTTTGAAAGTCAGCATTTGGAGATTCGGCGGGATTGTTTCCATTGCCGTTATTATTTTGTTTCTATTAGTGGAATTCCATTCGACGGTTGCGGCTGAATCATTCGTCGAATCACAACGGCAGTATCCTCGGGTGAGGACAGCCAGAAAGAATGCCGGGGAAAAAAATATAAATCTTCTGACTAAATCAGGAATCGATACCAATTCTTTCAGGATTTTTATTCAGGCCTTTAAACTCGAAAAGGAACTGGAGCTCTGGGCTTCCGATTGCGACACCTGTCCCCACAAGTTGATTAAAACTTATCCTTTTGCTTCTTCCTGCGGTATCCTCGGGCCCAAGAGGGCTCAGGGGGATATGCAAATCCCGGAAGGATTTTATTTCATCAATCGTTTCAATCCCAAAAGCAAATTTCATTTATCGCTGGGCATTGACTACCCCAATCGTTCGGACCGCATCCGGACTCGTGCCGACAATCCCGGCGGGGATATATTTATTCACGGAAACCGTGTGACCATCGGGTGTATTCCTCTGGGCGATGCGGCAATTGAAGAATTGTACCTTTTCGCGGTCGATTCCCGAAATTCCGGGCAGGATAAAATCCGAGTATTTATTTTCCCCTGCAGATTCGATGATGCTTCAAATAAAGAAACCCTTCAGAAATACCGTTCCCGGTCCGAGAATGTGTCGCGACTCTGGGATGAACTGAAATCGGGCTATGACTACTTCAAGAAAACCGACATCCCGCCGAAATTCAAAATAGATTCCACCGGCGCCTACCGGGTTCTGGGTGCAGATTGGCGTTAACGGTGATTGTCCGGATTTTCTCTCTGGACAACACCCAAAAAATGGGTATATTCTAAGGCTATCTTGTATAAAGATTTGGCTTGTGGCCTACCACAGCAGTGACAGGTTTATAGATTGACTGAGTTCAAAAAAGAAAAACTCGACCTCCCCAATGCCATAATCGGCGGGCTGGTCTTTTTTATAACGCTCTACTTTCTTTTACGCACGGTATCTCCGACCATGTCGTTCTGGGACTGCGGAGAATTCGTCGCATGTTCGGCAATCCTTGGTATCGCTCATCCTCCGGGATTCCCTTTGTATTTATTGATCGGGCGGATTTTTGCCGCCATTCCGTTTGCCGAGGATGTGGCCTACCGGGTTAATCTGCTGTCGGTAATTTCGGCATCCTTTATGGCCTTATTCGGATACCTGGTTGTGGTCAGGCTGATTCGTAAATGGTACGACGACCGCCAGGATCGCCTTCATCGCATTATAGCTTATGCCGGCGGATTTTCCGGTTCACTCTTTGCCACCTTTAATACCACCAACTGGTCCAATTCCGTTGAAGCCGAAGTTTATGCTCTGACCATGGCGATGATGCTGGCCATTTACTGGCTCGCCTTGAAATACAACGATTTCAAAGAAACATTTTACGGCACCAGGGCCATGATTCTGGCGCTGTTTTTGGGAATGCTCGGGATCGGTGTCCATATGACTATCTATCTGGTTATGCCGGTGATCGCGCTTTACATCATATTGAAGAAGGACGCCGGAAATCGCGAATGGGGCCTGGTTACGTTATTGATTGTTTTGGAGTTGTACCTCATTTTTGCGCTTTCTTCGAAACCCGGCGAAATACCCTATTATATCCCGATTGCAATAACCACCATGGTTTATATTTTCCATCTCGCCATGGTGGCAAGGTATTCGGCCATAAGTTCTATTACTCTCTTTTTGAGCCTGCTGGCACTGTATCCTTTCTATTTCGTACTTATCAATTCCGCTGCCGGCGGAGGGGAGATGTCGGAAGGCCTCAAATCGACCATGAATATCCCTATAGGCTGGATAGGTTTCGTATGTCTGGCAATATGGGGAATATATTCGGCCTACCGCCGGTTCTTCACTAAAACATCAGAGGTCGTTAAATACGACCTTCAGCTTGCCGCAATATATTCTCTTTCTCCGATCCTGCTTTTTGGTATGGGCGAAATATTCCATGGTTATCATGCATTCTTGGGGCTAAGTGCCTTACTTATAGTTTTATTGGCCATTTCGATCTGGAAAAGGACCAATATCCTGATCTTTATCGCCATTGTCGGGATGTCGATGATTATTCTCGGATTTTACCAGTTTATCTACGGCCTCATCGGAGGAACGATTTTGATACTGGTGCTTGCGAAATTCATGAAGACCGAAAACTGGCGGGTAGCTGTTTCGATAATCTTGCTGGCAGCAATCGGATTTTCGGTGCATCTATTTATTCCCATCAGGTCGTCCTTGAATCCCAGTATCGATGAAAACGATCCCTCGAGCTCGACCAAACAAATGGTGGGATACCTCGAACGCAAGCAGTACGGTTCGGAATCGATGACCGAGCGGATGTTTTCGCGCCGGGGAGAGTGGGAGAACCAGTTCGGAGATTACCGGCGGATGGGTTTCTGGCGCTTCTTCAAGGAGCAGTACGGATTTCAGGGACCCTGGTTCGTGGTGGTACTTATCCTGGGTGTTTTTGGTATCTGGGAGACTATCCGCAGGAAACCGCAGCTCGGTTTGCCGCTGATGCTCATGATTCTGATATGCACGGTCGGTCTGGTATTGTACATGAATTTCGCCGATGGCACCCGTATGATCGGAGACCAGGACTATATCGAAGTGCGGGACCGAGATTATTTCTTCACTCCGGGGTTCATCTTCTTTGGTCTTGCCATAGGCCTCGGGGTGGCGGCGTTTATCGATTTGGTGAAAGATACTTTTTCCGGGGGCGCGAAACAGCTTAAGTATGTCATGACCGGAGCGGCCTGCCTGCTGGCTTTTCTCCCTGCCGCCGCCATAAGCAGCAACTACTTCAAGAATGACCGATCCAATAATTATATGGCGTATGACTATGCCCGTAACCTGATGATGACTTGCAATGAAAATGCCATCCTGATTACCAACGGGGATAACGATACTTTTCCAATATGGTGCATTCAGGAAGCGTATGGGTACCGCCAGGATGTCAAGTCGGTAAATCTATCGCTGGCTAATCTGGCCTGGTATATCAAGCAGCTGCGTGATTTTAAGGATCTTCCCATTTCATGGAATGACGACCAGATCGATCGTCTGCGACCGTACATTTCTCAGGATGGATTGAAATTCAGGATCCAAGACCAGCTGGTGGACGAATTGCTGATTCAAAACCGATGGAGAAACCCTGTCCATATCACCGTTACCACTCCCGACGATAACCGCAAATTCAAAGGAAAATCGCTGGATGAATTTCTGGTTCTAGATGGTTTGGTATTCACAATGAGCAGGGAACAGGGTAAAAACCGGCTTAACCTGGATAAGACCAGGGAGTTGGTTCTCGAAAAGTACAGCTATCGGAGCATCGCCGATTCCACGGTTTATAAGGATGAGGCCAGTATCCGCATTGCGAATAACTACGCCCAGATATTCATGTGGATGGCCGATACCATGAGAATCGCGGGGAATAATGAACAGGCTATGGAGTATATTTTGAAGGGTATCGAGAGGATTCCAATGTCGTACGAACTTTACGGCTACGGTGCGCAGTTATTGTCCGATATGGGCAAAGAAGATTCCATTGATGCTTTCCTCGAACCTGTTCCCGACCAGAATAAAAAGGAACTTTACTATCGCTGGGGTTTGGTGGCTGCAGGAAGCAAGAGATTCGATGTCGCCGCGAAAGCGCTTCAAAGGGCCTATGCTCTGGATCCGGATTATACCGATGCCTTCAAAGCGCTGGCATCGGTATACTATCATCTGAATGATCTCGGCTCGCTTAAAGAGCATATCAGGAAATGGCTGGTCCGTCACCCCGATGATACGGAAGCCGTCCAGCTCCTGAAAGAATTGGAGAAAATGCCGGCATTACCTCTTCGTCCGGATACTCCTCAAGGAAACAATGAATGAAGATCCTGGCGCTGAATTGGCAGGATTTAACCAACCCTTTTGCCGGCGGGGCCGAAGTTCAACTGGAGGAACTGCTGGTTCGGTTCATCGACAAGGGACACGAAGCGACCTTGTTCTGCTCATCATATAACGGAGCCAGATCCGAAGAAACCATTAACGGGATTAAAATTATCCGCCGCGGCGGTCGCCGCAATTTCAACTGGATTGCACCACTCTATTTAAGAAAAATCGTCCGCGAGGGGGGATTCGATGTCTTGATAGAAGGCATCAATAAGATTCCCTTTTTCACCCCCTGCTATCTGAAAATCCCGACCCTGGTCATGATTCCCCATCTCTTTTCCACGACCGTGTTTCATGAAGTGAATTTCGCGCTGGCTTCCTATGTCTACCTGGCTGAAAAGCCTTTGACGTGGATTTATCGGGGAAGGAGATTTAACGCCGCCTCGGAATCGACCAGGGACGATATTATAGCAAGGGGCGTTCCGGCCGAAAATGTTTCGGTGGTGCATTGCGGTATCGATCATAGCCTGTATTCATTCGATCCGAAGGTGAGAAAATTCGAGAATCCCACGATACTGTACCTGGGACGAATCAAAAAATATAAGTCCATCGATCATCTGATTCTGGCTTTTCAAAAAGTCCTCGAAAAAATCCCGAACGCGGAATTGCACATTGTCGGTAAGGGAGATTACCTCGAACCGCTGAAGCAATTCGCCGGAAAATCGAAGATAAGAGACAGGGTCCATTTCCCCGGATTCGTTACTGCCGAGCAGAAGGTCGATTATTTCCGGCGTTCACATGTGGCAGTGTATCCCTCGATGAAGGAAGGCTGGGGTCTGACTAATATCGAAGCTAACGCCTGCGGGACCGCCGCGGTGGCGGCCAATGTCCCCGGGCTTAGAAATTCCATCGACAATAATAATTCCGGCTATTTGTACGAATATGGCAATATCGATGAACTTGCCGCAAAGCTCATACGTCTGCTGACCGATATCGAGGAGCGGAGCCGTCTGGAAAAGGGAGGGCTGGTCTGGGCATCGAAATTCGATTGGGATACGGCCGCCGCCGAATTTTTTAAAGAGCTTGAAACGGTGGTTGCAAGAGGTAAGTGATAATGAGTCGCAAGCGTACTATTTCTTTTGCCATCGGTATTCTTATATCGGCGGTTTTCCTCTTCCTGATATTGCGTAAGGTGGAGTACGACCGGTTGTACTCGGCCCTGCAGAGCGCCGATTATATCTGGATTATCCCTAATATCGTGTTCGTGGTCCTGGCCATGTACCAGCGGGCCGAACGTTGGAAATGGATGCTTCTTCCGATTGCACGAGTAAAATACGGGCGGCTGCTCTCCGCTACCTGCGTTGGGTTTATGGCCAATAATGTTCTGCCGTTGCGTCTCGGAGAATTCGTGCGGGCATATTCTCTTTCCAAGCAGGATAACCGTATTACCAAATCGGCTTCGATGGCAACCATATTTATCGAACGCATGGTCTTCGACCTGTTGGCCCTGATGCTGATACTGGCCGCGGTCCTGGCGGTGGCTCCCATGAAGGTAGTGGAAGGGGAGAGCAAATATGCCGTTATTGCGATGCTGGCCGTCGCCGTGACCGGTCTCTTATTCGCCGTGGCGGTGGTAGTCCGTCCGGAAGGAGCCGGGCGACTGATGACCAAATATTTATTCTTTTTGCCGAAATTCCTGAAAGACAAAGTCGCGGATACCGTGGTGAAGTTTTCCAGGGGTTTATTATTTTTGAAAAACTTTCGATACATCTTTTGGGTATCTTTGCACACGATCCTCCTCTGGCTGGCCATGGGGATATCGAACATTTTCGTATTTTACGCTTTCGATTTCCATCTCCCCGTGTATGCCTCATACATTCTTTTGATTGTCGTGTCGGTTTCGATTCTGCTGCCTTCATCGCCCGGATTCATCGGGGTATATCATGCCGGAGTAGTCTTCACGCTCAGCCGGTTTGGAATCGATACCACCAACGCCGTTTCGTGCGCGCTGGTGCTTCATGCCGCGCAATTTTTCCCTATCACCTTGATGGGCTTTTATTATCTGAAAAAATCCCACTTGTCGTTAAAGCAGCTTGAAAAGGAAGCTCTCGAGGAAAAAAAGGATGGCTGACCGTCCCAAAATCCTGGCAATCCTCCCGGCCTTCAACGAAGCGGGAAAAGTCGGGAAGGTCGTCGAAAAGATTAAAGCGACCGGTGAGGTTGACGAGATAGTCGTGGTCGACGATTGCTCTTCGGATACTACCGGAAATGAGGCGAAAGATTTGGGGGCAACGGTTCTGAGGCATGATCCCAATCGCGGGGTCGGTGCGGCAATCAGGACCGGAATTCTGTATGGTATCGAAAAGAAATTTGAAATCGGCGTGGTGCTGTCATCCGATGACCAGCATGAGCCCTCGGAATTGCCGCGAGTCCTCGACCCTATCCGTTCCGGTGAATTCGATTTTATCCAGGGTTCCCGGAGGATGAAAGGGGGGAAAGTGGTGAACGACCGGCCCTTTCGAATGATTACGACTCAGCTTTATTCGGCCCTGATGTCGCTTCTGGTGATGCGACGCATTACCGATGCCACCAATGGTTTCAGGGCGTTCCGGATGGATTTCTTCCGGCTGCCCGGTATCGATATCAATCAGGATTGGCTTGACAGGTACGAACTCGAACCCTATATATTGTTCAAAGCGGTAACTAACAGCAAGGTCCGATTCAAAGAGGTGCCGATCACCCTTTATTATCATGCCGACCCGAAACAATACACCAAGATGAAACCGTTTCGCGACTGGTGGAGACTGGCTCGGCCCCTTCTTTTTCTCGGATTAAGAATCAGGAAATAAAATGATAAATGTCGATTTTACGGGAAAAACCGTTCTGGTGACCGGCGGAGCCGGCTTTATCGGTTCGAATGTCGTCTGCAGGATCGCGCGAACCGGGGGGAAGGTCATCGTTCTGGACGACCTGTTTACGGGGGACCTCTCCAATATCGACGAAGGGATCCCATATGAATTCATCAAGGGCTCGGTGACCGATTATAATCTGGTCCGCGACTTGATGGCCCGCTGCGATTATGTCGCCCACCTGGCCGCCCGGAATATCATAATATCGACCAAAAACCCCTTTGAGGATTACAGCACCAACATTGGCGGAACCCTGAATATCCTCATGGCTGCCCGCGAAACCAAGCCGAAACGGATCGTTTATTCCTCATCGGCCTCTATTTACGGCAACCCGAAAATTCTCCCGATCCTCGAGGACGAAACTCCGCTTACCTTTTCACCCTATTCCGTTTCCAAGCTGGCCGGCGAAAACTATTGCTACGCCTTCTACGAGACTTTTTTTGTCCCGGTAACGGTGGTTCGTTACAGCAATATTTACGGACCCAGGCAGAATCCTTCCAACCCGTATTGCGGTGTCATTTCAAAGTTTATACGGGATGCGGAAGCGGGGAAGACCTTGCAGGTTCATGGCGACGGACATCAAACCCGCGACTTCACCTATGTCGATGATGCCGTCGAAGGGACCCTCATGGCACTATTATCCCCCCGTTCGGAGGGAATGATCTTCAATATGGGAACCGGCAGTGAAACGAGTGTCCTAACCCTGGTCCACCAAATCGCCGAGCTGGTTGGCGGGAATGTTAAGGTGGAGCATATCGACCGGCGAGATATCGATAATATCCGCCGCAGGGTCCTCAATATTGAACGGATTCGAACCCGCCTGCGCTGGCAGCCACAGGTAACCCTGCGGGAGGGGTTGCGTCGGACCGTGGCCTGGTATCGTTCCATCGGCAAAAGAACCGCCTGAGCTGCCAGAAATATCAGCATTCCGTAAAAAATCCTTGCTAAAACAGGAGTATTAATATAATATTTACCGATATTATCGTATATAGGGAACTTGGAATGCGGGAAGTTGTTTAGAGGTAAGGAAATATGATTAGAACAGGATACGGTGAAATGCAATTAACAGAAAAACTAAAATTCGGTTTTTATTTGGTCTTCCTGGTTGCCTTTCTGGGGCTTCTTTACTTATAGGCATCCAGACTTTTCAAATAAAAGCAAATAAAACTTTATGGCGCGGTATTTTTACAAACCGCGCCATTTTTATTTTAGGAAAGCTGTCTTGGATAAGTTAATACCGGACAAACCCATAGGGTGACCGGTTAGACCTCCTTTTTAGCGTTTGTTAGCTTCGCAAACATTGCGCTATCAATTATCTAACTTGACTATTGTTTTTGAATGCAATAAGTTAAAGGCAAAGCAGGAATTGCGATAGGATTCTTTTGGATATCCGCCCGCGAATCGTACGGAGGTCCGCTTCACCCCAAACCGCCAGGTTCGCGGCTTACTAACATAGATGTTACCCGGCACCGCCCTCACAATCACGGTAACCGTAGCACATTGAGAAAAGAAAAGCTCTGTACGCAGAGGAGGAAACCGAAAAACACCGACCTGCCCCCCCCATTGGCAAGCCGCTATGCTTTAAGGGCGAAACCTTAAGGCGACAAGGAGAGCACGATGTTAATTGGAAAAGATCCTACCAGGGATTCCCGAGTGGCAGTCAAAGATTGCTGGCATCCTTACGGGCTTCAGGGCCTGAATCCCGAGAAATTCGCTCTGATTTCTTCAAAGATTTTGTTGGGCAAGCATGGGCTGATTAATTTCAGCCGTAAGGGAACATTTCAGGAAGGCAAAGCCTGAGCGGAATTATCGCGCTGTTCCGGTAATTTTAAGTCTTGAAAGGTCCTGCGACCGCAGGGCCTTTTTTTATCGATTATTTCATTTGACTCCCGTATCTATTTGTAATATAATGATCCCCTTAGCCTGTGGAAATCAATGAACTTTATTGGCTTACCGGTGTATTAACAACATGGCAATCAGACTAAAGCAGGCATTAATACT
>JBFZFV010000095.1:0-4943 GCA_041306185.1 Candidatus Zixiibacteriota bacterium
TTCGCGGCTGGACCGCTCTGTGGGAACGTGCCATGACTCCGTTCATCTGTGGCGATTTCGATTACAGCAATGTTGTCAACGTTCTTGATATCGTCTATTACGTGAACTGGAAGTTCAAAGGCGGCGCGCTTCCGAGACCGCTTCTTGCGGCTGATGTCAACGGCGATGGCAGCTACAACGTGCTTGACATCGTTTATCTGGTAAACTTCAAATTTAAGAACGGTCCGGCCCTCAACTGCCCGGCTGCTCCGTAAAAATCCCTCAGCAGTTCATCCTACCAAATCTGCTACTGAGTCGCCGGCGGGTTCATCCAAAAGAACCCGCCGGTTTTATTTTTCCGGGAAAGTCTATTGATACCGTATCTTACAGGGATTTAATATATTGACAGATTTTGCGGATCGCTTATATTTCAATAATATTTAAGCATTTATCCGCGTTAGTTGGGTTTCTGCAATTCATACCGCAAGAGAGAACAAGTGAATACCGCCAAGGAGGAAAGATGAAGACACTGTTTTCGGTGTTGTTGCTGCTGGTTTTCGTATTCGGGTTTGTTTATGGCTCGGAATCGGAAGAGGGGTTTCGCGCGGCCGATCGGGCCAGGGCGCAATTGATTTTCGAAAGCCTTAAAGACACCTATCCTCAGGTTAGGGCATATCATATAAACGGCAGGGTGACAAAGCTCTACGGGAGTTCGTTTGGGTCCGGTTTCGACCCCGAACAGGCCGCACGGGGTTTTGTGGACCAGTATGCCGAAGTTTTCGGGGTGGACCGGAAAGACCTCATATCCGGCAGTATTCGTCCGGATGGGGCAGTTATTCAGCCTCTGATGTACGATGAAGCAACCGGAAAGTATAAATTCGCCCTGGCTTACTATCGCCAGGAGCGAAACGGCATTCCGGTATTCCGTGCCGACTTGCGGGTACTGGTAAGAAATGAAAACGGTTATCCGGTGGTTTTGGCGACTTCCGGCTTGAAGAGCCTGGGGGATTTTGCTCCTTCGGATAAAGCCACGGTGGATTTCAGCCTGGCCGAATTCGCGGCGCGGGTGGAAGTCCCGAGCCTGGATAAATTCCGGGATGAAGAAGCGGTTATCTGGGCCGGTTATGACGACACCGATGAAGCGCCGCGGATGGCTGCTGCTCTGGTCGGGTATAACGATCGGGGCGAGCGGTGGAGGTTCGTGGTCGACGCTCAAACCAGTGAAGTCCTATATAAAAGAGACTTGATAATATTTGAAAATGTTTCCGGGAATGTGCAGGGGAATGTCACCCAGGGGAACGGTTCGGAGCAGTGCGAGGCCGAGATGCCGGAATCGTTCAAGTATGCCCGGGTAAATATAGGGAGCGCTGAAGCTTATACCGATGACAACGGCGATTATGTGATTACCAACGGCGGGACATCGGATGTCACGGTGCAATCGCGGGCGTGGGGGCAGTATTTCCGGGTTTATAATTTTGTCGGCACGGATGTGGTTTTATCGCAGACGGTGACCCCTCCGGGTCCGGCGAATTTTATCCAGAACGAGGCCAACACTTCGGAATTCGTCCGGTCGCAGATCAACGCCTACGTTGAGGCGAACGAAATCCGCGATATGGTTCTGGTTCAGAATCCAAGCTATCCCGGGCTATCAGGCCAGATGCCAATATACGTGAACCGCAATGATTTCTATTGTCCGGCCAATGCCTGGTACGATCAAATTGAAATATCCCTGAATTTCTGCAGTGCCAGCGGATCTTATCCGAATACGGCATGGTCTTCAGTACTGCACCACGAGTTCGGTCATCACCTGGTGGAAATGGCCGGAAGCGGGCAGGACCAGTACGGCGAAGGGATAGGGGACGGCATGTCGGTGCTGATGTCGGATTCTCCCGAATTGGGCCTGGGATTTTTCGGCAGTTGCACGACACCGTTAAGGACGGCCGATAATACGATGCAATATCCGTGTACCGGCGAAGCGCACGACTGCGCCGGACTGCTATCCGGCTGTATCTGGGATACCCGCAATGCCTTGCTGGCCCAGGTGGGGTCGGGATACTTGGACATCCTGAAGAGCCTGACAGTCAACAGCATTCTGCTTCATACCGGTTCATTGGCCACGCCGCAGATTGCGATCGATTTTCTGACTCTTGACGACGATGATGCCAACCTAGACAACGGGACACCGCACTGGGATGCGATCTGCACCGGATTCGGTTTGCACAACATGGATTGCCCGGAATTGATACCGCTGGCTTTTTCGTATCCCTCGGGATTACCGGATGAAATCGAGCCTTATGAAGAAACCACTTTCCAGGTTCAGGTATCCGGCGCCGGGGATACTCCGATATCCGGGACGGGAATGCTGCACTATTCGGTAAACGGCGGGGCTTTCACATCGGTGGCGATGACGGAATTGTCTTCGAATCTATACGAAGCGACCCTTCCGGAAATGGATTGCGAAAGCACTCTGAAATGGTATGTAACGGCCGAGGCGGTCTCGTTCGGGGAGGTCAGCGATCCCTCGGGAGCGCCGACCGATGCTTATGAGCCGATTATCGCTTCGGAAGTAATCGACCTGTTCAGCGATAATTTCCAGACCAACAAATTATGGACGACTTCTTCCACTGCGACCGCGGGAAACTGGCAGCGGGGAATCCCGGCCGGCGGCGGGGAACGCGGCGACCCGGCGAGCGATTTTGACGGATCCGGGATGTGCTATCTGACCGGCAATACCGCCGGCGATTCCGATATCGACGGGGGTTATGTCTACCTGGTTTCGCCGACCTTCGACATTTCAAGCGGCGACGGTGTTATCCATTATGCGCGGTGGTATTCCAACAACTTCGGTGCGGATCCCAACAATGATCTGTTTAAAGTGTACGTGTCGAACAACAACGGTACAAGCTGGATTCTGGTCGAGACGGTCGGCCCGGCGGTCGAGGCCAACGGCGGATGGTATGAACGTACTTTCACGGTGAGCGATTTCGTGACTCCGACCAACCAGGTCAAGATCAGGTTCGAGGCTTCGGACCTGGGATCGGGTTCGGTCGTGGAAGCGGCGGTTGACGATGTAACGGTCGAGGTTTTCAATTGTACTAGTAATATCCCGGTTATCATGACCGAGACTATTCCGGATTGGACGTCCGGAATTCCGCTGTCGCTGCAATTAGTGGCCGAACACGGGATTGGAGCACTGACCTGGTCAGATAAGTACGGCAACCTTACCGGCACGGGATTGACTCTCGGGACCGACGGCATGCTGACCGGAAACCCGACCGTGGGGCAAATTTCTTTCACGGGGATGGTAACCGACGAAGAGATGCAGAGCGATGAGCAGGAGTATACTTTCACGGTAAATGAAAGTGTCGTCATAACTACGGCAGCAATTAATGATTGGACTGCCGGTTTCGCTCTTTCGACGCAATTGACCGCGACCGGAGGAACGGCACCGCTGGTCTGGAGTGATCTGAACGACGATCTCGAAGGGACCGGCTTGACGCTCGGTACCGGCGGTTTGCTGAGCGGGATTCCGGCGGCAGCGGGGAGTATCGTTTTTACCGCTCATGCCGCGGATCAGGCCGGCAGCACCGACGATCAGGAATATACGTTTACGATAAATGCCCCGGTGACTATAACCACGACCGACGTTCCGCCGGCGGTATTGGCGCATCCGTATTCCTATCAACTTGAAGCGGAAAACGGAACCGGTCAGTTAACCTGGGACGATAAGGATAACAGCCTCTTCCTGTCGGGACTGACTCTTTCGGCGAGCGGGCTTTTATCAGGAACGATTTATATGAACGGACCTGTGGATTTCATTGCCATAGTCGAGGATGAAGTCGGCGCTGCTGACGAACAGGCATTCATCGTTCAAATATCACAGGGCGTACAGATTACTCAAACCGCAATGCCGGCCTGGACAGTAGGTCATCCCTATTCGGTGCAACTGCAGGCCACCGGCGGGGTCGGGACGGTTATCTGGAACGATAAAAATGATGATCTTGACGGGACCGGTTTAGCGCTTTCGGCTTCGGGGCTGGTTTCGGGAACTCCGACGGCAACGGGAACAATAACGTTTACGGCGGAAGCGGAAGATGAAGTCCCCAGTCAAGACGAGCAGGTTTTCAATATTCAAATCAACGGCGGGGTGTCGTTTGAAACCATCGCGCTTCCCGATTGGACGGTCGGCAGATCGTATTCGGTTCAACTGCATGCTTCCGGCGGAACCGGGACGATTCAGTGGAGCAATGTCGGCGGCGACTTAAGCGGAACCGGGCTGGCTCTTTCGGCAACCGGTTTATTGAATGGGATTCCTTCAAGCGCAGGGACGAAAACCTTCACGACCGGCATAACCGATCAGGTCGGGGATTACCAGGAACGGCAGTACGACGTTTTGATAAACCCGGCCGTTTCGATAACGACAATGACATTGCCCGACGGTAAAGAAGGGGATTCCTATTCCGAGCAGTTGTACTCTGCGGGCGGGACCGGAACGCATACCTGGGAAGACAAGTACGCAGATCTCGATGGAAGCGGATTGACTTTTACCGAAGATGGTTTGCTTTCCGGGACACCGGCTGAATGGGGAACGATCAGTTTTACCGCAGCCGTGGCCGATGTTACCGGAAGTACCGCGGAAAGCTTATTCGAAGTTCTGGTGCATCCTCCGTACATATGCGGAGACATCGATGGAAACGATACTGTCGATATTCTCGACATTACTTTTTATGTCAACTGGAAATTCAAAGGGGATGCAGCTCCGGACCCGCAGGAGCGGGCCGATGTCAATAACGATGGGTTGACCAATGTTCTGGATATAATTCATTTGATAAACTACAAATTTAAGAGCGGCCCGGTGCCGGACTGCGGATTCGGCGGCCTGATAATTACGGCCAAGAGAAAGTAGTTTATCATTATCTAAGGCAGAAGCCCCCGTTAAAACGGGGGCTTTTTTTATAAAAAAA
>JBFZFV010000096.1:0-6675 GCA_041306185.1 Candidatus Zixiibacteriota bacterium
CAGGTGCCGTTTTCCCTTGAGACCGATATGGTATATTACTGGCGAGTGAGCGCCTTCGACGGCGCGGTATGGTCCCCTTACAGCGGGCCATTCGCTTTTTATGCGGTGTCGGTTGTGTGCGGAGATGTCAATGACGACAGCGAGATTAACATTCTCGATATCTTGGATCTGGTAAATTACAAAATCAAGGATGGCCCTGCGCCGGACAAAATGGTCGCCGCCGATGTCAACAGCGACGGGAAAGTCAACATTCTCGATATCGTTATCCTGATTAGCTACAAATTCAAGCAGGGCCCGGAGCCGAATTGCCAGTAGAAGGGAACGTGGACATCGGAACTGCACTTACCGAAATTCGCGATTATCAGCCGGCGGAGTCTTCAGGAACTCCGCCGGTTTTTTATATTCCCGGACTCGTTGAAAATGTATGGGAAAATCCCCATAGTATGCCCGTTATTAAGACATAATATGCCGCCCGGTCGCCGCCCGCTCAATCGATCTTCACACCCCTCGCGTGCCATCGTAATAATATAGACGCAGTCGCACATTTTTATTCTCCGGCCGGACTGACGGGTAAATATTGCCCCGATTTCGGACGATAAATACGCCATGAGATCGTAATATCCGCATTCCTCACATAGATATCATGTATTGCCGGAAGGAGGCAGTGTGAAAAACCATAAATTTATCCGCGGCCAAAAAGGGTTCTCCACCATGGTGGCGATATTTATCATGGTTATTTTGAGTATCCTCGGGATCGCCATGATTAAAACCGCAAACGATGACGTCAGCATCGCGGGGAACGAAAAAAACGAAATGGCCGCCTTTTACGCCGCCGAAGCCGGCCTGGAACTGGCCACCGCGACCCTTCAGCAGGCATACCAGGATGAAAACGCCGTTCCATCAATACTCCCGGCAGGCAATCAGAATGTCGGCAGCAATTCCACCGTAGCGTTTGTCACTTACGATCAGGGCGCAGCCTCGATGAAACAGCTTACTTCCGGCTCGCTTCAGGGTTTGCATGCTCTGGTGAAATCATATTCGCTTGAAGCGATCGGGACATCTCTGGTCAGCGGCGCGCAGATGGTCCTTTCCCAGGATTTCGAATGCGCCCTGATACCGATTTTCCAGTTCGCAGTCTTCTTTAACGAAGACCTCTGGGCTCAACCCGCGTTCGGAGCCACCATAACCGGCCGTGTCCATGTGAACAAGAATATGTACCTGAGATGCAGCAACGGTTACCAGCTTAAGTTCATGGACCGGGTCACCTGCGGCGGAGATATTAACGCCGGATTCCCGTCGGGAGGAGCCGGCCCTTCGGGGGATGTCGTGTTTGTCGACGGCGACGGTAACGAGGTCAGCATGGAGCAGGGTGGAACCTGGATAGATGCCGATTACGACTACGCCGGGGTCGATTGGTACGATACCGCGTCTTCGCTCTGGGATGGAAATGTCAGGGATGCTTCATTCGGCGAAGGGGTCTTGAACCTGCCTTTGGGCGGAAGCGATCCGCATAAATTGATTGAACGAGCCGCGGGAAATGACGAATCGTTCGAAAATAAGGCTGGCTTGAAAATTCTCGACGGCGTGGTTTATTCGAAAATAGCCGGGACCTGGGTCGATATTACGGCGCTGCTTCCCGCGAATGCCATCGTGCAAAACAGCTCCACCGAATTTTATGATGCGCATGAAAAGAAACGGGTCCGGAATACTCAGGTCGATATTTCAATTTTGAAGACCAGCAGCTATTTCCCCGACAATGGCGTAATTTATGTTTCAGACCAGAGGGCATACACTTCCACTTTGAAACTCAACGCCACCACTCTGGTTAACGGAAGCGATCTCGGAGACGCCCTCACGGTCGCCTGCGAAAATCCTCTATACATAAAAGGGGATTACAACACCGTCAACAAGAAACCGGCGGCGACTATATCCGATGCCATAACGTTTTTATCGAACAGCTGGGATCCCTCGAAATCGTCGCTTAGCTATTCCTCTCGGCAGGCTTCCGCCACCGAGGTAAATGTGTCGTTTATTACCGGGGACCTGGCACCGACAACCTCGAATTATGGCGGCGGACTGGAGAATCTTCCCCGCTTTCTCGAGGACTGGGACGGACGCCAATTCAAAGTGACCGGTTCAATGGTGGAAATGTGGCGGTCGCGGCAGGCCACCGGGACCTGGCGTTATATTAACGATACCGATCCATATTATTCCGCCCCATTTCGTAATTGGTCTTTCGATACCGACCTGACCGATCCCAGCAAACTCCCGCCGGAAACTCCGATGGTCCAGATATTCCAGCGAACCGCCTGGAAGCAGGGATTTGTGGGATACTCCAGTAAATAGAAGTTTTAAGATATAAAAAAACCAAAGGGCCGGTTAATCCCGGCCTTTTTTTGTGAATTTTTACCAAGTCCAATTGGCAGAATCCTGCCGCAAGCGGTATTCAACAACGTGCGCAAAACCCTATATCAGGTTGCGAAGTCCCTCTTGACAAACTCCGGAAAAAATGTATAATAGGTGACTGCCGGAAACGGCACTTTTGACGATATAGAAATAAAGTTTTGCGCACTCCTCAGTAGCTCAGTTGGTAGAGCAGCTGACTGTTAATCAGCGGGTCGCAGGTTCGAGTCCTGCCTGAGGAGCTTTTCTTTGGGTGTTACCATTAGTTGAATATAACTCAGTTGGTAGAGTCCCGCCTTTGGCGGGATTAATCAGCGGATCGCCAGGACCAAAATCCTTTCCCGGAAGGGGTTTCTGGCATTATATTGCGGAATCTCACGGAGGGATTCTGGCGTTCTGGACTTACATACTTATAAGTGAATCGACCGGCAGGCATTATTGTGGTTCGACTAATGATCTCGGCCGAAGAATTTCCCAGCATAACAATCCCGAATATACCGGATCGAAAACCACGAAGCGGTTTGCAGGGCCGTGGAAGCTGGTCTGGTCCCATTCCTACTTGACTCGGTCCGAGGCTATGTACCAAGAAAAGCAAATTAAGAAAAGGGGGATTGCCAGATTCCTAATAGATCCACAAATAGATAAGACACCATTTGAATAACCTGTCCCGATAGAGCCAGAAAAACCCATTTCAACTCAGTTGGTAGAGTCCCGCCTTTGGCGGGATTAATCAGCGGGTCGCAGGTCGAAGATCAAGCTTCAGCATGATTCGAGTCCTGCCTGAGGAGCTTTTCTATTACAACTCCTTTTCTATTGTCCACTTAAACCCGCTCCCCATTTTTTCTGGAACTACTTCCCCCTGTTTCCAGTAAAATTCATCAGATGGCTAATTCTTAATGATTTAATAGAAAGGAGAGAAACCATGAAAAAGCGGATATTCATCGCCGTTCTCACCCTTGCTCTGGCGGTGCCGCTTTCCCTGGCCGTTTCGGCCTGGGCTAAAGACACCGCCTGGCTGGGAATCTATACCCAAACCGTAGATAAAGATCTTCAGGAGGCCTTCGACCTCCCCTCCGACCGCGGGGTCGTGGTCAAAAATGTAATATCCGACAGTCCGGCCGATGAAGCCGGCCTCAGTACCGGAGATATAATCCTCAAAATCGATGGCACCGCCACCGACGACGCCGACTTGTTAACCGAAATCGTAACCGGCCACAAGCCGGGGGATGAAATTGACATCGAAGTCCTCCGCAAAGGCAAAAACAAGACTATCAAGACCGTCCTTGGCGATCGCGAAGAGATCGACCGGCCGATGGCTGAAGTCTGGAATCGCGGCAGCGGTCCTCATACTTATTCCAAAACCTGGCAGTATTCCAAGCAATACTCGAACGATACCTATATCGGAGTGGCGCTGGAAACGCTCGGCAAACAGCTCGGTGACTACTTCGGAGTTGGCGATAAGACCGGGGTTTTGATCAGCGAAGTCTATGAAGATTCTCCCGCCTCCAAGGCCGGACTGAAAGCCGGAGACGTGATTCTCGGAGTCGACGGCCGCGATATCGAAAGTGTTTCCGATGTGCAGGAGGCGGTCGGTGATAAGAAAGAAGGAGACCAGATCGAATTATCGGTCCTGCGCGATAGGAAAGAGCAAAAATTCACGCTCGACATTGAAGAAGCTCCCGCTTCGTACGGCAGTAATATCGCACCGTTTATGACCCCCAATTTCGACTGGGATAATTTCAATATGAATCTCCCTAAAATGAAGGGGTTGTTCCGAGGGTATTTCGACGACGAACAGGCCTTCGATTCCGAAAAACTTCAGGAGCAAATGCAGCAGCTCCAAAAGCAGCTTCAGGAAATGAAGGAAGAACTCCAAAATATGAAGGACAACCAGTAAGCAAATACAGCATTTCTTCTCAGCTTTTTAGAAACCTCAACCCAAACCCCGAAAGAACCGGTCTTTCGGGGTTTTTTTGATTGCCAAGCGCACGGAGTGACTGTAAATTCCGGTTTACTCGCTGGAGGATTCCTTATGCCGGAACTGACTGTCGGTAAATTTTACGAAGAACGCAAAGACGTCTTCGATTTAACGCTTTTAAACGCCAATACCGGGCTTAAAAAACTTATCAGTAATTCCGAAATCCATCGGCCGGGTCTGGCCTTGACCGGCTTTTTCGAACGATTTCCCTCGCAGAGAACCCAGATTCTCGGCGAAACCGAAATGACCTACCTCAATCAGCTCGGCAGCGAAATGCTCACCACTACCGCGGAACGATTGTTCTCCAGCAATATCCCGCTTCTGATAACTTCGAAAGGTATCACCCCTCCGATAGCGTTCTTGAAAGTGGCCGATCGGTATGAGACGGCGGTCTTTTCGTCCCGGCTATCCACCTCGGAGTTAACCAACCGCCTTTCGGTGGTGCTCGATATGATTTTCGCCCCGTCGATTATGGTGCACGGAACCCTGGTCGACGTTTACGGCGTGGGTCTGCTCTATACCGGCAAGTCAGGAATTGGGAAATCGGAAATCGCGCTCGACCTGGTCGAACGGGGCCATCGCCTGGTTGCCGACGATGTCATCAAAATCGTCCGCAAGGCCCCGGACCTGATCGTGGGCACCGGCGCAGAACTTCTGGGACACCACATGGAAATCCGGGGGATCGGAATTATCGATATCGAAAAGCTGTTCGGGATTCGCTCGATCCGCCTTCAGAAAAGAATCGAGGCGGAAGTACACCTGACCGAATGGTCGGATGACCTCGAATACGAACGGCTCGGCATCGACGATACCCGGACCACGATCCTGGGAGTGACTATCCCGCAGGTGAATGTCCCGATTTCGCCGGGGAAAAACATCACCGTGATTTCGGAAGTCATTGCGATGAATCATATGCTGAAGGTGTACGGAGAAAATTCCGCGGCCGACTTTTCCAAACGGCTGGCCCAGCGGCTCCAGCGCCAGACGACCATCAAGGACTATCTCGAATCGGACTACGAATAGAAGGATTTTCTCTTTCTATTCCGTTTTTCCTCCGTAAATTACAGCAAGAATATTGAATATTGTTATGGAGTTTATATGCCTCAGAATATCGGATTTATCGGCATGGGAATGATGGGAATCCCCATGTCCCACAATATCGCCAAAGCGGGATACAAAGTCACCGTTTATAACCGCAACGAAGAACGATATAAAGACGTCGACACCAAACTGGTCATGATCGCTCCCTCTTTGAAACAACTGGTTGCCTCGTGCGACCCCATTATTACCATGGTTACCGGTCCTGATGCTCTTGACGGACTTCTTACATCGCTTGGAAACGATATCTCCATATTGGCCGATAAAACCCTGATCGACATGAGCACGATATCACCGTCGTACAGCCTGCAGTTAAAAGATAAGTTGAACGGTGTCGGAGCGAAATATGTCGATGCTCCGGTTTCCGGGTCACGCCCGCAGGCCGAAGGGGCTCAGCTGGTGATTATGGCTTCGGGGTATCCCGAGACGGTCGACGAAGTCACCCCGATCCTGAACACTATGGGCAAGAAAGTGATCTATTTCGGCGAAGTCCCCAAGGCCTCGATTATGAAACTGGCCGTGAATATGCTTCTGGGAATCATGATGGAGGGATTCGCGGAATCTTACAATTTCGCTCGGAAGGGAGGTCTCGATACCGAGGCGTATCTCGATGTCATCCTTAACGGAGCATTGGCCTGTCCCTTGTTCCAGGGGAAATCGGCCAAGATTAAGAACGAAGACTATTCCCAGCAGTTCGCGGTGAAACATATCGCCAAGGACTTAAAGTTCACGGTCGATAACGCTTACGAAACCGGAGCGTATGTCCCTTCGGCGGCCCTGAGCCAGCAGTTGTACCGCCGGGCGGTCGATTTAGGATTGGCAGATGAAGACTTGTCGGCGATCATTAAAATGATAAGAGAATAAGCGAGATTATCATCTCGTGAAAGTAACTATACTGAAATAGGGCAGGCCGTCAGGTCTGCCCTTTTCTTTCTCTATTTTATCAGCGGCAAACCGCAACTGGTAACCCAGCCATTGCAATCGCAGGGAGCAGAACCTCCCTTGAATTTGAAATTAACCAGATAGACGATATCGAGGATATTCACCGTACAATCGCAGGTAGCATCGCCCGAGCATATCTCGTAGGCCGCCGGCTGCGGCCCGCTTTTAAACTTATAGTTCACCAGGTAGACGATATCGAGAATATTTATCGGCGAGATTCCATCCACTTCCCCCGGCTCGCAATCGCAGACGAA
>JBFZFV010000097.1:0-22227 GCA_041306185.1 Candidatus Zixiibacteriota bacterium
TGCCGGAGGCATCCGGAATTCCCCGGCTGGGTGCAAACGAAATCAGAAATTCGTGGCGCGACGCCAGATTTTCAAACACCCTTTCAGCCAGAACAAAATCATCGGTGCAATTCAAGCCGACTATCTTTATAAATTCTGAATCAAGTGAAGTAATAAAATCCGAAATCCTCTCCCCCGTAATCAGTTCTTCTTCCGCTTTGACCGGTGCGATTGAAAGCCAGATCGGTAAATTCCGGCAGGTTTCTTCAAATGCCCTTTCCGCAGCCCTTAAGGCAATCCTGATATTCCCGGAGGCAATCATAGTTTCGAATAGCAGTATATTAATCTCGCTTTCAATCAGAATTCGACATTGTTGCCGATATGCCTCGAATAATCTCTGCCCATTTTTATTTGCTGTTTCCCTTTCGGAGATTGTTATGGCCGCCGGGCCGACCGAGCCCGCCACGAATTTCGGCTTCCCGCTTGCCAGGAAATCTTTTACCGACCTCTCGGCTGTTTTTACGGCCAGTTCGTTGGATAAATCAAAATCAAATCTTTGACCGGAAACCGAATTGGAATTTATGGTATTTGTCGTAATAATATCTGCGCCGGCATCAAGATATTCCCTGTGGATTCTTCCCACTATTTCCGAATCGGTAACATTTAGCAGGTCTGGCAGGAGCTTTGAGCCGACGATTTCTCTGGAATAAGTGCCAAATGCCCCATTAAAAACCAAAATGCGGTTTTCAGCGATTTTTAGCAAATCCGACCATGATTCCATAGGTCATAATTTATTGATTTTGGTTCCAAACCACAGAGATTTTTCTTGGCCGGCTATATCTTTAATATATATTAGCGGGATGAAAAGAACTTCAGGTCTCTTATTGGCGCTTGCCCTTTCAATTATTTTCTGGAATTGTTCCTCCGAACCAAGAGTGGAATTTTCGGATACCGTGAAACTCGAGTTCTTTGCCGCACTGACCGATGGCACCGTAATCGATTCGGTTCGAACCGATACCCTGATGACCCTTACGATCGGTGAAGGCCAGATTTTCCCCGCTATTGAGGAGAAACTGGTTGGGCTAAAGATCGGAGATTCCTTAACCGTGGTACTGCCCCCCGAAAAGGGATTTGGATTCCGGCAGGACAGGCTGATTGGCAGAATCCCTCGTTCGGCGTTCCCTGATACCATTAATCCGGTGGTCGGCATGGCATGGACTATTCCCTCCCCAAACGGGATGTTGTATGCGCAGATTGTGGAAATCAGCGGCGATTCGATTACGATCGATACCAATCATCCCCTGGCCGGTGAGACGGTAATATATCACCTGACGGTGATGGAAATCGAAAAAGGCAAGTAACCCCTTACTCCTGAGGGCGGAATTTTTTTATCATGGCTCTGGCCAGGCCGGAAATCCCGACGACTTCAAGATCGGGGATTTCTTCCGGAATACGTGGCATTTGCCTGATGTGAATCCCTAGCCTTACCAGAACCGATTTCATCCCCAGGTAAGATGCCGGGACAATGTCTTTATCGATGCGGTCCCCAACCATAATCGTATCCGATGCTTTTATCCCGCATTTGTTCATGATGCCCTCGACATACCGCGGATCCGGCTTGGTGATTTCGAAGCCGTCCTGCGTAACGCGATAATCGAATAGCTCGATGAGCCTCTCCCGTTCCAGTAATTCCAATAGTTCTTTACCGTACTGCCCTGCAATGCCGATTTTAAAATAGCTTTTTAGTTCGGAAATCTCTTTTCCGATACCGTCATTGAGTTTTAGGGCGGGGCGGTTTTTTGCGGATTCATCGGAAAACCGTTTCCATAACAGGTCGAAGTTACGGCGATCACCATTCATGTGTTTCCAGATGGTGAACTGATATACCTTGGGGCAAAAGGTAATCACGGCCTCATCGATGTCTTTCCAATAGTCATCCAATCCGTACCTTACACCGTTTTCCGAAAGTATCTTGCAGGTCAATCCGGCATAGTAATTTTCAATCTCGGTTTCATCGAGGATTATTCCTCCGGCATCCAGCAAAGCCGTCTGTTGAGCTTTCATATATCCTATCCTTCACTGTTGGGATTCTCTTTTTCCTGGCCGCCCAGGAAGCGAACCAGCGCTCCCCATCGTTTGTCGACCTGGAACCCCCTGTTGGAATAGTACCGGCGGAGGAAGAAATGGGTCTTAACCACCCGGATTCCCTGGTTGGTTAACCGATTGCAAAAATCCTCAAGCAGGGCACTGCCGATACCTCGTCCCATCAGTGGAGCGGAAATGACGCTTCCGTCAAGATGCACGACTTCTTCCCCATCATACCGGTAGCACAGCCCGCCGACTATTTGATCGGTTGAATCGACCACCACCAGATAGCGATCCCCCTCCGTTATGGACTTGGAATAACCCTCCTTGAAAAATATTCGGTACAATTGCCCGATTTCTACCGGGGTTACCGGTTCTCTGACCGCGAAGGATTCTCCCTTGCGATCGGTGATATCGCTTTTGACCACGACATGCTTTCGGTCCGACGAACCGACCGCGAGGACTTCCAGTTTTTGAAGTCGGTGCGCTTTGGGGAAAATCAAATTACCGAAAACTTCTCTATCCCGGTCGTTATCAAGCGTCGCCTGCAAATCGGTCAGCTGCATGGACTGTATCGCGGGAATATCGGGGTGCCGGTGCATATAATCTATAAGGTCGTGAAAAGCGGCGCGGGTCTTGACCCCGGCATCGTCGTAATAGGTATGCATATACAGGTAATAACGAGCGATTTCAGGATAACGGTTTAAACGATACAACCGCCACAACTCATATATTATCTGTTCCTTCGCCTGAGATGTGGCCTCGAGATTCACCTCCGACCATTCCAGATAGCGATTAATGGCATTAAGCAACGGCAGGGGAGCATAGTATTCCTTTTCCAGCCTTTTCAGGAATGAAATCAATTTTATATAAAGCTGCTGTTCGTGTCCGGAAGAGTTCTTCTCCCGCAGCTGATTTTCCAATTCAATCAGGAATTTCTTTCCATCGACCAGGCCAAGGTCCTCGATACAGGCATCAAAAATCCATTCCACGTCGATAATTTCTCGTGTCCAGGGGTAATGGGCATAAGTTTTCAGGAAGAAATTGCGGAGGATGGGGCGAATCAGAACCATGGGATTTTCGTAGTTCTTCCAATCGTTCAGTGATAGTATCATGGCCCCTTCACGGTAATCCTGTTCGGGAACGACGATGATTTCCGGTGAAATTGCCCCGGGGAGTATCCGCTTGCCGCTGATTCTCCATCCTTTGAATATCGCGGAAATCCCCCGAATGAACATTTTCCGCCAGCGGTTGCGGCCGGCGGTGTTTCGCTGCTCCGAATATAGGCTTGAGTACTCTCGGACTTTTTCCCAGAGAGTCAGCTCTCCGCGGTACACAAGGGATCTTGCCCCCAGTTCCGGACGGCAGCATCCCAGCCTCGGCACCACCCTCGGGCCATACGGATAATTCGCCATCGACATCAACCAGTAAATTGTCTCCAGGACTTCCCCTTGCTTGACATCCCCGTGCAGAATAAGCTGCAGATCGAAGTGCTTTTCTTTCTCAGTATTTATGCAGATGCGGTAGCGAAGATACCGGCGGCGCGATACGATGCGGGACACCCAGATTCCTCCTTCCGGTATCTGGTCCAGATCAAATGCATCATCGTCAAACGCCAGAATAATCGATTGCTTTAAGAAAGTAGTCCCGACCAGAACCTTCTTTATCTTCTCTTTCTCCGCCGACGACAGATTGTCATCGAAAATCAGCCAGCGTTCCCAGTCTGACTCACCGTATTTCCTGCTGCTCTTCTCGAGATTATCTTCATAGTGGCGATATAATTCGGTGAAGTAATTTTCCGCTATTTTCGATAATTCCGGATCTTCACGATGCAATATCCAGCTCGCGAGTTCGGCGCGGATGGTGGCATAGAATTCAGGATGAAACTTCGCGAAGTCGGCAAGGAGTTTCAAAATACCATCGAACTGCCTGCGGGTCGTTTCATCGGCCGGCCACTTTAAACCGGACCGGTATAGAAACAATCTTTGACGCAACGAATCAAGCCTTCGCCGATTGATACTTGAAGATGCGATTTCCTGGATGGCTTCTTCATCCAGAAAGGGCTTACCCGAATGGATAAATGACGGCAGGATCCTGGTATAGTCCGGAGTCGGATCATCGGTCAAAAGAATGCGATAAGCCAGGGCGCGGACTTTCAGCTCGTCGTGATTCGATAGTGCCGCCAGCCTCCGCCTGATGACTTTCCGCACCCGATCATCGGTCTCTTTCAGCTCCTCTCCGAGACGCCTTATGGCAATCAAAGCGGCGTCCTTCTCGGAATACAGGGCCAGCATCATGAGCTGATTTATTCTGCCGAGGTACTCATCAGGAACGGAGCATAAAGAGATTATCTGCCGCCTTTTGGTCCCCTCCGTTATTGAAGGAAGAAACACCTGCCCCGTAAACGGCTTCGGAGAAAGATGCCACCCCTCCTTGAACGGAGAAAATGAAATCAGAGAGGGGTTTCCCAGCCAAAGCAGCGGCTGACGCACTATTGAGCCGAGATCGAACTCTTTATCGAGAGCATAGTAGTCCAGGTCGCCGATACGAATAATATTTTCATGTTGCGTCTCCCCTATCATCAGGTGACGGCGATGATGACGGTTATAGAGTCCGCCGTCATATACAATTATGTCGTCTTCGAGTATCCCCAGGTCCCGGTAAAACCACCGCGGAACCCTGATTCGAATCCTTCCCAGTTGAAATTCGATATGCTTGGAGCGGTACAACTCGTCAATAATGGGGCGGAAGTTAGCTTCGATATTTTTGCGACGATAGGTCCCTTTGGGAGTCAACTCATCATGCGATAAATCTAAATCCCGGTTCAGTAGGGCGAAGTTAACGATGCGCTCGAAAGGAGCCAGATCCTGATTGGCCTTGGTTATTATTTTATGATAGTAATCGTATAAATCGTCGTCACTCTTAAATCCCTTATAGGTTTCGTCCTCGAAGTCCGGAACGATTAAAAGAACATTGTACTCGCGGGCATCTCCAACGAGGAAAGTCCGGTTGATTCCCGGCACTCCCTGGAACTTCTGTTCGACTTTAAGCGGAGCAATCGTCTGACCCTTGTTGTTTTTATAGATATCCTTCAAACGATCGATAATTTCGTAGTGACCGTTCTCCAGTTCCCGGAACAAATCCCCCGTCGGCAGATAGTAATTATCGTCCTCGGAAATAATGTCTCCCGGTCCGGCGACATCCAGATATCTCGCAATATATGGCCCCCGGATACTCAATTCCCCCTCCGGGCTGAATTTAGCTTCTACCCCGGGAAGAGGAATTCCAATGGAATTTTCGACATATTCGCCGGGAGGGGTCATGGTAATCCCGCCCGTTGCTTCGGTCATACCGAACCCGCTGCAGAGTTTTACTCCGTGATCGTTGAAGAATTTGAACACTTTCGGCGCCAGGTGACCGGCGGCGGATAATCCCCAGTGCAAACGTCCTCCGACAACTCCGCGATACTTCGCTTCCTTTTCATCCGCCGATGGAACCGTGCTCATTTCCTGAAGACATTGTTCATATATCTGCAGCCAGCGCAGAGGAATGCTGATCAGTCCGCTGGGATTTACTTCTTTCAATTGCCTTATCAGAGTCTCCACCGATGGATCACCGGGGAATACATATGTCCCGCCCCAGTAAATTACGCCAAGCATTTCGAAATACCGGCCGAAAGTATGGTACAGCGGCAAATAGCAAAGCAAGACCTCATCGTCCCCGACATTCGGCAGGGCTGCCGCGCGTGCGAATCGTTTCGTCACCAGGGCATAGTGAGAAAACGATATCCCCTTGGGCTGGCCGGTGCTCCCGGATGTGAACATTACCGTGCAGACTTCATGCAGCCCTATTCTTTTCCTGCCGGATAGAATGCGCTCGACCTCATTTCCGGCGATTTCGAGACTCGCTTCAGACAGGCTTTCATCCTGTAACCGGTAGTTTTCGAGAGTTTTCACCGTGAATATGCGGAATTTCATACGAGTACTGTCTCTGAGCTGGCACAGCAAATTGTAGTTTTCGAAAGTATCCGTTACCGCAATGGTTATTTCGAGCTTTTCGAAGATATGCCGCAGGGTATCGAAATCGAAATGGACATTCAGCGGAGTAACCAGGATGTCATAAAAGAGGCAGGCCAGATCGGCCAGAGCCGATTCAATATGATTTTCGGAAAAAATCGCCACCCGCGGACGGCTGTCGGTCTTATGAAAAAGGGCGGCAATGGTCTTCACTCGCTGTTCGACCACCTGGTAACTCCATAGCCCCGGATTCGGTTCCGACATATCCTGGAATAGGGTCTTTTCCGGATCACGCGACCGGGTATAGCGGAACATATCCAGCAGGGTGTAATTAGATTTGTCAATTGCCTTAAAAGCGGTATCGCTCCAGGCATAGCGCCTTTCACGGCTGCACAGGCTTCTTAAAAATTCCGGCCTTCCGGTCATGTTCAGAAATTCGTGAAGTAATTCCGGGGAATATTCTCCCCCTCCGATACTGCTTTGCGCTGATTCAAGTATTTCCCGGGCAACCGAATCGCGAGTTTCGGCGGATAGTGAATCACTTTTCCATTGTTTCAAAAGATCATCCAGTTTCATTGGTCATTCATTCCATTAACGATTTAATCCGGCAAAATCTCGTTTGAATCATGATAATACGGATATCAAGGTCAAGGCAATTGATATCGAGGACTTTTTAACGATTTCAGGATATCGTGACCGGCATCCCCATCAGGGGCCAGATAAACTTCACGAATATTGCGATAATAATCATCAGGATAATACTGGCGGGAATTCCGGCAACAAAGAATTCTCCCGGCGTAAACTGCTTGCTCTCATATGCGATGGCGTTAGGGGCAGCCCCAACCAACAAGAGAAATGGCATTCCGGCTGCAGCCAATGAGGCGAATACTACCACTTCCGGTGCTACCCCCAGATAAGGGGCGATAACCATCGCAACAGGCAAAGATATAGCTATAGCGGCGACGTTCATGATGAAGTTCGTCATTATGAGAACGAAGAAGGCAATTCCGACCACGAACAGGAACCACCCGGCATTCTGCAGGATCCCCAGCCAGTGAATCGCCAGCCAGCTGGCCGCTCCGGTTTGCCAAAGGCAGAAGCCGATGCTCATGGCTCCGCCAAAAAGAAGAATAATGTTCCAGGGGATTTTTTCCAGGTCGTCCAGATTAAGGATGTTGAAAATAAAGAACAGGATCGTAGAAACCAAAATAATCGCGCTCTTGTTCACTTCTGAGAGCCCGGGAATGAAATTGCGAAAGCTTAACGCCAGAATTGTCAGGACGACAATCGCTATGGTCATAATTTCGGTTCGCGTGATCGGTCCCAAATGCCGGTTGAGAATGGCCACCCGGTCGCGCAAACCGGCAATTGTTTTGTGTTCTGGCCGAAACATGACCAGGATAATACCCCAGATGACGAAAGTCATGATAAGACCGACGGGAAGCATATAATAAGTCAATTCAAAGAACGAAATTTCGCGCCCTGTCATATCCCGGAAAAACCCGATCGCAACTGCGCCGCGTGCCGCTCCCAACAGAGTTATGACACTTCCTGCTCCCGCTACAAAGGCCATCCCGATAAATAGCCCCTTCCCGAATTTCGACGGTTTGTTTTCTTCGTCGTACAAACTGTAAATCGCCATCAAGATAGGGTAAACTGCCGCCGCCACTGCGGTATGAGCCATTATCAAGGTCAATGAGGCGGTCATGACAAACGCCCCGAAATATATCATCGAAGTTTTTTCGCCGACCAGATTCAGCATTTTGTAAGCCATTCGTTTGGTCAATCCGGTCTTCGAAAAGGACATCCCTATCACTACCGAACCGATAATGAACCAAACCGACGGATCCATAAAATCACTGAAGGCCTTTTCCGCGGAACGAATCAGGAACATCGCCTGGATTACGGCGATCGTGACGGCAGTTATGCCAATGGGAACCACCTCGAACACCCACCAGGTGGCAGCCAAGAGAAACAACCCCAGAGCCGCCTGCGATTCCCTAGTCAGCGGAAAATGCTTTCCCTGGGGATCGATGGCATCTGGCCATTCGGGAGAAAAATAAACCAGGCAGAATAGGAAAATTCCGAGGAACATGAAAAACCATCGCTTGTAATCGAATTTCCTGACCTTGCCCGGAATGACATGGTCGTGCGGCGAGATAACGGCCTTTTGTCGCTTGCTCTCTTTGTTGTCCATCCCGTTATTCTTCGGTGGGTGGTTCTACCGTCTCATCGAGTATCAATCTCGCGATTTCGTGAAAAACATCAACGCTGCGGACCACCCCGATGACTTTCCCATCTTTTATAACCGGCAATAGGGGCTGGTCGCGGCTGACCATCTTGTAAATAATCTTGGCCAGATGGTCGTCATACTCAACCGTTGACGCTATCGGCTGCATTATGTCGCTGATCGGCTGATAAGCCTGAGCCAGCATGGCACTCCTGATTTTTCCGAAAGATAAATCGACCAGATTGGGGTCGACTTCGACATCGAACAGCTGCTTGCGGTGCGGGATGGGCATGGTTTTCAGGAAGTTCGGCTCCAGTCCGCGGAGGATATCGCGGCGCCGAACCATTCCGACAAGATTCTCATTATCATCGAAAACCAGCATTACACGGGGAAGTGAGAATTTGTCGTTGATCTTAATTTGATGGCTTTCGAATTCCGCAATAGCTTCTTTTAAAGTTATCCAGTAATTCACATGGGGATAGCTGTCGATTGGAATCATTATATCGGCCGCGAATTTCCTGGCCATTAAAATACCCCCTGCGTCAGGATACCGTTTCGATATCTCGGAAAATGATGAGACTTTTTGCGTATGCCATACACATAATTCGCGCTAATATAAATTCCTCGCATTATATTGTCAATAGAATGAATAGAACCCCGCTTCGATTTTGGGGGAATTACCGCATAATATAAACGGAGGATTATCACGTCGGATATCAATCAAGCATTGTCGCTTGCCCTGAAGGCCCATGCGGGACAGGTTGACCGCTTCGGCGCACCTTATATTCTCCACCCTCTGAGAGTCATGCATCGGGTGAAGTCTCCTGAGGCCATGATTGCGGCTATTCTTCATGATGTGATTGAAGATTCGCCGATGACGTTGCAGGAGCTGGCAGAATATGGTTTTGGCCCGGATATAATTTTCGCCGTTGATTGCTTATCAAAGCGGGACAACGAGTTATACGAGGATTACATTAAACGAGTAAAATTGTCCGGCTTGGCCGTAGAAGTTAAGCTGGCCGATCTTGAAGATAATATGGATATTCGGAGGGCCGAAAAGATTACCGAAGAATTGGAGGATAATCTGAAGAAATACCTGAAAGCCTGGCAGGAATTGAAAAAGATCAAAAATACCTAATCACTTTTACTGCGGAAATTAGACATTAACAGCCCCTTATAATTGTTAGAATTTTTGCAGGCTGTTGACATTCGCTTTATCAGTTTTAAATTAAAATTGCCATAATTGCTTAACGGCCGCTGTTTCACGGCCTTTAAACTGAGGTAAAACATGAAGAAATTAATCCTGATTCGTCATGCTTCCGCCGCCGTTGGCGATGAAAATACCAATGATATTGGAAGACCTTTGACCAGAAAAGGCAGCAAAGAAGCGGCGGCAGTTGCCGGCCGCGCTAAGAAAGCCGGAATTTCTCCGGATTTAATTATCTCCAGTCCTGCTATCCGGGCTCGGGAAACGGCAATTGTCTTTGGCAATGAGTTTGAATATCCTCTCGAGAAACTGGCCTTCCGCGAGACTATTTACACCTCTCAGAAATCCGACAGAATGATGTATGTCCTGGGTGAAATTAATAACTCCGTAAATTCCTGCGCACTGGTCGGGCATAATCCCCTGCTTACCGAATTCGCTTCTTTCCTTGTTGCTGATTTCGATAAATCTCTTCCCAAAGGGGCCATTATGGAGATTGAATTCGGAGTCGATTCGTGGAGCGAAATCGAGCCGGGAAAGGGGATTATTGTCTATTTCGACTACCCCGGCAAAAAAGGGAAAAAGTATAATCCCGAAAAAGAGCGGCACCGGGAACTGAAAAACAGGCTGGTCGAGAAAATTACAACGGTCTTGCAGGAATCATCTCCGGACGGAATAGAAAATATGGACAAGCAGATCGAAAAAGCTGCCGATAAACTATCTAAGGACCTTTTGAAGAAAAACGGGAAGCGGAAAACTAAAACGGAGAAAAGTAAGGATCCCTCCGAAAAAAGTCATCATGCGGGGTAGAATTTAAGAAGTTGTCACTTATTGCCTGATAAATTATGGAAACCGATGTAATTAACAAAGAGATCAGCTGGCTCGCGTTCAATGCCCGCCTCCTTCAGGAAGCGTCATATCCCGAAGTCCCCTTATTCGAACGAATAAAGTTCCTCGGTATTTTTTCGTCCAACCTTGATGAGTTTTTCCGCATCCGGGTGGCCACCTTGAAAAGGCTGGCGATTTTGGGCGGAAAGGCCAAGAAACTGATTGGCCACAATCCCAGGAAAATTCTAAAACAAGTCCAGGAAATCGTCATCAATCAGCACAAAACATTTGATGAAATATATCAAAAAATACTCCGGGAATTGGCCGATGAAAAGATTTTCATCATTAATGAACGCCAATTAACCGAACCGCAGGGCCGATTCGTTAAGGATTTCTTCCACAGCCGGGTGCGGAGCCGCCTCTTCCCTATCATGCTTGACCAGATAAAAACGCTTCCGGACATGAAGGATAATTCCATCTACCTGGCCTGCCTTCTGGCCCGAAAAGACAATTCCGGTTCGGAAAAGTTTGCTCTGGTCGAAGTTCCGACCAGCAGAATATCCCGCTTCGTCATCCTGCCTCAGGAAGACGATAAAAGGTACATGATTCTTCTCGACGATGTCATTCGCTACGGTCTGGAAGATATCTTCGCCGCTTTCAAGTTCGATAAATTCGATGCCTGGACGGTGAAGTTGACCCGCGACGCCGAATTGGACCTTGTATCGGATGTCTCCCAGAGTTATATAAAGAAAATCTCGCGGTCCCTCAGACAACGCAAGGAAGGCAACCCGGTTCGCTTCGTGTACGACGCCGCGCTTCCGCAAAATTTTCTCGATATCTTTATAAAACAATTGAAACTGACCGGAGAAGATACTCTTATTCCGGGCGCCAGATACCACAACTTCAGGGATTTTATGAATTTCCCCGATTTCGGTCTCAATGGTCTTAAGTATGAACCGATTCGACACCTTCCCCACCGCGACATAAAACCAAGGGGAAGTATCATGGAGGCCATGGACAAAAAAGATATACTATTGCATTATCCATACCATTCCTTCGATTATATTATAGATTTGCTTCGTGAGGCATCGGTTGATCCCAAGGTGACCTCCATAAAAATGACGATATATCGGGCCGCCAAAGATTCCAGCATATTGAACGCATTGATTAACGCCGCCAAGAACGGCAAGTATGTCGTAGGGGTCATAGAATTGCAGGCCCGTTTCGATGAAGAAGCCAACATTAACTGGTCCAACCAGCTTCAGGAAGAAGGAGTCAGAGTCATTTATGGAGTCCCCGGCTTGAAAGTTCATTCAAAGCTGTGCCAGATTACACGAACGGTAAAGGAGAGCAAAAAACTATATACCGTTTTCGGGACTGGGAATTTTAACGAGGACACCGCCAAAGTTTATAGTGATCATTCACTCCTGACCACCGATAAAAGGTTGGCTTTGGAAGCGAAAAAAATATTCGATTTTTTTGAAAGCAACTACCGTACTCCCTCGTTTAAGCATCTTATTGTATCGCCGTTCAATATGCGTGATTCGATTCTGGAATTGATAGATAACGAACGGGCCAATGCCTTAAAGGGCAAAGAGGCCTGGATTCATCTCAAGTTGAACAATCTGGTTGACACCGTGGTAATACAGCATTTATACGATGCCGCCGAGGCCGGGGTGGAAATAAAACTGAATGTCAGAGGCATGTTTTCGCTGATTACCGATAACGGTAAGACCGGTGCGAATATCAAAGCTATCGGGATCATAGATAAATTTCTCGAACACTCCCGCATTTTCATATTCTGTAACGGGGGAAAGCCGAAATACTACATCTCCTCCGCCGATTTAATGCGGCGTAACCTTGATTTTCGAGTCGAGTCAATGGTACCGATATATGACGAATCCATCCAGGAGGAACTCCGCCGATTTTTCGACATCCAGTGGCAGGATAATGTCAAGGCTCGTCTCTTGACCTCGGCGTTAAACAACCAGTTCCGGCCGAACGGATCGGATCGTCGCATTAGATCCCAATTCGAATTGTACGATTACATCAAAGAACTTAACCGCGAAGAAAATGAAGAAAAATCACCCGTAGAATTTAACGGCTTTAGTTAATCTTAAAACACGTAACCAAATGAAATTCGCAGCAATTGACATCGGAACAAATGCCGTCAGGCTACTGCTTTCACGAGTTTTCGAAAGCGGAGACAAGGCCATCTTTAAAAAAGAAGCCTTGGTACGAATTCCCATCCGTCTGGGAGAAGACGTATTCACCTCCGGAAAAATTTCCGGTGAAAAAATAACCAGCCTGGTTCATACCGTAAACGGCTTCAAAAATCTGATCGTCGCCTATGGCGCCATTGAATACATGGCTTGTGCGACTTCGGCCATGCGCGAAGCGGATAATGGCACCAATGTGGTCGATATTCTAAAAAGTAATTGCGGAATCGATCTGGAAGTCATCGACGGACGCCGCGAAGCCGAAATCCTCAGTTTTCACCAGCCATTCACCTTTCTCGATAATAGTAAATCCTATCTTTATATCGATGTCGGCGGTGGCAGCACCGAGTTGGGACTGATAAGCCAGGGCCAGGCAGTGGCGTCAAAATCGGTTAATATAGGCGGCATCAGGATACTGAAAAAAGCCGTTAATGAACAAGAATGGGACGAACTAAAGCAATGGCTGAATGATCATGCCCGGAAATACAAATCGTTGATAGCGATAGGATCGGGAGGTAATATTAATAAGCTTTTCAGGATGGCGCGTAAAAAAGAAGGTGAAACGATTTCGCTGAAGAAAATCAAATACCTCTATGAATATCTCTGCACCTTTTCGGTCGAAGATCGTATCAGGACCCTTCATTTGCGGCCGGACCGCGCCGACGTGATTATTCCCGCGACCGAAATTTATCTGGCCGTCATGAAATGGGCGGGAATTAAGAAAATGCACGTTCCGCAGGCAGGATTGCCGGATGGCATGGTCAGGATTCTTTATTCGAAATACAAAAGCGGGGTACTCCCCGTAAAGGTTTTAAATAGTTAATTGGTATCGGTTTCAGTCATGAATTTCCCGGATTGTCTTTATGAATACTGCCGTAAACGCCTGCTAAGCGTGGAGGAACATTTCGCCGAATCGTTACACCATTGCAGCCGCGACAGCATCCACGATCTAAGAGTAGAAATCAAGAGGCTGAGAGCGTTTCTGGAAGCAATGGAAGGCATAAATACAAACTTTTCCGCCGGAAAAACCTATCGCCCGCTGAGAGACTTATTCAAAAAGGCCGGCAAAATCAGAGATTGTCATGTCCTGATGGAAATGGTGGAAAATGCCTTTGGGGAAAGCCGCCCGGTCCTGATCGAATATTACGGATACCTCAAAGATCGCGAATTGGAAGCCAGGCATAAATACCTGAGGTTTGCGGCCAAGTTCGACCTCGAAAACCTGGATGTAATATGGAAATCGGTCAATAACCATACCAGGTTTTTGAGTCTGGTTTATTTCGACGGCCGACTTAATGCCATGTTGAAAAGAGATCTGAACAAACTGGTGGCTCAGAAGAAATACGAGCCGCTTAAAGCCGAAGAATATCATCTAATGCGAATTAATATCAAGGCCGCCAGATATTTGGTTGAGATTATGCAGGAATGCCATCCGACTCATCCCCATCTGCAGGAATTGAACGAAGGCCTCAGGATTTGCCATCAGGCGCTGGGGGCTTGGCATGATTTTGAAGTCGGAATCGGTGTCTTGAAGAATTTCATCGAACAGCAAATCGGCGATTTGCCTATAAATCGCCAGGAATACGATAATTTCCTTAATATTTTAGACGAACAAAGGAAATCGAACCTTTCCCTCTTTGAAGCCCGCTGGGGACATTTCATTAAGCTCCTGGATATTTACCGCCTGATAAAATTTGATTAATTTTTTTGTTGATTCCTCCCCGTAAACCTCTTGATATTCGGCATATTTAGAAAAACAGTGACTCTTGGGCAACAGAGCATTGCCCGGCAATCTGGGAAATTTAACCGATCACTTTTTTGAGCAAGGAGTTTTACAATGAAGAGAGTTCTTTTGTCGGCGGTGGTAATTGTGTTCCTGATGTCCGGTGCTGCGATGGCAATCGATCAGGAAGGCAAAATGATCGCATCAGGATTTCTGGGATATACCTTTGGTTTTGGCGATGCCTTTGAATATATCGACGCCGGCTTGAATTTCGGCGGCAGCTATCATTATGGCATAACCGAGAAATATTTGGTCGGCGGCGAATTGAGTTTTCAAACCTATAAATTCGATTTGGGCCCGTTAGGCGATCATTCCGAAACCGAATTGAATATCCTCGCCACGGCATTAATGGACCTTAACACCACGGACGAGGGAGGACTTTTTCTCACCGGCGGAGTGGGAATTTATGGTGGAGAAAGCAGCTCTTTCGGAATAAACGGCGGTATTGTATATACCAAAGCGGTTGCCGAAACCATCAAATTATTCGGGATGCCGCGTCTGCATATAATACTGGACGATAATACTCCCATGATGCTGTCCCTGTCGGTCGGGGCGCAGTTCGGATTCGGCGATCGCTACTAATCCTCAGAATTTATCCAAAAATAAAAGACCCCGCTTCTGCGGGGTCTTTTCTTATAAGTCCGATTTCAGACTATCGACTACTTTTTCCTTAGTGGCCAGCCGCAATTGGTTACCCAGGTATTGCAATCGCAAGGGGCCGGGCCTCCCTTGAATTTGTAATTAACCAGGTATACAATATCGAGGATGTTGACCACGCAGTTGCAGTCGACATCAGCGCTGCAAGTATCGTAAGGAATCGGGGCCGGTCCACCCTTGAACTTATAATTAATAACGTACACGATATCAAGAATGTTGATCGGCGGGACACCATCGGCTTCACCCGGGACGCAATCACAAATTCCCTGGCCGTAAAGCGCGAAGGCCAAATCGATCGATTGCGGATGGTACGGATGCATATCCGGATACCGCAATTCGCTCCAGGGTCCCAAATAAGGCTCATTACCCAGACCCCAGACGGCATCGTCATTCCAATGAAGCATTGACGTTTTCCATCCGAACATCGCGCCTTCTTGAGGTAACGCCTGAACATCCAGCCAGTATACAACCGGATTATCCGGCGTTCCCATCTGGACAAGTTCACCTTCGGGAACCGGGAAGATATAGTGCCAGCACCTGGTATCGCCGAGCGGCAGATACAATTGCTGTGCCGGATCAAACCAGCCTTCGGCAAGTTCCTCTGCGTATGGACCAAACATAAAGCTTCCGGCGGCATAATGGCCGAGCCATATAATCTCACCGGGCATACTAAACGGTTGATCGGGCGGGTTGGCCGGTATGTCGGTATGGATACTCAGGACGAAATTGACATTGCCCGGGTCAATCGGCAAAATATCGTTCAACCATGAGCCCCAAACATGAATTTCCGTTATCGGGCCGGGCTCCGTGCAAAGGAAATCGTCTGCCAGAATCAAAGGTATCGTAGCGTTCACGTCCATTCCCATCGGGGTAAGATCCGGCGGCTGCAGCCACTTCTGACCCTGCGGCGTTTCGCAGGCATCGTCGATTCCGTTGGCAGGATTGCTATCGCCTAGACAGATCGTTCCGTCGCCCTGATAAACACCCCCCTGTAATCCGCAATTGATGGCGGTCAGGACCTGACAGGAACCATCGGTAAAACAGCACGCTCCGGTCGGCGGAGGAATCTCGCAGGCATCATCGATTTGATTGCCATTGAGATCGCCGAGACAAATTGTGCCGTCCCCCATATATTGGCCGCCCTGGTTCGAACAATCAATAGACGACAGGACATTGCAGGAACCGTCGGCAAAACAGCAGGCTCCAAACGGACCGGTTTCACAGGCATCATCAATGCCGTTGGCCGGACTGATATCGCCGAGACAGGATGTCCCGTCTCCCTGATATGCACCGCCACTGGCAGCACAGGCAGCGTTAGTCGTGGTAACGCAGGTACCATTTTGATAACAGCACGCGCCCGTCGGGTACGCACCTTCGCAGGCGTCATCGATCAGGTTGCCGTTACCGTCTCCAAGACAAACACTTCCGACTCCCTGGAATATACCTCCGGTCTGCATACAGGTATTGGCATCGGTCTGGACGCACGAACCGTCAGGCATACAGCAGGCTCCGAGTTCTTCGCCTCCGCCGGTAATGACAAATGCCATATCCATGGAGCCCTGGCAGATATGAACTATATCTCCAATCGGAATATTAAAATTATATCCCCTGACATCAACCGAAACCCAAATCGGGTTGTATTCCGGTATTTCGTAAGGGAGAATGTAATGTCCCGGGATAATTTCTCCCTGGAATGCCAGCAGGGATTTTCTGCCGATATAAAGCAGCTCATCGTCGCCCGGAAGCGGCGGCCGGGTTTCATCGAGCCAGAGATCGGTTGACCAGTTCACCGCGATTTCGAAATATTGCGGCAACCCTGGATCTATTGGGAAAACGTCGAATTCGATCCGTCCGATTTTCCTTCTTTCAGGATCGAAGGGATGGTCATAGAACCAGATATTCCACCATTCTTCCATTTCATAAAAATACCAGCCGGTCCCGTAGAAACCTCCTCCGCCACCGCCCAAAAATCCTCCCGAGGGGTTAATTTGGATAAAGAACGGATTTGTAAGAGGTTCGGCCGGTTCCCAGATTTCCTGCCACGGAATTCCGGCGGCATCGGTCCAGACAGCGTCATCGTTCCAATGGTCGAGTGTCGATTTCCACCCCCATTGATAAGCCGCGGGATCATCGACAATCGCCGATATATCCAGCCAATAAATCGTTCCGGCATCCTGCCAGAACCACTGTTGTTCGGGAAGGCAGATATCGTACTGGAAATACTGCGTATGGTTATTCCATAGCTCTTCGCCGGTAGCCGGGTTATACCATCCTTCCATGGTTCCCGGATCGAACATCGTCATTGAATAATCGGCAATTACCGCTTCCCAAAGCAACGGCCCCGGAATACTGTAATTGAAGGGATTTTGAGGATGCCCGACAGGGAAATCTTCATGAATGGAAAGCCTGAAAGCTGAAATATTTCCGGTCAATCCATCCTTCCATGAACCCCAGAAATGAACGTCTTTCACCCAGCCGGTTTCACTGCATTGCCAGTCGTCGGCAATAACCATCGGCTCCGTTGCCATGACATTCCAGCCGGTTTCGTTCGGCAACTGCGGATAATGCATTTTAAAGGGATCACCGGGCGCCCAGGAACAGCCTCCGCAATTCCCCGAAACGGTTTCGCCTTCTACCCAGTACATCGGATATCCCGGGGGCGGTGGATTCCAGACATCATACCATTCGTACCATACCCCATTCCAGAAGTCGTATATATCGCAGGTGGCCGGAGCTTGATCATCCGTAAGAATCGAGGGATATGGTCCGGTCCCATTATACTCGATACCTATAAAAAACGGTCCATTCACACAACAAGGTGTCGGAAACGCTAAGGTTCCGACTACACCGTCAAAATCGGCCTGGGTGCAAACGGCGCTGAAGCGGCATAATTCCGCACCGGGAACAGGGCAAGTTATACTGCTCAGGTCCGCTTCCAGAACCACGACATCGATCGTGGCCGGCCAGACCGCCCCGGCAAAGTCATACAGCGGAAATGATAATGCCGTTATTTCAAAAGGATAAAGCGGAGCGGCGCAGAAATTAGCCGGATCAAAAAACTCCACTATTATTTCGTCTGCGGTCCACCCCGAAAAATAACCGTCTGCTGTTCCGCTGTTCAAAGCCATAGTGCACGCCGCTCGAGCGGGGGTATACTCAAGCGGTAACAACTCGACAGACTTAGCTTCCCGCTTACCGTCCCCTGCCGCCATCAGGGACAAAACGAGAATCAAGATTACTCCAATAAGGAGCAACAGGGACTTTTTTAACATTGCACTTCCTCCAGCAATTCGTTAAGGGTAGAATTTCCGATTATGGGCATTATTCTTTTTATGGCTAAATGCAAACTGTCAAAACCCCGGCCCCGGGATTTGGCCTGTTCGAAGTCAGTTGTAAATTTCAAAGGACTTTGAATTCATAAATTTCGGAAATATTCAAATGACAAAGGGTTTGGAATTTCCGAAGAATTACAATTATAATGTACTGCTAAACTATGACAAGTCAACTACTTTCTCGTCCATTATTGCGAATTATGCCTTGTTTCATATAACATCGTTTTGATGCTTGCCACAAGAGCATCACGGACATAAATTTATGCCCCGGGACCAGCGCTGCGGCAATCCGGAAACTACAACTGATCGAATACTGCCGAATATTCCGGAAGCTGTTAAACGGAATGCAAAAAAACTGAGATTGGCACTTAAATTATTGAGAAATAGGGACTTATTATGGCGGGAATAATATTTTATGGTACGCGCGAGATGCAGGCTATCAAGGAATTCTACTGCGAAGTCATCGATTGTCAGGTTTGGTTGGAACAGCCGGACTGCATTATCTTGCAGCATGACAATTTCCTGATTGGATTTTGCCAGCGTGGACTGGTGGACGACGCCGGGACCATTACTTTCTTTTATGATTCACCCGGTAACATAGACCTGATCTACAAAAAACTTATCGACACCGCCGAAAGCCGTCCGGCAATGAATGAAAAATACGGCATTTATCATTTCTACGCCGCCGATCCTGAAGGCCGAAGGCTCGAATTCCAACACTTCGAACACCCGGTTCCGCCGTTTATCAGCGGTGAAAAGCTGCTGAAAAGCCGCCGCAGTCAGCGCAGTTTCAAATCAACCGAGGTTTCGGACGATTTAATCGGGAATATTATAGACAACTGCCGCTTTGCCCCCAGTTCGCATAATAACCAGCCCTGCTATTTCAAGGTAATAAAGGATCGCAATATGCTGTACCGGTTGGCGGAGCTGCGGAGTTCTTCTACAACTCCGATCGCGAAGGCGCCGATCTCAGTGGCGGTCATTTCCGATCCCGCGCAAACCAAACGCCCCGTTGAAGACGGCTGTATCATGGCCTACCATTTTCTTCTGGCTGCAAGATTGTACGGCCTGGGAACCTGCTGGATAGCGGCCATGGATCGCGAGGATGTTAAGGATTTACTCGGGATTCCTCAGTCGCATTATGTTGCCACCATCTCTCCCCTGGGTTATCCCGAAGACATGGAAAAAGCGGCCCCCTCAAGGAAGCCGCTTTCATCATACCTGCCTTAATCTCAGGATTACTTAAAGACTGCGCCGAAAAACTGCTGCATATCTTCCCAGGATCGTTTATCGGCTTTTTCACTATAGGCATACCCACTCGCAACGTCATTTCCGGCATGAGGGTTGGTGAAGCCGTGGACGGCGCCTCCGTAATATATCATCTCCCAATCCACTCCCCCATTCCTCATTTCATCCTGAAAGGCCGCGATCTCTTCAGGTTTTTCGTACGGATCGTCGGCACCGTGACAAACCAGCACCCGGCACTTGATATTCTTCGCGTCCTCCGGAGCAGGAGAACTTAATCCTCCGTGAAATGAGACCACGCCTTTAATATCCTCTCCGCTCCGTGCCAATTCCAGGACACCGGTTCCACCGAAGCAATAGCCGATCGCCGCCAGTTTGGTATTGTCGGTCATATCCTGTTTTTTCAGGACCCCTAATGCCGCATTTAGCCGCTGGCGGAAAAGCGATCGATTTCCGCGGTACTTCCCTGCCAGTTCGCCGGCTTCCTGGCTGTTTTTCGCGACCATTCCCTTTCCGTAAATATCCGCAGCGAAAGCCACGTATCCGAGTTCCGCTAGCATCCTGGCCCGCTCTTTGGCATACTCGTTTAAACCGTACCATTCATGCACGACCAAAACCCCGGGACGCTTGCCTGTAACGGCATCATCGTACGCAAGGAACCCTTCGAGGAGAGTACCGTTATCCTGGTATTCGATACTTTTCGTCACGACCTTGGCATCGATTGATGCCGCGGCCAGAAAAACGATCATCAAAACACTTAGTTTCAGCATAGAACATCCTCCATGATTGGTATTTTACTTATTACGGATGGATTTACGATATTATTGCCTTTCATTTCGTTACGACACCTTTTCGTTTCTTGATTCCCATGTGCAGACTTTGACCACTGCGCTTAAAAAGTTCAGAAAACAATTCCTCAGTTAGAGAGGTCAAACTTTTCTTCTCGGCCTCAACTTGCTGCAGCGACGGTCATTGCAAATTACCCCGAAAGTTGGACTGAAATTTGTCATGAATTTTGGTGCGATGTTAAGTTCACAACTTTTATAAAGGGGTTTTGCTTATGAAAAAGCGGGCTCAATTGAATTTTGCCCGACAGGATCGTCCGGCAACTTTCGCCATTTTTGCAGTCCTGGTCTTTGCCGCTATTCTTCTCGTTTACAACAATGCCCCGGCGCAGGATATCACGCCGACTTCGGTCACCATCCACTGGACTGCGCCCGGGGACAATGGAGATGAAGGAACTGCAAGCCAATACGACATACGATATTCCACCTCTCAAATTACCGCAGCAAACTACGCTTCCGCCACCCAGGCCAGCGGGGAACCGCTGCCGCGCGTCGCAGGGAGTGCCGAATCGTTCACCGTCACGGGGCTTCAGCCTTCGACGACCTATTATTTCGCGATTAAAACCGCGGACGAAGTTCCCAACTGGTCGCCTTTATCCAATATTATTTCGCGAACCACTCTCGCTGAACAGACCGCTCCCGGCAATATTGCCGACCTTGAAACCGCCACTCCCGGCCTGACCAGCATGACGTTGACCTGGACCGCTCCCGGTGACGATGGAAATAGCGGAACCGCGACCGTTTATGATATCCGTTATTCCATCTCTGCCATTAATGAGGCCAACTGGAACTCGGCAACGCAGGTTTCCGGCGAGCCGACTCCCAAGGTGGCGGGAAGCACTGAACAATTCGTTATTACCGGTCTGAATCAATCCACGACCTATTATTTCGCCATCAAGACCGCAGACGAAGTCCCTAACTGGTCGGGATTGTCCAATATTGCCAGCGGTACCACCGGTACAGAAGCGACGCCCCCTTCGAATATCGTCGATCTTCAAATTCAAAATGCTACCGCAACTACGGTAACTCTGGCCTGGCATGCACCGGGCGACGACGGCACGGTCGGGACAGCTTCGCAGTACGACATCCGCTATTCTACTTCTCCTATCAACTCCTCGACCTGGAACAGCGCCACCCAGGTAGCGAATGAACCGCCCCCGGCGGTTGCCGGTACAGCCCAGTCAATGATAATTTCCGGCCTTAATTCCGATATCCGCTATTATTTCGCCATGCGCACGGCCGACGAAGTCCCCAACTGGTCGGGATTGTCCAACGTTGTCAACACCACCACGCCCGACAACGTCTCTCCCTCGCCGATTATGGACTTGAGCGCCGAATCAGGAGAGGAATCGGGCGAATTGACGCTTAACTGGACCGCACCCGGAGACAACGGCAACAACGGAATTGCCGACCACTACATGATTCTCTTTTCGAAAGACACCATTACGACCGATAACTGGGAGCAGGCTGACCTCTGTGTCAGCCCTCCCGACCCGCTTCCGGCTGGCGCCGAGCAGGAATATGTATTACGTAACCTGGACCCCGGCACGGGCTATTGTGTGGCCATGATTTCGGTGGATGACGCCGATAATGCCTCGGCGCTTTCCAATACCGTATACGCGGTTTCTCAAACCGGATTCATTCTTGACACCGACGACGACCAGTACTCCGAATTGCCGGAAGAATTCGGACTTAATCAAAATTACCCCAACCCCTTTAACCCCTCCACGACTATTGAATACTCTCTTCCCGCCTCTTCCCACGTTAGAATTGAAGTTTACAATGTCCTGGGACAGCGCACGGC
>JBFZFV010000098.1:0-110275 GCA_041306185.1 Candidatus Zixiibacteriota bacterium
CGAGGCGGGGGCGGATAACCGGAAGGTCGGTCTTACGCAAAGGCCAAATCGCCAGAGCCAGGGCCATCAGGGAATCGCAGAGATTGTTATCGTCCCAGGTGGCGGAACGGAGTTCATCTTCGAACGACCAGGTCTTCCCGGTTCCGTCGGGCAGTTCCCAGCGGGAATAGTGGATCTTGTCCATGCTGTGAAACAGCTCGACATTGGTGAGCAATGCCGCCTTGGATTTGGGAGTGAATACCACGGCCAACGGAGCATAGTCGCCCAGTTGCGATTCCACCACGTCTCCCAGGCCGGTGGAATCGAGGACCAGTCGTCCGGGGAATTTCCGCTGCTGGCCGCGGATGGCTTCGAAAACTACGTTCCAGTCGCGGTTTTTCAACCTGACCAAATCGACGACGGTGCAATCTCCTTTATGACAGGCGATAGTGACGCCAACCGTGGCGGTCTGCTTGCGGGCGAGGTCCCAGCCGGTGATGAAGGTGATATTGTCACTTTTCAAAATGTCTTGTATGATTGATTTATCGATCAGGGCGCGGTCGACGAATTTGCCGGGGATAACTTCGCCTCCGGAATCGACAAACTGCCCCATGATATTCTGGGAGACTCGTTTGTCCGATAGAAATTCGGTCTGCAGGTTGAGGTATTTTTTCGAGATGTAATGGTTTTCGCGGGTATCGCCGTTTTGAATGTAGGCCAGGCGGGGCTTTTCTTTCATTTCCAGCATCTTGCGGTAGAACCAGTTCCGTCCGTTGGGAGTGGAGACGAGATCGAGCATACCTTCGCGGTCGGCCAGGCGCATCTTGATGACTTCGTTAACCACAAAATCGGCTTCTTCTTCGAAGGCGACTTCATCGAAAACAAAGAAATCGTAATCGTGCCCCAGGAGGTACTGCCCCCTCCGCTGGGTGGAGCGGGCTTCGATGACGGCGCCGTTGCCGAGAACCAGGTGCGGGTAGGGAGTCTGGGCCATTTTGGTTATCAGCCCATCCGCTTCGCAGTTACTTCGGAGTATCCGCACCACGGTATCGAAGATGATGCGGGCCTGGTCCTGGGTGATACTGGCGGTGATGACATGGTACTTGCCGGGCTTGTCGTATTGCGGGTCGCGGATCATAAAGAGAGCATGATGGATGACCTTGATCGCTTCCGCGAACGATTTCCCCCAGCGGTTGCCGGTCACCAGCAGATTTTCACCCCGATCGCTGTTCTTTAACCAGGCGGCCTGCCCTTTATGCGGCGTTATCCCCAGGAATTCTTTGGCGAAAAAGGGGATATCATGCACGGCCCGCCGCCAGGCCTTTTCGTTGAATTCCATTACTTGCAGATTTTTCCGGCCCGTTTCGCGGCCTCTTCTTTGGAAAGCAGTCCCGCCTGGTAGAGGGCAATCAGGTTGTCGGTGCGGGTCTTTTCGATGGAGGCGCGTTCGGTCGAAAGATAGGTAAAATTATTGTCGAAGGTGAATTGGCACCGACGGTCGATGCCGTGCAGGGCCAGCTCGATGTTCCCCATCCATTCCAAAAATCGGGCGGCCTGACGCTGAACGGTGGCCACCTGGCGCATAACCAGATCGTACTTGAACTGCGCCCAGTTATGCGTGGTGCCGTAGCTGTATCCGAGCATGAAGGCTGACAGGTTGGTTCCGGCGCAAATTTCTTCGATCATGGCCCGGTGCGACATGAACCAGGAATTGGTCACGGCACGGGTCTGCCCCGGCCCGATATATTCGACCGCGACATTGTCCCAGGTAACCGGGTTGTCTTCCGGCTCGCAGCCGCGAATCATGGAGACGGTTTCATCGAAATATTCGTTGATGCGGGTAACATAGGCGTCGTCGGATTCACCGGCCTGACGTTCAGGAGGGGTTATTTTGACGTGGAGACGATGATACCCGGAATTGTGCATGGTTTTCTGCATGTCGTCGAGCAGTTGCTGCTGTATCCGGGAAACGAAGGGGACCGAGGCGAGAATCGATTTCCCGGCATTGCCGGAGGAATCGGCGTTAAGCCCCATATAATAGAAATCGGGGCCGGTGGTAAGGGGACCGTTGGGAGTATCGATGACGGCGTTTTGGCTGCCCCGGTTGTCCGAGACGAAATCGATATCGGAAGGATCGACCGGCACCAGGCGGTCGATTCCGCTGTAATCGGCATTGAGTATAAGAATGCCGGCGAAGGCTCCATCAGTGAAAAGCGACGAAAACAGAAACGGCAGAAAAGTATCGATTCCGGGGAGGCGGCTGGATTTGAAGGGATAGATTTTATCTCCGAGGCGATCCAGGATTTCGGCGGCCTGGGCCTGTTCGCTGTCTGACGCGGTACTTTCCAGACGATATTGGCCGGGAGCGGAGGCGAGGCGGCTCCAGGTCCAGATACAGGAATTCAAAAGCGGGATGTTGTCGCGAAGAAAACGATAGAGAGAAATTTTGAAGCGGTTGTGGTTTTGGGGTTTATTTTCCCAGACCAGGGTCCGTGATGTGTTTTTAAAGCCGGAATAATTTGACGGATAAGGACTTGTCCGTGCACTGCTAATGACGGCGGTTTTTCTGGAAAAGTTTTGATTGGTGGTTTCTGACATGATTTGCTCCTTTTAAAAGAGGGATCCGGCACAAATCACCACCGAATCGCTACAAAAATTGCATTAGATTACCGAGGAAATATGACAATAATTGGCCAATAAATGCACATGATTGCATATTTGCGAGATAATAACGGTCTAAAAAAGGGGGCATGTTTTATATCTTATTGCGAGTAAACGGCTTATAAAATTAATCTCGTGTATTTTCTAAGCGGGCACTTGTTTTGCGTATGTATCTTCCGAATAGTTATATATATTTGAGAATAAAGTATTTTAATAAAAGATGGGTGGAAACATGAAAAAGATTGTGCTGCTTGCAGTTATGCTGACTTTCGCGTTTTGCCTCAGTGGTCAGGCGGCCGTATACCAGTTCATGCCGACTCCTTCGGATATGTATGGTCTGGACCACGATTACGCTTACAATTGGGGCATAAACTGGGATCATTCCGATGAAATTATCCGTGAAGCCAGGCTGACTTTCTACAACATTCACGACTGGCGTCCGGAAAACGACGACATTCTTTACATCAACATGGTTGACAACGCTCCGGTCGGCCTGACCGAATATTTCGATAACGAAGCCGCCGGTGATTTCTTTGCGGGTCAGGGAGTAACGGTTGGAACCTGGACCGATCCGGGTGGTTCGTTCTATGGCCCCGGTGTCAATGTGACGTTCACATTCAGCGATCTGGGTCTTTTGAGCGCCCTGAACAGTTTCGCTTCCGATGGCAATTTCGGTCTTACATTCGATCCAGATTGCCATTATTTCAACGATGGCGTTCAGCTGGAAGTTATCACCAGCGTTCCCGAGCCGACCACTTTCGTGCTTTTTGGAATCGGCGCGGTGGGGCTTGCGGCTTTCCGGAAGAGATCATAATAGAGATTCGAATTATTTAAAAGCCGGGTATTTGCCCGGCTTTTTTTATTGTCGCTCTTGACAGAAGCTCACAATTTTTTTAATCTTTAAGCCGGATTTTCCGACAAGTTAATGAGTATAATATAATTACAAGACCAACCGGAAAACGGAAATTAGTTTTGAAACAAGTAACAGGGATTGTTCTGTTTATCGCAATACTCCTGTCGGCCTGCGGGAAGGACGGCAGCCGCCAGATCGTATTCAATGCCGAAAAATTATTCAACCAGGCGGAGCGGGAATACAACAAGGCGACCATTAAGCCGGAACTGGTAACTCCCGAACGTTTGGCTCCGGTGATGGATAAGTACCGCCAAGTGCTCCGATACTGCTACGCGGAATTCGATTCTATCGGATATGATAAGTATCCCGAAGACCGCAGGAACCTCGAATCGATCGCATACGTTTCCGCGGACAAACTGGCCCGGCTTTACACCGGGCAGGGGAAGTATGATTCTTCGATTGCGGTCCTTCAGCAATTATTAGCTATGACCAGCCTCACCGGCAAATCGCTGATGAACGCCAAGGCCGATCTTGCCGGTTCTCTGCAGATGTCGGGAGATTGGATGGGAGCTCTGGGGATATACCGTTCCCTCATTGATACTTTTTATCCTCCGGTCGACAACAACGGCGATATTATCTATAGGATTTTAAACCTGCCTATCAGGCTGATTAAAACCAGCGAGCTGTTGAATTTCCCGGAAGAAACCAAAAAGGAAATCGGTTCGGCTGAGAGGTACTATATTCGTTTGATAAATGAATGGCCCAATTCGGAACTGGCCAATGCCTCGAGGTCGAACCTGGCCGCGCTCTACGCCGACATGGAACGCTGGGATGACGCTATCGAGACTTTGAGCAGTATTACCGATTCCACCGGGGCTGTCGACCTTTGGGCGGCAGTCCGGATGGCCGAGGTCTATGCGCAAGGGAAAATGCAGCCGCGGAGGGCGGCGGAATTGTATACGAGTCTGATTTCACGTGAGGCCGATTCCACCCGTCAGGCCGGTTTGTACAGCCGACTCGGGAAGACCTACTACGATATGGGGGATTATAAAAAGTGCCGGGAAACCATGACTTTTATCAAGGATAACTTCAGAAGTTATTACGCGCAGGATCCTTCGCCTCAGAAATATATCGCCATGTCGTTCGCCGGAGATAAAGACTGGGACCGCGCCGAGAATGAGTATCAGTGGCTGATAACCAATTTTCCGCAGACCGAAGAGGCCTTCACCGCTTTTCTGGATATTATCGATCATTACGATAAGGATAAAAACAGCCGCTTGCGCGACAACTGGCTAAATCGGGCCGATGAATTTTACAACGAAATGGCAACCCGCCATGCGGGATCGTCGCTTGAGGCGTCGGCGCTGTCATTTAAAGCCGAAGTCGCCAAAAGGCGAGGAGACTGGCCCCAGGCCGCGAAGCTTTTGGAGCTATTGTATCGGAAATTCCCGGGGACCGATTCCGGGAGAATGGCCTTGACCAAGGCCGCGGCGGTCTACCGTGAAAAACTGGATAATGTAGCCCACGCAGATTCCCTCTTGAATCTGCTAAGGCCTGAAATTTAAATAACTTATATCTCCAAATTAAATGGATCTTTAGCCGAAGATAAATGTAGAAACTGTTAAATCATAACCTTTGGGAGAAGTGATGAACCCTCTTAAGCTGTTCCTGTTTTTCGTGATGGTTCTTTTCATGTCGCTTCCGGCATTTGCCCAGAAAGACGAAGACGGAGCCGTGGATACCATATTCGCGGAATCGTACAAAATCGACGACATGAATTGGGCGGTCAACATTTCGCTATTCAACGATGAAGAACTTCTGGCGATTTCTCTTCCGCTGCGGATGAGCGCCGGCAAAACCAAAATTTATGCCGATTCGACCGTTTTCAAAGGCGGACGGGTCGATCATTTCCGGGTTAAGAATTCCCGGTCCGACACCGTCGCGCAGTGCGTTACGATCGGATTGATAAACGATATCGGAGTGTCGGTACCTCCGGTTTCTCCCGGACGCGGCCGTATCGCCACGGTATTTGTTTCCTCAACGGACGGGACTCCGATCCAGTATCTCGAAATCGATACCACAACCACTCCGCCGGGCAACATTCTCCAAATGGTCAATACCAAGGTGGAAGAGATCATCCCGGTCTTTACCTATCGTTCTCTTATGGGAGATACGAAGGCCAAGAACGAAGAAGCCGAATCCGGCCAATAGCGGAGAAGCATTTCAGGGGACCGAAAAATATGAAACCCGGCTTATAAAGCCGGGTTTTTTATTTACCGAAGCTAACCGGTCGATTGGCTAATATTCCCGTTTACTTTATTCCCGGGATCCACATCGGGACCCGTTTCATGTAATCGCGGTAGGCGTCACCGAATCGTTCCACAAGCAGCTTTTCTTCGTACTTCGCAATAAAATAATAAAAGCCGCAGGCGATTACAAAGACACCGATTGCCGCCAGCGAAAGATGAAGGGCGATCACTCCCAGGTACAAAAGTAAGGCCGATAAGTAAAGGGGATGACGAACCATCCCGAATACGCCGCCATCGATTACGTGGGCTTCATCCGGATTATCTCCGAAGACGACCTTATGGCTCTTGTTTGCGAGGATTAATCCGAGGATAAGTATCGCTCCCCCCACAGGCAGTGAAATATAAAAGGGGACGCGGTCATCGATGGCATCCGAGAATCTGAATACGAACGTGTCCGAAATCCAGACAACGGCGAAAAGAATAAACAGGACTATCTGTCCGATATCGCCGTATTTGTATTCTCCGGTGAGATGAGTATGTTCGCGGTGCCCCCTGCGTTCCAGTTTGACTTTTTCCGGCATAGTCGATTCCCATGAAACATTGGTGGTAGTGATGCTTCTGATTAACATACCGGGGGAAACGACCGGAGGTTTCATTTTTTCGGTAACAATTATTTTCGGCGCTTTTTCTTTTGAGCCCGTTCGGAAACGGCGACAGCTTTCCCGGCCCAGAGGGCCAGTTCGTGGCGGTTTTCGAGGACCTCGACCGGGATTTCGTAGTAGGACATAGTCTCATCTTTATCGGGATAAGGTTTGAACGGTTTCATGCCCGCCTGCTCATAATCGGACCGGTTGCCGTCATCGACCTTGAAGTACAAGACATCGTCGCTGATAATGGCAAAAAAGCTGTCTCCGGAATAGATGCCGATAGCTCCGAACATTTTCCGGGTGCGGATATCGCCGACTATTTCCAGCTGGTCGATTATGAATTCCAGATATTCGGAACTGACCGCCATGGAAGAATCAATCCTCGCCGTCTTTGATTTTATAACTGGTTGTAAAGCGGGATTGCTTTTTTTCGATCACGAACTTCGACAGGCGTTCCCGCAAGTCAGGGGGGAGTTTTTCCTTAAGGTACAACTCTTTATAAAGGGCATTGACATCCAGCTTGAAGCATTCATCCAGCTTAGCCCTCCTTGCGAGTTCGGACATTTCGAGGAACGCGGCGGGATCCTTGGTGGCGCTGGGGAATTCCTCCCCTTTGTAAATGGTGAGCTTAATGTAGCCGGAATCTCCTTCGAGCTTGGCCAGATCGGCGGCCTCGCAGTATTTCAGGATATCATCTTTAAGAGCGTCTAACTCCGAATCGATAGTCTTGCGTTGCTGAATTAGCTGTAGATAGCGTTCGGCCAGTTCCTTGCCGGCGGCGGCATCGAATGGTTCTTCGGAATCGTCTTTTAAAGCCAGGAAGTGCCTCTTGGCGGGGCAAAGGCTAAAGAAGACGCAATAGTCACAGAGTTTCGATTCTTTCGGCTTGAAATCATCCTCTTTGATGGCTCGTTCGATTTCGAGGATTTTCTGGAAGGCGCGGTATTTGATTTCATCGATTTTATCCGGCGGCATGACCGTTTTCATTTCGATATCTTTGACAAGGAAAACCTGTTTCAGCTCGACTTGGTCGAACTGCGGCCACTGCGTATTTACACCTGCCTGGTATAAGCCCATCTGGGTGTCGTCGTCGAGAATTGGCTGAGTAATCAGCGACCGGGAGGTTTTGTAATCGACGATTTCCAAAACACCGTCGGGGCGTTTGACGATTTTGTCGATCTTTCCGGTGATAGCGTAACGACCTTCGGGGTCAAGCGGGAAATTGATGAAATGTTCCAGCCCGATAATCTCCCCTTCGTCGAACGGGTGGTACTTTTCATAGTATTTGCGGAGGGCCTTTTCCCCGTTGGCGATATAGTCTTCGACTGCCATACCCTCCACCGTGACCTTGATAGAGGCCTTGTCGGGGCCCTCCCAGCGTTCGAGATATACTTTTATGAAGTCCTCGACCGGCATGATTTTGCCGGAATCTTTGAAGCGGTACAGCTTTTCGAGAGCATGATGCACCGATGCCCCCATAAACGCTTCTACCGAAACCGGTTTTTCCACCTGGGCTTTTTCGATGTAGGCGAACTTATACTGCCTGGGACAGGCATCGAACGAATTCAACCGCGAAAAACTGTACTTGATACTCATGCAAAACCTCCCGAAAATTATGGACCTATTTCAATATTAGCGCTTAGGGGAGGAAAAATCAATCACATAAAAGGTTCAGGATGAATTACCGGGTCGGCAATCAATGGGGATTCTCGAATATTCGGTCAGAAGCGGCAGGTCACACTCCCGCGCAACTCAAACCATCGGGCGGGAGCAAGACCTGCCGCAACAGAAATTTATATAGAAAATCAATCGCATAAAAAAACCGGCTCGAGCGAGCCGGTTTATGCAAATCTTTCGGCGATATTATATTCCGAAGATAACCCCTGCTGCGAGGGTGTAATATTTCATGGTTTCTTCGTCGAATTTGACCCAGTAGTGGCGATATTCGCCATAAAGTTTTATCGGCATGGCGGGAGCGCCGATTTTTATCCCGCCGATAAAATGATAGCCGAACTTGGTTTCGGTATTCGATTCATCGGCATAATCGAAAATCATGGTATGACTCCCGGCCCCGCCTCCGGCATAGGGGGTGGCGATTCCCAGTTTTATCGGGATAACCAGGGATCCGGTTCCGGCAAGGGAATGAAATTTGTAATCGAAGGGAGTTCCCAAAATATCAACCTGGTAGGATTTCCAGGAATACTCGGCCGAAATGATAAAATCGACCATGACCATTCCGAACCTGAGATCGGCGCCGACATGGGTCAGGTTATCGTCGATATCGTTGGTTGAAGCGAGGCCTCCTTTAAGCCCAAGGCCGAAACCGGCATAGGCGAACGACGGGGCCAGCAGCATGGCAATCATCGCGAAAAGAAGCAGTTTTTTCATTAGTCTCCTCCTTGGAATTATTCAATTCATGTTGGAATTATCGGCAAAAATCCGGACAGAATTTTGGCAAAAGTCGCCAAAAGGGCTTATATGCCCTTTCACCGCCTCTATTGTCGATATTTTAAACAGTAATTGGGTTAACAGGGATAGATCAATTAACCCGCAGATAGTATTCCGGATATAGAGAATTTCGGATCAGGATTTGGTCTGTTCCGCCTTAAGGGCCCGGATTACGCCGTTCATTCGTTCAACTTCAGCCCGGGCGGCTTTTTCAAAGCCTTCCTCTTCCGAAGCATAAATCACGGACCTCGATACATTGATAACGGCCAGTTTGCGGAATTTACCCGTTCCGGAAAGGACCGATTTTTCGAGGTCTCCCCCCTGTGCTCCGACCCCCGGTATCAGGATCGGGCAATCTCCGGCCGATTCCCGGATTTCATCGAGTTTTTCAGGATGGGTGGCTCCGACCACCAGCCCAAGGTTTTGTTCCTTGTTCCAGTAGGCGACTCGGTCGGCGACATGAAGGTACATCGGCTTGTTGGCGACATGCATCATCTGGAAATCCCGGCTGCCGCTGTTCGAAGTCAGACAGAGGATAAAGGCTCCTTTGGATTTGTCCTCGAGAAAAGGACGAATGGAATCATAGCCCATGTAGGGATTCAGAGTTACCCAGTCGGCCCGGAAACGTTCAAACACGGCCGTAGCATAATGCGTGGCGGTGTTACCGATATCGCCGAATTTACCGTCGAGGATGACTTTTACCTGGGGAGGGATTTTCTTGACGATTTTTTCGAGGAGCGACAGCCCCTCCGGACCCATTTCCAGGAAAAAGGCGAGATTCGGTTTATAGGCGCAGACGATATCGCCGGTCGCTTCGATTATCTTTACGGCGAAGTCGTACATCCCTTTCAGGGATGCGGCGTATGCTTTCGGGATGCGTTTACGGTCGAGATCCAGCCCGACACATATCATTGAATTATGTTTATCCTGAATTTCTTTCAGTTCGCTTGCAGCGCTCATCAGTGCAACCTCACTTGTCCTTTGAGATCGTTAATGCTGCTCAGTTTCCTTTGCGACAAGTACTTCTGAATATCCTTCAAAACTTTGACGGGCAGGTCCGGCTCGACAAACAGCCCGGTTCCTATCTGGACCGCGGAGGCTCCGACCAGAATGAATTCGATGACGTCTTTCCAGTTCGAAATCCCTCCGATACCAATGATGGGAATGCTCACGGCCCGGTATACCTTATGTACGCAGGCAATCGCCACCGGTTTGATGGCCGGACCGGATAATCCTCCGGAATTGTTGGTCAGGCGGGGTTTCCAGGAATCGATATCGACCGCCATCCCAACCAGGGTATTGATGACCGAAAGAGCATCGGCGCCGCCGCCTTCACACCCTTTGGCGATATCGGCGATGCGGGTGACATTCGGAGAGAGCTTGGCGATGACCGGTTTCGAAAAAACCCTTTTAACTTCGCGCACGGCGTTTTCGGCGAGTTTGGCATCGGAAGCCAGTTCCATCCCGGAATCGACATTGGGGCAGGAGAAATTCAATTCCACCATGTCGCACCGGGGGATGTCGTTCAGGCGGGCGCAGATTTCGATATATTCCGACAGCTTTGCTCCGGCGACATTGACGATAACGCGGGTGTCGAATTTTTCGAGAAAGGTCAGTTTTTCTTCGATGAATTTATCGACTCCAACATTGGCCAGACCGATGGCGTTAAGCATCCCGGAATCGGTTTCGGCGGTTCGAGGGGGGGGATGTCCTTCGCGCGGCTTGACAGTAATCGATTTCGTGACAATGGCGCCGAGTTTATTGAGATCGAAAACATCGGCAAGCTCCTCACCGTATCCACAGGTGCCGGAGGCGGTCATGATAGGGTTGTTGAAATGTACCCCGGCGATATTTACGGAAAGATCCGGTTTCATAAGATTACCTCGCCGATATCATAAACGGGACCTTCGCGGCAGACCCTGGTATAGCCTCCCTCGCGTTTCGGCCGGATACACCCGAGACAAACCCCGATACCACATGGCATGGGGGCTTCGAGCGATACCTGCCCCGGGATGTTTTCCTTTATCGCAAGAGCGTCGATCGCTTTGAGCATTCCTTCCGGGCCGCAGGCATAAATTACTTTCTGGCCGGCGATTTTCGGGAGTTCCTTTTCGATAGCGGAAGTTATCAGTCCCTTGAAGCCGACGCTTCCATCAACGGTGGAAGGTATTATCCTGATTCCCAGCTTCCTGATACGGGCCGTATCCACCAAATCGTCTTTGCTGTTTCCCCCATAGAAGAAAAGGATCCGCTTTTTTTCGAATCCCTTGTCAATAAGCCGCCTGGCTAAGAAATAAACAGGTGGCATGCCAATGCCTCCTCCGGCCAGAATTATTGTACTCGTGTGATTCGGCAGCCGGAAGGAATTACCCAGAGGGCCGAGAATATCGATAGTCTCCCCCTCTCTCATGGCAGCCAGAAGCCTGGTTCCCCGCCCGAAAACTTTGAAGATCAGATCGAACGATTGGTTTTTCGGATTTACATCATAAATCGAAAAGGCGCGGCGGAAATAAATATTACTGTCGGGAATTCTGACGTGGACAAATTGTCCGGGGAGAATCGTTTTTAGTTTGGAAAACGGGGCGATACTTATTACCGAATAGTCCCGACCGAGTTTCTTTATTTTTATTATCTCGGATTTCTCAACTACGATTTTGCTCATTGCTGGCTTGACGGAAGTATGACCCGATACTTGTAAATAAACCAGGTATTATACTGCTCCGGCTCCATCCATCCGGTGTTCCAGTGGCAATTCCTCAGCACTTCAGTAACGACCTCGTCAAGTTCCTTTACTCCGGAAGTAGTCATCAGTTGAAAATCGGAAATTTCCCCGAAAGCGTCAAGCTTTATCTGATACAGGAGGTCTCCTTCGAAAGCGGAGGCATAGGCCGAAGGAGGATAGATAAATTCCTCATCGCAACGATATGGTCCCTGTTCTACTTCCGGCAAAATCTCTCCATCCCGCATTCGAATCCTCTCCTCCGGCGTAATCACATCATCATCGGATTCGGCGTTTTCAGGGTTACTTAAGTCGTTGACATCTATGGCATATCCTTCTTCTTCGGTAACGGCAAGTTCTTCGCCGGATTCCTCCCTATCCTCCCGGCGAATCCGTTCCGGCACGTTAATTTTTCGGTCGGCCATTTGTGCGAATTCCGACCGGGGGAAAGAATCGATAAAATCGCTGTAAGCATAATAGATGGAGGAATCCCCGCCGGGATTGGCGAATTCATCGATCACCCAGATCGAAGCGAATTTCGCTTTGGTGGCGAGCCTGGAATTGGGGAAACTATCGGCCACGTACTCGTAATAGTATTTCGCCGAATCGTACTGCTTTATATCGAAGGCAAAATTTTCGGCCTTTCTGAAATAGTACAACGGATACCCGGTATCGGCCCTGGTGCCGGCCAGACCCAGTAAGTCGATCACTTCCGGTATATAATCGGAATGGGGGTATTTTTTCAGAATGTCGCGAAGCATGGAATCACAGCTCAGGGTGTCTTCGAACTGGTCGCGCGTAAGCAGCGCCGAGGCAATCATCGCCTTGGGGGCATAATCGGCGGTTGGGAAATTTTCCACGATATACTGGAATTCCTGGTAGGCCGAATCGGGTTTATCCAGTTGAAACAGGTACAATTCACCGAGCAAATACTGGGTGAAGGCGGCGCTGTCGATCTGCGCCTGTGTCGCCGAAGTATCCAGTTCAACCCTTTCCTTATAATCTTCCAGTTTTCCGATATTGGCCGAACGCTGCAGAGCATCCTGGTAAATATCCTCACCGGCCGTACGGACCTTGGCCTTATCGTAGTACTCCTTGGCTTCGGCATAGTCCTCGTAATCGTACTGATATATCAATCCCAGGTTATAGTTGGCGACGGCTCCGGCGGCTTTATCGGGAAACTCGGTGGCGACTTCCTGGTAAATGCCTTCAGCCAGATCGAGATCGTTGTCCAGCTCGAAGCCTTCCGCAATCTTCAGTTTCAGCGTCCCGAGCGAGTCGTAGTACAGCGGATCATCCGCGAGAGTCTGGAACTCGGCCATTCCCTCGTCAATCTTGTTCAAGAAATAGTGCGCTTTGCCGGATTGAAAGATGGCCAGGTATTTTTCATCGGTGGTCGGGTTGAGATTGAGGACCCGTTGATAATTTTCCAGGGCCTGTTTGAACTGGAATCGGGAGAAGTATCCGTCGGCGTTGTACATAATCGCCAGCTTTTTATCCTCATCATTGCCGAGCGAATCGATGATGGTATTGAAATATTCACGGGATTTTTCATATTCCTTGTTTTCGAAATAGTATTCTCCGAGGGCAAGGGCCGCTTCAACCTGGACATCTTTTTCCTTACTCTCATCGAAAATCTTTTCGAACAGGGCACGGGCCTCGGCCATATCTTCGAGTTTCAGTTTGGTTTTCGCCAGATACAGCCGGGAGTCGCGAGCGAATTCCGATTCGGGATAATTGGCCAGAATCTCCCGAAATCTCCGCTCGGCGCGGGTAAAGTCCTGAAGATAGTAATTCGAAACCCCGTTCACGAACAGGGCATCGTCGTAGTACTTCGATGTGGGGTAGTCTTCAATTACCTTTGCGGACTTATCGCGCGCCCTGGAATAATCAGCCCGGGATATATTTTCCCGGCCGCCGACTTTGTTTCCCTTGCGGGTCCCTTCGGCCCGATTAAAAGCCTGCTTGGCATGATAAAAAGTATTGTAGTAAACGCAGCCGGAAATCGCCAAGAGGAGTATCCCCAAAACACAAATTACGCCAAATTTCCGCATATCATATTTCCTGAATAAAACCATTTTCCAGTCCGGCCCTAAAAAAGGCCTCTTTTGCTTTAGCGAATTCGTCCCGGGTTATCCTCCTGTTCAAGGTTGGGTCGTTACAGGCCTTATAGGCCGGGTGGTACTGGCTCATGAGCGAAACGAATATTTCCGGCGAGACTTCATCGGCCAGAAAACGGAAAATCCCTTCCGAGCCCGAAATATCGTCGGGAAGCACCAGGTGCCGGACAATTACCCCGGATTTGGCGATTCCCCTATTGTCCACTTCAAGGTTGCCGACCTGCTGAAACATTTCCTTTACCGAAGCCCGGTTCTGTTCGACATAATTATCGCAACCGGAATACTTTTTAGCAACCTCATTATTATTATAACGCATATCGACCAGATATATATCAATTATACCCGCCAATTTCCTGATGATTTCAGGTTTTTCGAAGCCGGAACAATTATAAACGATCGGCAGGTTCAATCCCATTTCCATGGCCTTACCAAGGGCCAGCAGGATAACCGCGACCTGGTGGCTGGGTGTAACCAGATTGATGTTTTCGGCCTCCAGCTCCTGCAATTCCAGCATGGCTTCGGCCAGTTTATCGATACTGATTTCATAGCCCTCATCGAGCTGCGAAAAACGATAATTCTGACAGTATTTGCAAAAGAGATTGCAATGAGCCATAAAAATCGTGCCGGACCCTCCTCCTCCGGATAGAGGCGGTTCTTCGCCGAAATGAAGATCCCAGCTGGCCACGAAGGGTTGAGCTCCCGTAAAGCAATTGCCAAGTTCTCCCATGTGGCGATTTACGGCACAATCCATGGGACAGAGAAGACAATTGTCCATGGAATCGTATAATTCCTGGCCGATTTTTATGATTTCCGGAGGGGTGAGCTTTTTCAACTCTTCAATCGCTCCACGATTTGCGGGAGAATCTCCCCCGATTTGCCCTGATAGGCATAATCGGCGAGTGCGGTCAGGGGGGTCGGATCCAGGTTTATCTCGACCAGGCAGGCGCCGTGGCGTTTGGCTTCGACCGGTAACGAAGCCGCCGGATGGACAATAGCCGATGTCCCGATCGACAGAAAAACCTCAGCTTCCTGCGAGGCTTCAAAAGCTTTGTTTATGGCTGCAGCGGGGAGCAATTCTCCGAACCAGACCACATCGGGGCGGATTTTCCCTCCGCAGGCGCATTTGGGGAGTTCTCCCAACGAGATATCGACGGTCCCTTCAAAAGCTTTGCCGCAATCGAAACACTTGTTCAAAGTGATATTGCCGTGTAATTCGAGAATGTTTTTTGATCCGGCCCGGCGGTGCAGGCCATCGACATTTTGAGTAATCAGAGTGAAGTCGTTGAAAAGATTTTCCAACTCCACCAGGGCATAGTGGCCGGGATTCGGTTCCACTTTGCTCATTAAATCCCTCCGAAACAGGTACCATTCCCAGACCAAAGCGGGATTGTCCATAAAGGCGTCGACCGTGGCGAGTTCTTCGGCGCGGAATTTTTTCCAGAGCCCGTCATTGCCCCGAAAAGTGGGAACGCCCGACTCTGCCGAAATCCCTGCCCCGGTTAAAACCGCGACTTTTTTCGCTTTGCGGAGTCTATCGATTAATTTGTTGTCGATTGCGGACATGGTCTATTAATATATAAAAAACCGCTTCTTTCTGACAGCTAATTTTGTATTATCAGGGTGGAAGGGGAAATATGCCGACGTGTTAAAAAAGATTTTATTTACCATTATCGGATTCCTGATATTCCTGCTCCTTGCCGAAACCGCCGCTCGAATTTTCGAGAAATCGCTGATATCAGCTCAGGGTAAAACGCCCTTCAAGAGGGGCTGGCAGACGGAATTTTTCGGCAGGATTCTGGAGTGGCACGAACCGGACCCGCATCTGCTCTGGCGATTCAAGGCCGGCCTGCAAAATCCTCTGTTAACCACTAATTCTCAACATTTCCTCGGGGCGGAATTCGAAACGGAAAAAGCCGACAATTCATTCCGGATTATGGTTATCGGAGATTCATCGCCGGTCGGGCTGGGCCTGAAAGGCCGGAATCAGTGTTTCGATTCCAAGCTCCGGCAGTTGCTCCAAAAAGATTATCTCGGGGTAAAGAACATCGAAGTCATTAACACGTCGGTTTCAGGTTACACCAGCGAACAGTTGCGGGTTTTTATGGAACGTGAGGCGTTCAAGTATGATCCCGATTTGATCGTGGTGTATTGCGGCAACAATGATGCTTCGATATCGGGAGCATTCAGCGATCGGCAGATATTGGAGGCTCAGAAAATCCCGGCAATCAGGAAGCTGTTCGGGAAACTGGCGCTGTATCGCATTGCTGTCGCCCTGTTGAAAGGAAGCGAAGATATATCGAATCCTGAGCAAGGAATAATGCAGGTCCGGGTCGACCCGAGGCGGTTCAGGGAAAATCTTGCGGCGATTTATGGCATGTGCCGAAGCCGCGATTGTCCCCTGATAATTTTGAAACCGCCGGTCCCCATGCTCTGGCCGCCCGGAGTGCAATTCAGGATATTTTCCCATTTTTCGGATTCGCTGGGGGAACCGATTATTCCACCCGAATTGGAGCAATTGCTGACTCAAGGGGCGGTTTTCAATTATTGCATCGACAGTACTTTGTTCTCAGAAATGCTTGAAAACCGCGATGAATTCGCGAAAGCGGTATTCGAAGTGGTTGACAAAATGAACCGCCAGGCAATGAACGAAGAGAAGAAAAGTCTCGCCGATTCGATTAGTCAGACTGACCTTGCGGATTGGGAAATTCCCCCGGAAAATAATTCGCGCTTCGCTTTCGATTGTTGGAAAGGGGGAGATTATAATAAGGCAATCGTTTACTACCTGATGGCGGCCGAAGGCCGGCGCCAAAATGGGACTTATAGTAAAGGCCCGGGGGGGTTATCGCTGGAAGCACCATATCAATTCAATATCGGTTTGAATTATCTTTATGCGGATTCTATTTCAATTATTGATCTTTATCGCGATACCACCACGGAAGCGTTTGCCTATCTCGATTCGGCACTGCAGAATGATTACCTGTCACTGCGGATAAAAAGAAGTTATTGGGAGGTTATCGACGAAATGGCAGGTAATGCCGGAATAAGTGTCATCGATCTGCCGCTTGTTTTCAAGCAAAATGGGGGAGAAAGGCTCTTTATCGACCATTGCCACCCCACCGAGGAGGGGCACTCTATTATTGCAGAAGAAATCTATAGAGCGATCAAATCCGGGTATCAGCCCTGAGTTTTCCCGGTCAGCTTGATTTCGCTTTCCTTGACGAAACGAGGAGGCATGACATCATGCTTGCCGGCGAAAACCATGAAGGTCATTTCAAACGGGACTCCCTTGACCAGGTTGACATTGAAAAGATGAACTATTGAAGTTCCCTGGTAGACTTTTTCGAATCCTCCTTCGGAAAGGGAGATGGTGAAAATGGGGACCTGCCAGACTTCGTCGTTTTTGTCAACCGCAATGGCCAGGGCCAGTTCGCGCCAGTCATCCCGCATGATCACCGAATAACATTTGGGCATCGCGATGGTGCTGTCGAGGAATCCTCCCTTGACCTTTTCGCCATTGAACAGAAAATAGCGGTCGTCAGTATGCCCGGCCTGGAAGTTGAAGTTGTTTTCCACCGCCAGGCGGACATCGGAGATATCTTCGTTCAGGGCCGTGACGGCATAACTGACCGAAAAGACATCGGATTTGGCCGCGAAATAAAACCGCTTGTCGATCTCGACTTTGCGCCCGACTCCTCCCCGCCAATGGTGCCCGACCCGTTTCAGCGATACCGTACCCGGATCGTTCGACGGGCGCAGCTCGTACGGTTCGAGGACGAAATCTCCTTCATCGTGGAAACGCCCGGCAAGGAAGTCGTCGATATCGACCTGCGAGGCGAACAGGTGGTCGATAAACCCGCGCCGCAAGTACCAATCCTCGACGAGGTATTTATCCAGCCCCTGCTCCTTGGTTCGGGCTCGATGGGGATCGGAAACGCTTTCAGGGGCATTTTCCTGCGAGAGCCGTGCTTGATTCACTTTACGGTGATAACCTTCACGGCGGCGGCTCAAGGTATCGGAAAGATTGAACGGAGGATCCAGAGTATCGAGTTCGAGAAGATTCCCTCCTCGGGACGGCTTAATCACGGCGCAAAGCCGATCGGTGCGGATGACCGCTTCGGTATGTCCGTCGGCATCATAATCAGTTTCTTCCCGGGAAAGGGAATTGCCGGCCGCCTTTAAAAGCCGTGATTCGGCTTTTATCAATTCTTCGAAAACCGCCTGGCGCAGATGCGGTAAGTACAACCCTCCGAAAACCCCGTGCCAGTAGGGGCAATTGCACTGCCCGGCATAGAGGTTTTCGCGGGCGCGATCGATCGTTTCTTTCCGGTCGGGATGCTCTTTTTCGAATTTCGCGACCCGCTCCGATACGGCCAGCATTTTCTTATGCATCAGGTTTACTTCAGGGTACTTGTGCAGGAATCCCCGCCAGTGGCCGCCCCGGACAAATCGTCCGAATTTTTGTATCATACCGTGGCCTCTCAGCCACTGCTCGAAATCTTCATAATCCATGAATGCCCGCGTCGGTAATGACCATTGCAGCATTTCGGCGTACGACGCCGATGGCAGATATGCGATGCCGACCGGTTTGGTCTGCGCGGCCTCCCCGAGCGGAATGACTTCCAGCCAGTCGGAATTGGCTTCGAGGGCCTCGAAAAATCTTTTAAGCCAGCCGTTGGTATAGCAATGCTTGTGCGTCTCGGGCCAGCTTCCGAATTTCTCGCCGTCGTCGGCATAGATGGCCAGTCCGTCGGGTTGACGTTCCGCCTGGGAGCGGAGTTCCGCGATGACGGTTTCGACGTCGCCGAACGGTATCAAATACCGCAGCCTTTTTTGAATCGGAAGGAGTTTTATTCGCGAACCATCCTCTTCGGTGACAAAAATTCCCTTCAACTGCTCCGGCTCGAATCCGGCGTAAACGAAATGGGTATCGTCTATCGGAAGGTATTCGACCCCCGCCTGCGCCAGGGCCTTCGGCAGATGCGGTTCCCAGACCCGCTCGGTGAGCCAGAGACCGTTCGGAGTGGTTCCGAAATGAGATTTTAAATATTCATTCAGGAGGGAAATCTGCCCCAGTTTGTCGCGATCCGGTATGGCCGGAAGAACCGGCTCGTAGAAGCCGCCGGTGAGGAGTTCAATCCTCCCGGCTCCGATCATGCTTTTTATTTTTCCGAGGTATTCCGGATGGTGCTTCTCCTGCCATTTCCAGAGAATCCCGGACTGGTGAAGAGAGAATCTGATTTTTTCGAATTTTTCGATCAGGTCGAGGAATGCCTTGTAAGCGTTGGCATGGGCTTCTTCGAAAACTTCGTCGAAGTTGCCGATCGGTTGGTGATTATGCAGCCCGATAGCGAATTTGAATTTTTCCATACCGGCTCCGGTTAATCTTTCTTAAGTCACAGACAATACGTCTCAATACTGAGGAGTATCAATCGATTCATAGATTGCTACATAATTATCATATCGGAGCCGGGACATCTCTCCTTTATCGACCGCCCGCTTGACGGCGCAGCCCGGCTCATGGGTATGGCTGCAGGGGTGAAATTTACAGTGTTCCAGAAAGGGGGCCATTTCAGGATAATAGGCTTCGAGCTGCTCCCGTTCCACTTCCCAGAGTTTGAGAATTTTCAATCCGGGGCTGTCGATAACGAAGCCGCTTCCGGGGATTTCAAACATTTCCACCCAGGAGGTGGTGTGCCGCCCTTTGGCGGAATATTCCGAGATTTCGCCGACCGGGAGATCGGCATTCGGCATCAGGCGGTTCAGCAGCGACGATTTCCCCACCCCGGAATGGCCGGCGAAGATGGTCCGGTGGTCTTTGAGGTGGTTTATCAGGTTATCTATCCCCTCGCCGGTTTCGGCGGAAGTGTGGACAATCGGGATATTTATGGCCTTATACGCGGAGTTGATTTTATCCAGGAGGGGGATTTGTCCCAGGTCGATTTTATTGATAATAATCAAAGGAATCAGTCCCCCCAGTTCGGCGGCGATGATAAAGCGGTCGATTAATCCCGGTTTAAGAATCGGCTGAGCCACCGATACCACCGCCGCAAGTTGATCGATATTGGCGGCTATGACCTGCTTTTTATCGTCGGATTCCTTACTGGGGCGGAAGAACATGGACTTTCGTTCCAGAACTTCCTCGATCGCCCCGGAGCCGTCGTCCAGACGCGAGATTAGAACATCGTCGCCCACCGCCACCGGTGTCGCCGATCTGGTCAGGAATTTGACTTTTCCTCGAATTTCGCAGGGGATTTCCTCCCCGCCGCACTTGACTATGAAGGATTTGCCATGACCGCGGATAACGATACCCTTAACCGCCATCGGCCATCGATTCTTCTCCCATCAGCTCTTCGTCGTCCTCTTCCATGAGCATGTCGCGCCAGTCGAGATTTTTGTTTTTGGGGGATTTCTTTGTTCTGCTAAGCCGGCTTTCCTCTTCGGATGACCCCCGTTTGTTTTTCTTCTGCTTAGCCCACCCTTTGCCAAGGGCCTTACGATTGCCTTTAATTCGATCGAAACCCATACTAAATGTTGATTGTTATTAAGACGTTAACTTATTAATATGTCAATAATATCGGAATGTTTTAGAATATCTTTTCGCGGAAAACCAAAATTTTTTAAGGCTCTGTCCAGATGGTAATACCTTCCGAGCATTAAATTTACGCCGGGAGACCCCGGTTTTGCAACATATTTTTGTATAAGGTGTTGAAATATTTATAGCAGTTGAAGTTGCAGCCGTTCTTGACTATATTGGCCGGTAGCGGGATTTTTAAACAAGGCAAAACGATGTTTGAATTCATAACCAAAATTTTCGGTACCAAGCACGAGCGGGATGTCAAAAAAATCCTCCCGATCGTGGAGCAGATAAGCGAACATTCCAAAACCATGGAAGCGCTTTCGGACGAGGAACTCAAAGGCAAAACCGAAGTATTCCGGGGGAGGCTGGCGGAGGGGGAAACCCTCGACGATATCCTCCCCGAAGCCTTTGCGGTAGTCAAAGAGGCCTGCCGCCGGCTGGTCGGGACTTCATGGGATGTCGTCGGAATTAAAAACACATGGAACATGGTTCCGTACGATGTCCAGCTTATCGGCGGGATTGTCCTGCACCAGGGAAAAATCGCGGAAATGGCCACCGGTGAAGGCAAAACCCTCGTGGCGACCCTTCCCATGTACCTCAATGCCCTCGAGGGTAAAGGGGTTCACCTGGTGACGGTCAACGATTACCTGGCCCGCCGCGACAGCGAGTGGATGGGGCGCATATTCGAATTCCTCGGCCTGACGGTGGGATGTATTCAAAACGAAATGGATTCGGCCCGGCGCCGGGTGGAATACAACAAAGATATAACATACGGAACCAATAACGAATTCGGTTTCGACTATCTTCGGGACAACATGGCTCAGACGGCCGAAGACCGGGTTCACCGGGGATACTATTATGCCATCGTCGATGAAGTCGATTCGGTATTAATCGACGAAGCCAGAACCCCGCTGATTATTTCCGGCCCGGTCCGGAGCGATATCCACAAGCGTTACGCCGAGATGCGCCCCACGGTGGACCGCCTGGTCCGCCTGCAGACCAACCTGGTCAACGAAAAGGTGGCACAGGCCGAACGGCTTTTGCAGACCGAAAATCCCGACAATCGATACGAAGCAGGTATCCTGCTCCTTTCGGCCGGCAAAGGGGCCCCAAAAAATAAGAAGTACCTGAAACTGACCAAAGAACCGGGCGTGCAGGCTCTGATCGACCGGGTCGAATCGGATTTTCTTCGCGACAAGAAGATGCAGGACATCTATGAAATGCTGAACTATGTCGTCGAAGAAAAAGAAAATTCCATTCAATTAACCGACCGGGGGCGGTCGCAGTTTTCTCAGGAAGAGCAGGAGCTGTTCGAACTTCCGGATATTACCGAAGGAGCCTCCGAAATCGATGCGGATGATTCGTTGACCGCCGAGGAAAAAACGGCCAAAACCGACCAGCTTTATAAAGTCCACGCCGAGCGGAGCGAGAAGGTGCATTCCATCTCGCAGTTGTTGAAGGCCTATGTCCTGTTCGAGAAAGACGTCGAATATGTCGTGCAGGACGAAAAAGTGATGATTGTCGATGAATTCACCGGCCGCCTGATGCCGGGACGTCGCTATTCCGACGGACTGCACCAGGCCATCGAAGCTAAAGAGAAAGTGGAGATTGAAGGGGAGTCACAAACCCTGGCCACGATTACGCTTCAGAATTATTTCAGGATGTATGAAAAACTGGCCGGGATGACCGGAACCGCCGAAACCGAGGCCCAGGAATTCTGGAGTATCTACAAGCTGGATGTGGTCTGTATCCCGACCCACAAGCAGGTGGTTCGTATCGATAATAACGATCAGATTTTCCGCACCCGCCGAGAAAAATACAATGCCATCATCGATGAAATCACCGATTGCTACCAGCGGAAACAGCCGGTGCTGGTCGGAACGGTTTCGGTCGAAGTGTCCGAGACCCTGTCCCGAATGCTGGGACGGTTAAAAATCACGCATAATGTTTTGAACGCCAAGTACCACCAGCGGGAAGCGGAAATCGTTTCGAGGGCCGGTGAACCCAGCGCGGTAACGATCGCGACCAACATGGCCGGTCGTGGAACCGATATTAAGCTTGGCCCGGGCGTGGTCGATGTGGGAGGATTGCACATTATCGGAACGGAACGGCACGAGGCCCGGCGTATCGACCGGCAGCTGCGCGGACGTGCCGGCCGCCAGGGAGATCCCGGTTCTTCGCGGTTTTACCTGTCGCTCGAAGACGACCTGATGCGGATGTTCGGTTCCGACCGTTTGGCCGCAATCATGGACCGGCTGGGGGTCGATGAGGGTGAAGTAATCCAGCATTCCATGGTGACCAAGGCCATCGAACGGGCTCAGAAGCGGGTCGAACTGCAGAACTTTTCGATTCGTAAACATACGCTCGAATACGACGATGTCATGAATTCCCAGCGGGAGGTCATCTACGACCGCCGCCTCGCCGCTCTGGAACGGGAATCGATAAAGGACGAGGTGGTCGAGCTGATCGAATCGGTTCTTCAGGGACTGGCCGATGTCAACTGCCCTGAAAAGGCATATCCCGAAAACTGGGATTTGACGACCTTTACTTCAGAATTGCGCCGGATATATCTATTGAATCTGGAATTCCGCCCCGAAGATATCCCAGCCCTGACCAAAGAAGACCTGTTCGAAAAGGTCAAGGGGGCGGTGATAACTTTCTACCAGCAGAAGGAAAAGTTGTACGGTGAGGATATCATGCGGAGGCTGGAACGTTACGCGGTGCTGAGTACGATCGATCATCACTGGCGCGAACATATGTACGAAATGGATCAGCTGAAATCCGGCATCGGGCTCAGGGCGTATGGTCAGCGGGATCCTCTGGTGGAATACAAGAAAGAAGCTTTCAACCTGTTCAGCACCATGATCGACCAGATTGACAAGGATATTGTCGGGATGGTGTACAAGCTCCAGGTGAATATTCCGGAAAAGACCCGCGAAGAACGCCGCCGCGAACAGAGCCAGGAATTGGTGGCGACGCACCGCGACGCGGTCGGAATGGGCTTCGCCACGGCCCGGCAGTCGGAGGAAAATCCGATGGCGGAAGCTTCGAAACGGGGCAAGCGTCAGCCGATCAAAAACGAGGGGCAAAAGGTAGGGCGCAACGATCCCTGTCCCTGCGGTTCGGGCAAGAAATACAAGAAGTGCTGCGGCGCTAATTTATAATATGCCCAAAAAACATATAGTCTTTGTCTGTACGGGGAATTCCATACGCAGCCAGATGGCCGAGGGGATCGCTTCCTCCATCGCCGGCGACGAATTCGAATTTTCTTCGGCCGGTATCATGCCGATCGGGGTCCATCCCGATGCGGTCGCCTGTATGAAAGAAATCGGCGTCGATATTTCGCAACACGATTCCAAGATGCTTTCGGCCGATTTGTTGGGACAAACCGATTACCTGGTCACCGTTTGCGATTCGGCGAGGGATAAACTCCCGATATTGTCGAAGGGTATTAAGCATATTCATATGGGGATCGAAAATCCCGATAGGCAGTACGATTCGGATTCGGAAAAAAAGGCGAATTTCGCGAGAGTGCGGGAGGATATCAGGCTCCGCATTACCGGATTATTGAACAAAATCAAGGCAAGGGAAATTTAGGACGTGATACACACTGTTATTTTCGACGTTGGAGGGACTCTGGTCAATGCCAATTCCGTATTTCATGCATTCGCCGACGCTATGGATAATAGCCGCCGCGAGGAGCTGTTTCGGTTCATGCGGCCGATATTTTTCGAATATTACCGCGACGAGCATCGTCCCGATTTTTTGACCATCAAACAAATCGCGTCGCTGGTGGTGCAGAGGGCTGCAAACCAGTTCGGGCTGGAAGACATCAGCCCGCGCGTTCCCGAACTGTATGCGGACTATTACCTGGGAGGAGCGCAGCCGTTCGACGATGTAGTCCCGGCCCTGGAAAAATTGAAAAAGCAGGGGAAGGCTCTCATCGCGCTCAGTGACGCCGATGCCGATGTCCTGGAACGGGAGATGGAGACTTTTTCGCTGAAGAAGTATTTTGACAAGGTAATCGTTTCGAGTAACGTTGAGGCTTACAAGCCTTCGGATAAAATGGTCGCCTATATCCGGGAGCGGATCAATCCCCCCTACCATCAAATACTACTGGTCGGGGATAACGAAGTGGATATTATGACCGCGGCCAAGTTAAAAGTCCATTCGGCCCTTATCAGGCGCAACGGGCAGTTTCCCATAGCGGCTGATTATCAAATTTCGAGCATGCCCGAAATTTTCGGAATCATTTCCGAGCTGGAAAACGAATAATATATCATATAAAAATAATCAATCAGCGAGGTGTTATGAGTAAATCCGTGGTTGTGCTTGGCATATTGATGATGCTATTGGCATCATCGCTCGGCGCGCAGGAAGCGCAATTCGACGTCAAGCAGTTCACCCTCGATAACGGCATGAATTTCCTGGTCGTGGAACGCCCCACCGCTCCGGTTTTTTCCGGGTTTATCATTGTCGGGGTAGGCTCGGCCAACGAAAGGACCGGCAATATCGGGTCGGCGCACCTGTTGGAACACATGATGTTCAAGGGCTCGAAACTGGTCGGGACCACCGACTGGGATGCCGAACAGGACCTCTGGGCCAAAGAGGATTCGGTCTGGGCTAGAATCGACATGGCCCGTCGTCAGACGCGGTATGTCGCATTGAATAATCCCGAAAAGCTGGATGCTCATTTGAAATTCATCGAATCGCTCGAAACGATCCTCGATTCCTTGGCCGAAGCAAGCTCACAATATGTAATCCAGAACGAATTCGATCGCATTTACACCCGCAACGGCGCGGCGCAATTCAATGCCACTACCGGATACGATTTCACCAACTACTTCGTATCGCTTCCCTCGAACCGCCTGGAGCTCTGGTTTTTGATGGAATCGGATCGGCTTAAACATCCGGCCATGAGGGAATTTTTTCCGGAACGGGATGTGGTCGCCGAGGAGCGGCGGCAGTCGGTTGAAAACAGCAGCGATTTAAAATTATTTGAGCAGTTGATCGGGACCGCCTTTATATCTCATCCTTACCAGATCTTCTGGGAATGGCGTTCGGAGGAAACCAATCTCACCAGGGATGACCTGATGACTTTTTTCAATACCTATTATATTCCGCAAAATATGGCGGTGGCGGTCGTGGGAGATGTCAAGCTGGACGATGTCCGCAAATTCGCGGAAAAGTATTTCGGCGACATTCCGCGAGGGAAGGATTTCGAACCGATTTACACCGAGGAAATCGAACAAACCGGCGAACGCCGGGTCGACCTGCACTATGAATCATCGCCGGCAGTGAATATATCGTATCACGGGACCGCATTCGATTCACCGGATGAGCCGGTTTTTCAGGTAATTCAGAGGCTTATCGGCGACGGACGGACATCACGGCTGTATAAATCGCTGGTGCTCGACAAGCAGCTATGTGTCGACGTTTCGGTCGATGTCTTTCCCGGCAACGAAATGGGGGACCTTTACCCCGGAGTGATGAATATTTACGCCTATCCCCGGGATGAGGTGACGACAATAGACGTTGAAGCTGCCATATACGAAGAACTTCATAAACTCGCGACGGTACCGGTCGATTCTCTGGAATTGACCAAGATCAAAAATAACATCGACGCCGCAATGATCTGGTCCGCGTACGACAATTTGGGGCTGGCGTCGTACCTTGCCTCGACCCAGGCTCTGACCAAAGACTGGAAATACCTCTATAAACTGCGAGACAAGCTAAAAGCTGTGACTCCGGAAGATATCATGCGAGTGGCGTCGCAGTACCTGGCCGATGAAAAGCGGACGGTGGCAACTTTGATCCCGCTGGAAAACGGAGGGGACAATGAATAAAATCGTGATTATGATCGGTCTGCTGTTACTGGCCGTTTCGGCATTCGGACAGCAGCAGTATCCCCGGGACATGAAATTCCCGCAGATAGAATTCAATCCGGCGACTCCTCAGGAATTCACGACCGATAACGGCATCAAGGTATTTTTCCTTGAGGATCACAAACTCCCGGTGGTAACGCTGAATGCCTACTTTAAAGGTGGGGATATTTACGACCCGCAGGATAAAGTCGGGCTGGCGTCGCTGACGGCATCACTCATGCGCAACGGCGGAGCCGGCAAGCTGAATCCCGATCAAGTCGATTTCGACCTGGAATTCCTGGCCGCGAATATTAACTGCAATTCCGGAGAACGGGATTATAATATCGGCCTGCGGACCCTTCGCAAGGATCTCGACAAGACCACAGGAATCCTCGCCGATATCATCCTGAAACCGGCTTTCGATACCGCCAAGGTGACTTTGGAAAAATCGGTAACGCAGGACCAAATCCGGCGTCAGAACGACGACCCGGGACAGGTAACCCGCAGAGTCTTTTATCAGACAATTTACGGCGATCACCCGTACGGCTGGTACGCAACGCTGGCCTCGATCGACAATATCACTCGGGCCGATATTATCGACTGTCATAAAAAATATTTTGTCCCGGATAACTGCATCATGGCGATATCGGGCGATATGACTTTGAATGACGTCAAAGTCCTGCTCAAGAAGTATTTCGGAGACTGGAAGAAGGCGGAGTTGACTCTGTCCGCTAAAGCGATGGCCGAAACAAGTTATAAACCGGGCGTTTATTATGCGCAGAAAGATATCAACCAGGCCAATATCCGGTTCGGGCATTTACTGATGACCGATGAGAATCCCGACCAGTATGCTTTTGAGATAATGAATTTCGCTCTGGGAGGCGGGGGATTTTCGTCGCGGATGATGAGCCAGGTCAGAACCACGGCGGGATTGGCTTATTCGGTGGGGAGTTACCCCGTTTATCGGCAGCTGATGGGCTTGCATTTCAGCTACTGCGTGACCAAGGCGGAGAGCCTGTCGAAAACGCTTCAGATGATGTTCGATGTCATCAACGAGGTCCGCAACAATGGTATCACTGCCGAGGAAATGGAACTGGCTAAAGAATCGACCATCAACGGCTACATTTTCGGATTCGACACTCCATCCAAGCTGGTTAATGCTTATGCCCGGAACGAACTGAGGGGATTTCCGAAAGATAAAATCAAAACCGATCTTGAAAAATACCAGGCGGTGACACTGGAAAAGTGCAACCAGGTCGCGAAATTTTATCTCAATACCGACGATATCGTGATAGTCATTACCGGCAACAGGGAATTGTTCGATAAGCCGCTGGATACTTTCGGCCCGGTGACGGACGTTTCGATGGAGATACAATAGTTTCGGAACAAATCGAAATAAAGAGCATTATATGATAAAACGGCAGGTTATTCAAGACCTGCCGTTTTAAATAAAGGAAGTAAAATGCCCGGCACCGACGGTATCATCAGGAATCGTGAAAAAGTCGAGTTAACCAAACCTCAGATCGCCGTGGTCAAAAAGCTGTACGGCGAGCAGTTAATCGAAGAGACGATTGTCGAGGAAATGACCTATCTGTCCGACGGCCTCAATATCAACGGCTATATCGCCCGCCCAAAGGACAAGGGGCAATACCCGACCCTGATCTGGAACCGGGGAGGATTCGGCGATCGCGGGGCGCTCGATAATCTGACCGCATATTTAATACTGGCCTCGACCGCGGCCTGGGGCTACACGGTTCTGGAAACGCAATACCGTGGAAATATGGGAAGCGAAGGGGATGACGAAGCCTGGGGCGGCGAAGACCTCACCGATGCGCTCAATCTAATCAAGGCGGCTGATAATATTCCGGAATGCGATACTAACCGTATGGCAATTGAAGGGGCCAGCCGGGGCGGGATGGTAACGTATCGAGCGCTGAAAGAAAAAGACATCTTCAAATGCGCCATTGTCCATGCCGGAGTATCAAACCTGATTTCCCTGCGCGATAATCACCGCAATATCAATAAATCAATTCAAAAACGTTTCCGAAATTTGAATGAAAGCGAATTGCGGAAAAAACTCGAAGAGTTATCGGCCGTTTGCTTCGCAGACAAATTACCCGGAAGCACTCCCATCCTTATGATGCACGGGACTGCTGATAATGTCATCCCAATTTCTCAATCGGAGGAGTTGGCAGAAAAATTGGAAAAATACGGAGTCCCTCACAAATATGTCAGAATCGAGGGAGGGACGCACGTCGCCCTGAAGGACGGTTCATACAAGGAAATCGACCGTCACCGCAAAGCCTGGCTCGATGAATTCTTGAAATGATTATTAAAGGGGATTACCGCTTTTTCCATGCCCGGATCAATTTCGCTTCGCGCGCCGAATCGAGTCCGGCTTTCCAGTCGTACGAAATCGGGCGGGTCGAAGCCCAGCGGACAGTATCGCGAATCGTTTCGGACAAGGCACGGCAGATCAATCCTTCGGCAATCGCCTTGCGGCAATCGGTCTGCATCAGGCCGGCCAGTTCCGATTCATAAATCCAAAGAGGAAATTCTTTTCTTCCGATTTCGTTTTTCAACAGAAACTCGCTATCGGCCCAGACGAATTCGATTTCTCTTTTCGAGACCTCCCGCGCGGAATCCAGCAATTTTCCCATGGTGAAGGGATAATTCGGCCCGGTGGCGTTGTATATTCCGGTTTTTTTCCCCGAAGTCATGCGCGCGACCCATTCTCCCAGGTCGCGGACATCGATAAACTGCATGGGGGCATCCGGAGGAGCCGGAACCAACACCGTCCCCCCTTCGAACACCCGATGCACCCAATAGGTGAAACGATCGGTGGGATCATGCGGCCCGACGATATATCCCGGCCTGATAATAAGATGGTTATCCGGGAAATATTCGATCACTTTAGTTTCGCAGAGGACTTTCAGGGGACCGTACGATTTAACCGTGATTTCTTCGATAGAGGGGTCGTCGATCTGTCCGAGGGGCGAATCTTCACCGATTCCCGGTCGTGAAAAATCGCTGTAAACGGAAACGGTCGAAATGAAAACGTACAGAGATACCGTATCCTGCAAAAGCGAAGCGGTTTGTTCCACCACGCGAGGGAAATACCCGCAGACATCGATCACGGCATCCCATTTTTTGCCTTCGAGGGGAGCCAGGCCGCCGTCACGGTCGCCGATTATATTTTTGGCTTTGGGAAAAAGCCCGGGGCCGGTTTTTCCCCGGTTGAACAGAGTCACCTTATGGCCGCCGTCGAGCGCGGCACGGGTGATATGACGCCCGACGAACTGGGTCCCTCCGATGATAAGTATATCCATATTTTTGTTACGGCTCTTACCGATCGACCGTTTCGAGATTCTTTTCCCAGTCGGCCAGGATTTGACCTTCTTTTTGAGAATCGAGTCCGGCGGTCCATTCGTACGATTCATCGCGGGATTTCGCGAATGCAAGGACATCGTTTACACTTTCGGCGAGAGGGCGGAATTTCAGGCCGTCATTGATCGCTTTGGTGCTATCGATGCGCATGAAGCCCTTATGATGATAGCCGCCGCGTCTCCAGAGCGGGATTTCTTTCCAGGGGGTGATTTCCCGTTCCAGCAGGAAATCGGAATCGACCCAAGTAAATTCCGCCGACGTTTTCCCTGCCTTCTGGCAGGAGACGAAGAATTCGCCCATGGTCAGATCGTAATCCGGCCCGGTGGCATTGTACGCTCCGGTTTTCCCATCGTTTATTATGTCGTACATCCATTTGACCAGGTCGCGAACATCGATTGCCTGGAGCGGGTCGCGGGGCGTTCCCGGCGAGAGGATTTTTCCTCCCTGAGCGATTCGATGCACCCAGTAGGTGAAGCGGTCGGTATTGTCGCCGGGCCCCATAATGACGCCCGGGCGAATTATGAGGTGGTTTTCCGGAAAATATTTCGTCACGACCCGTTCGCAGTCCCCCTTCAGGGGGCCGTAGTTTTCACTGGTAACTTCTTCGTCGGGATTATCTCCCATCGTGGCCAGAGTGTCCTGTTCGGACAGCCCCACCTTATTCAGGTCTTCGTATACAATCATAGTGGAAATAAAAAGATATTTTTCGACGTGGCGCTTCAGTAATGCGGCCGATTGCTCCACGACTCTCGGGACATATCCGCAGACATCGATGACCAGATCCCATGACCGGTTTTTCAGTGATTCGAGATCACCGTCGCGGTCGCCGCGGAGTTTTTCGATATCGGGAAAAAGATGGGGATTGCTCTTTCCCCGGTTGAACAGGGTGATTTCATGCCTGTTTTTCAGCCCGTATTCGGCAAGGTATTTTCCGAGAAAGCGGGTCCCTCCAAGAATCAGTATCTTCACAACTCCCCCTGAGTATTTCTATTCTCGATAAGCGATTTTTATTGATACGAAAGGAACCGGCACAAACGCAACCGGTCGGACCGTCACGGCATATTATCGTGGAGGTCAAGGAGCGAAAAGGCATCGGAAAGATAATCGATTAAATCCCCGGCGATGAGACTCCTGAAACCGAGTTCCGCCGCAGCCAGGTCTCCAGCTAAACCGTGAAGATATACGGCGCAAATGGCCGCTTCTATCGGGGCCATCCCCTGGGCCAGGAAAGACCCGATGATGCCGGACAATACATCCCCCGTGCCTCCGGTGGCCATGCCGTTATTGCCGGTGGGATTAAGGTATAACTGGCCATCGACGTTCACCACGATTGTCGGGGAGCCTTTCAGAACGATGACAGAATTATACTCGCGGGCGTATTTCCTGACCAATTCATACAGAGCGTACAGCTCATGCGGGAGGTCTTCGTCAATCAGGCGGCGGAATTCTCCGGGATGAGGAGTCAGAACCAGGGTGGGATGCTCTTTGGTCAGGGCCGAACGGTCCTTTTCGAAGGCGTTCAGGCCGTCGGCATCGATAATGGCCGGCTTTTCCAGCGAGGCGATCAGTCTACGAATCAATTCCACCGTTTCATGATGACGCCCGATTCCGGGCCCGATTATGGCGGCATCGCGGATCGTAATCTGCTTTTTTATTTCTCCCAGGCCGCGCAGGGCCAGGACTCCCTTTTTGGCGACATCCGGTAATGGATAAGTCATGGCCTCGGTTAATTTAATTTCGAGTATGGGATTGAGCGATTTCGGACATCCCACCGTTACCAGACCCAACCCGGCGCGGGCCGAGGCATTGGCGGTCAGGCAGGCGGCTCCGGTTAAACCGGTTGAGCCTGCGACGATAAATAACTTACCGAAATCCCCTTTATGGCCGTCGGGCTTGCGTTTGGGGAGCAGTTTCTCGACCAGTTCCGGGGTGATGAGGTTTTCCATGATTTCGAACTGCCGGTAAACATCATCGGGAACGCCGATCGGGACGACTTCGATGATGCCGGATAATTCCCTGCCCGGCGAATAGTACATTCCGATTTTCGGGGAAGCGAGCGGGAAGCTGTACATCGCCTGCACCACGGCTCCTTCGTGCTGCCCGGTATCGACATTCAGCCCCGAGGGGCAATCGACCGCGATTACCGGAAGCATTTGCCGGTTGATATATTCGATGAATTCGGCCGGAAGGCCGCGCGGCGCTCCGGAAAAACCGGTTCCAAAAACGGCGTCGATAATGAATTCCGCATCGAGCTGTTCCGGAAGTTGATTGACATTTTCTATCGTGAAAAGAGGAACACCAATTACTTCGGCCCGATTGAAATTCAAGCGAGCATCATCGGACAGGCTTTCATCGGGAGCGGGGTAATAGACTTCAACCTGGGCCCCCCACTGGTGCAGGTACCGCGCGACGACAAAGCCGTCTCCGCCGTTGTTTCCTTTTCCGCAGATAACCGCCAGACGGCGTCCCTCGCAATACCCTTCGAGAACGAACTCCCGAATCCGTTCGGCGATGCCTCGTCCGGCATTTTCCATCAGTTCCGGGCCGGGAATCCCCCGGTTGTTAATCGTTTCGCCGTCGATGCGGCGCATCATTTCGGCGGTGACCAGTTTCATTTCGATTTGCCTTTGCCGCTCCGTTTTTTGGCGGTTCCGTTTCCGTTGGCTCTCGCTTTTTCGAGTGCAAATTTCAGGACTTCATCGGCGTTCGAGACGAATTTGAAATTGAGCCCCTTCTTGATTTCCGAAGGTATATCGATTAAATCATTCTTGTTCTCTTTGGGGAGAATTACGGTCTTCACTCCCGCACGATATGCGGCCAAAAGTTTTTCTTTCAATCCCCCGATTTTCATCACTTCGCCCCGCAGGGTAATTTCGCCGGTCATGGCCAGGTAAGGTCTTACCTTCCGGTGAGACAACAGCGACGCCAGCGCGGTCGCCAGCGTGATTCCGGCCGAGGGGCCGTCTTTCGGAGTTGCTCCCGAGGGAACGTGCACGTGGATTTCGTGATTATCGCAGAAATCGGGTTCGATACCGAGCTTTTTACAGTTGCTTCGGACATAACTCAGCGCCGCCATGGCCGATTCTTTCATGACATCCCCCAGCGATCCGGTTAAGAGCAGGTCCCGCTTTCCTTGCATGGCGGTGGCTTCGATGTACAGCAATTCTCCTCCGGTGGAGGTCCAGGCCAGCCCGGCCGCGACACCGATTTGCCCGGTACGGGAAAGGGCTTCGCTGCCGAATCTTTCCGGCCCGAGGTAATTTTTGAGATTGCGATCGGTGATGGAATAGCTGCTCGAAGAACCGGCTGCTATTTTCCGGGCTACTTTACGGCAAACCGAGGCAATTTCCCGTTCGAGATTTCGCAGACCTGATTCGCGAGTGTAACCGTTGATAATTTCCAGGACCGCGGAATCTTTGATGGCCATGCGGCTTTTGGAGATGCCGTGGTTTTCGAATTGTTTCGGTAGCAGGTGCCGTTTGGCGATTTCCAGTTTTTCGAGGTCGGTATAACCGGGGATGCGGATAATTTCCATGCGGTCGCGCAGGACCGGCGGAATAGTATCGAGCAGATTGGCGGTCGTGATGAACATGACTTTCGAAAGGTCGAACGGCACTTCGAGATAATGATCGGAGAAGGTATCGTTCTGTTCCGGATCGAGCACTTCCAAAAGCGCCGAAGCGGGGTCGCCGCGGAAATCGGAGCCGAGCTTGTCGACTTCATCGAGCATGATAATGGGATTGTTCGAGCCGCAGCGTTTGATATTCTGGACGATTCTTCCCGGAAGCGCTCCGATGTAGGTCCGGCGATGCCCGCGAATTTCGGCCTCATCTCTCATACCGCCGAGCGAAATGCGTTCGAATTTGCGCCCCATGGCCCGGGCGATGGACCGTCCCAGCGAGGTCTTACCTACGCCCGGAGGCCCGACGAAGCAGAGGATTGGACCCTTGACGTCGGATTTCAGTTTCCGCACCGCCAGGTATTCGAGGATACGGTCTTTCACCTTTTCCAGATCGTAATGGTCTTCATCGAGAATCTTCTTGGCCTTTTTGATATCGAGAACATCCTTGGTCGACTTTTGCCAGGGGATATCGACCAGCCATTCGAGATATGTCCTTGAAACGGTATATTCGGCCGAAGCCGGATTCATGCGGGAAAGGCGATCCAATTCCTTGCGGGCCGCCTGTTCGGCGGCTTCCGGCATCTTCGCCTCTTGAATGCGCTGTTCGAATTCATCGGTTTCGGCATTATCCCCTTTTTCGCCGAGTTCTTTCTTGATCGCTTTCAATTGTTCGCGAAGAATGAATTCCCGCTGGATTTTGCCCAGTTCCGATTTCGCTTCGCTCTGTATTTTTTTCGATAATTCGAGGACCTCGATTTCTTTATTAAGGATGAGCAGCAGCCGTTCCATCCGCTTGTAGACATCGAGTTCTTCGAGGATTTCCTGTTTTTCTTTGACCGATATATTGAGATTCGAGGCGATCATATCGGCGGCTTTCGAGGCCGTTTCCTGGTTGGCCGCCGAGACATACAACTCTTCGGACAGGTTCGGAGCCAGATCCACCGCCTTCTTCAACTGCTCCAGGAGATTCCGCTGGAGAGCCTCGATTTTAACCTCATCGACAATGATATCTTCAATCTCGTCAACTTCGGCGCTGAGGTACGGATCGGTATTTAGAAACCGCTTGATTTTAATCCGTGACAGGCCCTGTACCAGCAAACGAATGGTTCCGTCGGGAAAACGGAGCATTTTCAGAATGTTGCCGGATGTCCCGGTGCGGTGGATATCTTCCGGCCCCGGATTTTCGGTTTCCTGGTTCGACTGGACAAAAATGCCGACCGTACTCCCTTTCATCAGGGCCTCGTCGATGAGCCGGGCCTGTTTCTGTTCGTTGGCCATCAGCGGTATCACCATGAACGGGAATACCACCATTCCCTTCACCGGGAGAACCGGGACGATGTAACGGGAAGATTTTTTCCGTTCCCTCTGCATAAGTTTTATTTCGGTATCAGTCACACAATCCTCAACAGCTAATTTTCTCTATACATTGAACCGAAACAGGATGACGTCACCATCCTGCACGATATAATCCTTGCCTTCGAGATGCAGCCGGGCCGCCGCCTTGAGGGCGGCCATGCTCTTGTGCTTGATGTAATCGTCGTACGAGGCCACTTCGGCCTTGATAAATCCCCGCTCGATATCGGTATGAATCGCTCCGGCGGCGTGGACGGCATTGGTTCCCTTGCGGATGGTCCAGGCCCGCGATTCGGGGGGACCGGCCGTTAAAAACGATATCAGTCCCAGCAGGTTGTACGATATTTGTATGAACCGCTCCACGGCGGGATGTTCGATGCCGAGTTCTTTCAGGAACGCGGTTTTTTCCTCGCCCGGAAGCTGGGCCAGTTCCATTTCCAGTCTTCCGCAGATAATGGAAATATCCCGGATATTTTCCATGCGATAGCCGGCGTACTTCTGACGAAGCGACTCGGTTTGTTCGATTTTCTCTTCGGATATATTGAAAACCACGATCTGCGGCTTGAGCGACAGGAACGTGTAGCCGCGAATGGTCTTTTCGTCTTCGGCGCTCAGCCCGATTTCACCGATCAGTTTCTCATCGTTAAGAGCGTCGCGGCAGAGTTTCAAAACTTCCAGTTCGCGGGCGCGGTCTCTCTTGCCGGTTAGTTGCATTTTGCGATCCAGTTTTTCGATATTGTCCTCGATATGCATCATGTCGGCGAGAATCATTTCATCGATTATGGAACGCAAATCCTCCTCCGGTTTGGCGTCGGAACTGAAACAATCGACGACGATCGCAAAGGCATCCACCTGTTTGAGATCGTGGGTCGATGAAATTTCACCGCTCGCCTGTTTCCCTTTTCCGGAAAAGCCGGCCGTATCAAAAAATTCGATTTCGGCGTGGGTGATTTTCTTGCTTTTTTCGATTTCACCGAGGACTTCGACTCGTCCATCGGGAACCTTGATGATGGCCCGATGCTCCGACCGGGAATAATCTCCGACCGCGACATCCTGCCCCGACAGGGCATTGAACAGGGTCGACTTACCCGACTGCGGCGGGCCTATGATTGCTATTTTCATACTTTATATTCTATTGCGGATTTTCGGTGTTGGCAAGTTTAACATTAAGAATGTAGGCTTTGGCTGTCACTCATTGCTTACTTCCTGAGGTTTTTCGGCGATTAACGAACGAAGCACTTTCAGGTTTTCAATATCCTCTTTCAGGTCTTCTTCTTTAGGCGTTTCGAGGATTTTCGGGATGCGGTTGAATCTCCGGTCGTTAAGGATATGCCGGAACGGTTCCAGACCCAATTCTCCCTGCCCGATATGTTCGTGGCGATCCACTTTTGAGCCGATCGGCTTCTTGGAATCGTTAAAATGGATTATTTGCAGGCGATTCAGGCCGATGATCCTGTTGAATTCTTTGATGGTTTCTTTGAAGTCTTTTTCTTCTTTGAGCGGATAACCGGCGGCGAAAACATGGCAGGTATCCATACAGACCCCCATCCGGTTTTTGTCTTCGACTTTATCGATAATTTCAGCCAGGTGTTCGAATTTATATCCCAGGTTGGTCCCCTGACCGGCGGTTGTTTCCAGGCAGACCACGGTTTTGTTGTCCGGAAGCTGCTCGAAAATGCGGTTGAAAGCCTCGGCGATTTTCGCCAGGCCGGCCTCTTCTCCCGAGCCGACGTGCGACCCCGGATGCATCACCAGATTTTTAACTCTCAGCTGTTCACATCGTTCCAGTTCCACCTTGAAGGCTTCGAACGATTTCTGAAAAATGGTATCATCCGGTGAGGCGAGATTTATCAGGTAACTGTCGTGGGCACAGACGACCTTTACGCCGGTATTTTTCTGCTCTTTATGGAAGCGCTCGATATCCTCATCGGTTAATTCCCTGGCTTTCCACTGGTTGTTATTTTTGGTAAAGATCTGGACCACATCGCAGGTGGCTTTTTGACCATGTAGAGGGGCATTGAAAACTCCCCCCGCAATCGACATATGTGCGCCTAATAACATGATTTTCCTCTTGTTCTCATCTCCTGTAAAACGTTTCCATTTTGAAACATTGCAGCCGGAACTTGGTTCCGCCATAGCGTCAGGAGATAATCCCTTTTCGCCGAAGACTATCTCGTTGTCCGGCAAAAGATACGCGTTTGAACGGCGTTTTCCAAAATAATCCTCATTTTTCCAGGACGGGCCCCGAGTTATCGTTCGCTGATACCCCATTAATATGGGGTTGCCCCCATATTTACGGCGCCAAAACCGGCCTGATTCCGGCTTCAGATCTGCTGAAATTCATCAATTCGGATTGATTCCCGGAAACCGGTTCGTCCTTGTAACCGACTGAATGATTTTATGTTATGGGGAGAGCGGCGGAATGCTATCGCTGTAAACGGCTTTTTCCGGCAATAAATCGGCGGAATTGGCAGGCCATTTTCATATCACCACAAAAAAATGGCAAGATAAAGGGATGGTTGATATGAAGAACTTATTCAAAAAGCTGAAATCCAAAAAGGGCTTTTCCATTCTTGAAGTGATGGTTTCGATAATCATCCTGACCATGTCGCTGATATTCCTGCTGAACATGGCCATGGTGGCGCTCGACGCCAACGACTGGTCGAATAAGGCCACCATGTCGACTCAGCTCATTCAGGAAAAGCTCGAGGAACTCCGGACTACCCTGGCCCTGACCAACGGGATCGATACCATTAATACTATCCAGCGCCAGTGGACCGTTACTAATGTTAATTCCTATTTGCGTCAGGTCGATATCACGGCTTCCTGGCAAAACAGCCGTGGCGATACTCTGCAGAACAGCATCAGTACCATGATTCGTGTCAATTAGGACTTGATGGAGGCGAAAATGAAATCCTTTAGAAAAATTTTAAGAAGCAGCAAAGGAGCCAGCCTGATCGAAGTCCTCATTGGGCTGTTTTTGGCCGGGCTGGTCACGGCGGCGATATTCGAATTGTACATCAATCAGCATAAGCAGTGGAGCATACAGGAAGACCGTACGGAAATTCAGCAGAACGCCCGTGCGGCCATCGATGAACTGACCAGGACGGTACGCATGGCGGGACATGCGCTTCCGATCGGGCTGAGTGCGGTGGAAGCGTTCAATACCAATCCCGATACCATTACCATTAACTTCGTCGAAGACGAATGCCAGGCGGTCCTCACCGCGGCGATGGGTTCGTACGGAGCGGCTTTGGCCTGCGACAGCCAGGACCTCTCCTGCTTCTACGACGGCCAGTGGGCTTACATATTTCAGCCCGATTCCGGCGGCGGAGAATTCTTCGAAATATCCGGCGTCGACAGCGCCAACTGGCTCATCTCTCATACCAGCATGAACATGTCCAAGGCTTACCCGAAGGACGCCATTGTCCTGGCTTTGCAGAGGATGAAGTACTTTATCGACTACAGCGATTCGCTTCATCCCAACCTGATGCTGGAACTTCCGGGACAGAATCCGGCGGTATATGCCGAAAACGTGACCGACTTCCAGGTCCGTTACCGCATGAAAAACGGAATAATGGTGGACGTTCCCCCGATTGTCGCCGATGTCCGTGCCGTTGAGATTGTCCTTACGGCGAGATCGGCCGAACCGGACCCGGATATGCCGAGCGATCCGTACCGGTCGCAGGTCTATACTTCAATGATAAATCTGAGAAACCTGGATATATAAACCGGTGGAGATGACTTTTGAAGATGCAAAGGATGGATAATATGAAGACGTTAAGCAGAATCTCGAACAACCGAGGGATGTCGACTTTTATCGCGCTGATGATGATGGTCATGCTGACTCTGATTGGGATCTCGGCGATTAAGATGGCCAATGATGAAGTTACCATTGCCGGTAACGAAATGAACGAAATGCAGTCGTTCTATGCCGCCGAAGCCGGTCTTGAACGAGCCGCCGCCGCCATTCAGCACGCATACATGACCACCAACCAGCCTCCGAGCGTTTTACCGACCGGTAACGAAACGGTCAGTGGAGTCGTTGCGGCATATTCTACATCGACCAACGGCACCCTGGAGCAACGGACCCTGACCCAGGGAACGCTGGCCGGGCTGAATGCCTCGGTCCGTTCCTTTACGATCACCTCCACCGCGACCTCGTCTATCGACAACAGCCAGGTGGTTCTGTCGCAGGAATTTGAGGCTGCCATGGTGCCGATATTCCAGTTCGCCGTGTTTTACGGCAACGACCTGGAAGTCGCTCCCGGTGCCGACATGACCCTTATCGGCCGCGTCCATTCCAACGGCAATCTTTGGGTGCAATCGGGTGCGACCCTCAAGATGGAAAGTTTCGTGACCTGTTCGGGGGAATTTCTGCACGGCCGAAAGGGACCGGGCGGGACATCGTACGGCGATGTCCTGATTAAAGATGAAGACGGCAATTACAGGAATATGAAAAACAGCGACGGAACCTTCCTGCAGGCGACTTCCGCCAACTGGTACGATTCCTCATCGAATCGCTGGGGCGGGCGCGTCCAAGACAGCGCTTTCGGACAGGGCGAATTGAACCTGCCGTTAGCGGCCACCGGCGACCCTCACAAATTGATCGAAAGGGCCGCGGGTAACCCCGACTCTTACGAAAACAAGGCCGACCTTCGGATAATCGACGGTGTCGCCGAAGCCCGCGTGGGAGCTTCATGGGTTAACGTATCCGCACTTCTTCCGTCGGGAACGATTTCCAGCTCCTCGTTCACCGATTTGCATGAAGGGACCACCGTACAGGCGACGAACATCGATATGGCGAAATTGGCTACTTCGGCCTACTTCCCCACCAGCGGCGTGGTCTACATTTCCGACCAGCGTTCCGGATTCAGGGGAACCAGGCTTCAAAACGGCGCCGATATCGGCAACGCGGTTTCGATCTTTTCGGAAAACCCCGTTTATGTTCAGGGGGATTTCAACACCGTCGACAAAAAACCGGCGGCTATCTGCGGCGACGCGGTGACATTCTTATCGAACAACTGGAACGATGCCAACTCGGCTTTGAATATATCGAGCCGGACTGCGTCGGTAACGAGCGTCAATGCCTCGATTATGACCGGTAACAATAACACGACCGGCGCCAATTACAACGGCGGTTTGGAAAATCTTCCGCGTTTCCTGGAAAACTGGACCGGCAGGGATTTCAATTTCAAGGGCTCGCTGGTCAACCTCTGGAATTCGCAGCAGGCCACCGCACCGTGGGCGTACGGTTCCTACTATACCGCTCCCAACCGTAACTGGTCGTACGATACCGACCTCGACGATCCCTCCAACCTCCCGCCGGAAACCCCGGTGGTGCGAATCTTCCAGCGTGTCGGCTGGAGGCAGGATAACGTCGGTTACGTGCTGGGATCATAAGAAAAACACAAGACTGCTCCATACATTCGCAAGAGTGTCATATGCCAAAAAAACTCCGGGGACATCCCCGGAGTTTTTATATTTACCATTATGGTGAATCAGCGGTAGGTGCTGTAACCGGTTCCGACATAGTAAGAAGAACCGATATGCTCGCTGTCCGAATCGAAACGGCTCTGCAAACCGCCGTAATACCGGCCGCTTCCGATCCTGATACCGAGCTGGAAAAACCGGTCTTCGTCGACGGCACCATACAGATTCATCATTTCGGATAACCGGAATTCACCACCGACGCGATACTTGCCATCAGATAGGCTTTGGTTTCCCGCCATGGTTATTTCGGCGGATAGCACCAGCGTTCCGCCGGTGGTTATATATGAAATAGAATAAAGCTGTTCGATTTCGCTGCGGATATCATTCACCTTGCCGCGATTAAGATTGGAATAGACGGCGGCTAGCTTTATGGTCGGATATTTATCGATCAGGAATCCGATGTTCCAGAAATGGCGTTTATTGTATATTCCCGGGGCGTCCTTAAAATAGCGGTACGAAAACCCGGTATAAAAATCACGGAAGAGATCGATCCCGCCGGCAAAGATGAATTCGCGGTGCTTCTGCCCGGCCCGGTTATCGAAACTGCGATAAGTAATGCCGATTCCTTCGCCGGTCAGAGTAATGCCGCGTCCCCCGGTCAGCCTGCCGTCCTCGTACTCCCCGATATATTGCACGTGAATATCCCGGCCGGCCGCCAGTGCCGCGGGATTGATCCATGAGGCTTCGGCCCCGAGGCCGTACGATGCGAACCGGTGGTAATAAATCCCTTCGGGAATGGCAATACGGTCTCCGGCGAGAAGGTTTCCGGATAATAAAAAAGAAACCGCGGCAATTATGTAAAATGATATTCTACGCAAAATTACTTTTCGTACCCGTTAATCGAAATGTTACCTTTTCCTCCGACCGACACCCGCACCCTGCTGTCTCCCTCGCCTATTTTGAAATCGAGGCGGTTATAATCGACATAGGTAGGAACGATGGTCAGGCCGTCGGCGTGGATTTCACCGTTTCCTTCGACTTTCAGAGAGAAATCCGCCGAGCCGTTTTCGGGAACCGAAATTTCGATATCCTCATTGTTATTTCTGACCGTCAGTCCGGCGTCGATCATATCGTCAATGGACAATTTGATCGGGCTGTAGCTTCCGCGTATGCTGCTCCGCTCGTCGGTCAAAACCGCTTTGTCGACTTTAATGCGGCCGAAATCGTTGCGGATGTCGAAAGCCCCTTTGAAATCTACGATGGTTATATTCCCGTTTTCGTTTTTCATATAAGTCGCCGGACCGATACTTTCGATCCCCTCAGCTATTATATCGGCATAGCTCGCCGAGATACTTATGTCTCCTTTGATATTCTTGACGATTATATCCCGATTGGATGAGGACAATTCCAGATCGCCGTCGACACCGTCGATTTCCATGCGTCCGAAAGTCGATACATTTTTGACCCCCTTAAACTTCCCCGTCATATTCACGTCGAAATAACCCGCTTCGAACTCGACCAGGCAGCCCTCGGGCAAAGTCAATTCTCCATCGATTCTCCCGGAATTATCGGAACCGGACCAGGGAGCGGGATTGGGCGACTTCAAAAGTAATTTGATTTCCGAACCGTTTTTTTCCAGGGAAATATCGATGACGCCGGCGAAGTCGATGGCGGTAGCCTGATCCGGGGCCTTCAACCTTTTCTGGAATTTGAACCGCGCTTCGTTCCCTTTAATCGTTTCAATATTCAAATTTCCGGTAAGATAATTAGTCGATATAATCCGGATTCGCTCACCCGGCGACATCGTTACGACGGCGCTGGCTTCACCCGACTCGTATCCACTCTGTCCGACCGCCCGGATTTCTTCGCCGGAAGTCAGGCTCGTGAGAAAAGTTACAAGCGCCAGCAAAGATAAAAATATTTTGGTGCGATTTTTCATAACTCGTACACTTCCTTCATGATTATCGACCCGGCCACGGCGGCATTAAGAGAATCGACCGCAGAGGCGTGTTTTATTCTAATCCGGATATCTGCAATGCTGTCGAGCTTCTTCGAAATGCCGGCCGTTTCGGCCCCGATGGCGAGCATCAATCCCTTCCTGCTGTCGACTTTTCGCAAGGCATTTCGCAAGTAGGTTCCTCGCAAATCCGCCGTAATCAACGGAAATCTCCATTGCTGCTTGACTGCAATGATTTCTTCCACCGTCACCACGGCTGTCGGAATGGCGAAAATAGTCCCCGCCGATGATCTGACTACCTTGGGATTATACGGCTCGACGCTGTAATTTGTTACCGCCACGGCCGCGAACTGGAAGGCGGCCGCCGAGCGAATCAGGGTCCCGGCATTACCGGGATCGGAAATGTTGTCGAGAACCAGAATCCGGCTGTCCTGCTTCACGATTTTCGATAAATCCGGATTGGGGACCTTGAATACTCCCAGTAAACCCTGGCAGGTTTCGGCGTCGGATACTTTGGTCAAATCCTGGGCGGCCAACGGGACGGTTTGCAGTCCGCTTCGACGGAGTTTTGCCAAAAGGCGCTGCCCCCGGGGATTTAATAAAACTTCAGAATAATAAATAACATCCGGTTTTCCTCCGAAACGGAGAGCATCGCCGATTAAAGTAATTCCCTCGGCGATAAACAAACCCTGTTCCTTCCGCCCCTTTTTGGTTTGGAGGTCAATCAGATTCTTTTTTTCGGCCCTGGTTAATTCGCTCATAACTTACTTGCTTGTCTTTCGTCTTTAAAAATTATAATCTATAAATCATATGAAAAACTCCTGTCCGCAAGCGAAAATTGTGCTGTCGCTCATGATATTGTGGCTGTGCGCGGCCTTGCCCGCCTTTGGCGGAGATGATAAAATCTTCGCGGGCTGGGACGGCACCCGCTTTCGGTCCCCCGAACAAACCTATCGCGTCGGGCTGGCGCTGTCGGGCGGAGGGGCTCGCGGGATTTCACAGATAGGCGTCCTGAAGGCCTTTGAAGACGCGGGGATCAGCGTCGAATCCATAGCCGGAACTTCGATCGGAGGGATTGTCGGAGGGCTGTATGCCGCCGGATATTCCGCCGATACCCTGGAAAAAATCATCGAGGGAATTCGTTTTGCGGAATTGTTTACCAATCGTCCCGGAAGAACCTCGATGTTTCTGACACAGCGTCCCGAAAAAGACCGCTACCTGATCTCGATCCGCTTCGACGGACTGAAACCGTACATACCGAGGGCCCTGACCGCCGGGCAAAAGCTGACCGATTTGATGACGGGCTTGACGGTGCGGGCGAATTATATATCGGGAGGGGATTTTTCCCATTTGCCGATTCCATTCGCGGCGGCCACCACCGATATTGTCACGGGCAGGGAATATGTTTTCGAAAAGGGAAACCTCGCCACGGCCATGCGGGCGACGATGGCCTTCCCTCTGGCTTTCACGGGGGTGTCGCTCGACAGCATGCTGTTGATGGACGGCGGGATTGTCAATCCCATTCCCGTCAATATCATACCCGATAAGAACGGCAATTTCGACTTGAAAGTCGCGGTCAATACCACCAGCGATCTGCTTCCGAAGGACAAAATCGGCGATGCCATCGATATCGCCAACCAGGTAACCGGGATCATGCAGACCGATAAAATCAAATCCGGGATGAAAGCGGCCGATATCGTCATCGTCCCGGAAATAGACAATTATTACTCCTCGGATTTCGAATCCGCCGATTCCCTGATCGCCGCCGGCTACCGCGCCGGGATAAAGGCTTCGCGGGAAATCAAAAGTATGATCGACCAGCGGTATGGCAGAGACACCATTTATATCACCACCATCAAATATCCCGAAGATGATGCCATCCGCAAACTGGACTGGTCGCCGCTGATTCCCGGGGGAATAGTTAGAAACAGCGACTTGGGCAGGATCGCCGGAGAACTTATTAAGCGGAATGATCTGCTGAACCTGAGTATCGTGCGCCGTCCGACCGGGAACGTCATCGCGGGATTCGAATGTTACGATATGGAAATATCGGCCATTCCCGCGCCCAAGATAGATAAAATCGAAGTGCATTTCGCCGGCAATATGATTTTCCCGGACGAGGAGCTTTTTGAATTACTTAGCAAGTACGGCCCGACATTGTCTCCCGAAGACATGGTCGCCTTTCTCGATGAAATAGAAAACGTGTACGGTGAACTGGGATACCATATGGCCCATGCCAAGCGCGTCGCTTATAATCATGAAGCGAAAATACTGAATATTACGGTCGATGAGGGACGAATCTGCGAAATCGCCATATCCGGGAACGTGAGAACCAAAGACTGGCTGATAGCCTCGAATTTTCCTCTTAAAAACGGCCAGCCGTTCAATTCCGAAAAAGCAGCGCAGGGGATCGCTAACATCTTCAGTACCGACCTTTTCGAACGGGTCATCATGGACGTTCTTCCGACCGACAGCGGAGCGGTCGTCGCCCTGACCGTAGAAGAAAAAAAATACCTGCAGCTTCGCCTCGGGTGGCACTGGCACGACGAATACAACAGCGAGCAGTTCGTGGAATTTCTGGACGATAACCTGTTCGGGACCGGACAGGAATTTCTCCTTCACGCTCAATACGGGACCAGGCGCCAGGTGTACGAAGGCACCCTGAAGGCCGATCGCTTTTTCTCCACATATCTGACTTACCGGGCCAGAGGCTACTACCGCATCATGGAACGGCACCTGTATGATGCCGGAGGGGGGCAGATCGAAACCGTCAACGAGAAAAGACTCGGGGGTGAATTCATCCTCGGACAGCAGATCAAGCGTTTCGGAACCGTCACCGGGGAAATCCGTTTCGAAGAAATCGACAACGATTACGATACCGCCGGGGTTTCGGACAACATAAAACTGCGAACTTTCGGGCTGCGGTCGCACGTGGAAACGATAAACCGTATGCCTTATCCAAACAGCGGGAAACGGCATATCTTCCTGATAGAATTCGCGGCGGAAATTCTCGGCGGGAAAACCAGATTCACCAGGGGATACAGCGCTATCGAGTCGTACTTTCCCATAAACGAACGGTTGAATTTCCACCCGAAACTTTCGATTGGCTGGACCGATTCGAATTCTCCCATCCCCCTGCCGGAAAAATTCTACTTGGGCGGGATGGATTCATTCTACGGTTATCGCACCGAGGAGCTTATCGGTGATAAGATGATATTGGGAAACCTGGAATTGCGATACCGGCTGCCGTACCGGTTTTACTTTTATACCCGTTACGACGTCGGCGAAGTATACCCAAGCGCCGACCAGATCAAGCTGAAAAATCTTCGCCACGGAATCGGCTTTGCATTATCGTTTGATTCGCCGTTGGGACCGATTTCTGTAGGCTATGGCCTTGCCGAAAAGGACCATGACCGAATATATTTTTCCGCAGGACTAGATTTCTAAACCGCCTTCCGGACCGGAACCCGAAAAAAGTCATTCTTAAACCGCGGTCAGGGTTTTGACTTCGTGCTTGATTTGCCCCAACGCGAAATTGGCGGTTAAGCCGCCTCCAAATGCAGCCAGGACGAAACGCCGTCCCACCTGCAGCTTATCGGGATGCAGCGAAAGGGCCAATGGAATAGTCGCCGAGGTGGTATTGCCGAATTCTCCGTGAGCATCGAGAACCTCGCCGGCAAATCCCCGCTTTCTCCAACCTTCGATGATTCCCTGATTCAAAACCAGGTTGGCCTCATGCAGGGTGGCCAAATTGAGCATATCCATAGTCCAGCCGGCCTTATTGAGGGCGGCATCGATTCCAGGCCCCCCCACCAGAGGAATAATTAATTCCTTCACCATGGCGCCGTCCATAGTCAAGCGATTTTGATATTCCGATACTTCGGAATACGATTTTATCGGCTGCTTGGAACCTCCGACCGGAGTGACGATTATATCGCCATCGCGGCCGCTGGCCCATCCCCAGAATTGCCGGGGACTGAACCAATCCTCTTCGACTGGAACTGCGGTGCACCAGGTGGCAGTGCCGGCATCTCCCAGCACGGTGGCGAAAGCCCGGTCTTTCCAGTTAATAGTATCGCTCATCTTGTCGGCGCCGATCAACAAGAGATTCTTGGCCATGCCCGAAGAAATCAACAGGTAGGCCTGCCGCAGACTGGCGACCCAGGTACTGCAGGCAAGTGAGGCATCAATACAAAAGAATTCACGCGGTTCTTCGTTATTGAACGGGGTAATGCCAAGGCGATCTTGCAGCAAGGCGGAATCGGGAGGGCTGTTGAGATAGGAAGGGGTAACCGTCCCGAAAACGATCCCGTCAATATCGGAAGCGCTCAGGCCGGCACCGTCAAGAAGCAGCAATGCCGCTCTTGCGGCCAGGTCAATGGTGCCTTCGCCATCGGAAGCAAAGCGGCGTTCCTTGAAACCGATAAATCTTTGTATCCAGCGGTCGCTGGTAGCATAGAGTTTCTTTTCCTTTGCCTCCATTTGCCCGCCGCCATTTCCGGCCCTGGCTGAATTGACACGCATTCGTTCGAGTCGTAACCGTGCCGCTATTCTTTTGTTAGATATACGGTTACGGGGAGCATAAGAGGCGATCGAGACTATCCGCATGCCGAATCGTGACGATGTCCCGGAAGTACTGCTTTCCATTTTTCAAAATCCTTTTTTAACCTCGGAGATTAATTGAATAATCACCGCCTTCCTTTAACAAGCCGAATCAACGCCATAGAAATCCGTCGTCGATATTTCCATTAAAGAACCGCAAATAATACGCTTTCCTCAATATTTTTTTAATTCAAAAAAACGGCCGCTGCCTGCCTGAGGACAAGCCGGGAGCCTAAGAATGACATAGTCAAATTCCGGATCTCGTTGCAAAGCGAGTATTATTATCTTTTCATCAGACGGCTTAACGGTAGGCATATTCATCGAATTATGCCCTAAATTCACAGCGAAGTCAATAGCTATTCGATTTTATTCGCGGTCTGTGTTATGCCCCCCTGATGTAATTGCAGGGCATTGACTTTACCGGTCTCGTCTTTCGTAAAAGTAATCTGAGCATCGGCAATTTTAAAGAAGAAGTCTGTTTCGGATTCGGCGAAAACGGGAAATTTCGGCTGACCTGTTACCTGAGCCATCAAGCCGTCCTCTTCAAGGGTGACAGTCATAGTCATGCCCGGAACGAATTGATATACTCCGACATAAGTACGCAGGATATCCGGAGACACTTTCACCACTTCACGCTTAACCGGAAGCGGGACATCTTTACCTGCCATCACCCTTGTAATATTTTCACCGAATTCGGTCACCTTGTTGGCATTGGCGGTATTGCAAAGAACCACTACTGCCAAATCACTATCGGGCATAACCGCCATAAAACTGCTGTATCCTCCGGTTCCTCCGTTATGCCAGCGGGTAATGCCGTCGGCGGCTATATGCCAGGCAAGACCCATCGCGGGTCCATTCGGCGGCGTCCGCTGAACCTTTTGAGCCATTTCAGAGGCTTGGCCGAGAGGTTGTTCCTTGTACTTAATCGATGCCTCTGCGAATTTTAGCATATCGTCACAAGTGGATCGGATTGCCCCCGCACCGGCCATGCCTGTGATATCCCAATTCGAGGCCCGATTTAGCGAAAGATCGTAAGGAACGGCGAGCCGAGACTTCATCTCTTCGGTCAGAGTAATCCGGGTATCGTTCAATTTCAGGGGTTGGCAAATATGTTCGAGCAGGAGCTCTTCATACGGTTTCCCTGCTTTCAGGGAGAGCACCTGCCCCAGGAGTCCCATGCCGAGATTGGAATATTCGTAATTGCCCGGCAGCCTGGTCAGTTTATAGTCCTTTATAAAATCGTACATTTTATCGGCCGTATAATCGGCATAAGGATTGAAAGGATCTTTTGGAGATAAATTGTCCGGCATATACGGAAGACCGGAGGTTTGCGTGGCCAGATCCAGTAAGGTAATTGGATGATCGGTATCGTTCAGCTTCGCTTCTTCCGGTAAATACTTATCGGCCGGATCTTCGAGCTGAACTTCTCCTTTAAGAACCATGTCGGCCAGGATAGTCCCGGTGAAAACCTTGGTAATGGACCCTATTTCATAAACGGTTTGCCCGTTTGGTATCTGTCCGTCTCCTTTTTTGATTTCGCCGTAGCCCAGCACCTGCCGTTCACCGTTTTTGTATACACCGACCGTCAGGCCGACCACGTCGTCGTTTTCAACGAGGAAATTCGCGAACGGATCTATTTTCGATTTATAATCGGCGGCATTGATAGAATTCACTGCAAGAAAAATCGGCATCAGAGCAAAAAGCATTTTACCGGCGGCAATCGCGAGCTTCATATTGCATCTCCTTTTAATATATGTATGCGGCCAATATAATCCAAAAAGCCGAAAAGGAAATTAATTTTCAGTGGTTTTCGTCGGATGGAAGACCCAGGATCGAAAGCAGGTTCATCATCTTAGGATCTTTACGAATCGAGGCATAGTATGGCATGGATGCCATGAAAATCAGTTCGGCGTCGCGGCGGCGGAGGGCATCGTGCAAATGGCCGACCGCTTCTTCCTCTTCGCCAAGGTCATGGTGCAGCGCGGCCAGATACGCTTCCGGGAGATAACCTTCTTTACGATGCAGCCGTTCCTTCGCTTCGCGAGCGGCTTCTTTGTCCCCAAGCAGGAATCCGAAATGACCGGAAATTGCGATAGACAGGGTGGTATCGCCTGATACTTTTCGTGATAGATTCAGATGACGATAGGTATTTTCCCGGTCTTCGAGATACATATAATCGGCCGCGGCGATAACATGCGCGAAATCGTTCATCCCCCCCAGCTTTTCGATTCTGGAGATGAACTCGAGCGAGGTTTCGTACTGACCGCTTCGCATATAATGCCATGCCGTCATGATCAGCGCTATGGCCGAAAGGGGGTCGTATTCGAGGGCGATTTTCAAATGCTTTTCCGCTTCCTCGTCACGCTTAAGGTACGACAGCAATTCGCCGTACCACTGATGCGCAGTAGCGTGACCGGGGCTCAGTTCCAAAGTCTGGAGAAAGGCTTTTTCGGCGTCTTTCCAGGCCCAATCATGATAGGTTAGAATTCCCCCCAATGTGGCATGGGCATCGGCCAGACGCGGTTTCAGCTCGATCGCCCGGTTCGCTTCCACCCGGGCTTTGGCAACGGCGTCACGGGGAGATAATAAATCGTACGCGAATAAAAGAAAATAGGCGTCGGCCAGGCCGGCGTGCACCAGGGCGTAATCGGGTGCAATCGCAGCGCATTTTCGGAAATAATCCAGCGCCTTAAATAGATTTTCGGAGTTCCTCTTGTTGATGAAGTGCCGTCCCTGGCTGTAGAGCTGATAGGCCTCCACCGTAACGTCAGGGACGGAATCGCGGTCGCCGGGTCCGAGGTGTCCTTTTAATTTTTCAACGATATTCTGGGAAATTTCATCCTGTATAGCGAAAATATCTTCAATCTTGCGATCGTACTTCTCAGCCCAGACATGGTATCCTTCAGCGACCTCGATCAACTGCGCCGTGATTCGCAGGCGGTCGCCCCCCTTGCGGACACTCCCCTCCAGGACATAAGCCACGTTCAGCTTCCGCCCGATTTCGCGAACGTCCTCGTTCTTTCCCTTGAAAGCGAAGGCGGAAGTACGTGCCACCACCTTCAAACCGCTTACCCGGGATAAATCGCTGATAATATCCTCGGCGATGCCGTCACAGAAATATTCCTGCTCCGAATCGGTGCTGAGATTGGCGAAAGGAAGTACCGCAATGGAGGGAGGTTTGGAGACGATTCCTCCGGCGTTCCCCTGTGCCTGCACTTTTAAAAGGTCCTGCTTTATATCGCCTGCCTTTTGGTACCGCCTATCTCTGTTTTTTTCAAGAATCCCTGTAATAACTTCCGCCAAACCCCGAGGAATCCCGGGCCTTATCTTATCGATTTCCGGAGGTTCATCGTACGCTATGGCATGCAATGTGGCCGGGCGGCTGTCCCGCTTAAAGGGATTCATTCCGGTGATAAGTTCGAAAAATACCACCCCCAGTGAAAAGATATCGGTGCGGTGGTCCAGTTCCTTTCCCATCACCTGCTCCGGAGACATGTAGTCAAACGTCCCCATAGTGGAACCGGTTTTGGTGATCTGGTCGGCATCGTGGACCATCGCCAGCCCGAAATCCAAAAGACGCGGCCGGCCGTAGGGGTCGATTAGAATATTCGACGGTTTAACGTCGCGGTGGATGACCCCGTGGTTGTGAGCGCATTGCAGGGCTCCGGCTATCTGGGCCACGATTTCGACCGATTGTTCGACGGAAAATCCCTTTTTCGCGATATGCTCCTTCAGCGTGGCACCCTCGATGTGCTCCATGGCTATGAACGGCCGTCCCTTGAATTCTCCGACCTCATGGACTATGATGATATTGGGATGACTCAGCCGGGCCGAGGCCTGCGCCTCACGGAGGAAACGGGTACGGTAATCGGAATCGCTGCTGAGTGAATCGGGCATGAATTTGAGAGCGACATTTCTCCCCAGAATGGTATCACGGGCAAGGTACACCTCCCCCATTCCCCCGGCCCCCAGTGCGGTTATAATCTGATAATGCGAAACCTCTGTCCCGGCGATCATCACCAGCACGGATTTGGTTTTATCATCGAGAAATTCTTCGGATTCCATCAATAGCTATACGAAGGAATCGAATTATTCATCAAAAAGAGGAGTATTCGCGGTAAAGGTCCAGCCCGGCGCCGAATTTATTTGCTGTCGCAGGATAAGATTCAATTGCGCGGTATGGTGCTGAACATGGCGCATGTTATATAGCAAAAGTTCGGCATGACTTAAAGGTCCCTTTCTAAACGTGTACTGCCTTGAGGCCAGAACTTCATCCATTCCGGCAATGGTTTTGCGGCATTTTTCGCGGCCATGATCCAGGTATTTGAGAAGTTCTGCCTTGGTATACACCCGAGGCGGCATCACTCCGGCCGGGTCCATTTCTTCCATCCCGAACGGCTCCGGCGGTTTGAAGTTTTTATGGTCTTCCGATAAGTAATAGTCGAGCCAGAACAGGGTATGCGACACCATGTACCAGAACTGGTGGTACCGGGACTGGTCGCTCCAGAGATCATCGGGACAGGCGTTTATGGCGTTTTCGAGAGCATCGATGGCGGCTCCGAACTGCCCCCAGGTAATTTTCTTGCAGGTTTTATCCATCGTGAAATACTCCATTTTTGATCTTGATAGTATCAAGATAAAAGACACGGCAAAATAAGCACAATCACATTATTGACGTTTGCCTTCTTTTAAAAATGTCCCTTCGCGGAGTTCACTGAAAGCCTGCTGAAGCTGTTCCTGGGTGTTCATCACGATCGGGCCGTACCAGGCGACCGGTTCCTTGAGCGGTCTGCCGGACACCAGCAGGAAACGGATTCCTTCATCTCCCGCCTGCACCGTTACTTCATCGCCACTGTCGAATAGTATCAGGGAACGGTTATCCGCTTCGGTCGGAGGGGTCGTTTCAAGCCAGCCGCCACTCTCGGTCGGAACGGCAAGCGGTTCCGAAGCGTTGCAGAATTTCCCCGAACCGGCGAAAACGTATGCAAAGGCATGGCTCTTGGTTTCGACCGGGATGACCCGTCCTTTGCCCGGTGGAACCGAAACATCGATATAGACCGGGTCGGCCGAAATGCCCTCGACCGGTCCCCGCTTGCCCCAGAAACTCCCGCAGATGATGCGGGCCTTGGTGCCATCATCTTCGGTGACTTCCGGAATCTCTTCCGACTTTACTTCCTGGTACCGGGGAGGAGTCATTTTAAGCGACGACGGCAGGTTAGCCCAGAGTTGAAAGCCGTGCATTCGTCCCTCGGTATCCCCTTTCGGCATTTCCTGGTGGATGATACCGCTTCCGGCGGTCATCCACTGGATATCGCCGGGAGCGATAGCTCCGCGATTGCCGAGGCTGTCGCCATGTTCGACCGTACCTGCGAGAACGTATGTAATCGTCTCGATTCCCCGATGAGGATGCCAGGGGAACCCCGCCAGGAAATCTTTGGGATTATCGTTACGAAAATCATCGAGAAGAAGAAAGGGATCGAAATCCGAGGTGTTGCCGAATCCGAAGGCTCGCCGTAAATGCACGCCCGCTCCTTCGATAGTGGGATGAGCTTTAACAAGACGTTTCACCGGCCTTATAGACATTTTTAGCTCCTGTCGCCAATTTATCAGATATTACGAATATGGGGAGCGAATTTGGGGTTTATTCAGAAAATTAGGAAGGCGGCTGCGCGGTTGTGACAGCCGCCATTTATTAGGCTTTGTTTTCGGACGGCTATTTCCGGCCGGTCGGTTCCGAAAAGTGCTGTTGTACGATGACCCAGCGGCCGTTTCTTTTTTCCAGAACTCCGGTCCAGCGGATATCATCCCAGTTGGCCGGCTGTCCCTGCCATTCGTTGAAATCATCGAGACGGCAATGGAACCAGGCCACATCGCCCGATTGGGAGAGATTGATCTGAAGCTCCCGGACTTCAAAGCGGATCGCCTTGAAATCGTCGCTCATAAAGACATTTCTCACCAGGTGAGCGAAATCCTGGAATCCCTGGATCGTTCCCTGGTCGTTGGTTGAAAACCAGAACAGCGCGGAATCGTCGGGAAAGCAGTTAAACAGAGCGGTGGTGTCCTTGGCAGCGGCCCATCCGATACTGGTATGGATGACCTTGCTGATTTCTTTCTTTTCCGAAACGATGTCGGGCTTTTTTGTCATACTTCCACAGCCTCCCATTAAAATTACCGCGATAATTGCCAGACACAGGCGGCTTTTCATTGCCATATGTCCCTCCAGCACAAAAGGTTGTATTGTTTCCAGCAATGCCACAACGCGGTTAATATTCTATACGGCGGCGATCACCGGAAGTTCGATTTATGTAATTGTCATTTTGGGGAGGATGTGTCCAATCCCGTACACCGCAAGCTCGGTCGGAGCGGAATTTTTACCGGGATTTGGGATTAGTCTATAGTTTGCGGGTCGCGAGAACGGAATCATGCAAGATAAAATTGAGACGCCGGTAGAGCCTTAACGCGGAGGGATTGTTATTCCTGACCTCGAGATGAATGGCTTTTATACCTTCGCTTTTGCAGAATTGAACGGCGTATTCGATAACCGCCGCCCCGAGGCCCCTATTGCGGAATTCGGGAAGAACGAATAATTCATCGATGAAAGCATCCCGGCCGTGATATTCGAGACTGAAACCGAAAGTAATCAGGATAAAGCCGACGGTTTTTTCGTCATGCTGGAGAAAGAATAACCGGCCGAGATCCGGTGAGGCGGATAGTTCCTCGAGGCATGACCGGATGATTACCGGATCGAACGGGAAGCCGAACTCGGTGTAGAATGACCGCACCAATTCCGCCGCCGTTTCGATTTCACTCTGCTGCATGACGGTTATCTGCATAGGCCAAACAAAATATTCTTATAGTTTAATTACGCAACCAATAACGGAATATGTTTTGGTTTTTGCAGCTTGCCGGCGATTAATTAATCCTCCTCTGTTCCATGATACGGACCTATATTAAGGTCCGTTCAAACGAAAGATAATTAACAGGCTACCTGATTAATGCGAATACATTAGTTGTTGCGCGTAAGCGGCCGGGATGTGAACCAGATGGCACTTCGAGCAGCTTTCTTTCCCTATGCTCATTAAAAGATTCCCGGCTTTGGCGTGGTCCGTATCCGAACTGAGCAATTCCTTTTTTAAATTCGCCATCATATCGGTGATACTGGCGTCGACATAGTATTCCCGCTCGGAATCGTGGCACATCATACAGGATTCGGTCATCGCTTGAAATCGAGCCGCAAAACCATCGAAATTCCTCACGGCATTTTCTTTCTGCCCCTGCATCAGGTCGTTTCCTATCCCCGAGAAATTTGTCTCCATCATTAGCATCAGTTGCGCGAAGGAAACATCTTTGCCTGACAGGGGGTCGGTCACGATAACATCGGCGAAATTGCTCCAGTGATATTTCTGCTGCACCTGTACCATAGTTGTTAAGTGACAACCATGACATATTTTACCGAGTTCTTCGACCGCCGGCATAATTAAGGCAGGTTCATTGCCGTTGAGAGCGGATTCAAGCTGAGTAACGGGCTCCATCGGATAATGGTCACTCCACTCCGGGACAAGTTTCGATGATTCAATATACATTTGTTTGAATCGCTCGAAATTGCCGCGCGCATTTTCGAAATCCTGCTGCATGACATCGGAAATCATGCCCGAAAATGGCCTGGACATGTTCATCATAGATTCAAGATAAACGGGCGAGCCGGAAATGGGAGGGTAAAGCGTATCCAGAGATTTCGGAAGGACATTTGATTCCTGTTTGGGTTCGGGGACATTGCCGGTCAAATCAATGGCAGACAGGAAAAATATTGTGACCGTCGCAAGTACGAGGGCCACTACGACCGTTTTAGCGTTCATAGATAACTCCTTTAAATTTTAAATGTAATCGTAACGCTGATGGGAAAAAATATCTCGAAGACAGTATGAAATCTTTGACTTAAGTCAAAAGATGGAAATTTTTGTTTATTTTCGGGGTTTATGAGATTTAACTTCACCCCCCCATTTTGATATTAAAAATTCTATCCCCGCAATCTATTCCCATTTCGGACAAATTATATTATAGTCTATAGGCTTATTAGACGGGATGGATACAAGGCGGAAGCGGGTTTGATTTGAACGGGCAGCAGATCGGTCAATATCTGGGAGTAAATCGCGGAGTGCTGGCTCTGTCGATCGCCCGGCTGGCCGACGCCATGGGAAACAGCATCCTCTTTATCGTCATCCCGCTCTACGTGGCCAAACTTCCCCATCCCACTTTCAACCTGCCGGTCCCGGTACTGGTCGGAATACTGATTTCCATTTATGGCCTGATAAACTCGGCTTTGCAGCCGTTCACCGGCGCTTTAAGCGACCGATTGGGGAAACGGAAAGGGATGATTCAGATCGGGCTGGGGGTGGTCGGCCTGGCGACTCTCTGTTATATTTTCGCGAATCGCTATATCGATCTTCTGGCCCTGCGGACCGCTCAGGGAATCGGATTATCCCTTACGGTGCCGGCATCGATGGCTTTGATGTCGGCTTTATCCCGAAGGGAAACGCGGGGAAGCACTATGGGAGTCTATTCGACTTTCCGCATGGTGGGATTCGCCGCAGGGCCGGTGGTCGGAGGTTTCCTGCAGGTGCATTTCGGCTTCAATGCCGCTTTTTATGCCGGAGCGGCTTTCGTATTTCTGGCCGTCATCCTTGTCCAGCTCTGGATTCAGGATGTCCCGATCGTGAATTCCAGTAAACCACCATCGAAATTCAAAATTATCGACCGGGCACTGTTGAGTCCCGGGATATTAAGCGCCGGGATCGCGACCTTCCTGGCCGCGATCGCCTTTTCGATGGTCACCACGCTCGAGAATGAATTCAATGCTCGTCTGAATATGAACGCCTTCGAATTCGGAATCGCCTTCAGCGGCCTGATGATCGGCAGGCTGTTTTTCCAGGTCCCGCTGGGGAAATTATCTGATAAAATCGGACGAAGGCCGCTGGTTATTACCGGTTTGATTCTGATGGCCCCGGCCACGATACTACTCGGTGAGGCCGCCTCGATAACCCAATTGGGGTTGTTGCGTATCGCACAGGGATTGGCTTCCGCCGCCGTGGTCGCTCCGGCTCTGGCGGTAGTCGCCGACCTGTCCAGCGCCGAAAGCGCCGGAAGACAGATGAGTATCGTTACTATGGGATTCGGTTTGGGGATCGCCATCGGGCCGCTTATTGCGGGAGTACTGGTGGTAGCCTTTTTCGAATTGCCGTTTCTGGTTTCGGGAGGATTATCGCTGGTCGGGGCGTGGATTATCTATCGCATGATGCCGGAAACGGCGAAGGGGAAGTCCAATCCGAAACACTTAAGGCAATGATACATTAATAACAATGCCGCGGCATTTTTCCTCCGCTCATAGTGATATTTTCATGCTTAGGGCGGCACTGAAATCATCATAAGAGAACAAATCCGCGGAAGACCGGTTATTGCGATAACCGAGGAATAGCGAAGGAGTAATCAGCCTGCTTCCCTGAAGCGAAATCGGCCGCGAAATATTAAAAGACAAGGTCGTCAGTTTATCCTGACGAGCATCCTGCAGGTATTCTTCGTCGGTGCCGTCATTTGTCTCTAATACATCCACGAAGTTTTTACCATAATAGCCTGCAGAAAACTCCGTTATGAATTGATAAGGGAAATAGCGTTTAAAGCTTACCGAAACACTTTTCCCCTCCCACAATTCCGCCCAGGGAGAAAGATAGTCGATGCTGTACCCCATTACAGTCAATTCGTTATCGACATGCAACTGCCTGTAACCTGCCGAAAGGTTTAATCCGGTCCGTCTGTCGAGCGGCCGGGAATAGCGAACCATAATGCCGGTAACATCGAAAGTCTCCGATTCACTTTTACTCAATGAAGAGGCATTTCCATCCTGGTTTGTCGAAGGCTGAGCGAACGACCTGTGAGAATAGTCCAATCTTACGGCAACGGCATTTGAGCCTGCGATTGAGGTATTGATTCCGGCAGATAAATCGACACTTTGGTTCGAACCGTTTTCGGAATTGACATAGTCGTCATTTGAATAGGAAGCCGACGCGCTCAATCTTATAGTATTGCCCAGATACAGTCCGATGTCCGTCCCGGCCGCGGCTCCTCTCCTGTCGTAAATTTCGAAAAGGGTTCCGAACTTCCGGGCCGATAAATTTCCCCATAGTGCAGCTGTAAAGGGGGAGGATTCCGGCGTCGGGATTATGATCAATGAGGCCTGTCCGGCAGTATTCGACATATCGCGGTATTCCGAGAAAGCATTGTACCGAGCCGAGCCGGAAATCTGAACCGAGGCGGAGGGATAGTACTTGATCCCCATCGCGAATGAAGCGTACCGATCGCCGATGGCGGTGGAATCTTCGAACAGATTGCTCTGTATTCCGCTGCCGATGGTGGCTTCCGTAATCGTCTCCGCTTCAAGATCGCCGAATATCAAAATCGATATTAAAATCAGCGCTGCTGTTTTTACCTGCCGTTGCATTGGTACCTCCAGTGCCTCCTGTCACAAGAACGGGGATGGCGGCCGTATGCCGCCATCCCGTTTACTGCGCGAAAGTGCGCGGGGGTTACTTCCCGCCGCCGTTTTGCCCCCCTTTGGGGCCCGTACCGTCACAAATTCCCGAACCGGCCGTACCGGAACCGGAACCGTCGCACACTCCGGCACCCGAACCGTTCATGCTTCCCTGAGCGCCGACCCGCTTCTGGAAGGTGCTTCCTTCGGCGGCCTTATATTGAGTATAAGCCTGTACCTTGGACTGCTTTTCGCCTTTGGCCTTAATCTGGGTTTCTTCCTTTACCTGATTCCTGGCCGCGTCTCCGTTCTGATATCCCGCACCGTCTTCTGCGTGCTTGACATAATCCTCATCGAGACCGTTCGGGATGCCATCGTTATCCTGATCGGGCGCGTTATCGTTGAAGCCGTCACCGTCGAGGTCGACGAACTTGGTGCCGGAGCCGTCGCAGTTCTGGGCCTGAGTCGCCGGCGTGCCCAGGAAGGCCAGCGCGAAGATGGCCAGGGCCGTAAAAATCAAATTCCTGGTTTTCATGGTTCTTTCCTTTCGTCTTCTGAAGTTACTGTCTGAGATTGGTTTTCTTTCCCGGGTAATTCAAAATCGTTAATTCCTTCATTGTATAAGTTAGTAATCACTAACTTGTCTCCCGCGAATTGTCATTAGTTCCTTTCCTCAAATTATCTTTCACGGCAAGGACTATTACAAGTTCTGTGCCGAATCCGGCGCCCCCTCATAAGACGATAATATTTAACGAGATGCGAAACACAAGACTATGGCCGATTTCCCCCACCTGTACCCGAGCACCCGCTTTTCCGGAGTTATTTGATACCAAACGGTACAGCCGGTGAAACGTTCTTGAAATGAATCCATCCAATTAACCAAAACATGCCGATAAACCGCAAACCCGCCCCGATTCGGGCAGAGGCTATGAATGGATTGCCGAATTAAATCAATGCTCTCGAATGTTCATGGCGACGGGAGTATCAATTTAATCAGAGAATATATAAACGGGAGGGTCGCGAGTGACAACACCAGCCCGGAACCCACGATGGATGTGGCAAGACTTTTATTCAGTCCTTTGTCGGTCGCCAGAACCGCAGCCGTCACCATTGACGGCATGGCGGCCTGGAATACCGATACCTGAGCCGCCAATCCGCTTAAATCAAGAACGAAAAATACCAACAAAATTAGTACCGGAATCGCCAGCAGTCTGATTAATAGAGCGCTCAGCAATGGTCGTAACAACGACTTTTCGAATTTAAACGAAAGATTCCAGCCAATGGCCAGCATGGCCGCCGGAACGAGTAATTTGGAAAGGAACAAAAAGACATCATTCAGCGCTTCGGGAATAATATCACCGTTCAGGAAAAATGAAATAATCAAGAATATAAAAGGTGGAAATAGCACGACATTTTTCACCAGCGATTTCAGCCCCATACCGTCAGACTTCCCGTACATTCCGGCTATGGCGGCTCCATAGGTCGCCAGCGCCAGAAAGGAACCGAGCTGGTCATACATGATCCCATAAGGTATTCCGTCCCGCCCGAAAAATACGGGAATAATACTCAAGCCGAGAAAAGCGGTATTTCCCAATGGCACCACCAGCAGCAGGGTTCCGGTGATTATCCGTTCGAATTTGAAAAGCCGGGAAATGACTGCGACGATTAAAGCACCCGTAACTACAGATACCCATTGAGCGGCGAACGGAATCAGTAATTCGGAAGAAATCTTTATATCGGGGATATTTATTAATATGGTGGCCGGCAGGGCGATATTGATAACAAAGAAATTCAACACGGCAGTCGTCTGTTTCGGAAGAAAATTGGTTTTTCCGAAAAGATAGCCCGCCAACAAAGGGACAAGCAGAAACAGATAACTCCGAAGCACAGGCAATACCTTTCATAGTAGCGGAAAGATTGCAGGAAAATAAGACAACCGAGGCAAGCCGGCAATGGCATAATGCAAGCCGATCGAAAATTAACCCGAGGCCGCTAAATAGGGTTTATTCCGTTTAATGAATTTACGAATTCTGTAATTTACCGTAATTAACCGGGTCGGAACGGGATGCCTGGAAAGGTATTTAAAGTTATCGGCAGCCGGCCGTTTGGCGGAAAAGGAAGTATCATGCAAACCTGAATAAGAATCCCAATATCGCTCGTTTATCGAATCTTTATGGCACTTTTAGATTATTGCGTCAATAAAATATAACGCCGGCCTTCTGATGATAGGCCGGCGTTGTTTTTTGGAGTGAGATGTCAGTACTGTGATTAAGCTTACGGGAGCAACACTCCGTCGATTACATGGATGACGCCATTGCGGGCCTTGATGTCGACCGCGATAACATTAGCGTCGTTAATCTTGACGCCGCCGTTAACGCTGATACTCACCGTCCCGCCATTGGCCATGGTGGCCTCGGTCAGTTTAACGACATCCGCGGCATAAACGCGGCCCGAAGTCACATGGTAGAGCAGAATATTGGCCAGCGTTTCGGGATCATTAAGCAGGGCCGGAATCGTGCCTTCCGGGAGAGCGCCAAAAGCGTCCTCGGTCGGCGCGAACACCGTAAAGGGACCGGACCACTGCAGGGTCGACTTGAGACCGGCCGCGTTGACAGCGGTGGCCAGGGTATTGAGACCGGCCAGGCGCGCCACCGTATAGATCGAGAGGTAACGGGTCAGCCAGTTAAGACGCCCATCGACGATCGCATTGGAGATCCAGCCGCCGCCGATCCTGTAGCTTCCGAAGAAGAACGAACTGGCGGTCGTCTGAGCGCCGATACGCGACGCGGAGTTTTCAGCCTGAGGAATCAGTACCGCATCGATGACATGAATTACACCATTGGTGGTTATAATATCAGTGACGGTGACAGTGGCATTGTCAATCATAACCTTACCGTCATTGGTGACCATAATGGTCACTTCGGCACCATTGAGGGTCTGGGCGCTGCTCAGGTTGACAACCTGCGCGGCTCTGACGTCCCCCACCACGACATGATAAGTCAGGATCGCGGTCAGGGCATCAATGTCCTGAAGCAGGGCTTCCACCGTACCCGGCGGCAACGCCGCGAAAGCTTCATCGGTGGGGGCAAAGACGGTCAGAGGACCTTCACTCTTAAGAGCGTCGACCAGGTCGGCCGCTTCAACAGCCGCCAGGAGAGTCTTAAAATTGCCGGCGGCCGCAGCCGTTTCAACGATATCCATGGTCGGTTCCTGAGAACCCGACATCGGGTTATTATTATCGCTATCGCTGCAACCGACCACTACGATCGCGAATACGGCCATAAGGGCCAACATTAGTTTGGAAGTCACTTTAAACATTTTCTTTTCCTTTCACTTGTTTGGTTTCTTTAAATTCACGAATAATTTCTAATTCATTAAGCCTGAGCGGTAGCTAACCAGCGACGCTGCATGGCTTTCAACTGAATAGCCTGATACAGGGCCGATAGACCTACCAAGGCATAGACTACCCGCGATACTCCGGCACCCGAGCCGAAAATCGTGGCAACCAGATCGAAGTTGAAAAAGCCGACCAGGCCCCAGTTCAAACCTCCGATTACCAGCAGCATTGCTGCGAGCACGTCAAAATTCTTCATTGTTTTCTCCATTCATTAAGGGTTATGTTACAATTTTCAATATCTACAACCAAGTATGTCAAAGAAATGTTCCGCATATGTATAATTATTTCTTGAAAATAGAAACTATTAGCTAAATCACTGTAAGCGTTTAGATAACAATCAGATAGAATCTACAATACGCCGACGCTCAGGGACAGACCTCATAGTGCCGACGCAATTATCTATATATTATAATTATATGTATAAGTATCGTATAAGGTTTTTTCGGTGCTTACAGGAGATAAACAGGCTATGACGCCAATCTCCGGGATCTGGAAAGTCAGATAAAATAGGAACTTATAATCATTATATGGATCGAAGATATTTATCACATCTAACTGGAAATTATGGTTTTTAATGCGTTGTGAAATTATGACGGTAAGCTCCCTCAATTGAAGAGCGGAAAAATCTTATATCAATCCCGGGGTCATGCTCGCCCCGGAGCCGCTCTCATTGTAGCGGAAGAGAACCAATATGAAAGGTGAGAGAGTCTCTTTCGAGATTTTCTTTCGTCGTTTCCGAGCCGGAGAATTCAACGCAACCGGGAAAATGGTCCTGCCGAAGCAGCCGGCCGCCAAAATATTTTCGAACATGACTGCGGAAAAAGGGGAACTTCCCCTTTCTCTCATTTCGCGCGATTGGTAAGAGCGTTTTCCCCCAGGGCAAAATCCTTTGCAAAATCGGGCATTTTGACGATATTATCAGGCAGATGGCTTGGATTTACTGCTGCTGCGATATTTGGTATGGGACTATTTGTGAGACTTAGAATATTACTTCTGATTACTTTTATAATTCTTCAAAATTATGCTTCCGCTCAATGGCAACAATCCTCAGGACCTCCCGGAGGCTTTGTCAGGTCCATTATTTCCGAGGGATCCAATATATACGCGACTACCGGCGGGGGGGTCAGGGTCAGCAGCAATAACGGAGATTCCTGGACATTTCAAAATAACGGCCTGACCAGTCGCGATACCAAGTCAATTATAAAATCCGATAATTACATATTCGTTTCCGGAGATGAAAATGTCTTTCGGTCAGGCGATTCCGGATTGCATTGGGAATCGGCCGGTGATGAACTGGACGGATACTATGTAAAATGTCTTTTGAATTGTAACGATGTCCTGTTCGCCGGGACATATCTGAGAGGCATCTACCGTTCCGCCGATGAAGGAAACAGCTGGACTCCCGTAAACTATAACATGCCGGCAAAGTACGTTTATTACCTGGCCACCGATGGAAATTATATTTTTGCCGGGACATATCAAAACGGCATGTATAGATCGGCGGACCTGGGGGACACCTGGATTCCGATAAATAACGGACTGACCGAATCGAATATTATGGCAATCATTTGTTTCGGGGGAAAGATTTTTGCCAGTACCCTGTCATCCGGTGTTTTTGTATCAATTGACAATGGAGGTACCTGGTCGCATTTGAGTCCCGAATTGCCTTCGATTAAAGGATTCGCCGAAAAGTCCGGCGTTCTATACGCGGCATCATTCGGTAGCGGTGTTTACAGGTCGATGGATTCGGGACAAACCTGGGAATCGATCAATAACGGACTTGGCGAGAGCGATATCTGGAGTATCGGAGTAAGCGATACGGACATTTTCGTCGGCGTTACCAGCGGACACATCTATAGAAGAAGTATTTCCGGAGGATCGTGGTCGCTTTGCAGCAGCAGCGCATTTTTCGCCTGCACCGGCTCCGTATCATCGAGCGGTTCCAATGTTATCGCCGGGACACACGGTTCAGGATTCTATATATCGGACAACGAAGGACTTTATTGGAGCCGTGTTTCTTCGATTTGGACCGTGGAAACTCGCGCTGTCATTTCTTCCGGGGCCACGGTTTATGCCGGAACGGACATGCTGGGTATTTTCAAATCTACCAATTGCGGAGTTTCGTTTTCCATGGTCAATGCCGGCCTAACCAGTGCCTGGATACAATCATTTGCAATCTGCAACGGCTGCCTGTTCGCAGGCAGTGGCGAAGAAGGGGTTTTTGTTACGACCAACGGGGGCAATAGCTGGAGTCCGGTAAATGATGGATTGGGCAGCCTTGATATCCTGTCTCTGGCATCCGACGGAACGAATATTTATGCCGGGACGTCTGATGCCGGAATATATATGTCCGATGATCTGGGCGACAACTGGACGGCGATAAACAACGGCCTATATTCGGAAAGTATCAATACGATTCAATATGTTAATGGGTACCTATTCGCAGGAATTAAGACCGGCGGTATTTATCGTTCGGTCGATAATGGTGCAAACTGGTCGAAGGCCTCCAACGGATTGCCGGACAACACGAACATTCGATGTATGCATGTTCATGAAAATAAAGTCTTCGCCGGAACCGGTAGCGGAAGTGTCTATATCAGCTACGATTACGGGGATAACTGGATAAATATCGGTAACGGTTTGACCGGAACATCGGTACTTTCACTACATGCATACGGGGATTATTTATACGCGGGACTGGATGCCAGCGGAGTCTGGCAGTACCCTCTGTCTCAAACGGAACTAATCTGCGATTGCGAACCGGGTGAAACCGATTCAGTTTCACCCATCAATATTCTCGATATCGTTTACCTGATCAATTACAAATTCAAAAGCGGACCGGCGCCCAATCCTTATATCCTTTGCAACGGAGACCCGAATAAAGACTGCACCGTGAATGTTCTTGATATCGTCTATCTCGTCAACTATAAGTTCAAAAACGGACCGATCCCCTCTACCTGCTACGCGTGGGTCTCAGCCTGCGGACTCCCTCTGACAAAATAAATATCTTGCGATAAGGTATAAGGTATAACATGATGGCTCATCTCTAATTGGCCTCCCTGGTCCAGGCGGAGTTCAAGGAGAAAAGACCCAAAGCTGCCAGATAAACAAGGGCGGCCAAAATCAGGGCGATCGAAAATCCCCAGGTGAACGCGACCATCAATACCAGGACCGAACCTAAAACTGACGCGGCGCCATTGACCGCAAATCCCCAGTCGATCAATTCTCCAACCCGCAAGGTAGCCTTGGTGAACGGCATCCCCATGAAAAAGCCGAGCGGAAAGATCAGTATTGCCGAAATTAAAATCCGGAGCGGCAAGCCGAGGGTTCCCGCGATCGGGACAATATGGCTGAACAGCAGAACATCAAGCAGAAGCCAGATTGCGATAATAATGAAGGGAGTTCGATCCTTGAATGCATTCGCGAAACGGCTGCCAAGCCCCGATGCCGTCAAGAGAGTAAGTAATATAGTGGCGACACTATAGAGAGGCGCTCCGATCAGGAGAGCGTATTTCGGAATCAACACCACTTCGATTGCCATATAGGCCATGCCGATGCAGAGGAAGAATAGCCAGGGGGCGGCGCGCAGTCGCGGACCCTTCTTTAAGTATGGAATTAGATTTACCGGCAGAATAATGACTACGACCACGAGCAGGACGATTACTATCATCGCCTTGGACAAGGGAAAACCGCTGAATTCCGCATATTGGCCGGCTTTCTCTCTCTTTTCGGCGGTGAAATTTTCCCACAGGCCCAATTGCGCGACGAACGGGCGATCATCGGTGACCGGCGAAATATCGATTGCCGCGGAATCGGCTTCGTTCTCCCAGCCGTTCTTGACAATGCGGGCAATGAGGTGATTCGCCACCGAATCGTCGGCCGGAGGATGTATCAGGTGAATCTGATCGTACATTTCAGGTGTAAGAGGTCCTAATGCATAGTAGCGGATTTCATCGGTAAGCGGCTGTTTGGATAATAGCAGGACCTTGCGGCGCATTTGTGGTAAATCATAAATTGCATAATGATCGGCGGGATTGGAAACGCCCAGCCGGTCGAGAGCGTCAATAACCTCACTGACCAGGCGCGGCATGTACATCTGGTGCTCCATCACTAAATAGCCGCTGTCGGACAATGCCTGCCAGTAATCGATGAAAGCCTCGGTCGTGAATAAATAGTTTTCCGCCAGCGCGAACGAACCTGAGGCCAGCGCCGCCCAGGTGTTGGAGCTGAGCGAATAAATGACATCGAATTTATTTTTAAAACGGCGGACATAGGCGCGGGCATCTTCGGTGACCACCCTCACCCGAGAATCACGGTAAATATAGCCGGAAAATTCGGCGACACTGACCAGTGGTTCGACGGAAGCTGCCGAATCGGTCGCTCCCTCGGATAAAGTATCCGCCATTTCCGCATCGGTGGCATGATCCACCCGGGAATAACCGGAAGTATCGTCTGCCAGCATCATCCTATTGACATGGCCGTTAATTTCGACCGCATGCACTTCGGTGGCTTCCTCTCCCAACGCCTGCAACACATCGGCTCCGCCGCCGGCTCCGAGCGACAAAAAGACGCAGGAATCGAATTGATGCACGAGGTAATAGACATTTATTCCCCAGGGAACGGTATCTCCTTTGATGTCATCCCAGTTGCCGTCAAAACGATATACCGGCGAGTTGGCAATGTTATCGATATTGAGTCCCCGGTAATCCGGAGAGTATTCATAGAGCTTGAGTTTGGACATGGCATCCCAGTGCGTGTAGATAACAGGCGCCCGTTCCTCGCGCGGCAGCGACAGCCAAGCAGGGGCATAAGGGGCAAGAATGATGGCGATGACCACCAGGACTGCCGGAACGGTTTTTGCAAATCGGGGAGCGGTAAGAATCGACGCAGCCAGGATCGGCAGGGAAATTAAAAACGCCGCCTGAGGCGTCCCGAACAGGTTCATAGCCCAGATAGCGGCCAGGACACCAAGACCGGCACCCAGAAGGTCGGCCATATAGAGGCGCGGCATATCCTGATGATTCTGCTTGAAGAGTAAGGAGAGCGCCATGCCTCCGAAAAAATAAGCAGACATGAGGATTAGTACCGTCAAGGTCAGCTTGCCGACGGCGAGCCAGCTCGTGAAGAGCAGCGAGAAATCGGGGGCAATCCGAAACACCAGTACCGGGCCAAAAATGGCACACAGGGCGGACAGTGCCAGATAGAGCCAGATAAAACCGAAACGATTTGGTTTTTCGAAAAGCCGCAAAGCCAGGCCGCCCAGCCCCAGGCCCAGGATAGCCAGTGACAGCACCAGAAATGCGAAGGTGTAAAAAAATTCGGCGGATAAAATGCGGGTCCAGGTCAGTTCAAGAGGTATGAGGGTGAGGGAAATGAGCGCGATAACGAGATAATTGCCTTTTTTCATGTCCTCCCTTTCGTTAATAGACAAGCTGCCAATTATCTCTCATTTCGTACGATGCGGGAGGGGTAAATGTTTCAACTTTCAGGATTAATCGCTGGATACTATGAAGTATATCCGGAAATCATGTCCTCAATCAATGAGGGCACCTCGCATATTCGTCTTGATTATCGCTTATCTATTTTGGTATATCTTCCGTTAATGGTTACTGCGAATAAGACCGCCACAGGCTGGAAAATCGCCTATTGGGTGCTGTTAGTTTGCTGGATTGTCGGAGCGGCCCTGAACATGGCCCGAGTGCATGGTGGCTTTCTGACCGATTACCTTGCCGATCTAACCTTCCCTCCCTTCTTCTACATTATGCTACGAGGGAAAATCACCGACCGGCCAATGGTGATCCGGGCATTCCACTGGTTCGGCAGAACACCGTTGCGCGCAGCATCTTCGATCTTTCTAGTTGGCACGGCCGCGGAAGTGAATTCTTACTTTCGGCCGCATGGCCCCTTCGGCGGGACATATGATCCCTGGGATATCGCGGCCTATGTATTGGGGCTTGGATTCTGTTATCTGATTGAAAGAAGGGAAGCGGAATAATCTGCTTCCTCAATATAACGTAATAAACTGGAGGTGGGGGAATCAAACCCCATACTCGCGTTGCGGCACAAGGACTTACGGGTCATTGTGACGAAATTGTGACGGTTTTTTATCCCCTCAAAGTCGATATCGTGGACTCACAGATCCGACCGGCGCCAATCGTCACGCTGATCTGGAACTGGGATGCCATTGTTCCCCCGCGATGCTAAGTCGGGTATATCTTGCCGTCGCTTCATGACCGGTTCTCAATTCCTATAGCTTCTTCTGCGCCTTTTGGACTGGTTTCAAGAGCAAATCCTGGAAATCGTAACTGAAATCGGTAGCTGGGGAGACGGCTTTCATCTTCGCTTGGTCTATGGTACCGTCCGGATTCAACGCAAATGTGATGAAGGCATCCGCACCGAGTGCGCGATCGCGCCAACGTACGATGAATGTATCATACTGCCAGTGTTCCAAATCGCCAACCAAAGACGGCGTTCTTGAGAATTGTATTGTTAGCTTTCCCTGTTCTTCAGCGATCAAGATGTCCCCGTACCAGATGTCGTCATACATGCCGGCATAAGCTGAGTTTGGAAGGGAAGGCGCCGACGTGCTATCTCGTGTAGCGAGAATCTCTCGTTCATCTGCGGCCAGTGTGGTCCGTTCGCGGGCGGCCAAGACCTTCATCGTAGCTAGCCAGTCGATGTCGGCGACTTCCAGGTAATGATCGATCACGTGGCGAGTGATCGCTGTATTACTATACTCGGACATTTGATTTGTGAGCACCACCACGCCAAGATTGATCCCTGGCACCATCGTTACACGTGATACGTAGCCTCCCAGAACCCCGCCGTGGGAGACAATCTTGTGGCCCCGGTAGTCCCAAACAGCGAATCCCAGTCCGTATCCGCAGAACTGACTTCGGAATCTCGCCATCTCAGGTTCAGGATTTCCGATCGGAATAGGAGTGATATAGGACCAGAGCTGCTCCGTAGTTGTCGGTGTGAATAGACGTAGAAAGTTATCGACTCGTCCGGAATCAAGTTGTACGCGTAGCCACTGTGCCATGTCGGCTGCACTGGAATAGATGCCACCGGCTGGGGCATGATTCGGCGCTGCGTCATGACCAATCAAATGAAGTTCACGGTAAAACATAATGTAGGGCTGGGCAACATTTCTCGCCGCAAGGACCTGCTCGATGCGTGTCTTGCTATCGGTCATTCTTATCTTATCAAATATGCGTTTTTCTACAAATTCCTCCCACGATTGCCCGCTCACTGCCTCCACTAATTCACCCGCGACCAGGTAAAGGACATTGTCGTAGGCATAGGCACTACGAAAACTGGTCTTGAGTTGAAGATATCGTAGCCGCCGCACGATTTCCTTACGTTCGTACGAGGAAGGGGGGAAGAGGAGCAAGTCGCCCTGCCCCAGACCGAGCCCGCTTCGATGCACTAGGAGATCTCTTACCGTGATTTCGCGTGTCACGTAAGGATCCGACAGCATGAACCAAGGAAGGTAATTCACAACAGGATCATCCCATTTCAATTTGCCATCTTCCACAAGTATTCCCAACGCCGTGGAGGTGAAGGCTTTTGTATTCGATGCGATAGCAAAGATGGTGTGGGCATCTACCGGTGTTGACTGCTCCCTGTCAGCAAGGCCATACCCTTTGGCCACCACGATCGCGCCGTCCTTGACGATAGCAAGCCCAATCCCAGGAACTTCGAAGTCACGACGCACTTGTTCCACAAAGGCATCGAGATCCTTTGGCGGTCTCTGGCCGGCAGAGATATCGGCAACTAAGAACAGAGATGTCAAAAGCAGAAAGGTTGCCAATGAAGCACGCGCTGCTTGTGTCATAAAAACCTCAATAGTTACAAGTCTTCCAAAGCTACATATTGGCCTTCATAAACCATCCCACCGGCACCGATCTTCTCGATGATCCGGTATTGGGAGACCATCGTGCCGCTGGTCAGCGTCACGTAGGTTCGGGTCTTGTCGTCGTCAGATTGCATACGTTACTAGCATTAACCTTTTCAGATAGATTCATCCCTTCGGCTTCATCAGCTCAATGAATGGCAAATAGCTCCTCAACGACTCAAAGTCGAAATCAATGTGAAGTTCGTAGTCATGACCCTGCCGAAAACTCTCTTGTAGAAGCGCAACGGCTTGCTCCCTTTCCCCTAGAATCGCAGCGATGCCGGCGCGGCAATATGTATGCCCACCGAAGAGATACGGCCGCTGCAGATTCTTGAGCGAATCTGAGATCTTGGCCGCTTCCTCTCGATTACCCAACCTCGCTGCTATTAGACCAAGATGATATTGGAATTCAATCACGTCAGGTCGCAGCTTCACCAGCTCTTCAAAGGCGTTTCTGGCCTCCGTCCAACGACGTGCCTGATACAGCGCAAATCCATAGCGATACAGGTTCGGTCTTATCTCTTCCGTCGGTTTTGCCTCGTATAGCTCGATGAGCTGCTGAAGCATTTTCATGGCTTCTGCCTCATATCCATGGGCTCGCAATTCCAGCGCCGCAATTGTTAGGGGACCTTCAGGGATACCGGGCTGATTGGGAAGAGTAAATCCTTCGGCTACCAGGTGTGTGACTTTCTCTACTTGTCCCGTACCAGCGAAGGCTCGGATCTTGCATTTCAGTGCGATGAGGCTTGATGGGTTGCGCCTCTGGCATTCTTCTGCGATTGCGAGTTCCGCTTCTTGCTGCCCAAGTTTGTGATGTGCTGCGGTCAGAATGTCCCAGTAGAAGCTCCTTCGGTCGACTGCAGTATCCTGCACATCAATTTCTGATAGAGCGTCGATACACTCCCGGGGCCGATTCAGCTTGAATGCAGCAAGGGCCCATGCCATGTAGTTGCTCGGGGACCCTGGTGTCAATTTGACTTCCTCGCGACTTGCGTTGAGAGCTCTTAGCCAATCACCGGAGATTATTCCGCCCAATTCGTCCAATGCAAGTAGCTGTGCCTTATTGAGCTGTGCGCGATGATGGTCGAGAAGTTTAGCAAGAGAATCCGCTTCAGGCCACTGTGTAAGATTCACGTATGCGGCACAGGCCACGAGCAGCGGAAGCACAAAAGAGGTGTCTATAGCATGAGCCCGTCTGAAGTGCTCAATAGCGTCGCCGTAGTCTTCCTCTAAGTTAAAGAGATCAAGGCCTTGAATATACTCTTGATACGACTCGTACTTTGGGGCTTTGGATACTTGCATAATAGGTTTCTGTAACCGTTCATCGAAAATCAATGCCAGAGCTCCCAAAACCTGCTCACGCACCGACTGTATGCCTGCCATAGTCTGAGAGACAGGTATCTTGATGGGGTCAATTGCCTGCAAGAGTTTCTCATTGGCATCTACGACCTGCACATGAAATTGAACAGTGTCACCAAACTGATAATATGAACCAACTACTATGGTGGTCGCTCGAGTTGCTCTCACAATGGAAGGAACACTCAGTTTTTCCTGAAACTCGGAGAGCCTCTCAGGTGGAATGACTTCCGCGAAACCGGCCTGCAGGATACCTTGGGTGGTCCAGTCTGCGGCCATCCGCCCCACGGCATCTAAAGAGAGATTTCCCGTCTGATTCCTAAAAGGGACTACTACGATTCTCTTGGTGGTCGCCTTAGCCTCGTTGGAAGGCGTAATCACCATTTGCCAGGGTTCAAACACTAAAACCGCAATCATAAGGCCAAGAACCAGAATCGACGGCACCACAAGGCGCCGAGATCGCTTAGATGGTGCTGGTGCAGTTGTGACTGTGGATATCAAGCGTTTAAGGTCCGCCGCCAATTCATCGGCATGCTGATAGCGAAGACCTTTGTCTTTGCAAAGCGCCTTATCAAGGATTCTCTGAAGCTCATCTGGCACGCCAGCTTTGTACCGCGCCAACGGTTCAGGGACTGCTTCAATAACATTCTTGATCGTCCCAATCTCGGATTCGGCTTTGAACGGCGCCCGTCCGGTAATCAACTCGTAGAGGACAACACCAAACGAGAACAAGTCTGATCGAGCATCGACGTCTTCGCCGTGAATCTGCTCGGGAGACATGTAACCCACGGTTCCGAGGGTCGAACCGGTCTTCGTTAGGCGATCGCTCCCTTGCACTGAGGCCAGTCCGAAGTCGACGATCCTGGCTCGACCGCCTTGATCGATCAAAATATTGGAAGGCTTAATATCGCGATGGACAATTCCTGAGGAATGAGCCTTGGCTAATCCGTCGCAGACCTGTATGGCGAGATCAATAATTCGCCTGAGCGGAAGTTCTATGTCCTTCCCGAGTTCGCGTAGTGTTTGCCCTTCGACATGTTCCATGGCGAAAAAGGGTCTGCCTTGAAATTCGCTCACCTCATGGATGGTAACAATGTTGGGGTGGCTTAGCTTGGCCGCCGCCTGCGCTTCTCGCTTGAACCGAGCCCGGCAGTCGGGATCCTGACAGAGATGAAGGGGGAGAAACTTGAGCGCGACTTTCCGATTGAGGTTGGCGTCCTCCGCCAGATACACCTCACCCATCCCACCGGCACCGATCTTCTCGACGATCCGGTAGTGCGATACCATCGTGCCCTTAGTCAGCGGCACGTAGGTTCTGGTCTTGTCGTCATCAGATTGCATCGGTCACATCCGTAAACTTCTTCAAATCTGATTACCCCTTCGGCTTCAGCAGCTCTTGGAAGGGTGGGTAATCCCACAACGATTCAAAGTCAAAGTCGCTATGGAAATCGGTACTATACCCGAACCCTTTCAGAAAGTTCTCCTTCAACAGGGTAACCGCCTGGTCCTTGTCTCCCAGAATCGCGGCAATACAGGCGCGGTAGTAAGTATGATGACTCCCAAGATGTGGCTGTTTCAGGTTCTTTAGCCACTCGGAAACTTTCAACGCCTTTTCTCGATCGCCTTGCCGGGCGGCTATGCAACCGATATACCTCTGACACCAGATGTTGTCAGGCGCCACCTTAGCAATTTCCTCGAATACGCTCTTTGCCTCCTCCCATCTGCGAGCGTCATACAGTGTCAGGCCATAGCCGTCACGGAAGAGGGAATCCAACTCTTCGGCCGGTCTGCTTCGGTACCATTGAATTGCTTGGTCAAAAAACGTCATAGCGGCTTTTTCGTCCCCGTGAGCGCGTAATTCCTCGCCGGCAATTCTCATCGTACCTCCAGGAGAACCTGTAGTAAACCCGGGTTTAGTAAGCGTTTGACTTTCTTCAATAAGTTTCTTGATTTCCTCGATCTTCCCCAGAGCGGCGAAAGCAGAGACTTCGTGATTTAAGGGACTGAAAGAGTCCGGGAATCTCTTGCGGGCCTGCCTGGCAATTTCAAGCTCCTTCTTGTGCTCCCCCAGTAAGTGGTATGAGGCAGCGAAGCAATCCCAAAAAGGGAGCCATTGTTGTTCCGGGTTTGCCGTCTTGAAAGCCTCGATGCACTCCCTTGGACGATTTACCCGAAATGCCTGGTAACCCCAGTCATAAGCATACGTGAATCCAGGCGCGATCCTGGCTGCCTCTCGCATGGCGTTAAGAGCTTTCATCCGGTCACCTGAAAACGCACCGCTAATCCAGTCGATTTCCAATTGCTGAAGAGGAGTGAGTTGAGAACGTCGTAGATCAAGATATCGTAGCAGGGAATCAAACTGTGCCCGTCGCCCGAGCTTCCCATAACCATTACAAAGCCAGATCAATGGAGGAATGAACGATGTATCGATAGCGTGAGCTCGCTCGAAGTACTCAATCGCTCCAGCATAGTCAAACTGTTTCTCGTAGAGATCACGTCCCCGGATGTACTGTATATACGCCTCGTAACATGGAGGCCTAAATCCCGTACCGGTTAATCCTTTCAGTTCTTTGTCCACGACAACGGCAAGGGCGCCCAGCACCCGTTGCCGCAGAGACTCAACTCCGTCCATCACGCTTCCGGTAGGCGTATAAATCGGTTCGATGGCATAAAGCAGCTTTCCATCATCATTCAACACATGCGTCTGAAACTGAATGGAGTCGGCGACTTTGTAATATGATCCGGTAACAATCATGCTTGCACCGGTTGACTTGGCAATGGAGTGGGCGTCTTGATTCTCTTCAAGCTGAGAGAACCTCTCAGGCGGGATAACTTCGGCCAAGCCTGTTTGCAAAAGACCCTGCGTGGTCCAGTCGGCAATCATCCTTCCCAGCGGATCAAGCGATGGGTCGCCCGTCTGATTCCTAAAAGGGACCACCACGACGCGTTTGAGGCCAGTCGCCGTCTCCGCGGATGGCTCAATGACGAGCCGCCAGGGTTTGAAAACCACGAGGGCGACCAACGCGCCAAGTATCACGAGTGACGGCATCACAATTCGGCGTTTTCGCCTGTTCGGTCTCGACGCAGAACTCACTGTCGAAATCAGCCGTTTGAGATCAGCCACCAGCTCGTCGGCGTGCTGGTACCGAAGATTCCTGTCCTTGGAAAGTGCCTTGTCAACGATTCTCTGGAGATCATCCGGCACACCCATCTTATACCGCGCCAGCGGTTCAGGAACAGCTTCGATGACATTTCTGATGGTCGCCACATCGGACTCGGCCTTGAACGGGGATCTGCCGGCAATCATTTCGTATAATACAACGCCAAGGGAAAAGAGATCTGATCGGGTATCGGCGGATTCTCCCTTCGCTTGCTCGGGGGACATGTAACCAACGGTTCCCAGAGTGGATCCCGTTTTGGTCAGAGGCTCGCTACCAAGGACAGCCGCTAGACCGAAATCGAGAATCTTGCAATGACCCTTACTGTCGCAGGTGATGTTAGCGGGCTTAATGTCGCGATGGATTACGCCTATGGCGTGCGCCTCCTGCATCCCTTCGCACAGTTGAATCGCAATCTGAATCGCCTGAAAGAGCGGCATATCCTTCTGTTTGATCAGTTCGCGGAGCGTTTCGCCCTCAAGATGCTCCATAACGATGAAGGGCCGCCCATTGAATTCGCTGACTTCGTGAATTGTGACGACGTTCGGATGATTCAATTTCGCCGCAGCTTGCGCCTCTCGGGTGAACCGTTTACGGTAATCCTCATCCTGACATAAATGTAGGGGGAGGAATTTGAGCGCGACTTTCCGATTGAGTGTGGTATCCTCGGCCAGGTACACCTCACCCATCCCACCGGAACCGATCTTCTCGATTATCCGGTAGTGCGAGACCATCGTGCCCTTAGTCAGCGGTACGTAGGTCCGGGTCTTGTCGTCGTCAGGTTTCATTCGGCTCACTCCGAAATTGCACTTTGCCCAAGTACGTATCCAGCCAATTCAGAATCTCTCTAATGAGCTGATTCTTGGGGAGAAAATGGCTGGTTTCATAAACTACCTGCCTTTTCCGGTCGGTCGGCGTACCCAGCAGACTGAACATGGGAAGCTGACACGTTTCATAGGGGAAATAGTAATCATACCGACCGTTGAGCATCAGAACTGGTTGCGTGATGTGACTGACAAAGTTGATAGCGTCCACCTCAGGGAGAGCTTTCTGAGGCGGAAGGCCAGCCACATTTAACACCACCACCTTGAGACGTTGTTCCACTGCTGGCACAACTGCTCCCATCGCTCCACCCCAACTCCAGCCAAAGTACGCCAGCTTGGTTGTGTCTATGTCGGATCTGGTTCCAAGATAATCAATAGTCCGACCAAAGTCCTTGACCCATGCTATGACATGGTCTCGCCAGAGCACGGTCTCATTTGGATAATCAGATGTCAGTGCAGTGCCCCGCTCCCAGGTACCTTTGAGTATCGGATAGACAAAGGCCCTTCCGCTTTGCACGATAAACTCGATGCCTGGCCACATGAGTTCTGGTGCGCTGCTCTTCCGTTGATATAGATCATCCGAACCGGGGAAGTAAATGACAGTCTGAAAGGGTTGCTCGGCCTCTCGTGGCAGATACAGGTACACCATCATCCGTTCTCCCCCATAGGCCGCGTTGAAAGAGACTTTTTGTGCTACCCAGTTGTCGCTCGAATCCGTCGATTCGATACGGGTTTGCAAGGCTGTACGATCGTAAGCGTAGAATGATAAGTACTGCCTGTAGATCAGGTCAGGGACTGGGCGCTCACATGTATAATCCCGAAAGGGAATCACGATGGAATCGTAAGCATGCGTCTGACCCTCGCTTGAATCTCTGAGCTTCATACAGCGAACACCGTTTGTCTGGGACCGATCGAGGGGCGGCTGAGCATAGAGATCGGCGAAGGAATAGGGCCTGTCATTCCACCCGCCTCCAAGAATACAGCGTCCATTACCGCTTTGATTGAAGCACCATTCCCTTACATTTCCGGCCATGTCATACGCACCGCAGGCGCTGATTCCATTGCCGACGGGAGCCGGGCCTTTGCCGCCAAAGTTGCTTTCATGCACAACGAATCTGCTCAAGCGGGGGTTTGCAGCCCGGTTCCAATGATACACTGACGGAAGCATCTTCCCCCGAAACTCCGCGTACGCAGCCGCCTCATACCAGCTGATACCGCCAACCGGATAATCTGCCTCGCCATCACGATATGTCCCCATCTCCCAGGTGGCAGGTCCGGGCCTACCGGTGGCGTCGACGAAGCGGGCCAAGGACTGTTCCCAACTCAGTACCCCACCATCGTTTGTCACCGGGAACTTCCAGTATTGGCGCCTTTGGTATCCGCCGCTGTCGACAAACTCTTTGTAATCCCTGTTTGTGGTTTCAAATTTATCAATGAGAAAGTCATCTACGCTGGCGGAATCTCCGGTAGCATCGAGGATGACTTTTCCCGCCCTGACGGGTGCTATTTCTGGTGGTATAGACCCAACGGGAAACAATATGATCGGAAGAGTATCGGAAAAATAGTTTGCTCTAACTGTAAGGTCCAGTGGAAGATAGCCGTCCTTTTCGATTCTAACCCGTACACAAGCATATGAATAGCAAGACGGGAATAGTACACTGTCCAACGGCGTCCGGCCAAGACACATCCAACGGTCGTCGCTGGCGGCATATTCCTTCAAATAGATCTGAGCACCGGATGGATTAGTTCTGATGGAAACTCTCTCGGCAAATTTCGGCCATAATTTTATTAGCATCGGGTCATTACGGATATACGGTTCGGCCGTTTTCGCTAGGAAATAGGCCGATTCCCACCTGCTTTCATTGGCAAGGCTGTCAACGGCCGGCAATGCCTCCTCTCTTGCCCAGCGCACCATGGCATTGTGCTGAATCGACCGATAGGATAGGTAGGCTATTCCTGCTAAAATCAGAATTACCGGAATCAAAAAAACAGGGCGTATTATTATATGCGACCAGGCGTGACCTCGGGGGGATTGCGTCGAAATCGGTTTAAGAGACTCATGTTGCTGTTCCAGTGACAGCAACATCTCATGAGCGGTCGCATACCTTTGTTCCGGATTTTTATTCAGGCTTCGCGCAATCACGTTCTTAATTCCGTCAGTGACGATTGAAAGGTCTTCAGGCAGTGGCGCCGGTTCTTCGTATGCGATCGCGTGAAGTGTCGCTGCCTCGGTTTCGCGCTTGAACGGCGCATGCCCAGTAATCATTTCGTACAGCACAACGCCAAATGAGAACAGATCAGTCCGGTGATCAACCTTGTCTCCACGCACCTGCTCCGGCGACATATAGCCGATTGTCCCAAGCGTGGAGCCGGTCTTGGTCAAATGGTCCGAGCCCATTACCGAGGCCAGTCCGAAATCGACAATACGGGCCCGCCCGTGCAAATCCATTAAAATGTTGGACGGTTTAATATCCCTGTGGAAAATCCCCTTCTCATGCGCCGCCTGGAGTCCCTCACATACCTGAATTCCAATCTCAAAAATACGATCAAGTGGCATTGCCTTTCCGGCGATCACCTCCTTGAGCGACTGGCCTTCGACGTGTTGCATGGAGAAGAAGGGCCGCCCTTGGAATTCGCCAACTTCGAAGACACTGACGATATTGGGGTGATCGAGCTTGGCCGCTGCCTGCGCCTCGCGCTTGAACCGGGCGCGGCAGTCAGCATCTTGGCACAAATGTAAAGGGAGAAATTTGAATGCGACCTTCCGATTAAGCTCGGTATCCTCGGCAAGGTATACCTCTCCCATCCCACCGGCGCCGATCTTCTCAATGATCCGGTAGTGCGATACCATCGTGCCGTTAGTCAGCGGTACGTAGGTTTGCGTCCTGTCGTCGTCAGGTGCCATATTTCTTCGCACGCACTATGGAGTTGAGGAAACCGCATACCAATACATTAATCACAAATTCCTCATCCAGAACTCAATTATAGTCTTCTCCCGATGGATCTTCGCCGCCTTGTCGTCAAAGTCGTGCTTACGCGACGGATAGATCATCATATCAAGAGTGTGCCCGGCCTTCACAAGTTCATCAATAAACGCCCACGAGTGTTGAATATGCACGTTGTCATCACCGGTTCCATGGATCAGTAGCAATCGGCCGTGCAGATCAGCGGCGGCGGCGACCAGGGATTCGGCGTCGTATCCGTGCGGATTCTCCTCCGGGCGGCCCATGTATTCTTCTGTGTATTTCGTATCGTAGTAGCGCCAATCCGTGGCCGGAGCGCCCGCCACACCTGCCTTGAATACCGTGGTGTGCGTCATGGCCAGCAACGTGTACGTCCCACCGCCGCTCCAACCGCGTATGCCAAGCCGGCTCGAATCGACCCAGGGCTGGTCTTTCAGCCAACTTACCACCGTCATCAAGTCAGCTAGTTCCACATGCCCCCATAATTCGCCCTTGATTGAATTTGACAGGGCCCTGTTGACGGTCGCGGCACTTCGGTTATCGCACGAGACCAATACAAATCCCTGGTCCAGCAGAAGCTGATCCAGCAGGGTCGACTCCCCGCGCCAGCTGTTTGTGACCACTGGTGCTGCCGGTCCACCATAAACGCCGAAAATAACCGGGTATCTCCTGGCAGGATCGAAGCTCTGAGGCTTTGTAATCATGCAGGGAAGAGGAACCCCGTCCGGTGACATCACCGTGGTTAAGGCCGGATACTGCACATTGAACTGCGACAGATCCAACGGCGTCGGCGCCTCCAAAGTGAGTGTCAGTGATCCATCGCTTCGATGCAGAGATACCACCGGCGGCGATGTCAGGCTGGAGTGCTGATTCAGATAATAGCGCAGATTTGGGCTGAAACTGGCGGTCTCCGTACCTGGCTCGGGTGACAGGTTCTCCAGGGTGCTTCCATCCAAATTGGCGCGGTAGAGATGCCGTTCAACTGGTGACGTTTCCGTAGCGATAAAATACACCCACCCCTGCGACTCGTCGACTGCCAAAGAGTGTCCCGGGGCGCCCTGCAGAAGCGATGCCCCCGGCAGCACCGCCCAATCCCCCTGTGTCACACGACCTTCTGCCGCACCGTTCAGGCCATAGAGATAAAGATGGTTAAAGCCGTCACGATCGGATAACCAGAGAAACCGATCGGAGTTCGCCAGAAAATACGGCTCGTACGCGTTGACCCAGGCTGAATTGCTCTCTTTAAGCAGATGCCTTGCGACACCGTTTGATCGATTCACCAGATACAAATTCAGTTCGGTCTGAGCACGATTCAGGGTTTCCACGGCCAGTCTCTTACCGTCGGGACACCAAGTAACCGCCAGGATGTACTCGTACGACCGAGACGGCAGGTCCATCCACACGATCTTGCCGCCTTCAGGGGACACGATGCCAAGTGTGACAGACGGGTTCACGCCGCCAGCGCGCGGAAAGAACTGCCGCGTAACGCTGGGGCTGAAACCTTCGAACGCGACATGGTACATGGTATCAACGGACGCTTGTTCCGTATGCAGGAAGCTGATAGACTTCGAATCACTTGACCACCAGTACCCCTGGTCGACTCGCCCGAAGATCTCTTCCCAGTACAGCCAGGACAACGTGCCATTAAGGGTGGTTTCCGAGCCGCCGGTCGTGAGCCTCCGCTCCTTACCTCTCACCACGTCGTAAACGTACAAGTCGTTGTCGCGCACAAAACCGATATACCGGCCATCCGGAGATACACGAGCGCACTTCTCGGCGGCCTTCGTTGAGGTCAGGCGCCGGAAGGTAGCCGAAGAGAAATCGAGCATGAAGATATCATCGTCAAATAGATACACCGCAAATTCCGCTAATCCGTGCCACGAGTCCGGCCATGGCAGCACCTTCAAAGTGTCCATCTTCTCGGTCAGGGAGCGAAGACTGGCCAGCGCCGCCGCCATGTCGAGGATCGGCTCGCGCTTTCCCGACTCAGGGTCCACAACCTCGACAGTTCGCTTCGCCTTCTCCACTCTTGTATCCAGCAGCACCAATCGATTGTCGTCCAGCCACCGGTGGGGGGGCACCGATAGCATGTCCTCTACCTCTTCGCTGTATACCCAGTCGACGGATATGCGCCTGGTGTCCTGGCACATTGACGGAACGGGACTGGCAATAATGAAAGTAACCAGACCTGCCAGCAGTAGACATCTTTGTCGCAGCATAACCAATTTCCTTTGCAATAGTGTATTCAGCCTTCTTGACGTCGCATGCATACGGCAGCCGGCGGCGCCGGGGAAATGGATCCTCCTGAGCCGCTCGATGATCCGGTAGTGCGAAACCATCGTGCCCTTAGTCAGCGGCACGTAGGTTTGCGTCCTGTCGTCGTCAGGTTCAGGCATTGATCGCCTTGCCTTTCACAACATCGGTTGCTTCGGTCATGGCAGTTCACCGGCTGTGAACTCGGTCCACGGCTCCGAAGGACGGCTTTGGAGAATATCTTTCATCCACTTAAACTGTGGGTGGTCTTTTAGAAATTGCCTGGCGTCGAAGGGAGTGCCACAGGCCGACCCCCATCGAGCCACAAAGCTCATCCGCTTGGCCATCTTCGTATCAACGACTTTGGCATCAATCGTACCCCAGGCGTCATTTGGACACGTCGGCCACTGCTGAAAGGGCCGGTCTTCGAGTTCCCAATGACCACACAATGTACGCTCCCCCGGGTGATCCTCTCCGAGGAAGACATCAAAATGGTCGGCCTCAAACTGCTTTCCCAATTCTACATCGATTTTCCCGACATACTGGGACATGAGTTGTTTCCAGCGCACGCGACGTGCTACACTAGATTCGCGAATGTCGGTATCGTGTGTGTTGGTTTCAAGTCGCAAAATTTTCGTATCCTCGGCGATATTCGATCCCAAAAAGTACCCGTCTTGCTTCTTTTCGAACCCGATGTACTTCAAACCGAGTTCGAGCCGCGCAATCTCACCGGTGTTAACATCCCCCAGAAGCCAGGCATTGGCATATGCGCCATTGTTACCCTGCTTCATGATGGCACACCATTCTTCAATTGAATCAGCGTCTTGAGTGGCGCGCCGCATCCTGGCAAACTCGGGAATTCCCTTCGGATCAAATCCCTCAAACGAACCGATTGTGGTCTCTGCTCCCACCAGGCCAGCATCAGTGATGAAGAAATCAGTTCCGCTGTGGATCCATCCCGGAAATGTTTGCATAAGAATCCTATGCCCCTTCTCCGGAACAATGTCAATGATCACATTGGGCAATGCCATCCAATAACCGAACATCGAATTATGTCCGAGTACGATACCACCGTCGGCTGTCATACTCCCGGTTGCTATGAAAGCGCTGCAGGTCTGCCCGTTGGGTTTCACTTTCCCATCTTTGATCTCCTTTAATTCTCCAGGCCACCAGTACCAGAGCAATTCGATGTAAGCATTGTAGGCGATGAGTTCAGCCCGGGAAGATTGGACCCCCGCAGCCTGCAAACCCTCGACGATTCCGTTCAGTTCAGCAAGGTTCTCTTTATCGATTTTTCGTGCAAACATCTTCGATGCGTTCTCCAGCAGCCAATCCCACTCCGTTGCGCTCTGGAACTCCCAGTCAGCACGTGTGGCCTCAATACCGATAGAAATCTCCTTGGCCAAGAGGTAGCCATACTGAAATCCTCGTTCTCGCGGAGATCCTTCAATATGCAAGTAGACCCAGCCGGCCTTTTCGTGACGGTTTGCCTTGTTTAGCATAGCCGCTCGAGTGTCCGCCGAAGATTGGGCCGAAGCGGTTGCGCTATACGCCACCAAAACGAGTATCAACCCAGCCAGGACAAGAACAAGAGGGTTGACTCGTTGCATTCTGTACCAACATCGGCGCCTAGCCGTGTGGTTTTGCATGATCTGTGTATTCATTCTTTTTCCTCCAAGACTGCATTAATTAAATGCTATATGATATACTCTATGGTTTGGATCGGTTCCGCATTTGACTCACCTCGCCCATCCCGCCTGCCCCGATCTTCTCGATGATCCGGTAGTGGGATACTATTGCACCTTTGCTCAAAGGTATATAGGTTTGAGTCCTGTCGTCGTCAGGTTGGCTCATATCTCAAAGTGCTCCCATTCGTATTTCACTCGTTCCATGAGTCTTTTAAATCGCTCGTCGCTGCGAATGTTGTCAAGAAACAGGTCTTTCTGCCAGAACGGATAATTTACAAACCCCCTATTGACCGCATTTTCCAGCCATTCATAGGGTTCCTCCTTTGCTCCTGATAGTGCCAGCAGACTTCCTACATAGTAGGACAGAGCAAAGTCAGCCTGCGCACCTCGCCGTGCCTCGGCAGACAGTGGTCGAATGGCACTTGCTTCATCCTTCAACAAAGCCTGCCGCATCATCCCAAAGAAACCTGCCAGTGAATTGGATGGATTTGCCGATAGGCACGAGTCAATCACCGAGATCGCCTCCTGCGTGCTGTCACAGTGAGCCAGCGTAAGAGCATATTCGAGCTCTGACCATGGATGTCTATAGCCAGTGCGACGAAGCAGGCGGTACGACGCGAGTGCCTTCCTGAAGTCTCCGGCGGTGTATTGTAAAGTCATCGACATTCCAAAGCGCATCAGGGAGTCCATGGGATAAATACGCTGATAAGTCTCAATAAGCCGCATGGCAGCGGAAGGCCGCCCAGCGCAGTAACTATAGACGCACATTAGACCTCGGAGCGCACTTTCATTTACTGAGTCGCGCAATAAGGCCTTCTTGAAGTACTCCACCGCCTGTCGTTGTTTTCCGCCGTAGCCATAGTTCATCCACCCGAGCATAGCAAGAGCATCTGGAAGTTCAGGGTCCAAGTTTGCGGCTTTTTGAGCGAACTCCTCTGCTTTCGCAAGACCTTCTTGATGTGCATAACCACCGTTTACCAGGGTCCAATATCCCCATGCCATACAGCTGTATATGAGGGCATTCTCGCCGACGATATCGATACCTTGTTGGAGGTACTGGAGGCCATTCCTAATCGCGCCCTCTGATGACCCTTTGTTGATCCCATCCTTGCCTCGCAGATAATATTCGTATGCCAGCGGGTTATCAAAGGATCGCTTCCCCAGTCGCCGTGTTTCATCTGGTGTTAGTTGAATCTTGATACCATCGACGATTGCCTGAGATACGCTATCTTGAATATCAAACACATCGTCCAAAGTACCGCTGTATGTCTTCGACCAGAGATGGGCATCAGCATTGGCATCGATCAGCTGGGCCGTGATGCGTAAATCGTTGCCGGTTCGGCGGACACTTCCTTCAACAATGTATTGCACTTTCAGCGCCTCCGCGATCTCCGGGATCGTCTTGTTGCTGCCCTTAAACGTCATCGAAGAGCTGCGCGAAATCACGCACAGCGATTGCACCAAAGAGAGCTTGCTGGTCAGCTCCTCTGTCAGTCCATCGCTGAAGTACTCCTGATCGGGATCAGGACTGAGATTCTCAAAAGGCAGGACGGCCAGCATTTTGCGGGTGGATTCCGGTGCTGGATGCCGGGTCAAGACGTACCCAACGACGATGACACCGAAGATAACAACGGCAATACCAGCGCTTACGAACCAGCGTTTGCGGCTCCTTCGACTTATTGTGGGCACGGTGCCTGATAGTCGACGCAGATCACTGGCCAGGTCAGCTGCCGTCTGGTAGCGAAGCTCCGGTCTCTTCTCTAACAACTTGCTTACGATACGCTGAAGCTCTACGGAGATGTCAGTTCGAAGACTTCCCAATGGTTTCTGAATGTCATCGGAGATGGCTTTGAGGGTGGCAGCCTGGTTGTCACGCCGAAACGGATTAATACCAGTGACCATTTCGTAAAGCACGACACCCAGGGAAAAGAGATCCGAGCGGGCATCAACAGCACGACCGGCCACCTGCTCAGGTGACATATAGCCGATCGTTCCAAGGGTCGAGCCGGTCTGGGTGAGTCTGTCACTGTCGCGAATGACCGCCAGCCCGAAGTCGAGCAGACGGGGAACATTGTCGCGATCTACAATAATGTTGGAAGGCTTAATGTCGCGATGTATCACACCCGATTCGTGGGCCTTGCGAAGACCATTACAGATGCCCAGAGCCAATTCTACAATCTCGCTCTCATCAAGTCGATCGGAAGCAACAATCTTGTCGAGCGGGCGTCCTTCAACCAGCTCCATGGCAAAAAATGGTCTGCCGTGATAATCGCCCACCTCGTAAACAGCCACAATGTTAGAGTGACCGAGCTTCGCCGCCGCTTGCGCCTCGCGTTTGAACCGCGCCCGGCAGTCAGCATCCTGACACAAGTGGAGAGGGAGGAATTTGAGCGCGACTTTCCGATTGAGTGTGGTATCCTCGGCCAGGTACACCTCACCCATCCCACCGGCACCGATCTTCTCGATGATCCGGTAGTGTGAGACCATCGTGCCCTTTGTCAACGGCACGTAGGTTCTGGTCTTGTCGTCGTCAGGTGCCATGTTCAGTCTCGTACTTCTTCAGGAGCGCATCAAAGCGCGGGTTGTCGCGAAGAGGTCTAAATTCCGGCATGAGCTTTAGCGCCTTAACGGACATGTTGGATGGAATCGTCAATAAGTAGCCGACTTGTTCGATGGCCTTGTCCTGCTGCCCCACCATTGAGTAAACCATCGCAAGGACTCTGACGTATTTCGGTCCGTCAAGAGCGTCAAGCGATACGGAATGAAGCTCATTGGCGCGTCTTGCCGCTGATACTGCCTCGTCACTACGGTCGAGTCCGGCGTAGACCTTTGCAAGAGAGCTCAGAAGTCGCTCGGAGTTGGGCGCCTCCCGGAGCGCGCCTTCCAGCAGCACCCGGGCTGAATCGAAATAGATTTTCGCGACCTGCGACTGGCCCATGAGCTTGTGCGTGAAACCTCTCAGGTAATAATAGTCCGAGGTATCAGGATTTTCGGGGAAAAGCACTTCACCGGGGGCGGTAATCAGACTCAGGGCGTGATCATAGTCACTGTCACAGAGAGCATAATATGCTTCGAACCAGGTCAGTTCCGGCCAGCGGCCGTTACTGGTTCGTCCCGCGTCAAGCACTTTGCGTGCCTCGCATGTCTCTCCGGTTTGATTGAGCAGCGCCCACGACTTCAACATGTAGGCCCACTTATGATTCGGCTGGAGATCAATCGCTTGATTGTACTGAGATATTGCGTCCTGAAAACGACGGCAGGATTGGTACGTCATCCCCAGTTCGTACTTGTACCAAGGATCGCGTGGATCGAGCTTGTTGACCAGTTCCAGTCCTGTGATTGTCTCCTGCCACCTCCCCTGGCGGCGGTATACCCAGGCCGTGCTGGCAATCGCGAGGGCGTTGTTCGGTTGAAGTTCAAGCACCCGGGCGAACTCGCGAAGCGCTTGATCGTAGTCACTAAGGCCGTGGTAGTAGTACCAACCCAAAGCCTGATGAGTCTCCGGAGTATTCGGAGCCAGACGCAAGGCTATATCAATCATCTTCCTGGCGCTGTCCAGCCAATGTGACGTAGGATCAGTCTGATCCCAATATAGTTCGGTATAAAGCGAGCCCAACTCGGCATAGGCCGGAGCGAATTCGGGCGCAACCGCAATCGCCCTGAGAAACATCGTCTGGGCGAGGAGAATTTCTTTCTGCTGGTACCGGACTATCGAGAAATACTGCTTGCCCCTGAGATAATAGTCGTAGGCCGCAGGATCAACCTCGGTTTTCCGGGACAGCACTTCCTGCTCCCGTTGAAGGAGCGTAACATCCAGCGCCGTCGCCACCTCATGGGCGATAGTCGACTGCACATCGAAAACGTCCATAATTACAGCGTCGTACTTCTTCGCCCACAGATGCGAATCGTCCGAGACTCTGATCAACTGCGGACTGATCCGCACGCGGCTTTCCGAACCGGTCTTATCCCAGCGGATCGTCCCTTCAAGGATATAGTCAACCCCCAGCTCTTTGCCGATCTGCTTGAGGCTCTTGTTCGTCTTCTTGTATTGCATCGAACTGGTTCGGGAGATGACTCCCAGCCCCGAGAGACCGGCCAGGCAGGTGGTGATCTCCTCCGTGATGCCATCAGCAAAATACTCTTGATCGGGCGCACCAAGGTTCTCGAACGGCAACACTGCCAGCATCTTGCGAACCGCTTCCGGTTTCTGGCCTTCCTTAACAAAGAACTTTGGCACCCCCCAGTAACCAGCGATTATTAGGACCACTATTACGGCTGAGGTCACTACGTACCGATTCCATAGATCGCGGCGGGGAGCCTGTGGCTTGATGGCAGCCGTGGAGAGTCTCTTGAAGTCGGTGGCTAAGTCATCTGCATGCTGATATCGCGATGCAACGTTCTTCTCCAGCGCTTTGTCGACAATGGCCTGTAGCTCTGGCGGAACTTCCCGACGGAATCGCGCCAGGAGTTCAGGTTTGTTATTCGTAATTGCATGAAGCGTTGCCGCTTCCGAGTCGGCCTTGAATGGCGCATGACCAGCGATCATTTCATAAAACACTACCCCGAACGAGAACAGGTCGGTGCGATGATCAACCTTATCACCTCTCACCTGTTCGGGCGACATATAACCGACTGTCCCCATTGTCGAGCCGGTTTTGGTCAGATGGTTAAACCCCATCACGGACGCCAAACCGAAATCGACTATCCGGGCACGGCCGTGGGAATCAATCAAGATATTCGATGGTTTGATGTCCCGGTGCGTGATGCCCTTCTCGTGCGCCGCCTGAAGTCCTTCGCATACCTGAATACCGATCTCAAGAATGCGATCGAGTGGCAATGCCTTTCCAGCAATCACTTCCTTGAGCGACTGCCCCTCGACATGCTGCATGGCAAAAAACGGTCGCCCCTGAAACTCGCCAACCTCGAAAACCGAGACAATATTTGGATGGTCCAGTTTGGCCGCCGCCTGGGCTTCGCGTTTGAAACGGGCCCGGCAGTCTTCGCTTTGACAAAGATGCAAGGGAAGGAACTTGAGCGCGACCTTGCGATTGAGCTCAATGTCTTCGGCCAGATACACCTCACCCATCCCGCCGGCCCCGATCTTCTCGATGATCCGGTAGTGCGAAACCGTTGTGCCGCAGGTCAGCGTTATGTTCGTCTGGGTCTTGTCGTCGTCAGGTTCCATAAGTACTATCTATCACCGGTCAACAAGCCCGTCCAATGTTGCACGAGCGTGAGTGGGATCGGCCTCGTCTGCGGTGAAATCACCAGGAAGCGCTGACCGTCGGGAGATACATCGTACGGTGAAACATAGCCCTTGAGTATATCGGCCATGACCATCTGGAACAGCGGCGTTGGTGTGCCGATTTTCAGCTCAGGCTCAAGTTCCATTTCCACAGCCATGACTTTCCAGCCGGGGCCGAGGAAGAATAACTCTCGACCGTCGGCTCGCCAGCGGGGGTGCATGCCTCCCGCGTAAGAAACTCGCTTGAAATGAACGCCATCGGGAAATGACCGGATATAGATCTCATATGATCCGGTCTCATTTGACGAATAAGCTATCCAGCGGCCATCCGGTGAGAAGTGTCCGTCATATTCGCAAGCCGGTGTAACAAGAAACGGTTTCAACTGTTTTGTTGCGAAGTCCCAGTACATAATATCTGCAAAATACTCGTCACGCTTTACGAAGTCTATTGTTAGGGAGTTTCCATCTGGGGACCAGTCGGCTGTCGAATAGGTGTTGCATGAATCCTGGTAAATCGTTTGTCCCGGACCACCCGAAAGAGCGTATTCTTTAAGTGTGATGGCTGTGGGATTCCATACGTCGGCTATTATACGATCGCTCTGAGGAGACCACACCGGAATTTCCGCCTGGGATCCCACGGCCATTTCGTTGGTGAATCTTGTGGGCAGGCCTGAGGCAACATCAGCGATCCAAATGTCATCGTCGGGAGTAACGGCGACTCGTCGCCCATCAGGCGAAATGGAAAGATACCAGTATTGTCCAATGTCACCAAGATACCCCGACTGGTGCCCCTCTCGATCCACCCAGATTAGGCGACTGGCTTGCCCGTTTCGGGCTTCGAGCGGATTAACGATATAGGCAATTACACCCGCCCCAGACACACTGAATGCCGGCCAATCGCTCATTAATGGAACCCGTTCCGCCAACGGCTCGGGATTACCCCTGGTGCTACCCGCTTCCAGATCCACATGCTGGGTAACGACGGTACGCTCCAATCGGTTGCAAAGCACAAGTTGGTCTGGCGCGGCCCACTCGACCCGTCCGACTCCATCAGTCCCATTGATTTTGCGGTCCGTCTCCGGCTGATCCGGCGCTGAGATATGAACCGACGACTTCGTCCCTTCATACTTGATATATAGAATTCGTTGACCGTCAGGGAGGAAGACAGGGAATTTGCCATCGACAATGATCTGTCCAGGTTCTCCGCCCGCTTCTGATACTCGGAATATACCGCTCTCACCCGCAAAGAGAATAACGCCATTATTACCCCAACTGCCACCCCATCTCCCTGAGCTTGATCGGCAAAGCACGTGTACCAGACCCCCTTCTGCAGGTACACGCTTAAGTTGGCCTCCAGAAAAAAAAGCAATCTGTTTATTGTCCGGGGACCAGAATGGATGGTCAGCATTGTCCGTGCCGGTCAGTGGTACAGCATCGTGGCGGTCGAATGAACGCACCCACAGAAGACGCTCGCCTTTTGACGACAGCGAGACAAACGCGAGCTTTCGGCCGTCGGGAGAAAGGGCAAATCCATCCAGGAAACAACTTACGGAGTTTTCGGGAGGAAGTATATGGCTTATGATCGGTTCTTCTATCGTCGCCTGCCTGCCTCCACTCGTAATCCACAGGATCGTCACGACAGCAACTGCCAGAACTGCCACAGCCCACCCGGACAACTCGCGCCAAGAGCGGCCGCGTGTTTCAGAAATAGCGAATGTGTCAAAGGAGGAGTCTCCGACTTCAATTCGTGCATCCCCGATATCACGCAGGCGTTGAGTGGCGTCTTTTTGCAAACAACGATGCAATAGAGCCCGAATGTGTGATGGTGTCTGGGTTGGCAGTTTGTCCCAATCAGGCTCGCCGCGCAGTATCGCCGCCAGCGTTTCGGATGTGGTCTCACCCTCAAAAGCCCGTCTACCTGTGAGACACTCATATGCGATACAGCCAAACGCCCAAATGTCGGTGCGCTTATCAACTGCTTTTCCCTTAGCTTGCTCGGGGCTCATATAGGCAGCAGTACCGAGGATAACCCCGGCGCGAGTCATGTTTTCCGTTATCGTGGGTGAGTTGGATGGATCATATGCAACTGATGCACCCTGCAGAACCTTGGCAAGACCAAAATCAAGAATCTTGACTTTGCCTTCCGGCGTGATCTTAATGTTGGCCGGCTTTAAATCTCGATGGATTATTCCCTTCTCGTGCGCAGATTCCATACCTGCCGCTATTTGGCGGAATATCTCCAAGGCTTCATCGATAGGCAGCGGTCCTTTGGCAATCCGCTCTGCGAGCGTTTCGCCTTCGACCAATTCCATAACAAGGAGCCGCTTCCCCTGTACATCATCCAGACCGTGAATGGTGGCGAGGTTAGGGTGGTTCAATGATGCCAGTAATTTAGCCTCACGCTCGAATCGCGCCAGTCGCTCTTGGTCGCTGCCGAACATGTCGGGCAGCACCTTGATAGCGATCTGCCGATTGAGATTTGTGTCCTCGGCCAGGTACACCTCTCCCATCCCACCGGCGCCGATCTTCTCGATGATCCGATAGTGCGAAATCTTCGTGCCTTTTGTCAAGGAAACGAAAGACTGTGCCTGATCGCCATCTGATTCATCTGCCGCCATAGGCAGTGTTCCTTCACCTGACGAGCAGCCTTAGAATGTCAATCGGTGGAGCCGTTCTTGACTACTTCTGTTTAGGAATCTTCTGTTTACTGGACCGATCGACCTCAAGTTGAACCAGTTCATGGACCAGCTGCTGAATTGTGGTGCCTCTGTGAGCAACAAGTATCCGAAGCCTTTTGTGAGTCTGTTCATCAAGTCGAATGTGAATCATGGGGCCTCGGTAGCCAGTATTGGATGGTTTTGCCATGTCAACTCTCCACAATCAGTCGTGTGGATACAAATATAGCCATTTTCTCAACTCACTGTCAATAATAATCGTCTCAGATTGCTTTGCTGCCCATTTCGCCGTGACCAAAACGGTTTCACGTTATTCGGCCTTATTGCGGGATATAGGCTTATGAAGGCAGTGGTGGGGGGTATCATGCCCCCGTCCGACTTGTAAGCTGCTGTATTGTAATGAGTTGTCTAAATGGAGGAGGAAATCAAACCCCCGACTCGTATTGCAGGACAATGACTTACGTGTCGTTGTGACCAAATTGTGACCTTTTTTTCAGTCTCTTTCAGCAGCAACATCGTCTTCGTTTCGATTTGATCTCCCGCCTGGAATCGGTATGATAGACGCCTGTTGACATGGCCTGCCCGGATAAGTGGGTGTCATCTCAAGTGATTGCGTATAGTCCGGCTGATTCCACGCAGTAGATTAACCTGCGTACCCTCGGAGAAATCGGGCACGTTGTGGACGTTGATGTTCACCAAGCTTTGCTCAGGTAGGTTGTAGTCAATCATCCTCATCGGATTGATGGCTTTCATTGCTCTGCGTCACCTCATTAGAGGTCGGTTGGACTTTGAGAGCCGGTGACGTAAGGCAGAAGTTATCCAATCCCGACCGGTCGTAGAAGTATCCTTGTGGATCCATGTGTATCAGTACCTCAGTGACATTGGTGAGTATCGAGTCCCATTGCGCGGATGTAACACCCCAGGTATCGGCCGTCAGAGGAATGGAATACGTGGTCCACTCGGTGAGATAACTACCGTCTGGCACGGCATTCTTCTCTGCATATAGAGTACCGGAAGTGATTCTGATCAAACCATAGTACGCGGTTACACCACTTCCATTGTCCACGGTGTTCTTGAGATCAAAGCTGAGTGTACCCTGAGAGTAAGCTGAAAGGTCGCCCTTGAACTTATCCGGAGCCAGAAAGCACCCGCTGCCAGCTTCCCAATCCTCAAACTCGATGTACCCCCCCGGGTTGCCGCCGCTGTTGACATAAATCAGTATCCCTTCGCCAAATTCCATCCAGCCCTCGTAATCAGTATCAAATGAGCTTAACAATATTAGATGGGAAGGGGTAGTCGTAGTAAAAGGTTGTTCACTTCCGTAGCCGGTGCCGGCGCTGTTGGTTGCATAGGCCCTCACGTAGTATGGTGTACCGGCAGTCAAGCCAGTCAAGTAACTGGTAAAGTTCCCTGACCCACTGCCGTCAGTGGTAATATTGTCTCCTATCGTTGGGGTCGCATTCGTGCTCCAGCAGACACCGCGGGCCGTTACCTCGGCTCCGCCATTTGATGTAACAGTTCCGCCGCATACAGCTGTCGTCTCGGTTATCGCGCTGACGGTGATGGTAGATACCGTGGGAACCGTCGGTTGAACAGGTTCGGTTCCTTTGTTGTCCGAGCATGAACTGAATAGCGCACAAGTTAAAATCATAAATCCGAATAATGATGTCAATTTTCTCATAGATTCCTCCATCTGGTTTGCTTTAACTATTTTTTGCCCTTTTTTTTAGCCAGTCAAAAAGATCCTTTAGGCTGTCAAAATGAAACTCTGCAGGACCGTTGAAGCTGGTCGCCTTGCCGGCCCAATCGTCACCGCGGCGGGCCATCTGGAGCAGAACTTTTTCAACTCCCGATGTCTGAGGCGAAGGGGCGGATTTGCCTGGTTTCATGGTTTTAATGTCGAGTTGCGAATGACAGGCGAATGACAAATCGCGCCAATTTCCCCTGTTTTTTTGACGAGAGAGATTGTACTTTTAGATATTTGAGGATTCGTGATGTTTCAGAGGTTCTTTGTCAATCCCCTTGCCTCTGAAATGCGAGTTTGAATTGTCACTTTGTAGCTGGAGTAACTGGTTGGCAATCAATATATTAAGAAGCAAGCTTACCATTCCGGGGCCCTTAAACTGGGCAGTTGAACGTCGACGGTTGATCGGGATGGCTGATTATCCCAACGGGGCCAACCTTTTATTATTTGTCGCTCCGGCCGGGTATGGTAAGACAACCCTTGCTCAGCAGATTCTTTATTCCCGCCCAAATGCCGCGAAAGCCTGGTATCATCTCGACGACTCGGACGCTTATACTGACCAGTTTCTTGCATATCTCGTTGCTGCCCTGCCGAATGTATTATCACAGTTCAACGCCACATCACCAGGGACGCATATCTGCCAGACTATCGAAGACGTTTGCTTTGCGATAGAGCAGTATCAAGGGCCTCGCACCTACCTCGTCCTTGATAATTGGGAGTGTGTCGATCATAACCCCGACATTGCCTCAATACCTCCGCTGCTCGCCCGAAGCGGCCGTGATCGGCTAACGGTGATAATCGCTTCGAGAGTTCCTCCTTCCTTCAAGACTTGGCGGGACCAGGCTCGTGGCACTATCCTAAGAATCGATACTGCCCAACTCGCGTTCAGTCTGCCCGAGTGCCAGGAGGCTTTGAGATTGCGGTTTGGTCAGGACGTCGAGGATGAAGTATTGGAGCAGTTCTGGCACGAGACTTCGGGATGGTGTGTTTCTGTGGGGTTAACCGCCAACACGTTTCCTCAGAACGGATTCTCTGCCTCCGGTCGTGTGAGTTTGTCACCGAAACGGGCCAGCGCGTTCCACGAGTATTTCACAGAGGAAGTGTATAAGACGTTGCCCCCCGATCTCGCCAGATTCCTTTGCGAGACATCGCTGTTCGATGTCCTGACTACCGAACGATGTGCGGCGGTCACTTCTGCGCCTGACAGAGCGGAAGAGTTACTTGATCAACTTGGGCGTTCGGCGATCCCGCACGTCGCGCTGGAACAGCGGGGACATTATCGCTTGCACGCACTGGCAAGGCAAGCGTTTAGATCGCATCTGGTTGATATCGCGAAACCTGTGCAGGTTGCAGCTCTCTGCCGCTCCACAGCCGAATATTACCTCAAGGAGGGGTTGATCTTTGAAGCCATCGGCTTGTTCATGGAACTGGGAGAATATGATCGGGCTCTCGATCTGATGAACACGAAGTGGTCGGACTTGTACGGACAGCACGGGTGGATCAGAGCAAGACAGTGGCTGGAAGTTTTACCTGTCGAATACCACAACCGCGCAGCATTTGTCAAAACTTACTCCAACGTACTCAGTGTGTCAGGAGACAACAAGGGAGCGATTGCCTTTCTAAAGGACAAGTTGTCGCCAGAGCGATTCTCCGATGACATTGAATCATTCGGAAGTCTCTGGGCGAATTACTGGTGGGCTCGCATAAACACGGAGCCGGTATCACATTATGATGTCGCTAAGCAAGATCATGATAGTCTGATATCGGTTCCTCGCGGGTTCAGTTCGACCATGCTCGGCATATTCCAGAACACCCTTGGCATGGCCGCATATCTTGAGCTCCGCTTGCGCGAGGCGATCGCACACGTCAGAAAAGCGTCCGAGCTGGTTGAAGAGCCATATGTACGCTTAAGAATTATCGCCAATCAGAACGAAGCGTTGTATTCACATCTGCTGGGTGATTCCGTTAAAGCTCTGGACGAATTGAAGCAGGCCCGCGATGACTGTTCTCGACTGGGGCTTCAGTCGCAGATCCCTAAAATGTACATGCTGGAAGCGAACATTCACCTGGCCATGGGGTACTGCCGCGAGGCGCTCCATGACATCGATCATTGCGTCGCCGGCATGAGGAAATTTGGCGGCTACAGTCTCCAAGTTGATGCCTATATCGGTCGCTTCCGCGGTATGGCTCTTTGGCATTTAGGAGACAGGGCTGAAGGATTACGATTGTTGATGGCTGCTCGGGAGCCGGCCAGGCAATTCGGTGCCCTGGCCGGCACGGAGGTGACACTGTTGTGCGAGTACTACAGCCTTTTGGATGATAACCCGGTGAGACTCGTCGACGAGAAAGAGATTCCGAATCAAAACCAGCCAAGTGAGTGTCGTCTGGTGTTCCTGGCACTCCAGGCCATAAGAGCATTCAAAAGCGCAAATCCTGTCAATCTAAAACGGAATGCAACACAGATTCTCGATCTTGCCAGGAGTTGTGAGATACAACCATGGATAGCGACCGGCTCGTTCTTGCTTGCCATGTCTCTCAACCGCTCTAGAGACAAGCAGCGTCTAATCGAGCTGCTCGGAAGGGGTCTCGGAATTCTGAAACAAATCGGCTGGCGATCCTATCCGATGGGGAATCACACGATCACCTCCTTCGTTATAGCCAGAGCGACACGATTCGGAATAGACGAGGATTTAATCGAACCCCTTCTCTCAACCGGAACGGACATAGACCTCACGCCCGCCATCGATACTGAGCTGAAGGACACTAAGCTCACGGCGGAGGAACGTATCCGTCTCTGGGAGTTAGCTTCGCATCTGAACGTAAGGGGCCTGTCCAAGCAGTTGAAAAAGCACAGCGCGAATGCAACTACAAGGGAACTGCCTGTAATCAACAGATATCGCGAGTTCTTGAGCCAGCGCGGCCTTCCACCTCTGAGAATTGAAATGCTTGGTGGTTTTTCCGTTAGCGCCAAGGGTCGAGTGGTTCGTTTCAATCGCTCAAGTTCCCGTCTGCTCCTCCAGCACCTTCTTGTAACCTATCCCAGAAAAATACATGAAGAGGAATTAATCGAACACCTTTGGCAAGAAACCGACCCGGCCAAGGGTCGTGCTAACCTGCGGACTGCTGTCAAGGATCTGCGTAAGGCACTCGATCCATACGCAGTCCCTCGAGGACCTTCCTATGTTGCGTATGTAGACCAGCATTATGGACTTGATTTACCCGCTGAATCGCACATTGACTATATTAGCTTCACCAGCCTGATGCGGGAGTGCCTTGAGAAGGAAGCGTCACACTCGATTTCAATCGATGATCGAATTACCGCTTTTCGCATGACCGTGGAGACATATCGTGGGCCGCTCTTGCCAATGCTTCCTTATGAGGCATTCACGGTTGAACTTCGTGAGCAATTGCAGGCACGCTACCTGAGAGGGTCTCTGAAGCTGGCGGAGCTTCTGATCACCAGCAAGTCCCTTGAGGAAGCGGCTACAGTAGTTGAAAGAGCACTGGCCTATGATCAGTTGTGGACTGATGGTGTCCGAGTGCTTCTTAAGATACATGCGATGCGCGGCGAAATCTTGAAAGCAATGCGCGTATATCGAAGCTACGAAAAGCGCCTGAGTGATGAGCTGGACCTTCCACCCGATGAAAGCATTCGAAAATCGTTCGACGAGATATTGCAGTCGTCGGTAAATTAGTGGCCTTTAATTCTCTTATTGCGACCCCTCAGGACGAGAATTAACCAAGTTCTTTCCGGCAGATGGACAGTGACCAAATCGTTGCTACAGCCGTCGCAGTTATTGCATGATATTCAGCTATCTAGCCGAAGGGTGGGGGTATAGGCAAATGCTACGGCCCCTCTTGTTGATGTAAGCTATTGGATTGTAACCAATTATGACAAAATGGAGGTGGGGGGAAACGAATATTCCAATTATTATAACTTTTTGAACTCCTTCAGATTACGTCATAACTCGTTGCTTCCCATAAAATTCCAGTTTTTATTTGGTTTTATTTGTTTCTGGAAAATCAGGGTGTTTTTACCTCAGGTTGGCACAAATCTGGCACAAAGTGAGCCTGGCAAATACACCGCCTGCCAAAGGTAGTGTCCGATACGAGGCACCGACGTAATTGGTTTAAATTCCCTATACGGTTTTATAAGAACATCCAGGCAAAATCCTTCGGACAATTCAGCACCTTGCGGCAGGTGTTATTTATCCCTGATTTTCGTCCAAATTAATGCGCTATCTTATTGTCTCAGATCGCACCAGGTCACAAAAATAACGGCTCCCGATTTCGTCGAATATGCCCCATGTCGTACTTCTTTGGGAATGACACAGAACGTACCCACCGGAAACTCCTTACCCTGACTCTCGTATTGACCTTCAATCAAATAGTGCAATTCCGCTTTTAGATGAGAATGAGCCTCCATCCTCCATCCCGGTGGTATTTTCAAGAGAATTGCCCGGGGGGCGACATCATTGCCCTCATTTAAAACTTTTTCTTCAGCACCCATTCCGTATCCTTCCGCAGGTTGCCAACGCAGGTCATTGGCTTTTATGCAGAGCGGATTCATTTATTGCCTCCTTCCTTTTATGGTTTTCTCTTCCCCTTTTGAAATGCCCCGGAAGTAAGAACTCCTCACCCTTGTAAGCGACGATTGTCAATTCTTCGTTTTCGAGCATTTTGCTTATAACGTCCTGGTTGGCGAAGTATTTTTCAATTTCGTCCGCCTGTTGCCGGCGCAAGGGATGACGCGATCCGATTTCCAGAATAGCCTGCCTGGCATCCGAGAATTCGCTCAGTCCGAATTGTCCCGATTCCAACCCCGCCATCGCCACGGCTTGTCCCATTATCTCCTGTGCTTTCAAAATAGTTTCAGGATCAGACGGCTGTACCCATGGTTCCGCCGGCGGACGAGTCGGAGTAAGTATATACACTCGATTCGGCTGTACCATATCGACATCGTTCTTTATGCTGCGCAGTTCTTTTTCGGAATCATTTAGTTCTTTAACCAGCATAACCTCGAGCCAGATTTGTCCGGAATACATGCGGCGGAATTCGACCAGGCCCTGCAGCATAATCGCAAAATCGATTTCCCGGTGCGGTCGGTTGACGGCTTTAAAGGTTTTTACACAGCCGGCGTCCAACGAGGGAATCACAACATCAGCTTCTTTTAATTCCTCTCTGACATCTTTGCGAAAAAGTAAAGAACCATTCGTAATAACGGCGGTGGGAAGATGCAGCCTGTCCCTGGTCTCCCGAATAAGCCAGCCCAGGTCTTTGCACAAGGTGGGTTCGCCTTCACCGACGAAGGTTATAAAATCAGGCCGCGCTTTCCGACCCTGGTTTATTATCTCCGACAGGATATCTTCCCTTGGAAAGAAACTCTCTCTGGTCACCTGCAAACGGGTCGTCCTGCCCAGCTGGCAATAGACGCAGGTGTAGGAACAGGTTTTGGGTGGAATCGGGCTGACTCCAAGAGACCGCCCGAGCCGTCGCGACGGAACCGGGCCATATACATACATTACAATGACCTTTCTTTTCGCATGTGATCCAGCATACAAACGTACGCTATCACAGCCAGTTGCCGAAATAAAATATAGTACCGACTGCCAGACCAGCAATGAGATTAATTGCTTTGACCAGCAGGAATCCGCGACGTGAATGAGCCAGCATCGGCAGCATCCCGTGACCGTCCTGAACAATGGAACTGGCCAGAAGCACGGCAAAAGGGACTGCGCCCTGGGCATATAAGGTGACAAATAACAGGTGCGGACCGGATTCAGGTATAATTCCGAGGAAACAGGCAAACAATAACACGATATATGCATTGGCCTGAATGGATTTCTCCAGATGCAGTTGCTCGATAATGATATGAGAAGCCAGAAGGGCCCCCATGGTCCACATGAAAATGCCCGGAATATGCTTCCGGGCAACATGATTCCAGAGGTGCTCCTGCAGGAAATGCTCGGGCACAGTAACCGTTATAAATAAACCGGTCAAACCGGTTAGCAATAAGGTTATTCGCTTCCAATCCCACGCCTGCGGTCCGAACGAGCCGACAGCCAGCCCCAGCACAAACAAAACCAAAGCCAGACTCAAGACACCACGGGCTATGGATAAGTGACGCCATTGCGAGAGGATTTCACCTTTAGGGAAACAATTGCAGAATTCTGGCTCATGTATCTCAAATTGACAGCAGTTCTCCAACCCGCCATTAAAGCGCCTGGATACAATGAAATCGGTCAGGTAGCCAACCACAACGGCGACAACAATAAGTACGGCATTAAGCAGAAGAGCCTTTTCAGGAAATAGGACCAGCATAACGAAGGCTTCGTCACCGCTGGTAGCGATCATGGTCGCCACCAAGGCCCCTAATGTCACCACCCGGTGGGAAAACATGGCCACCACGGCAAAAGCTCCCAGGCAACCGGGAGTAACCCCCAGCACCACCGCAATAAGATACTGCATCCACCTGTGACCGCTCAAACCCTTCTGCCACGCCCCCCTGGTGACAACATTGATATACTCGATAACCAGCATCATCAATCCGACAAAACCGGTTATCATCAGAGTTTTTTCCAGAATGTCGAGCAGCATTTCTTGCTCTTCCTATACTTGTGATTTTGCCCTACCTAACCGCATGCATTACAGGCGCCCGGTCCGAAATTCCTCCTTACTGCAATTCCAGGGACTGCACGAACGAGCTTTCATTATCGTGATCAATAATGTTGTATATAAAATTATCCTTACGTTGACCGTCCCGTCTTAATAATCAAACCGCAATTCGATAATTGTTTCGTTCTTTCCGGAAAACCGGGGTCTGATTTATAATGTATGCCTTTCATTTTCGCCCCTTAATCGCAACAAAGGAGCCACGGCCATACCCTTCTGTGACCGGTTCAATGCTATTGATTTCGTTTAATGGATTAAAAATGGTCTGGACAAATTCAAAATCCCCGAAGCCCGCCAGCTTCATGACCTTCACCACGTCATCAACCGAATTAAAAACGGCAGTCTTATAAAACTGACTATTACTGCGATTTTTTTCATATTGCCGGCCAAGCAGCGAATCTTTGTCAATAAAGCCGACGACAAAAATCCCATTCGGTTTCAATATCCGGTGAACTTCACGAAAGGATGCCTCGATATCATCGAGAAAACAGATGGTCGTGACCATAAGGGCCAGATTGAATTGACCGTCGGCATACGGCAGGGCCTCGGCAATTCCCCCAACCACTTGAATCCCTCTTTGACGCGCGATTTTTCGCATATGGCCCGAGGGTTCCAGTCCGAATTCAATCCCCAGGGGACCGGCAAAACGACCTGTTCCCACACCGATTTCCAGACCTTTCCCACTTTGAGGCAGTTGTTTGCCTACTGCCATCAGTTCCGATAGATAAGCGGAATAATTTTTGGTAAACCAAAAATCATAATCTTCTGTACGCTTTTCAAAAGGATCAATCCTGGCCATCACATAATTTCAGTGTATTCCAGTCACATATTATTTTTAATTTACCATGCAATGACACTGCCCCTTTTAACCAAATAACCTGTCATCAGCGGCCATTATCGGCTTTCATCACCGAGCATGCTTACTATTTTCTCAGTAATAGCACCAATCGCAACCGCAATTTCGGAATCTTGTTGCGCCAGGACGATAGGTTTGCCGTTATCGGCCATTATCCTGGCTTGAATATCTATTGGCAATGTCCCCAAAAAAGTGACATTCATTTCCTCTGCCTGTTTTCTGCCGCCGTCTTTACCGAAGAGATCAATCCTGCTGCCGCAGCTTGGACATTTCAGTCCGGACATATTCTCAATAACCCCGATTTTGCCTAAACCCATTTCCTTGGTCATGTTTATGGCCCGGCGTGAATCTATCAGGGATACTTCCTGAGGCGTTGTCACAATGACGGCCAGATCCGGAGTCATCTTCTGTATTAAAGTGATTATTTCATCACCAGTCCCGGGCGGGAGATCGGCGACCAGATAATCAAGATCCCCCCATTCAACATAGCCGAGGAATTGATGCAGCAGTTTCGAACGCATGGGTCCACGCCACAGAACCGGCTGATCCGGGCTGAGTATATTGGCAATGGAAATAACTTTAACATTATCGCTTAACAGGGGAGTAATCCTTCCTTCGTGAGAATGCAACTCCCCTTCAAGTCCCAACATCTTGGGAATATTCGGCCCTGTCACGTCGGCATCGAGGAGCCCCGTTGCATATCCCCTGGCTTTGAGAGTGTAGGCCAGGTTGACACTCACCGTTGTCTTACCGACTCCCCCCTTGCCGCTTAAAACGATAATCCTATGCCTGATACTCTGCACATTGCGCAGTATGGCCTTATTCTCTACTTCAACACGCCGTTTTTGCTCTTCTGTCAACATAGCTGAGTTGCCCGTTAATCAGGAACCTCCGATGCGTTCACTCCAATGTCCGAAACCTCCTAAAATCATATGTGGTTGACACCATAAGTCGCCAGCCAACTGACGGGAGCAATCCCACCGCTTTAACTCGCGTTCCGGACTCAGATTGAACATTTTCTTCGCAATCAAATATTGCTCGTTTAATCATTGCGCGTAAAGGCCAGATCCTTGCAGCGCCAGCAACCCTGTTGCTCGAAATCCTTATTGGGGTCTACTCCCTTATCGCATAACCATAAGCAGTCATCCTTGTCGCGGAAAACTTCCATCGGTCTTGCACCGGGATGATATACACCATGACCCAATTCCGGCTTTTCATCGTTCTCTTCAAACACTTCAATCACCTCCTTATGAGTCTTAATTTATTATCATAACTGCTGTTATACTTACTGCCCGCTTTATCAGTAGTTCATCGGCCTGGGGCCGGTTGCTTCCATACCGGCCAGATCGACCATGAGCTGGTTGTAATTTCCGAGATTCGTCCTGACAAAAATCCGAGTATTGCCTACCACAACCACCGAGTATTTGCTTCCCCAGACCGTCCATCCAACCAATGACCCAAAATCCCTTGGCAATTTGCTATTGAGCGAACCAAGAAAATTGCGACAGGCCTGGGCCTGATGGACACAGAGTTCGGCGCTTTCCATCAAGTCCTCCGGTATTTCACCCACTTTCCGAATGACTGTTCCGTCTTCGGAAAATTGTCCGGCGGCGACAACTCCTTCTATCTTCATCAGCCTATCAAGCCCAATCATTTTTGGCCTCCTTTCTTTTTATCCCATCTGAATATAATGCAATCATAAATCGTGCCAAGACGCATTGTCAGCCTGACCGCTTTATATAAGTGGCTGGTATACAATAATATAAGGCGACAATACCGCAGCCTGGGCTATAGCGTCTATTATATTTCGAATGGGGCAATCATGCATTATTGCACGATATGATTTCGCGATCGTGCAATATCGCAAGGCGGCAAACCGCAACTAATCAGCTTTTATGTTTTGGGATTTTAAGACCGAGGCTTTTAATTTTTCTATACAAGGTGGACGGATTTACGCCGATTTGCATGGCGGTCTCCTTGCGCGACCAGTTATTTCGCTTCAATGCCGCAATCAGAAATAAGGATTCCATTTCGTTCATGGTGGCGGCTATTTCAATGGCCGGTATCGGTCTTTTATCCTGCAAGTGAATCGGCAGATGTTCAGACCTGATTATGCCCTTGGAGCAAAGGACGAAGGCATGTTCAATTATATTTTCCAGCTCGCGGATATTCCCCGGGTAATCGTAGTTCATTAATATCTCAAGCACCGGCGGGGAAACTCCGGGGATGTATTTGTTGCGGAGGCGATTGAATTGCTCAATGAAGTGATCTATTAATAACGGAATATCTTCTCTTCTGTCACGTAAAGGCGGCAGGTCGATTTTTACAACGTTTATTCGATAGAATAGATCGGTGCGAAATACGCCCTGCGAAACCAATTGATCCAGTGAGCTGTTTGATGCGGTGATAATTCTGACATTAGACGGGATGGATTTGGCGGCGCCAAGCGGTTCAAACTCCTTTTCCTGGAGAACACGCAGTAACCTGACCTGCATGGCCTGCGAGATATTGCCTATTTCATCAAGGAATAAGGTGCCATTTTCTGCGAGCGTAAAACGCCCTTTTCTGTCCTTCTTGGCGTCGGTAAAAGCTCCCGCGACATAGCCGAATAGTTCAGACTCAAGAAGATTATCGGGAAGAGCCCCGCAGTTTAATCCTATAAAGGGACCCGCTTTTCTCGGGCTCAGGTTATGTAACGCCCTGGCTACAAGCTCTTTTCCGGTCCCGCTTTCACCCTCAATAAGCACTGAACTGCCGCTTTCGGCAATGGTGGGCAGAATCTTGAAGAGTTCCAACATTTCCTTATTACGACTGATCATTTCTTCGAAGGTAAATCGCCCTTCAAATTCTTTCTGCAGACGCCTTGCAAGATCCAAGTCTCTGAAAGTCTCAACCCCCCCTATAATTTTGCCGCGTGAATCTTTTAGGAGAGCGGTCGAAATACTGACCGGGACACGTTTGCCTTTTTTGTTTTTTATACATACAGGCCTATTTATAATCGGGTTTCCAGATAACAGAGTGATTTTAAGGGGGCAGTCAGGGCCACAAGCACTGGTTTGAAGTACATCCTTGCAGGGTTTTCCGTATGCCTCCGCTGCCGAAAATCCGGTCATTTTCTGAGCTGCTTTATTTATGAATGTGATTTTGAAATCCAGATCGACAGAAAAAACACCATCCGAAATATTTTCGACAATAGTCAGAAGCTTATCACAAAGGATTTCTTTTTCTTTCATCATTCTCATATTTCTTTGCAGAAATTATAGTTAACACCGCTGGCATATGCCTCTTTTGGACAATATAGGGAAATATTGTATTGTGAGCAAGAAATCGCTAAAATCAAGGCCCGGGACAACATTAATGCAAAAACGTCCATATTGCTCAATAATAATTGCAATTTTTACGTTTTTGGGCTTGACAAATAAGAATTTATATATATTTATGCGTTGATGCGCATATAGGTGTATATGAAGATAGATGATACAGAAATATTTGAACTCCACGCGGAGTTTTGTAAGATTATCGCCAGTTCCAGAAGACTGAGAATAATCGAGCTTCTTGCTAAACAAGAAATGAATGTCGGTGATATTGCTGAAGCCTTACAGATACAGCCCAGCAATGTGAGTCAACATCTCAGAGTTCTCCGCTCTCATGATGTAGTAAAAACCCGCAAGGAAGGACAGACTGTTTTTTACAGCCTTTCCAACCGCAGATTACCCAAAGCCTGTGCAGAAATTCGGTCAATTTTACTGGAGGGAATGGAAAAGAACGGGAAAAAAGCCAAGGGTATGATCAAGTAGAGATATTTTTTTATATAGTTATATGCGTGCCTGCGCATATGCGATGTTTAGTATAAGCCAATATACTTTTGAAAGGAACGGAAAAATGGACACCGCAGAACTCGAAGCCCTGGAAGTCAGCAAAATTGTGGACGCCAGAGGAACAGCTTGTCCCGGTCCACTTCTTGAAGCAAAGCGAGGAATGGCCGAAATACCGCAAAAAGGTATCATGGAAGTGCTATCTTCGGATGAGGGCACCAACGACGATATCCCTCTTTGGTGCAAAAAGGTGGGGCACGAGTACCTTGGTAATATCGAAGAAGCCGGATACTGGCGACTGTTCGTAAAACGGATGAAATAATGTCCGCGGGGGATCCAGCCAACAGCGGGGATCCGAGGATTTTGGTGTTTTCCACCAACAATATCTCCGATCCCGGAATCGATATGGCCGGCGGTTCCCATATGCCGTATTCACCCGGAGTGTTCGTCATATCGGTTCCCTGCTCCAGCGGCATCAAGCCATCCTGGATACTTCATGCAATTGAGGCCGGATTTGACGGAGTCTTTATTGCCGCCGACGGGACTGATTGCGCTTATTTGCCTGACTGCACGAAAAGGACAGGTGAAATCGTTCAAAAAGCCCAGTTGCTGTTGAACGAACATAAGAACGACCCAAGGCGGCTCAAGATGGCTGCAATCTGTTCGGTATGCGCCGAGTCATTCCAATCACATATGGAAAAATTCAAAGCGGCACTGATTAAACTCAATTCGATGAAGGAGAAGGTCGCTCGATGAATGCAATATACGGACGCAGCTGTCATACTCGGAAATTGCCGTTCAATTCCGGTCCGTCGGCGAAAGGCATGAATACATGAACTATGATGTTTTAATTATTGGCGGCGGCATCGCGGGGATGGAATCATCGCTCACACTTGGCGATATGGGGTACAAGGTGCTTCTGGTCGAAAAGGAGGCCAGCATCGGCGGTAAGATGGTTCTCCTTAGCAAGGTATTCCCGACCCTGGACTGCGCCAGCTGTATATCCACACCCAAAATGGCATCCACCGCTCATCATCCCAATATAACCGTTGCCACTTCCAGTGAGATTGCTGAAATAGTAAAACAGGATAAAGGCGGTTTTCTGGTTACCTTTATCAAAAAGTCCACTTTCGTGAATTCAGCGGCCTGCACCGGATGCGGCGAATGTGAACGAGCCTGCACGGTAGCCAGAATCGACCCCTTCAACTTCGGTTTGACCGCCCATCGAGCGATACATATTCCTTTTCCCCAGGCTGTACCCAAAAAAGCGGTTATGGTACGCGAAGGTACATCCCCGTGTTCTTTCACCTGCCCGGCCGGGGTCAAAGCTCACGGTTACGTTTCGCTGGTTCGAAGCGGGAAGTATGAAGAAGCGTTCCATTTGCACATGGAAGACGCTCCCTTACCCGGCAGTCTCAGTCGGGCCTGTTATGCTCCCTGCGAAGGCGAATGTACCAGGGGCAAACTGGAGGGGGCCGTTTCTATCCGTGCTATCAAGCGGTTCATGGTAGACTATTACTATCAAAGACATCCCGAACCTGAATATACGGCACCGGATACAATTGCGGACAAAAAAGTGGCCGTGGTCGGCTCCGGTCCGGCCGGGCTTTCGGCCGCTTATCACCTGGCTCGTCGCGGGTATCGAGTTACGATTTTCGAATCGGCGCCCCTGCCCGGCGGTATGCTACGTTATGGGATTCCGGCTTACCGTTTGCCTAATAATGTGGTTGATCGAGATATTAGGAATGTCACTGCCCTGGGTGTTTCCCTTAAAACAAATGCGCCCATATCCTCGCTTGCTCATCTCGGGGAACAGGGATTCGACGCAACCTTTCTGGCTGTGGGGACTATGGAAGGAATGAAGATGTCTGTCGATGGTGAAAATCTCGATGGCGTGACCGACTGCATGACATTTCTCAAGCAGGCGAATTCATCAAATGGAATAGACTTAAGTGGAAAGACGGTAATGGTAATCGGCGGGGGCAATGCGGCCATTGATCCTGCCAGAATGGCTATTCGTTTAGGTGCGGAAAAGGTAGTCATTCAGTATCGACGTAGCCGGACGGAAATGCCGGCGCATGATTGGGAAATTTCCGCGGCTCTGGAAGAGGGTGTGGAGCTGCAGGTTCTCAAAACCCCAAAAAGATTTATCGGATCGAATGGCCGGCTCGAAGCGGTCGAAAGTCTGACTATGAAACTCGGTGAACCGGATGACAGCGGGCGGCGCCGGCCTATTCCGGTGGACGGATCCGAACAGAGTATCCCCGTTGACCTGGTCATACTTGCGATAGGTCTGAAACCGAGCACGTCGCCGTTTGCCGGTGAACTCGATCTCAATCGCAATGGCACCATTAAAGTAAATGAGGAAACACTGCAGACATCCCGGGCCGCAGTGTTTGCCGGAGGTGATGCCGTTACCGGTCCGTCCATGATTGTCAGCGCCATCGGTCAAGGGAAGCGGGCGGCATTTTATATTGACCTTTACCTGAAGGGTGAAACGCTTGACGGAATAATCTTCGATAATAGATTGCCGGCGGTAACAACGGCTTCGGTTCTCTCGAGATTCCCCTCCGGCAACGGCGACAATGGCTCCGGACATGACCAAATCCTCCCCGTGGTCGGTATGGCAACACCCCGACCCCCGTTGTCGAAGCGAAACCCTGTTGAAAAGCGAGAGCTGCCGGCAGGGGAACAAATTAAAAACATGTCCGAAGTGGAGCTTCCCATTACCGAAGAGGAGGCACGCTACAGCGCCGGCCGTTGCCTTGACTGCGGCATTTGCTCCGAATGTCAGCAATGCGTAAAAGCCTGTCCGGCTCATGCCATTGATTTCAACATGCGTGACGAAGAACGGACGGTTGAGGCGAAATCGGTCATCATATCGACCGGATTCAATCTTTTCGATGCCCACTTAAAACCAACATACGGTTACGGTAAATACCCCAATGTTATTACAGCCATGCAAATGGACCGCATCCTGGCCCCTACCCGACCCTATAATCACGTCATCCGCCCTTCGGACGGCAAGGCGCCTGATAATATCGCTTACGTACTCTGCACCGGTTCCCGTGACAGTACCGTCGATAGTCCTTTATGTTCCAGGGTCTGCTGTATGTATTCAATCAAGCAGGCGCAGTTAATCATGGGCGCTCTGCCGCTGGCCGACATAACCATCTATTATATCGATATCCGGACCTTCGGCAAAGGCTATGACGAATTTTATCAGCAGGCCAGGGGAATGGGCATTTCTTTTGTGAAGGGAAAAGTGGCCCTCATTAATGAAATCGAAAACGGCAATCTTGACGTCCAGTATGAGAATATCGAAGGCGGCGGAGGCCTCAAGCATATGGAACACGATCTGGTTGTCCTGTCAACCGGGTTCTCACCAAACATTGACTACGTACATATGTTCAAGAATAGCAAACTTGCGTTGGATCCCTTTGCTTATGTTCAGGAAATCGATGAAGATATCAATCCTGGTAAAACCAGTATAAACGGTGTTTTCGTGGCCGGAGCGGCTTCTGCCCCTCGGGATATTCCCGACAGCATTCTTCATGCAGGCGCGGCGGTGGCTCAGACCGCCGCTTACATAGAGAGGATAAGGGCCGGACGATGACTGATAGAAGACTTGGCGTTTATATATGTTACTGCGGCGGAAATATTTCCGACTATGTGGAAGTTGAAAAGGTCCGTGAGGCGATCAGCCGTGATCCCGGTGTGGTGGTTGCCAAAACGACCATGTTCGCTTGTTCGGACGCTGCCCAGGAAGAAATGATTGAGGACATTAAAACCAATAAACTTGATGGTTTGGTGGTAGCCTCATGTTCGCCGAAGTTGCACCTGTACACTTTCCGGGCCGTGGCCGAGCGGGCCGGGCTAAACCCCTACCAATACGTGCAGGTTAATCTCCGGGAACAGGATTCCTGGGTCCACCAGCATGACAAGAAGAACGCCACAGAAAAAGGTGTTCGCCTTGTACGGGCCGGCATCGCCAAATGCGCTTTGACGGAACCTCTTTCAACCATGCGAATCGATACCGCTCCCAGGGTTCTCATAATCGGCGCCGGCGTGTCCGGCTTGCGAGCCGCACTGTCACTGTCTGATATGGGGCTTGCCGTATTTGTCATCGAGAAGGAATCCAAAGTCGGCGGCTGGACCGGACAATTCGGCCGTATGTATCCCAACGATAACAGGGGTATCGACCTGATCGATTCCCTTTACCATGAAGCGAAACGGCGGCTCAATATCACGATTTTTACCGGCGCCGAGCTAATAGAAAAAGGCGGTAGTATCGGTGATTTCTCGGTAGTAGTTAAGGCAGGAGGGGACGAAAAAATATCACTGAATGTCGGGGCCATCATTGTGGCCACGGGTTTTGATGTATACAAGCCGGCTGCGGGTGAGCTTGGATATGGTCAAAAGATGGTCATTACCCTGCCTGAATTCAAAAAACTCCTGGATAACTCGAATGGCCACCTCAACCATGAGGGGCGCACCATAAAAGACATTGCGTACATATACTGTGTCGGCAGTCGTCAACCTCGGGAGATGGAGAATCCGAATTTATACTGCTCACGTTATTGCTGTACGGCGGCTGTTCATACCTCTCTCGATGTAAATAGGCGGGACAAGAAAACTCACCAGTTTCATCTGTATCGGGATATGCGAACCTATGGAAGGTATGAACTTCTCTATAAGCAGGCTTTGAATGACGGTTCGGTTTTTATCAAGTATGCCGACGACGGCTATCCGCAAGTTGAAAATGCCGGTGATAGAGTTCGCATCAGGGTAAAAGACTTGCTGACACATGGCGAAAAGATCGATATTCTCGTCGATTTACTCGTTCTGGTGACCGGCATGGTTCCAAGAAAAAATGCTCAGCTTGTCGATGTCCTGAAGCTTCCGATCGGTAAGGATGGTTTCTTCAATGAAATTCACCCCAAACTCAGACCTGTAGAAACCGTTATTGACGGGGTATTTATTGCCGGAGCATCCCAGGGACCGAAAACCATGGCTGAAAGTGTCGCCTCATCTCTGGCAGCCGTGTCCAAAAGCGCGGCCCTGCTGATGAAAGGATATGTCGATCTCGAACCGCTTATTGCCAAAATCGATCCGGAAAAATGCATTTGGTGCGATGAATGCACGAAAGCATGTCCTTACGGCGCTATCGAGAATGCGGCCTTCGACGACAAGGAAGTTGCGAGGATTATTCCTTCCCTTTGTAAGGGAGGCGGGACATGCGTACCCCTGTGCCCCAGGGACGCAATCGATGTCGAAGGGTACACGGATGATCAAATCACCGCGATGATAGATTCGCTCGTTCAAGAGGTTAAGTGATGAAAAATCAAATTCATAGAGACCTGTCCGAAATCCTGAGAGATGAAATGGTCATGAAAGACCATATTATTTCCCGTCTACAAGAGGCCCCCGCGACTGTTCCGGAAATAGCCAAAGACCTTGAATGTTCCGCAAACGAAGTCATGTACTGGGTCATGACCATGTGGAGATACGGCTACCTTGAGGAATCAGGCAAACCGGATAAAGACGGCTATTATAAATACCAGCTAACTAAATGAGGACAGGCTATGCTAAGTGTGAATACCGAATTTATGGACGAATTAGGAGCGTTGGAATCATTCAACGCCACTGCCTGTATGAATTGCGGTGTCTGTACCGCCGTTTGCCCGATGGGGCTGGAACTTCTACCGAGACAGCTTTTCCGGTATGTGGTGGTCGGTGCCGAAGAAAAGATACTGGAAAATCAGGAAACCATTTTCTCTTGTCTTATGTGTAAGATGTGCGAACAGAATTGTCCTGCAGAAGTTAAAATCGCCGAAAACGTAAGAACCCTTCGCACCTATATCAACCGCAACGTTTTTGGATTATCAAGGAATTAGATTATGTCGTTGCCAACGAAACACGTCCTGGGCATACTGGTCGATAACTTGTTGAAAAGAAAGAGCGTCCTCAAACTTTCCCCTCGCACCACGACCAGGTGGGCGCGCGGTTTGAACATACCCAGAGGCGGAAAAACCATTATCTACACTGGTCACATGTATCAGCTCATACCGGCCATTTCGGCTTTGGCGGCTAAAATGGCGTACTTCGAAAACTCCTGGATTACCAAATTCTTTGGCCTGGGGAGGTTCGCAAACAAATTCGTCAATCTGGCCTGGTTTATGGCTCGAACCGATTCCAAAGAAACGAGGCAGTACAACGATATCCTGCGTAATATCGCGCGGATGCTCCAGGCGGCCCGTGTCGATTTCGGATATCTTTACGAAGAGGAGATGTACTCGGGCGCGCTGATTCACGACGAAGGGGTTGACGACGCCTTCAAGCAACATGCTCAGCGGGTATTCGAGGTTCTCAAGAAAAACGGAGTCAAGTCCGTAATTACCGTTGATCCCCACACAACCAACATGCTCCGAAGCATCTATCCGAGGTACGTTGACGGATATGACCTGGAAGTGAAGAGCTATCTTGAAGTGCTCGTTGACAGCAATTTCGATTCGCAGCTGACCATTGAACTGGATGTGACTATTCACGATTCCTGTGTTTATGCTCGATACGAGAATATCGTCAATGAACCTCGCCTCCTTCTCAGCAAGGCCGGAGCGAAAATCATCGAACCGGAACTGGCCGGGAAACTGACCCATTGCTGCGGAGGTCCGATTGAATCGTTCTACCCGGGCAAAGCTCAGGCTATCGCCGAAAAGCGAATAGAGCAACTGGCTGCCGCCGGAGGAAATATTGTCGCCATGTGCCCTATCTGCCTGGTCAATCTTAAACATGCGGCCAAAAATCGAAATATCGAGGTTAAAGATATTTCTGAATATTTGGTAGACGCCTACTGCGGCGAATTTCAAACTTCGAAAAATGTACGCGTTTAGCGACAAAATGCATAATCATCAAAGCGTTATTCCTGCAGGCACGGTGAGTTTATACTAATTTTAGAGGTGTTACAATGAAGGAAGAAAAACCTGAAAAGATTGTCATTTTTGGAACCCATGGCCCCGAAGATCCTGAACGCGCCAGTTTACCATTTGTAATTGGTAATGCAGCTTTGGTCATGGAAGTTCAAGTAACTATTATGCTTCAGGGCACTGCTGTTCTTCTTGCGAAAGAGGGCTGCTACGAACATGTTTTCGCTGCCGGATTACCACCCCTCAAGGATTTGATCCAGTCCTTTATTGAGCAGGGTGGAACACTCCTCATATGCACTCCATGCATACAGGAACGGAAAATAACACCTGATATGCTGGTGAAAATTGCACAGCCAGTAAAGGCTGCTAGAGCAGTTATGGAGATATTGGAGGCGACCAGCGTCTTGACTTACTAAGTGTGGAGTCGATGAGCAGGGCAATTATTGGTATAAAGAACGAAGGAGCTAAATATGTCGGTTATAGCAATTTCAAGAGGTTCCTTTTTCGCCACCATAAAGCTGGCGGAAGGACTAAGAAACAGGCTGGGATACACGGTCATCAGCCGTGAAGAGGTAATCGAGGCCGCCGGTCGTTATGGAATTGAAGATACCGGCCTGGGTGAAAAGGACATTATGGAAGCACATCCACCGGGATACTGGCATGAACGGTCTGATCAAAGAATGCACTATCTCACGTGTTTCAAGACGGCTTTACTGGATTTCGCGGTAACCGGTTCTATCATTTATCATGGGAATCTTGCTCATATTCTGCTTAACGAAGTCCCTTTCGTGCTGAGGGTAAGGGTCAATGCTCCCCTGGGAGATCGAGTACGACTACTTATGGAAGAGAAGGGACTATCGAGGGAGGACGCCGTTGAAAGGATAAAAGATATGGATTACAGGAGAAGACTCTGGACGCAGTTCCTGTACGATGCTGAAATTATAGACCCGATTTTCTTCGATTTGGTTCTGAATCTCGAAAAAATAAGTATCGATGATGCCGTCGAGATGGTTGTTACCGAAGTAAAGAAAGAACCATTTCAGCCCAGCGAGGATTCCCTGAGAGCTTTAAAGGATTTACATCTGGCCAGTATGGTAAAAACCCGGCTTTTGGGATCGATAAAAACCAAGGCGCTGGATCTTGATGTGGCCGCCGATTCGTCGACCGGGAAGGTTATCGTGAGCGGCAGCTTGCCTCCCGATGTGCATCAAACCAGAGAAGCCGATATCCAGTCTGTCCTTTCGGGTTTGGAATTGGTTAAAAATGTAGAAGTCAAGGTCAAGTTCGGTTGAGATAAGATTCTAAAAAAACCCTAAATGTCATGAGCAAGGGTTATAATATAAAAAACTCCTGCTGCCTTTTATGTTATTGTGCGCCATTTTCTGTCTTTCAAACGGCACGGGTAAATTGTACTACTCGCCTCAACTTTGCCCTGCCTATCTTATTGTTTATCATTGAGTTGCACAAAATGGAGGTGGGGGGAAACTCCACGGCCAATTTTGATAATACATTGACAGCCAACGAATTGACTCACAAGCCATTGATTGTCCGTCGTTTAAACGTTTTTGTATACTTTTATCTGATTTTGTCTATTTTGGTCTATTTTACCCAAATGTGGGCACAAAATGGGCACAAATTAATTTGAAGACTGGAGAATCGGTCGGCATGATGATGGAAATTAAATAGGGCCGGATAATCCGGCCCTTATATCTCCTCCATTGAATTAAATCAATGCAAAGACCTATTTCAATATTACCATCTTCTTGGATTTCACAAACTCCCCGGCTTTAAGGCGATAGAAATATACTCCGCT
>JBFZFV010000099.1:0-51211 GCA_041306185.1 Candidatus Zixiibacteriota bacterium
GGTGTTAGTAAACCCCTGACTTTTGCCAACTGGGGTTGGGCCGGCATCAATGTCCTGTTCTGGAATGCGGTTATCACCGTTCACGGCGCGGTTCCGGTGGCTGCTTTCCTTGAGTCTTTCAGGCATGTACCCGTCAAGCAGGAAGATGATTCCTGGTTGTGGTCGTACAGCGTTATCGTAGACGAGGATACCTACACAGCCAACCTGTACGCCAGTACCGATGTCAGCGGCATCAACTGGTCGATGTATTTGTCCAAAGCGGGCGAGTTCACCGATTTTCTCTGGTTTTCCGGGGAGCACGACTTGCTTTATACCGAGGGTACCTGGACAATTTACAAGGCTCCCGATGATCCGGTGCAATTTATCGGAATAGAATGGCACCGCAACCTCGTGGATTCCACCGCAGATATAACGTATACCAATATTGAACCTGAAAGCGAGGGCAACGGCGGTTACATTACATTCGGTGTTGTCGATGATCCCAACTTTGACGCCTTTTATGGTATTTATTATGCCGAGGAAGAGCATAACATCGACATCGAATGGAACCTGGATGCCAAAGTCGGCCGGGTCATGGATGAAATCTATTTCGGAGACGATTTGTGGCATTGCTGGGACGAAGATCTCGAGGATGTTGATTGCGATAGTCGATAACTGAAGTGTTCGACTATATATAGCCCGTTGATGTTTTTATTGTTGCCACCATTGTCCGATGAAGTAGATCTGCGAATCGTCCGGCGAGAAAACCGCGTTATGACACAGGAAGGCCGCCGGGAAGTAATCGGGAGTAATCGAATGGTTTCCCGACCCGTCCGAATTCATTATATAGAGATCATAGCGGCCTTCGTCTCCTATCGCGGAAATAATATATACCAGTTTATCTCCTGAATGCGACCAGTTGGCGAATCCCTGGGCATATCCCTGATCACCGTTGCCGGTAAGGGCGGTTTCGTCTTCCCCATTCGTGGAGATAACATAGATATCATAGCCGCCGTGTTCGTAACTGACATCTACCATTCGTTCAAAGGTAATCTGGTTTCCGTTGGGGCTGATTCGCGGGTCATAATCTCCGATCGGGAGATTGGCCTCGCCCCAAAGGCCGGCGTCGACCGGATCAGTCACTTGCAGCGCATCATCACCGTCCGAATTTACCGACCATATTTGATAATCCCGTGTAAACGCTATTCTTCCTGCGATTCCCCAATCCGCATCGGCATCGTGACCGCCCGAATTATAAAGCAGCTGCTGATTCGCTCCGCTCGAATCCATGACATATAGATCAAGAGTGCCGTTGCGCAGGGAAAGAAAGGCTATTTGCGATTCATCCGGAGAAAAGGAGGCGTAAGAATCGAAATAATAATTGGTGGTCAGTCTGGTCGGGGTACCGCCGTTTACATCAAGAATATAAATCTCGGCAGTTGTATCGATTTCGACTCCGCTCTGAGTCATTTTCGAGAACAGGATATGGGTCCCGGAGCTGCCCAGGTTGATTCCCGAAATAGCATCATCGGTGCTGTAAAGCAGAGAAACATCCTGTGAGGAAAGGTCCAGGGCGTAAATGCCCCATTGACCCTCATGGGGGACACTTCTGGCCGGAGTATCCGCAGATTTATCATTACAGCCCGCTATGAATAAGGCCGAAGCGACAATTGCCGCGACACATTTAAAAATCGCTACTGCTTTTTTCTTATCCGGCATTTTGTCCCCTTTTGATTATTAAAGACCGCCTTTTGATAATTATATGCATTGCCATAATCGATGTTATATATTCCGATATTCAGTTATCAAGATTATCGAATTTCAATTGACCAAAATATCTGAATTCTGTTTGAATGTCAATTTTCCAATTTCCCTGAATCCAGGAAATATAGCCATGAAATATGCGGAATTTTCCGCGAAATCGCGAGCGACTTACTATTGCAATTCCGACGCTGTTTCCATGTAACCTCATGCCTCCCAATATAGTGCCACAAAATGGCTTTGTTTTTCATAATTGATATATCGTTTTTTCCACTTCCCGCATATGCTGACCCTGCAACGACTTGCCCGGATCAGGCTCGGTCATTGCGAGGAGTCCCGCTCCGGTTCTTAGAGCATCGGGACGATGTCGCAATCTCACCCTTGTCTGCTCCGTTGAAAAAACCACAAAACGCTCCTTCTTCTACATAAGGGGAGCGCTGAATTTTCACGTTCGATTCGGTAGTGAAAGTGCGGGGGGGGGAGGGGGATTATAGCATCCTGTGATATTACACATCCGCCTATTTGAATCGTCTTGACTTAAAAATAGAGCCATTTATCTTTAAATATAAGAATAACTGAATTGCGGGTGGATTATGTCGAATTCAATTAACCTTATCGTCCAAGTTTTAATCTTGTGTCTGGTTTTGTTTGCTTCAATTTCGGCCCAAACGGGCCTGGAGCCGGAAGTGTTTCCTCAATCTCCGGTTTTTGAAAAATCCGGTCTAACGAACGAGATGCTGACTTACCATGCCGGAGGGTTCATGAGCGGTATGGGTGACATTGTTATCAGGGATACCATCGCATTTTGTTCCATGCATGAAGGGCTCCTGATTCTCGATATTTCGGATGTGACTAAACCGTCGGTTATTTCAAACCTGTTTCTGACCGACAACTGGCCCACCGATATTAAAGTCGAAGGAAACTTCGCCTATTTAACCACCTGGAATGCCGTCTTTTTTATTATCGATGTTTCCGATTTATCGACTCCCGAAGTTATCGGGAAATACGATACTCCGACTGCAGCGCACGGAATAGATATCGAAGATACTCTGGCGTATATAGCGTACGGAAAATCCGGTCAAGGCCAGGGACTGCTAATTCTGGATATCAACGACCCCTCGCATATTGAATTAGTGGCAAATAAGCAGTTTACCGGGTACGGCAGCCAATCCATGGATAAGGTTGAAGTCGCCGATGGCTTTGCCTATGTCATAGGAGGAGGGAGGCTTCTCTGGATTCTGGATGTGTCCGATCCGGCGTCGCCGGTGACCATAACGGTTTATATTAACGACTATTATCCGCTGGGATTAGTCATTGTGGATACAATATTATATTTGGCGGACCATGATATTACTTTTCCCGCCGGAAGGTCGGCCTTTTCCATTTTCAATGTCGCCGATCGCACTAATCCGCAACTGGTCAGCCGCTGGCCTCTTTACGAAGCCGTCTACGATGTCTGGGTGCATGACAAGACCGCCTATGTCGCGAATTGCTGGCAAGGCGTTCAGATATTCGACATATCCGATCCGACTGATCTCGACAGCATCGGCCGGTATGTGAATCCCGGCTGGGCGGTCCGGGTGGTCGGCAATGATTCGCTTCTCTATGTCGTTGATATCGATAACGGCGGAGGATTAAAATCTTCCGGTTCGGAACGGGAACTTTCGATGGGAGACTTTCAGATAGTCGACGTCCGGGACCGGACCGATCCGCAATTGGCAGGGTATTACGATGTTCCGCCCCATATCGAAGGAATCCTGGCCCACGACGGCTACGTCTATGCGATATATGATGACGAAACTCCCGAAAGCGGAATTCTGGTCGGGAAGATCAACGGAAGCGGACTCGATTCGATCGGGACTTATCAGACGATGGGTTATCCCTATTCCGGAATATTTGTCGGCGATACTCTGTATCTTGCCGCCGGGAGCGAGGGATTGGAGGTTATCGATGTGTCCGATCCTGCGAATTTGCACTGTGTCCGGAATTATTCCGCTTCCAGAGGTGTGGATGTGGCGGTCCGGGGGGATTTCGCTTATCTTGCAAGCGGGAATTCGGGACTGCTGGTATTCGATATTACGAGGCCGGATGATATCCCCGTTGCGACCATAAGTACACTTGGGAACGCCGGCGCGGTTCGTCTGTACGACGATTTTATGTACGTATCGGACGGTTCGGCCGGGGTCAAGATATTCGAAATCTCCAATCCGGTGAGTCCTGAATATGCAGGAGAGATCGCAAACGGGTCGGTGTACGATATGGAAATTTCAGGGTCGAAGCTGTACGTGGAATTTAACGCAGATTATTTTATCTACGAACTTTCGTTCGATCCGCGAAACCCCTCTTTTCTGGGACAATTCAATGATATCGGCGGGTGGCACGATGTAGTGTTTGAGGGAGATTATGCCATTGTAGCAAGCTGGCAGTACGGGACCGCGATTTTCAATATTTCCGATCCGGAAAATGTCTATCAGGTTTTCGGCGTGTACATGCCGTGGCAGCCGGAAACGGTAGCTGCCGACGGCGATTATATCTACGTTGCGGGTCTATACGGTGTGGTCGCGTACGAGAAAGGGATATTCACTGATACCGAAGAAGATATTCCGGAATCGTTGCCTGCGGAGTTTATTCTCGGCCAGAACTATCCCAACCCGTTCAATCTGCAAACCATAATTGAATTCGAATTGCCGGTTCGAACTCAAACGACTTTAACCGTATACGACATTCTTGGACGGAAAGTACGGGTGCTGCTCGATGAAATTATGCCTTCAGGCTGGCATACGGTGAACTGGGACGGCCTGGATTCCAAGGGACGGGTCGTTTCGAGCGGGATATATTTTTATGAGATAAAGGCTGAAGGGGTTCGGGAATCGCGAAAGATGGTGCTGGTGAAGTAGATGGCAGCGCTTTAGCGGAAGTGAAACATGCATAGTATTAATGTTAAAGTACTTAACAGGAGCCTAATGGTGGTACTATGTACACTCATAATATTAGCGTTTGCCAATTCTTCGCTAAAAGGCGGCGGGAATAACGAAAGTACGAAAGCCGATATAGCAGTAAATCTGGCTCTGAAGTTTACCGGGTTCGATGAATTCCTTGGCAATAAGGATGTCCTGACTCCATTGGAGGTTATTTTCGACGATGATCGAATTCCTTTTCTAAGTGATAAATATTACGGTAAAGAGGTCTGGAGAGTAGATTTCAATTCAATCAAATTATACCCGGACAATATGCCAAAAAGTAAGGAAATTCCTGTTAGGGAATTTCAGGTATATGTAGACCCGGATAACGGGAAATTGCTGAAAATATTCAGTCCACTCTGTGATACCGATAGCACCAAGGAATATTTATCGAAGATTCCAAATGAGTTGGCTGAAAAACAACTTTCAGGAATATTCGAAGAATTTATAGATTTTGAAATTGCTGGTGACCACGTTAGTCTCAAAGACGTAATCAATTCATTATATTTTCCAGAAGCGAAAGAGATAACCGCTCAACTCTTAAAGGTGGTTTTGCGTGGCGATACAACAGCAGTCTGGTCGGTCACATACTGCGGGATTACGCCTTTAAGGAATCACGAAGATGCCTCGGGTTATTATGAAAGTTATACAAGAATTGAATATTCCGCTCAGACGGGTGAATTGTTAAGGCGAACAACAATTCCAGCGATGGAGTTATTGGATAACAAGTAGATTTTCTCGAAAAGAAAATTCCATCTGTCGCCCCGTATTCTTTCCCCCCGCAAAATCCCGACAACATCGGTGGTGAAAATTGGGCGCTCCCCTTATGTGAAAGGAGTGTCCTTTTTGTTTTGGCGGTGCCGAAAAGTAAAAGATTCCCGCCGTCGCGGGAATGACAAAAAATAAAAAGAATGACAATAAAAGAAATAGGAATGACAAAATCGGGGGCGGAAATGTCAGGATGGGAAACGGGAAAAAACGATATGCCATTTATGAAAAACAAAGCCATTTCATGGCACTAAACAGCGAGACATTGCTTTACGCGAATCGACCTGTCCGAAGTGGACGGGGGAGGCGTCAGTTTATCCCGCGAGGCGCGGGACGCTTCGCGCCGAAACCTCAAACGCTAAGGAACCGACGCAACTGGTTATTATGGGGAGAGATTGCGACGTCGTCACGAAACGAGAAGGGCGGGAGCGGAACGCTCCCGCATACAGGGGGGCGGGCAGGTCGAAGACCTGCCACGCACGGAACCCGGCAGACGGAGACGTCTGCCGTCCATGGAGGGGGATGTCGAAACCGTAACGGTTTCAACCAACAAATGGATTCCCGATCAAGTCGGGAATGACATATGACGAGGTTCGGAATGTCCGGAAGGACTTCCGAATTGCTCCCCCTCCTTACTAAGGAGGGGGTTGGGAGGAGGTTAAAGACCTGCGCCAAAACCGGGGCTTGTGTTTTTGGCCCCGAGGTTATAAATTGGAGGCCGAATAAGAGTAAGATAAATGACACAATCAACCGCTAATCCAGTATTACTTGATTATAAGCAAGGACTAACCAATATCCCGGAGGATTAATGAAAGACCGACTGGGCAATGTCCTGGACTGGCTCAAAAGCAAGGGAGTGGATTATGCCGACTGCCGGTATGTCCACGGCGAGGCCGAAGCGATCAAGGTCAACGACGACACCGTCGATACCTTCTCGCGCAACCTCAATATCGGAGTCGGGGTCAGGGTATTGCATAAGGGATTCTGGGGATTCGCCGCGGTAGCCTCCACCAAGGAATCGGACATCAAGAAGGCCGCCAACAAGGCGCTCCAGACGGCACGAGCCTCGGCGACTCCGAAAGCCGAGCCGGCCAGGCTGGCTCCGCAGGAACCGTTCAAGGACCATTACAAGTCCCCGTGCGAGATCGATCCGTTCGAAGTGAAGACCGACCGGAAGCTGGCACTGCTTCTGGAAATCTGCAAGCGGCTTCGCACCGACGACAAAATCAAAACCGCGGAAGCCTCGATGCGGTTCTTCAAGACCAACAAGGTCTTCTGCTCCACCGAAGGGGCCGAAATCGAACAGGATATCATCGAATCTGGGGCCGGTTTCGAAACCATCGCGTACGACGGCAAAGAGGTGCAGAAACGGTCGTACCCCTCATCGCACGGCGGAGATTTCGCCAGCCGGGGGTACGAGTACATCGAGAGCATGAATCTGCTCGATCATGTCGACCGGACCCGGGAGGAAGCAATTCAGCTTTTGGAAGCTCCGGACTGCCCCGATACCGAAGCCGATATCGTCATCTGTTCGCCGCAGATGGCGCTCCAGATTCACGAATCGTGCGGACATCCCTCGGAACTCGACCGGGTGCTCGGGACCGAGATCTCTCTGGCCGGAGGATCGTTCATGCAGCCGGATGGAATCGGCAAGTTGAAGTACGGTTCGGACATTGTCAGTATTTACGGCGATGCCACCATCCCCGGCGGTTTGGGATCGTTCGGATACGACGACGAAGGGGTCAAGGCGCAGCGGTTCGATATTATCAAAGACGGCGTGCATGTGGGGTACCAGACCAGCCGCGAGACCGCTCCGGTGATGGGACAGCGGTCCAACGGGACGATGCGGGCAGACGGCTGGAACCGGATTCCGTTGATTCGGATGACCAACATCAATCTGGCTCCGGGAGACTGGAGTTTGGATGACCTGATCGCCGATACCGAGAACGGGCTGTTCTTCGATTTGAACAAGGTTTGGTCGATCGACGACAAGCGGCTCAATTTCCAGTTCGGCTGTGAATGCGCCTGGGAAATCAAGAACGGCAAGCTGGGGCGGATGTTCAAGAACCCGCTCTACACCGGGATTACGCCGCAGTTCTGGAATTCCTGCGACGCGATATGCGGCAAACCGTACTGGAAGGTTTGGGGGGTTCCCAACTGCGGTAAGGGTGAGCCGATGCAGACGGCGCGGGTGGCGCACGGGACGGCTCCGGCGCGTTTCCGCCAGGTGAAAGTGGGGGTGAGCAAATGACAGGTAAAGAGCAGTTATTCGAGCTATTTGAAAAGGCGACCGCCTCGACCAAGGCCGATGGGGTCGAGATTGCGTACGTCGGGTCGTCGTCGGGACTGACCCGGTACGCCAATTCCACCATTCACCAGAACATGAACGAAGACAACAACCAGGTGTATGTTCGGGTGATCCGGGGGAAGAAAATCGGCGTGGCGCTGTCGAATTCGCTCAAGCTGAACGATATGCGGGCGGCGATCAAGAACGCCATGGAGATCGCGAAGTTCCAGAAGCCGAACGAGCATTTCCCCGGGCTGGCCGGGCCGCAGGATTACAAAAAAATCGATACGTACGATGAAGCGACGGTGAAGTTCGGCCCGAAAGAACGGGCGCGGGCTATCAAGCAGGTGTTTGTCCGGGCCAACCGGAGGAAGTTCCTGACCGCGGGATCGTTCTCGATTACCGACGGGGAGATCGCGGTGTTCAACACCAACGGGGTACGGTGCTACCAGCAGTTGACTTCGGCCAACCTCCAGGTGATTGCGATGTCGGATACTTCGGCCGGTTACGGAGTCGGGCTGTCGCGGAGAGTGGCGGAAATCGACCCGGTGGCGATCGCCGATACGGCGGTGGACAAGGCTTTTCGGTCGAAGAAGCCGAAAGCGATCAAGGCCGGGGAGTACGAAGTTATCCTGGAACCGTCGGCCACTTCGGCGATATTCGAATGGGTCAATTACATCGGGTTCGGGTCGAAAGCGTTCCACGACCAGACGTCATTTCTGACCGAAAATATCGGCAAGAAGGTGATGGACGATGCGGTCACGATTTACGATGACGGGAACGATACCTCAGCGCTGGCGATGCCGTTTGATTTCGAAGGGATGCCGAAGAAGCGGGTGTATTTTGTCGAGAAGGGAATCGGCAAGGGAGTGGTCTACGACCGGACCTCGGCCAACCGCAACGGGGCCAAATCGACGGGGCATGCGTTGACTCCGGACAGCCAGGGAGAAGGAGCGGTGCCGCTGAACCTCTTTATCGCGCCGGGGAAGGATGATACCGCGAAGATGATTGCTTCGGTGGAGAAAGGGATCCTGGTGACGCGGTTTCATTACATCAACGGCTTTATCGATACTCCAAAGGCGGTCCTGACCGGGATGACCCGGGACGGCACGTTCCTGATAAAGAACGGGAAGATCCAGCACGGGATCAAGAACCTGCGGTTTACCGATTCGATGCTGCGGGCCTTTTCGACCGTGAAGGGGGTTTCGAAAGAGGCCAAGCTGGTGCCCTCGTGGTGGGATTCGGTGGGGTGTATTTCGGCTCCGGCGTTTCATCTGGGATCGTTTAAGTTCACCGGTACCACCGACTTTTGAGAAAATCGAGACTTTGTAAAGCCCCGCTTGAGCGGGGCTTTTTTATTCTTATGAAATTAGTATAATTGCAACCAAACCTTTGCGGGAACGTAGACTAAGGTAGGAAAATTTGGGTTAGTGAAAGGAGAACCGCTTGTGAAGGGCAGCTTACCCGTCAAATACCTGCTGACCATTGTGTCTGTTTTTTTATTTTTGGAGGTCCCGTCCGTCGTGGCCGACGACATAGTCATCGACATGAATGATTTCCGCGAAGGGGATTTGGTGGTCGACGGATTCAAACTGAATTCCGAGACAACCATCAGCGTCGATGCGGTCGGGGCCGCGGTCGACGAGACCGACAATATGTATGCATATGCCTGGATTCTCGACAGCGATACCCGCGAGCCGGTCTGGGTGATGAAGGAAGAGGATACGCGGAGGATGAAAAGCGACGGCAAACGGAGGGAGTTCCAGGGAGAGATCGATCTTCCGGCCGGAAATTATGAGGCGTATTTTTATGCCGGTCAGCCATTCCTGATGGATGATATCAATATCGAAATCGACGATATGGGGGATGTCGGCGATTTGCTCGGTTACATTTTCAATAATATCAAAGAAGACGGCTATAAGTACTATTCGGATGAGCTGGAAGGGCTTTCATTCGTTATCAAGGCTCCGAGCGGTTCGTTCGTAAAGTACGATCCGACTCGCGAAAAAACTCCGATTATCAATTTCAGCAAGGCCGACGACGATTTTTATGAGAAGAAGGGTTTCACCCTGAAGAAGAAGATGAAGGTCGAGATCGTGGCGATCGGGGAGTACATTTCCAAGGACCGGGTTTTCGTGGATTACGGTTACATTATCAATGGCGACACTCGCGAGAAGGTCTGGCAGATGGATAAGTGGAACACCTCCTGGGTTGGAGGGGGCCGCAAGAACCGGGGATTTGCCGGTGAAGTGGAACTCCCGGCCGGCAATTATGTCGCGATATACCGGAGCGACGACAGCCATTCTTTCGCGCGGTGGAATGTTTCGCCGCCGTACGATCCTTTGCATTACGGTTTGGTCGTGTACGCCGTGAACGAGGGGGATCTGAAGGATGTTGCCGATTTTGAAGACTCCTATAAGGAACCGGTAGTACTTCAGTTGACCAGGGTGCGGGACAACAAATTTCTTCACAAGGGATTCACCCTGAACAAGGAAACCGATTTTCGAATTATGGCGGTAGGGGAGTACGGCTACAGCGACGAATTCGTGGATTACGGCTGGATCGAAGACGCCGGTACCGCCGAGGTTGTCTGGAAGATGACCGACGATAATACCGATTATGCCGGCGGGGCGAGGAAGAACCGGAAGTTCGACGGAGTGGTGACGCTTCCGAAGGGGGATTACATCGCCTATTATGTCACGGACGATTCCCATTCCTATCGCGACTGGAACGACACGCAGCCGGTGGATCCGGAAATGTGGGGGTTGACCATATTCGGTGTCGGGAAAGATTTCGATATCAATTCTATCCCGGTTTTTGACGATTTCCCGGTTTCGGGCAACACCCTGGTTCGCATGACCGGTTTGGGGGATTATGAAGATGTTCGTCAGGATTTCGAATTGACCAAGCCGACCAAAGTTAAAATCAGCGCACTGGGCGAAGGGAAATCGGGCACCATGTACGATTACGGCTGGATCGAGAAGGCGGACAACGGCGAAGTGATCTGGGAGATGACCTATCGGAAAACCGATAATGCCGGGGGCGCGGAAAAGAACCGCAAAGTATTGACCGAAATATTGCTGGACAAGGGGAGTTACACAGCGTATTTCATAACCGACGATTCACATTCGTTTCCCAATTTCAACGCCTCGCGTCCGGAAAGTCCTCAAAACTGGGGGATGATAATTACCGCGGAAAACAGATAACCTGCTTTTTATATATGCCGACGTAAAAAGGGCCCGGAAACATCCGCGCCCTTTTTCAATTTCTGGAATTCTTGATTAAAAGACTCCGACTTTGGCCGTCTCATTGACGTACAGGGGCATGGAAATATTAATCGTAGTTCCTTCGCCCTGTTTGGAATCGACTTTAAGTTTTCCCTTGTGATTGGAAATAATCCTCTTGCAGACTAACAGGCCAAACCCATGCCCGGATTTCTTGGTGGTGAATTGCTTTTCGAAGGCATCTTTCAAAAGATTTTCCGGAAGTCCCACGCCATTGTCGCTGACCGAAATCGAATAAAATTCATCGTCGGCATTGCGCCGGGTAGAGATTATAATCCGCTTCCTGTTATGATTATTCTTTTCCTTGACGGCATCGGCGGCGTTATTGATGAGATTGTACAGCAATTGCTGCAATTGACCGCCATCGGCCTCGGCGAAAATGGCCAGGGTGGAGTTATCGAATTCCACCTCGATATCTTCGAAATGCCGCTGCGTTTTCAGGTAATCGATAATATCGCTGATCAGGGTATTGATATCGCACGATTCGAAGCGGGAGGTCATTTCAGACAAATCCATCAGATTTTTGCTGAACTTCGTGATATTATCGAGATTGGTAATCGCGGCTTTCAGGTATTTTTCCAGCTCATTATAATTTTTATTGGCAAGGTGTTTTTCCATCAAAGAAAGGTTTCCGATTACGACCCCGAGGAAGTTGTTGAGTTCATGTCCGATTTCGGCAGACATTTGACCCTTGGTGGCGATTTTTTCCAATTGGATGGTCTGTTCCTGCAACTCCTTTAAGCGAGTATAGGCGGTGGTGGTTTCTTCGAGGAGGGCAATGTTTTCCAAAGATATGGCGATTTGATTAGCTGTGATTTGGAGGAGTTTGAGGTCGCTTTCGCGGGGAAGTTCGGCATCGCGGGCGAATCCGATAATCAGAAATCCGTAAATTTTCCTACCCAGGCTCAAGGCGATATTTACCAGATTGTCACCCTCTTCGTACCACGGGGGAATCAATATACCGGCCAGTTCATGTTCCTGAAATTTCTTATAAAGGGGATGCTGGGCCAGAGAGGTGACGATAAAGGGCTGCTGATATTCCTCCAGATGGACTCCGAGGTATTCTTTTTCGAAGGCCAGATTGTCTTCCTGAAAATTATTGGTCTGGAGGGAATCGGTAGAGGTGATGCCGATTTCGCTTTCCTTGTCGGACCGATACACGAAACTCCCGCGACCTGATTTGCTCTGCATCAGAATAAAACCGAGAGACAGGCGGACCAGCGATTTGCGGTCACCGACGGTGTACATCAGTTGGTTCAGATCGGAGAGGCGGGTAAGTTCGGAGGTGAGGGTTTTTTCGGTATCTTTCTGGCGTTTTTTAATGGCATTTTTGACCGCCTGGCGGATTTCGGTCAGTTCGAAGGGCTTCATGACATAATCATAGGCCCCTTCCTTAATGGCGTCTTTGGCGGTGTTAAGATTGGCATACCCGGTCATGAAAATGATACCGAGGGAGGAATTTTTTTCATGGGCCTTTCGCGCCAGTTCAATGCCGTCCATATCCGGCATGCGGATATCGGTCAGCATGAAATCGAAATATTCCTTTTCGATTTTGTTGAGCGCCTCGGTGCTGCCGGAGGCCAGTTCGATAACATAGCCGGCGTCTTCAAGGGCGTCCTTGCATAGTGACAGGACAATTTCTTCGTCATCAACGACGATGATCTTATACTGCTTCATTTCATCGGGTGAGTGCTCTATCACCGTACGGTACTCTTTTTATTACTGAATAAGGTTGCAATCAATTCCCGGAGTTCATCGAGATCGAAAGGTTTGGCCAGGCATCCGATAGCTCCGGATTCGGTGGCTTTTTTGGCGTCTTTGCCGGGCATGGAATCCATGATGATGATTCTGCTTTCGGGTTTGGCCTGGCGCAGATTGATAACCAGATCGACTCCGTTCAATTCCGGCATATGCACATCGCAAATGATAAGGGAGTAATCCGAGGCGACAGCCTTTTCGTATCCCTCCCGCCCGTTAACCGCGGTTTCGACTTTAAAACCATAGTCGGCAAAAAACTCCGTCAGCAATTCCCTGATAACAAGGGTATCGTCTATAACGAGGATTTTCTCAGGCATTCCCGGCCCCGCTTTCGCCTTGATTATTTTTCTTATTTTTGGTCAGGGATTTTTCCACTTCGCTGCGGATCTGCTTGATAGTGAAAGGCTTGGATAGAAAGGCACTGATTCCGAAGCGGGTGGTGTTGCCGACCGAAAAGAGGCTGGAATAGCCGGAAATCACGATTATTTTGGAGTCGGGGCAGGTTTTCTTGGCGAACTGAACGACCTCCTCACCGGATACCCCCGGCATTTTCATATCGGTGATAATGAGGTCGTAGGTCTTATGTTTCATTTTGGAAATGGCTTCGTTGCCATCCGAGGCGGTTTCCACGAGGAAATCTTCCAGGACTTCCGAAAGGAATTCCCGCATAACCTCTTCGTCGTCTACAATCAGGATCGCTTTTTCAGATGCTTCCAGCATACCTTAAAGTCTCGGTTAGAGATTATTGCTTTTCTACATCTGTCTTATCGACCGCGGCCGCTCTTTTCTCCAGCGGAATAATGATCGAGAAGGTCGTACCTACTCCAACCTTAGATTTGACTTTGATTTCGCCGCCATGGTCCTTGATAATGCCATAGCTGACGGAAAGGCCCAGGCCGGTTCCTTTACCCACTTCTTTGGTGGTAAAGAAGGGTTCGAAGATTTTCTTGAGGTTTTCTTCACTGATACCGACTCCCTGGTCGCTGAAATCGATTTCAATGGCGCCGGGGAATTCACCCAGGGGGGGCAAGTATCTGGAGGTAATAGTCATTTGGGTTCCGGCCGGCGAGGCGTGTAAGGCGTTGATAATCATATTGGTAAACACCTGCTGGAGCTGCCCCGGGTTACCCTGGATGGCCGGCATTTCGGGGTCGAGTTCTTTGACCAGACCAATCTGGTTCATAACCAGTTGGTGGTCGACGAAGGTAAGGGTTTCTTCGAGAACCTGATTAATATTAATCTCGGAGAATTCCACTTTACTCGACGAGCGGGAGAATCTCAGGAGATTCTGGACGATGGCCTTGCAGCGGCGGGTCTGGCTTTCGATATCCCGCAGGTATTTTTTGAACGATTCATAATCTTTTTCGGTGAGTTGGGCGATGTTTTTCTTTTGCATCTTTTCCAGGGTAAACTGGGCATATCCCAGGATACCGCCGAGGGGGTTATTCAATTCGTGCGCGACACCGGCGGCCAGCTGACCGATCCCAGCCAGCTTTTCCGATTGAATCAGCTGTGACTGGGCATCTTCCAGTTCATGAGTCCGTTCGATGATTTTGCCTTCGAGGGTCCGGTTGTATTCCTCGATTTCCTGCTGCGACATTTTGAGCGATTCGATCATGCGGTTGAAGGATTCGGCCAATAGTCCGATTTCATCGCGCCGGTCGATACTGACGGTTTTGCCGAGATCTCCTTTGGAAATCTGGTCGGTTATATCCACCAGGGTTTTAATCGGCTGGGTGATGATGCGGACAAAGGCGGTCATGATGATAATCGCGGAGAATACCACCATCAGGGTAAGGATGATGGAGGCGGTTTCCGAGCGATTTATTTCTTTTTTCAAGTCGGCGGTGGACACGACGAGGCGGATGTGGCCGATGGTTTCGTAACCGACGGCCAGGCTGTCATCGCGGAATCCGAAGACGGTTCCGAGGTTTTCACGGGAAAGCTGTTGTTTCCGGGTCTGGACCGGGTAGACGATTTCGATGTATTCAATATCTTCGGCGTCGAAGAAGCGTTTCTGGGTATAGCGATCCGGGGCCGGCATTTCTTCGGCATTCATATAGAACAGGCTGAGACCCTCGCGGGTATCGGATCCTATTTCGGTAAGAACCCGTCCGTCGGCGGCCAGAATCTGGGCGTAGACGATATCGTCCACGCGAGCGACGGCTTTGAGAAGTTCATTCAGGTCCCCTTCGGTTTCGAGGATAACGCCCAATTCGGCGTTATAGGCGACGTTAGCGACAAGGGCCTGGCCGCGGTTAACCAGTTCCTGGTAATAGATTTCGCTCTGGCGCTTGGTGAGATATCCGCTGATAATCAGCATACTGCTGACGATGACCAGGGAAACCACGATAATGAATTTCTCGCGGAGGCTGATATTGCGGAATTTGCCAAGGAAACTCATCGGTAGACCTCCTTGGCAATGGCAACCAGTTCATCGGGGATCAGGATATTTATGTGATTGGCGGTTTTTTCGTTATAGTGAAACCAGACAATCCCCGGGACGGCGACGCTGATATCGGCCGGGTCGCGGCCGTCGAGGACATCAAGGGCGATTTTTCCGGCCTGGCGGCCGATATCCTTGTAATCGAAATCAAGGGCAAAAAGGGCTCCCGATTCCACCAGATGACGTGAGAATCCCATAAAGGGTTTTCCGTTACGCAGGGCGTTAAGGAGAATGTAGCGGGTGGAGCGGGGGGAAAATATCTTTCGGTCGGCAATTGACCAGAGACCGTCGGCTTTCTGGTTCAGCTGTTCGAGGGCTTCGGGGATATCTTTTTCGGAATCGATTTTCACGGCGATCAATTCCAGGCCGATGGATTGGGCCACGGCTTTGGCCGGGGGGATTAGATTCGCGGTTTCTTCGGTATAAAGCACGCCCAGGCGATCTATATTGGTAATAACTTTCTTGAAATACTTGAACTGGATTTCCGGCGGGATATCGAGCGAGGCTCCGGTGATGTTGCTTCCGGGGTGCTGCAGGGATTTTACGAAGCCGGAAGTTTCCGGGTTAAGGACGGCGGAGAAAATAATCGGCTTATCTTTGATTTTGTCGGCCACTTCTTTGGTGGCGAAGGTCCCGATGGTGAGGATAAGCCTGGGATTGTCGGCTTTCAATTCGGCCATTTTGTCGTCGATGGTTTTTTGTGAGGAGGTAAGGAGGTATTCCTTGAAAACGGCGCCGGGGTATTTTAGACTAATGGTACCTTCGATACCCTTCAAGGTGCGAATGGTGGAGGTCAGGCTGTCGGAATAGACGACGGCGAGATTGAGATTCTGGGCCGACGAATTTTCAGCCGAAACACATATTCCTGCAGCCAGACAAATAGATATAGCAATCCACTTAATGCGGCTGATGTCGAAAATCCTGTTCAGAGGAAGCAGTCCTCCTGTAAAAAACCCTGTCAAAAGCCGACCAAATCCCCTTTGACGTTGGTATAGTTATGGATATCGGGAGACTGTCCCGAAACTTGATATCCGCGACGTTCGGCGCCGGAGTTTTTTGGCAGATAATAACCTTTCTGTCGATCGGGCCGGCGTTTCAAATTGAATCATCCGCAAACAGCAGGGTCGAGTTCGGGAATTCGTGACGGGCATTTAAAACCGGCCGGACACTTAAGATATTATAAAAGAGGTCGATAATTGGGATGATTGATTTCAGCAGGAAAGAGATGCCCTTTTTCGAAATAACATTAAAGGCAATCTTAATTGAAACGAAAATAAGCCAATTGCATACGGAGGCGCCCCTTGTATTCCCGTAAGCAGTACTTTATAGTACGAAGCCTGGCTTTGAGCATTGCCGTTATATTAGTACCGGTAATGCTACTGGCCAGCACTTCCGGAAAAATCGCCGGGGTCGTGGAAAACGAAGAGACCGGAGAACCGATCCCGGGCGCAACCATACGCGTGGTTGGAACAGATATAGCAACCCAGACCGATCCCGACGGTGAGTATTACATTATCAATCTTCCCGCGGGGACATATTCGCTGACGGTTTCGGTGGTGGGCTATGCCTCGGTCGAGAAGGAGAACGTAAGAGTTCTGCTCGACCTGACCACTCCGGTCGATTTTACCATCGAACAGGTAGAAATTCCCCTGAAAAGCAAAATCAAGGTTTATGCCGAGCAGCCGCCGATCCAGAAGGATCTGACGGCCTCGCGAACCACGGTTACATCCGAGCAAATCGCATTGATCCCCAATGCACTTTCGGTGCAGAACATCATATCGAATATGGCGGGGACGGTGGTCGATCGGAACAGCAACCTGCACGTTCGCGGCGGCCGCGGAGGGGAAGTAACCTATTTCTACGACGGGTTTTCGATTCAGGATCCGTTCGTCGGGCGGGCCGGCCTGCGCATTTCGCCTGACGCGATCGAAGAGGTCAACCTGACCTCGGGAGGATTCCCGGCGGAGTACGGCGAGGCCCTGTCGGGTATCGTGACGGCGGTATCCAAAGAAGGGGGCCGCAGTTATCACGGGAAAGTGAAAGTGTATGAAGGGGCTACCTATCCATATAATGTGCATAAGGGAGAGTACGCTTCGCTGACCCGGACCGATATCCGCGGCTTGAGCTACAATTTATCCGGTCCCATACCGCTGGGCGGAAGAATGAACCCGACTTTTTTCTATGCCGGGGAAATACTTCGCGACGACGGGTATCTGCCTCACAACGAGCAGACCGCGTGGACGCAGACCGGGAAGCTGCGATTCATGCCGACCCCGAACCTGAAACTGACCGCCAGCGGGACTTATTATTACACCGAGGGCCAGATCTACGAGCATGTGAACGTGAATTCCAGGTCGTATGATTACAACCTGGACGGCCTGGGACGTCATGAAGGAAAGGCGTACCTCTATGGGTTGAAAGGGGATTACCAGTACAGCCGGAACACGTTCATCAATTTCTCTTACAACCGGTTCCATACCGAACGAAAGGTAGCCCCGGACAGCCTGTTCGACGTTTACTGGGATCAGTGGCCGGGATATTCGGTAGACAGCAACGGCGTATATAATGGTACGATTGACGACGACAATTACAACAGCGCCTCGGAATATTTCTACACCGGATATACTTACGGCGACGATTTCGATCCCTATTATCACAAGCGGTCGACTTCGTATGACGGCTTCACGCTGCAATATTCCAGTCAATTCAACAAATACAATCAGCTGAGGGTGGGGGGCGAGTACCGCAAGTACGAATTGTTCTGGGACGACAAGCAATTCTACAACCTGGAGCCGTACGGCGAAAAGTATTCGCAGAAGCCGGTTTACGGCATGTTCTATGTGCAGGATAAGATTGAGATGAAGAATTTCATCGTGAACATCGGGATACGATGGGATTACCTGAATTCGGAAGTGAATTACTGGCCGAACGTGCTGGATACGGTCGATTATTCCATGATCAGTTCCAAGTCCAAGTCGCATTTCTCGCCGCGTCTGGGGATTTCGCACCCGATCGCGGAGAACACCGTGATTCGGTTCAACTACGGTTACTTCTACCAGATACCGAATTTTTCTCTGATGTATACGAACCTGGACGCCAATTTAAACACCGGGTATCCTTTGATCGGGAATCCCGATCTGAAACCGGAACAGACGATCGCGTATGAGCTGGGGCTGAATCATATGCTCGACGATGACATTCGTCTCGATATGACGGTATATTACAAGGATATCAAGAATCTTCTGGCCACGCGGCGGATAGGATTCCACGGACTGAATCCCGTTACTCAGTACGTCAACGAAGACTACGGTTCGGTCAAAGGGGCAGACCTGACCATCGAGAAGATCGCGACCGGGAATTTTTCCGGCTCTCTGGTATACAGCTACATGATCGCGAAAGGGAACTCCTCGTCGGCGACGGAAGGCTATTATGTTTATATTACCGATCCGGATGTTCAGGATCCCAACGATCCGATTTCGAATCTTCCGGTGAAGGAATACCCGCTTTCATTCGATCAACGCCACACCGCGACTCTGACCTTGAGTTACCGGACTCCGGCGGAATGGAAGGGTGAATTTTTCGGGATTCCGGTCCCCGGCAATTGGGGTCTGAATGTCATCAGTAAGTACGGTTCGGGTCTTCCGTATACGGTCACGGACAATTCCGGCAACCACACCGGCGGAGTAAACGAAGCCAGGATGCCGGCCAAGTATACGGTGGACATGCGGTTCAACAAAGATTTCCACCTGGGGCGGTCGAAGAGCCTGTTCATGTCGTTCTTTGTCGAGGTTGAAAACCTGTTCAACCGCAGGAACGTGGTGTCGGTTTACACCAATACCGGCCGTCCGGATTATGACGGAAGGTACTATGACCAGACCGCCGACCCGGACGGTGAAGGTCCGTACACCGCAGAAGATGTCAATAGATATTACAGATTACTGGCCAAAGATCCGCAAAACTTTTCCGCGCCTCGGACTTTCAGGGTCGGAATGGAATTCAATTTCTAACGAGGTGTGAGATGAAAATAAGAAATATGAAAAAGATTCTGGCAGGTTCGATAGCTCTTCTAATACTGGTGTCAGCTATCCCGGTTTTCCCGGCTTCGATGCAGTCGGCGACGCCGTCGCCGGAGGTCGTCGACCAGATAATTCACGATAAGGGGAATATCAGGACCACGGTCGATAATTACGGTATTATAGGGGGCTGGTATTATTACGATCTTCCCTCGGGAGAATGGCCGAAGAATTCCGGACACAATTATATTGGTGCGATGAAGTACTGGATGGGAGCGATTACTCCCTCAGGCGATACCATCATCTTCGACAGCGAAGAGGATTTCCGTCCATTGCCGTCGCTGTTGTCGGGGACCAATTCTTATGATATTCGACTTTCGACCGATACCACGACGTTCGATTACGATCCGGCGGATACGGTTGGACTGGGCCTGGGAAATCCGGCCAGCGGCTGGAGGGTTTGGGACGCCGAAAGCGGAACCTGGACCTACAACCAGGTATTTTCGACGGCGGTCGATTCATTCCTTCCCGGCGGGCCGACATCGCTGCAGCAATCGTTTTACAGGTTCGAGGATGGCGAAGCGGGGAGGAGCCTGGGACTGGAAATGTCGCAGACGATGTACCAGTGGAATTATTGCTATAATGAGGACATCATATTCTGTGTCCTGGAAATCACCAATACTTCGACCGAAGATTATAACGACTTCGCCTTTGCGCTTTATTGCGATTTCGATATCGGAGGTCCCGACGGTTCCGGCGAAAACGGACGGCTGGGCGACCTGGTCGGATCCGATTCCACCGAAAACCTGGCCTGGACGTACGATGAAGACGGATACGATCCGGGATGGGGACCGATGGTGCAGACCGGTTTCATGGGGACGAAATACCTCGAGACTCCTGACAGTATCGGGATGACCGCGTTCCGGACTGGGCAATGGGAACTGGTGGCCGAGGCCGACGATTCCCTGAGACATGCTCTCATCAATTCCGAGCAGTATGACGAAACGCTGCCTCCGACCGATCAGTACTACCTGCAATGCACCAAGGGGATCGATCTGACGGCAGGCAAGACGGTCCGGGTGGTTTTCGCCCTGATTGCGGGACAGGACCTAGAGGAGTTTAACGATAACGCGCAAATCGCTCAAACATTATATGACAATTATTTCGTGGGACCGCAGCCGCCGACCGCTCCGACTCTGAAAATGACGGCGGGAGACAAGAAGGTCTATCTGAGCTGGAACGATACCTCGGAAGTCGATATTGATCCGATGCAGGGGGCGGCGGATTTCCGCGGCTATAAATTATATCGTTCGACCAACCAGGGATATACCTGGGGGTTCGAAAAAACCATTTCCGCGAATTCCTGCCTCGATAAAGACTATATCCCGGTAGCGGCATTCCAGGTGGATAATCCGGGGGATCCCATTCAGCATACTTACATCGATTCCAACCTAACCAACGGCATGGAGTACTGGTATTGCCTGGTCTCTTTCGATGCCGGAGATTCCACTGTCCCGATTGGGCCGCTTCAGAACGGATTCGGGTCGCCGCTCAGCGACGTCAATACGGTCAGGGCAATACCCCGGACCGACCCTGCCGGTGCATATTCGATGCAGTCGACGATCTTACACACGGCACAGGCCGGCGATACCTCGGACGGCGCCGTGTATGTAATTCCCTTCGACAATACCTTAATCGAGGGAGAGGAATACAGCGTGGTTTTCTCCGAGACGGAGGATCAGACTTACTGGCATTTAATAAATAACACTACCGGAGATACCGTTCTGGCCGATCAGACGCGCCAGGAGGGGGATTACGGTTTTTATGAAGTCGGCGAAGGTATCAGGGTCGTGGTTCGCAACGGCGACCGGGTACCGCGCGATATGGGTCAAACCGGTTTCGCCACGGCCGGAGATACGACCATCGGCGTTTCGACCTTCTATGGCCCGATGGGAGACGCCGCCGGCTATCCGCGGGGATCGGACCGTCATTTCCGGGCTCCTTATGAAATCCGGTTCGGTCTGACCTCCACGGCGTACTGGTGGTGGAACGATGTTACTCCGATGACGGTGCCGTTCGAAGTCTGGAATATGGCGGACTCGGTCCAGGTGGTCGCCGAGATAGGCGATCAGAATGTCGACGGAGTCTGGGATCCGGCCACGGATTTCGTGGTCATCGTGAATATCCCGTATGACGGCAGTCCGCATCCTGAGGGATTCCCGTACAGCCATTCGTGGATAGTCCGTTTCGACGCCGGTACGGCATCCGCCGCGGAGGGTGATGTTTTTGCGATTGAAGGAGCCCCGGTCAACGGTTCCGAAGATATTTATACCTTCAGGGTATCCGGGGTCAATGCCGGGACCGCCAGCGCGGAGCTGGCCAATATAAAGGTGGTTCCCAATCCATATATCGTGCACGCCGAATGGGAAAACAGCAAATACGAGCGTAAGCTGCAGTTCATCCATTTGCCGGATGCCTGCACGGTCCGCATTTATACTTTGAGCGGAGACCTGGTTCGTTCTCTGGACCACAATGACGGGACGGGGACGGCGGATTGGGATCTGCTTTCTGAAAATGGGATGGGTATCGCTCCGGGAATTTACTTTTACCATATCGAATCGGAATACGGAAACCGCCTCGGCAGATTTGCCGTGATAAGATAGGGGGATGAAGCCATGATGAAAAAGATTTGCCTGGTTCTGGCTGTCGCCCTGATAGGCGTTACGGCGTCGGCCGATGAATTTTCGAAAGCGGGGAGCACCGGCGCGCAGTTTCTGAAGATCGGCGTCGGGGCCCGGTATCATGCAATGGGTGAGGCTTCGGTGGCGGTGGTCAACGACGCCTACTCGATGTACTGGAACCCCGCCGGTATGACCAAAATTATTTCGAACGAACTGGCCTTTACCTATATCGATTATCTGCTGGATGTGAAATTGAACTACCTTTCGTACACCAAGCGGATAAACGATCTCGGGGTGTTCGGGGTATCGGCGACGATTCTTTCCATGGACGACCAGGAAATTACGACGGTCGAGGAACCGGACGGGACCGGGGAAACCTACAGCGCCTCGTCCTATGCCCTGCAGGTCGGATATGCCAGGGATTTGACGGCGCAGTTTTCGTTCGGGGCGTCGTTCAAAATAATCGGGGAGAAAATCTACAACGAGCGGGCCTACGGCTTCGCGTTCGATTTCGGCACCCTGATGTATACCGGGATCAATTCGCTGCGAATCGGGATGAACATTTCCAATATGGGTCCGGAGATGAAGTTCGACGGTCCCGATCTCGATGTTTCGTACGAACCGGATCCGTCGAATCCGAACCAGGATCCGTTCAACAGCCGTCTTAAATCGGAGCCGTACGACCTTCCGCTGATATTTCGAATCGGAGCGGCTTACGATTTTATGTTCGGCGAGGACATGAAGCTGCTGATGTCGGTCGAAGCCAAGCATCCCAACGACAATTTGCAGCAGGGAGCGCTGGGGGCGGAACTGGCCTGGAAGGACCATTATTTCCTGAGGGGCGGTTACAAACTGAATTACGAAGAAGAAGGACTGGGATTCGGCGGCGGATTCATCACGCGGATAACGGGTGAAACCGACCTTTCGCTCGATTACGCCTGGGTGGATTTCGGGCGGCTGAATTCGGTCCACAGATTTTCGGCAAGCCTAGTCTTTTAGTGAGATACATACGCGACCTCAAAGCCCGTCTTAAGAGTGGCGGGCTTTTTTATTGGCGATTGGACTTTTCGGGAGTACGGTTGTATATTAGTTTGAATCGAATCGTTAACAGGAATATCCGGAGGCCTTGAGGAATGAATAAACAGCGGCGGGTTGTATCCCTGATTTTGGGTCTGGCACTGATATTATCGGCTGCGCCAATCGCGCAGGGACAGATAGAAACCAAAGTTCTCGAAATGATGGATTATTATTATGACCTGATGCTTTCGGGGAATTACGAATCGGCCCGAGCCTTCTGGGAACCGTCGGCGCTATTCCGCTCGGAGCGGCTGGGGATCGAGTATGAGGGCATTCCGCTCAAGGCGGATTGTTCGTCCCCGATAATGAACAGCATCAAGAGGATTTCTCAGGAGCGGTATCCGGGGTTGAAGGGACGGGCGACGCTCGACAGCAATGTTTACATGTTGAAATTTGCGGCGACGGTTGACGGCCGCGAAATTATGCATAATTATTTCGCCCGTCTGCTGGGGCAGGATCTCTGGTTTTTCTACGGGCAGGATGTGTACTGCTCAGGCTGGGCACAGACCGAGACGAAATATTTCCGTTTTTACATAAGTTCAAGGAAAACCGATTTCTTTAATCTCCCCGGAGCTGAAAGCCTCGATATGTTCGTGGAGCAGCTGGCCGAAAAGCTGAATATACCGAAAGAACGCATGGATTTGCTGAAACAGCAAAAGATAGAATACTATCTTTGTTCGACCGATGCCGAGCAGGAAAAGATATCGGGGGTTGCCGGGCGGGGGCATTTCGATCCGGCTGCGGATGCTATCTTCAGCGTAGATTTCCCGGATTTTCACCTGGTCGCGAAGCAGTTGATAAATTTTCGGCTGCAGAAACTGCCTCTTTTTCCCATTCCGCTGTTCGATGAGGGTTTTTCGATTTATCTGGGGGGGAGATGGCAGCGTTCGTCGGCGGTCATCACCGATTTCGGACGGTATATTCTCAATAACGATTTGACCGAAATCGATTCGGTTCTGGTGCAGAAAGATTTCGACGAAGCCATCATGGCCGACATCACTTATCCGGTCGATGCCTGTCTGACCGAGTATATCATCACTCGTCTCGGCATGGAGAATTTCCTGGAATTTTATAAAAGCCTGTCAGGAGGGACATTATTCCGCGATACCGTAACTTCCGACTTCGTTAAGACCGCGATTACGGAGAAATTGGGGATGGCCTGGGACGGTGTCGAGAAGGAATTCATGGAATACATGGCGGTCCGTCCCGATATGGGGGGAAAGATCTTTCCGGGGCAAAAAATCAATAAAAATGTCCTGCTGACCGAAGACAACCTGATGCTGTATGCCTCGAAAGACTGGTTCCAGGTAAAGCTGTTTGTCCCGGACAGCATGGTCGGTTCGTACCATTTTCTGTTCGGAAAATCGAAGGATCTGGAAAACAAGAAATCGTATTTATTCGACGAGCAGTATAAAGGGAAGACCAGTTTTCAGGGATATCGGTACGGGTTGATGATCGATAAAAACGAAATCGGTTTGTACGATTATGCCACCAACCAGTTAAAGGCTAAGTACGTTTATACTTTCGATCCCAGCGAGGAATACTATAATCCCGAGAAGAAGGTAATCACGGCCTATTTCAGTACCGCGGTGTTCGGAGGGAAAGTCCCCAAGGTGGACGACGGGATATCCCTGTCGCAGCGTTAATTTATCGGAAGCCCGTCGCGCTGTTTCAGGACGATGTCGTTCATGCGCCGCATGATAATCGGTATTTCGGGAAGTTCTTTATCGGTATCGATGAATTTATTGTAATTTTCCATCGCCCGCGTGTATTGTCCGTAGTGTTCCGCGATGAGTCCCCGGTACATATAAGGATAAATGTTATCCGGGTCGATACCAAGAATAATACCGCCGACGCTGTCGGATTCTTCGTAATTCCCGTTGCGGAAATAATGTCCCATTAAATCGGTCAATAGCTGCGAGTTTTCGGGATCGACCTCAAGCCCGTTTTTCAGGACGGGTCGAATTTTGTGTTCGAGGCCCTGCTCGCGGTACAATTCGGTTAGCCAGTGATAAGGTTCCGGAGCGGAGGGTTTCAGCTCCAGCGCCGAGAGGTACATATTTTCGGCTTCGGCGAACTTCTTATAATGCTTGAGCAAGAGTCCCTTCTGCATGCGATAACGATAATCATAAGGATATTTGTCGACCAGCAATTCGGCGTAGTTGTACGAATCCTGGTAGCGTTCCTGGGCGAACAGGTCGTTAACCAGCTGCGATTCCAGCGCCCCGGGGGCCTTGGCCACGATAGCTCGTTCGATGCGTGAAGCGGTTTCGGGTTCCCCTTTGGCGTAATAATAATCCCGTTTAGCATAGTAGTAGCTTTCGGTCTTGTATTCGTTATGTTCGATGAAACGGTCGAGCGTGGCCTCGGTCAGAGAAGGGGTCAGGTGAACGATCACGGTCGGCAGAATCAGCAGGAAGGCTGCAGGGCAGAGGGCCATCATAGTGTTGAGTGAGACCTTCTCGGTGTCGGCCAGTTTCAGGACCGCGTAGGCTCCCAGGAAAATCATCGGGGTAAGGAGAAAACCATAGGAAGTGAAATCGCGGGCCATGCCGTTTTGGGGATCGAGGATGAACAGATAAACAGCGCCTGCGATGGTCATTATAAGTAACGATACGTACAGCTTATCTTTCCAGAGCCTGAACAGCCCCAGTATGATGGCAAGGATAAAGGGGGGAGTCAGCGGGACCAGCATGAAGCGGATGTTGAATATATCGATGATATGGCGCATGTCTAACAGGCCGTAGTCGATTTCGGGAGATTTGCCACTGATAAACAGGGTATTGGATTCCAGAAGCAGATTACCGCTCGCCCGGATATAGTATATGGCCGTGAACAGGGCGATTAAAAATATGGACGCGGCGAAGGCGGGAAAGTGGCGAGGGGTTTTACGGGGAACCAGACTGACTGCCGTCAGAAAAATAACCCCGGGAAGAATCACGATGAATTGAAAATGTATGATAATCCCGACAATACAGGATAACCAGAGATAGAGCAGGTATTTTTTGCCGGAAGTCCTGATAAAGCAGACCAGATAGTAAGCCGCCAGTGCAAAAAGTGGCAACACCAGCGGGTGGTTAGCAATCATCCCGAAAAAGTACAGGATAATTCCCGATAGCAAGAGCAGGAATCCGAAAGAGAGGCGGCGGTGATTGTCGTCGAAAAGTATTTCAGACAAAAGAACGGAAAAATAAATAAAGGCGCCGCCGGACAGGACGGATACCAATTGATAAGCCAGCATGGCGGCGGTGACCTTGTCCGATATTATTAGCGCAATAAGTTTAAAAAATACCCACGGGATCAGGTTGGCACCGTAGGATGCCGGATCGAAAACCGGCCTGGTCCGCTGGGCGAAGTTGCCGATCAGAATGTAGCTGTCATCATACAGGTGAGCGGTGTAGCGGAGGACGGCAAAAACTATCATGGCGATGATTATGAGGCCAATTCGCCCGATTTTTTTCCGGTCTCCCCAGAGCCAGGGGGAGAGCCAGTCGGAGAAATAGTGCCGGGGGGGTTCGATAAACAGGAAGATAGAAAATACCGACGCCAGTATCAGCCATAAGATTTTAATTAGAACGGGGAAAAAAGAAAGCTGATTGATCCCCCAGTTGCCGTTTTCAGTGAACCCTCCGATTATAAAGACAATGTAGGAAACAAACACCAGAGCTATGAAAGCGAGATTCAAAGGGGTGAATGCCCCTGCGGAGTATTTACTGCTATTGTTCATCGGAATCGACTCTAATTTCCTGCCGTCCTTCGAGTGCCCGCGAGAGGGTCATGCCGTCGGCGTATTCGAGATCTCCTCCGACCGGAAGCCCTCGCGCGATGCGAGTGATTTTTATTCCCAGCGGCTTGATGAGCTTGGCCAGGTACAGGGCGGTGGCTTCTCCCTCGACATTGGGATTGGTGGCGATGACGATTTCTTTGACATCATCGCTCAATCGGCTTAATAATTCTTTTATCTTCAGGTCATCGGGGCCGATGCCGTCGAGCGGGGAAATTCTTCCTCCGAGGACATGGTACAGCCCGTTGAAATTCTGGCTCTTTTCGAGGGCGGCCAGGTCGACCGCTTCTTCGATAACGCAGATAATATCACGGGAGCGTTCGTCATCGGAGCAGATATGACAGGGGTCGTTTTCCGAGATGTTATTGCAGATGGAGCAGAAACCGACCTTCTCTTTAATCTCTCGGATAGCATCGGCAAGATCGAAAGCCTCTTCGCGGGGGATTTTCAGGATATGAAAAGCCAGCCTTCCCGCGGACTTTCGTCCGATTCCGGGAAGCCGCGAAAAGAGGTTTATCAGCCGTTCGACCGCTTCTGAGGATTTAAACATATTCGTTTAGAAGGGAAGATTCATCCCGGGGATATTCAATCCTCCGGTCAACTCGCTCATCTGTTCCGCCTGCAGTTCCTGGGCCTTCTGACGGGCCTGGTTGACGGCGGCGACGATTAAATCCTGCAGCATTTCGATATCTTCGGGGTCGACCACTTCGGGATCGATTTTGATTTCAAGCAGTTCCTGTTTGCCATTGACGGTGGCCTTAACCATGCCGCCGCCGGCGGTTCCTTCGATTCTGGTTTTTTCCAGTTCGGCCTGGATTTCTTCCATCCGTGCCTGCATTTTCTGGAATTGCTTCATCATATTGCCCAAGCCGCCTTTGCCCATCATCCTGTGCCTTCCTTTATTTTATGATTCTTCATTATCACGAACGCCGATAATTTCACCGTCGAATTTCTCGACCAGCTTTTTCAATTTACCGTTTTTTTCGAGGATTTCCTCGGTGTTCACTTTTTCTATTTTACGTTCCTGGCGGGCCGGAATGTCCGCTTTTTTGGCCATGTCAACCTGGAACCGGATTCCGATATTCGTTTTATAGAACTCTTTCAGTTCAGCAATAATTTTACTCATGTAGTCCGGCTTTTCGACGATCTGCTTTGAGGTCCCGCCGTTATTATAAAAGACCGCCACGATGACATTATCTTTGACTTCGCGGATTTCCACCATCGACAGGTGCGCCGCCAGCATCTGGTTTTTGGTTTTCAGGTAATCGATAAATTTATTCCATGAGGTCTGCACGATCGGCAGATTAATCCTTCTAACTTCTCCCGGGGCCGGTTCCGCGAACGTTTCAGGTTTGGGCCGTTCCGGCGGAGGTGTTGCCTGAGAAAAAGAGGGGGCTGGATATTCCAGTTTCGGTTTGGGAGTCGTTCCGAAGAGGTCGGTCGACGGTGGCGGAGCTGACGCATTATTTATCGAAGGAGCCGGGCTGTTTTCCGGGTCGGACAGGTGCGCCAGGATTTCTTCGAAGGAGACCGTGGTTTCCATTTTGGTCAGCCGCAGGGTTGCCGTTTCCAGAAGGAGCCGGGGATCGAGGCCGAATTTCAGATCGCGCGAGGTATCGGAAATGACTTTTATCATGCGTAAAAGATCGCCAGTGGTGAAATGATCTTTCTGGTTTTGGAACGAGGTCATTTCGGATTCGGATAATTCGAGCAGATTCGCAGGGTTTTCGGTATTATTCAAAATCAACAGATTGCGGAAATGGTCGACCAGGCCGACGCAGAATTCTCCGAGGTCGATCCCAGAGTCGATCAGTTTTTTTATCATTTCAAGGGAGGCTGAGCTGTTTTTGGCTGCGACCGCTTCGACATAATCGAAATAGAACTGCCGGTCGATCAGGCCCAGGGCTTCATTGACATGGCCGACCGAGATGGTTTCTTCGGTGAAAGCAGAGAGTTGATCCAATAGGGACATGGAATCGCGCACCGAGCCGTCGGCTTTACGGGCCAGGATATAGAGAGCGTCGTCGTTGATATTTATCTTTTCGGTATCGGCGATATTGCGCAGATGCTTTTTCAGTTCCTCGGCGGATACCCGGCGGAAGTCGTGGCGCTGGGTGCGGGAACGAATGGTTTCCGGGACCTTGTGCGGTTCGGTGGTAGCCAGGATGAAGACGACATGTTCCGGGGGTTCTTCGAGCGTTTTCAAGAGGGCGTCAAAGGCAGATCCAGAGAGGCGGTGGACTTCATCGATGATATAAATGCGCTTCTTGCCAGTCGCCGGAAGATAGCGGACGTTTTCGCGGAGGGTACGGATATCGTCGACTCCGGTATTGGAAGCGGCGTCGATTTCGAGAACATCTAGTGACGACCCGGCGATGATTTCGGTACAGGAGGGGCATTTGTCGCAGGGGGTGGGGGTCGGGCCCTCGAGGCAGTTCATGGCCTTGGCCAGAATGCGGGCGGTGGTGGTTTTGCCGGTTCCGCGGGGGCCGGTGAAGAGGTAACCGGAGGAGGTTCGGCCCGATTTCAGGGCGTTTTTCAGGGTGCGGGTGACATGGTTTTGGGCCACGACATCATCGAACTGCTGGGGCCGGTATTTCCTGGCTAAAACTTTATAGGACATAGCTTAATTACGGCGTGCACCCACCGTTGAACCTCCGCTTCAAGACTTCCGCGACAGCCAGCTCCAACCAGGCAACCCCGCAACACATCCTGAACATCGCCTACCGTTGCTACCTTCCGGTCCTGGCGGGGTTAAGCGCGACAGAATTGTACAGGACCCAATTATCGACACCGCTTATCGTTTCCGAGCAAAAAACGGTCGAGTCCTCCGGTGGGAATTCGACCCCGGTATAGCGGATTCCGGGCTACAGGGCACCGCTAACTCCCCATCTAGCACACCAAAACGCCAAATATTATAAAATGGAGCAGAGCGGGCTCGAACCGCCGACCCTCACGTTGCGAACGTGATGCTCTCCCAACTGAGCTACTGCCCCATCAGTTTCAATTTTGCCGGCGCGAAATGCTTTTTGGGCATATTTTCGCCCGATTGGCTAATTAAAGCCAAATCGGGAGGAAAGTCAAATTCTTTCGGGTAATTCATAGGGCCGGGAAATTCTATTTTTAGCCTCATTGCTTATTTACTTGTAAAATAGATTTGTGAAACGTAAAATTATTCGCGAAATGGAAAACAAGTATCACAAATTAAAAGCTTTTGGGGGAATTTATGAAAAAAACGAACACCATTAGAATCTTCAGCCTTTTAATCCTCGTGCTTGGACTGGTTTCCTGCCTTGCGCTGTACGGCTGCGGCGGCAAGGATTCGGGAGAGGCGGAACAGACCGATGAATCGGCGACTTTGCCGGAGGACACCGGCGACCAGATGCTGATGGATACTTCTGCGGCGGTGGCGGAAACTCCGAAGGAAGAAGTAAAAAAGCCGGAAGTCCAGCAGCCGAAAGAACAGCCGAAACCGAAGCCGAAAGAAGAGCCGAAGCCGAAGCAGCCGGAAATCGTGAGAGAAACGATTATTCCGGCGGAAGCGATTCTCAAGGTTGAGATGCTGACCAAAATATCCACCGGCGAAAATAAAATCGGCGATCCGTTCCGGGCGAATTTTCTGGAGTCTGGAGAAGAAGGAGTAACGCTGAGTCTTCCGGCCGGGACGGTGCTGGAAGGGGTCGTGGCCGATATCAACGACGGCAAAGCCGAAGATGAAAAGGCCTATATCAAGCTGAAATTCACGACGCTGATGGTTCCGGGAGAAAAAGGAATCCCGATGGAGGGGTATCTCCTCAATAAAGAGGGAGACGGTTATCTTCGTCCCGGAGGACAGGGGACCACGATTGCCAAGGACGCCGGAGTCGGCGCGGTAGCCGGAGCGGTGCTCGGCGGGATCCTCGGTAAGAAAGGGGACAAGACCGAGACAGCGGCCAAGGGGGCGGCGGCCGGAGCGGTGGTAGGCGGTATTGCCGGAGCCATCCTGCACAAGGACCAGGTGACATTGAACGAAGGGGCGAAGTTCAATATTGGAGTGGTCGGTGCGGCGGTTAAGGAGACGGTGAAGAATTAGGAGCAATTCGCCAGAATAATTCTGTTGGAGAAACTTTTCGAGCGGTGACAGGACGGGTTCCTTTCACCGCTTTTTATTAGGTTCCGCGGACGGGAAATCAATGGGCCCTTTCCGGAAGCTGCAAATCTGCACGCACCCGCCTGCATGTCTGCGTATTGCCTGATATATGCATCAATTGAAAGCGAAGGAAAATCGAAAGGTGAGATGCAATACGGAATCCTTGAATAAAACGTCGTTTATGGCGACGGTGCATTGCTTAACGGGTTGTTCTATCGGAGAAGTTCTGGGGATGGTGGTTGGCAGCGGAGCGGGTTTGGATAACTGGCAAACGGTTGCCATATCGATTGTACTGGCATTTATCTTCGGCTATTCATTAACCCTCATTCCGTTATTCCGGGCCGGAATCGATTTCGGGCAAGCGTTACGGCTTGCTCTTGCTGCCGATACGGCATCGATTGTGATTATGGAAATTGTCGATAATCTTATCATGGTTATTATTCCCGGGGCAATGGATGCCGGACTTGCTTCATTCCTGTTTTGGGGCAGCCTATTGATATCGCTGATTTTGGCCGGGGCGGCGGCGTTTCCGGTCAATCGGTGGTTGATAGGCCGGGGAAGGGGACATGCAGTAGTTCATGAACACCACGAGGGAAAACATAACCATCAAAAACACCACTAAAGCGCCAATCCATAAATCTGTTGGTATTGATTTTATAATTATAATCTCCTTTATTGAATCCAATATTGGATGATGAAGGGGTTTGGCATGGGCAAGTATTTGATCAATAAAGTCATTTATGTAATATCTGCTTTTTGCTTCTTTTCGCTTTCTGCCATTGCGGCGGAATATCCGGAAGAAGTTTTAAAGGTTCTGGACGAATCCATGGAAAACCGCGCGGAGCTGGAAACGGTCCTGGAACACTATGCGGCGGAAGGGGATGCGCTGAAGCTGCGAGCGGCGGAATTCCTCATCGGCAATATGGACGATCATTGCTACGTGACTTACGTTTTGAAAGATACGCTCGATAATACCATTCCATTCGAGGCGGTCGGGTTCGATGATTTCGATACGCTTCTGGCGGCGGTGGATTCTTTGGAAAAAGTACACGGCACGGTCGATTTCAAGCGGGATAAAAGAATCGATGATATTAAGACCATTAAGGCCGAATTTCTAATCGAACAGATAGAATATGCCTTCAGGGTATGGCATGAGAGGCCGTGGGCGAAAGATTACACTTTCGAGCAGCTTTGCAATTATATTTTGCCGTACCGGGGGAGCAACGAACCGCTCAGCGACTGGCGCTCGTACTTTCATAACAGGTACAGGGATTTAACCGACAAAATGGCCGACAGCACATCGGCGATCGAAGCGGCGGCGCTCATCAATGACGATGTCATGTCGTGGTTCACATTCGACCGGAGGTTCTATTTTCATCCCACCGATGAAGGGTTGACGGAGATGCTCGAATACGGGATGGGGCGCTGCGAAGACATGACCAACCTTGCCACTTACGCCATGCGGGCGAACGGGCTGGCAGTGACCTCGGATTACACTCCGCACTGGGCCAATTCCGGGAATAACCATGCCTGGAACGCGCTGGTTTTGCCGGACGGTACGGTGCTGCCGTTCATGGGGGCGGAGGCGAATCCGGGGAAGTACAATCTCAGATATCGTTTAGCCAAGGCCTATCGCAAGATGTATGCGCAGCAGCATGACGACCTGGTGTTCCTGGAGCGCAAGCAGGAAGAAATTCCCGGGTGGCTGGCGGGGAAAAGTTATATCGATGTGACGGCGGCGTACGTCCCGGTGTCGAATGTACTGGTGAAATTGAAAGAGGTGCTGCCGGATTCGGTCGATATCGCGTACCTGTGCGTGTTCAATTCCGGGGAATGGCGGGCGATTGCATGGGGAAGGAGCGCACAAAATATCGCGGAATTTCACGATATGGGGATCGGGGTGGCGTATCTTCCGGCACTTTACCTGAATAAAGAAATTATCCCGTGGGGGGCGCCGTTTATCCTCGACAGTGTCGGACAGAAAACGATGCTCCGGGCCGATCAGAATGGTACCACGGATATAGTCATGAATTCAACCACCAAGGTGTACCGGGATATTTCCACCGACGGGGTGGAGCCGGCGGAACTGGTGGACGGGACAGAGTACGAGTTGTTTTACTGGGACGGGGAATGGAAATCATCCGGGACCGCGGTCGCGGTGCAGAATGAGGTCCGGTTCGAGAAGGTGCCATCGGGGGGATTGTACTGGATGAAAGGGGTCGATTCCGATGGTGAGGAGCGGATATTTACGTTCGAGAATAACGCCCCGCACTGGTGGTGAGGGGGGAGATGATTTGAATTTCCTCCAATTATATATTAAAGATTAGACCGACTTAAGGCCTCCAATTTAGTTAAAAATAATATTGAACTTTTTCGGATACCTGCGTATAATTCGATAGATGGCGAATTGTGGAGTATGAGGAAATGAGATAATGAGAGAAATCGTGGATATCACCAAGGCCCTGGCCGATGAAACCCGCCTGAGGATCCTGGCGCTGTTATTCGACGGGGAACTCTGTGTCTGCCAAATACTTGAGATATTCGAGCTGGCTCCTTCGACGGTCTCCAAGCATCTCTATATCCTTAAGCAGGCCCGGCTGGTGGAGACCCGCAAAAGCGGAAAATGGAATTATTACAGCCTGCCGGATAAAACGGCTCCAGCCGAAATCAGGCAGACGATCGATTGGCTCAAGAAAACGCTTTCAAGTCAACCCGAAATAAGAAGCGATTATATGCGATTGAAAAGAATTATCAGAATCGAGCCGCAGGCGCTTTGCGAACGCAGGCGCGAAACGGTTTGATCGAACGAAAGGATAGATATATGTCAATAGAGCAGGATAAAATCAGGGAGCAGGTGCGTGAAGGTTACGCCGAAATCGCGGTTAAAGGAAGCTGCGGCTGCGGCGGGGGATGCTGCGGGTCGGAAGGGACCATGATTAAAAATATCGGGTATACCGATGCCGACATTGCGGCGCTTCCGGATGAGGCCAACATGGGATTATCGTGCGGCAATCCGACGGCGATTGCATCGTTGAAACCGGGGGAGGTGGTCCTCGATCTCGGATCCGGCGGAGGGATGGATATTTTTGTGGCGGGCCCGAAGGTCGGCAAAGAAGGACGAGCGATTGGAGTCGATATGACTCCGGAAATGATATCGAAAGCAAGGCGAAATGCGGAAGTGTACCGCGAAAGGACCGGGCTGAACAATGTCGAATTTCGGCTGGGGGAGATAGAGCATCTTCCGGTCGCCGACGCCAGTATTGACGTGGTGATTTCGAATTGTGTCATCAATCTTTCGCCGTACAAGGAGCAGGTTTGGAAAGAAATCGCGCGAGTTTTGAAGCCGGGGGGGAGGGTTGTCATTTCGGATCTGGCCCTGCTGAAACCTCTGCCGGATAAAATCCGTCAGGATGTCCAGGCCCTGGTGGGCTGTGTCGCCGGAGCGGTGCTGGTCGAGGAAACCCGTCGCATGATGGAAGAAGCCGGGTTGACTGAGATCAGGCTGAATCCGAAGTCGAATTATATGAAGGGGATGGAGGAAGGGAAGGATCCATTGTACGTTAAAATCAAAGATAACATTCCTCGCGAGGATAATCTGGCGGATTATGTCACGAGCCTGGATATATCGGGGCTGAAGACAACTGCCACGAATCACGAAAACTGATTTCCGGCGGTAATCTTGGTTTTGGGGGAAGCCTATGTACTATTGTTTGAGTTTCTATCCGCAGCTCGGTCAGGAATCAGCTGAAGCAATCAGGGAGGTAAGAGACAGGTACGATCCGACAGCTCCGTATTTTGAGCCTCATATTGCAGTTGTTTTCCCGACACATGAACGAATCGGCAAACAACGGTTGATAGATCATATTCAAAATGTTCTCAGCAACTGGAAACCATTCGAAATTCAGCTGGGCGGGCTCGATATGAGACCCAATCATTGGTTATTGCTTGGGCTACAAAGGGGGCAGGCCGAGTTTAAAAAACTATATAAAGAGTTTCATACGGGTATTTTGGCAGGTGCGGACCCAGATAAATACACTCCGCACCTCAGTCTTGGCTTATTCGTAAAGGAAGGGGTTGCGCATAACTGGTTCGAACCTCAAGAATCCGACCGTGATGAAAAACGCTATCAAGAGGCCTTGCCATTGGCGAACTCCCTTCCGCTTTCAGAGGTAATCGTGGTCGACAGTTTTATATTGGGAGCTATTCCGGATACGGTAATTGAATGGACAAGGGGAAGACTCATAAACATTCCGGACGAAGCGGAGGAAACCATTATACATGAATTTATCCTATGAGTAAGAAAATCCGCATTCTGTTTCTCTGTACCGGGAATTCCTGCCGGTCGCAGATGGCCGAAGGGTGGGCCAGGCATCTTAAGGGGGACATTATCGAACCATACTCCGCGGGAATCGAGATTCATGGTCTGAATCCCAATGCCGTAAAGGTTATGACGGAGGCGGGAATCGATATATCCCATCATAAATCCAAGAATGTGCAGGACCTGCTTGATATCCCGTTCGATTTTGTCATAACCGTTTGCGATCATGCCGCCGAGACTTGCCCGATTTTTCCGGGAAAGGCCAGGGTAGTGCACCGTGGGTTCGATGATCCTCCGCGACTGGCGAAAGAGGCAAAGAACGAAGAAGAAGCGCTAGGGCATTATCGCCGGGTAAGGGATGAAATCAGGGTTTTCGTTAATACTCTTCCGGATTCACTGGAGAAAATCAAATAAGTGACACAAAAGCCGTTTACGAATGCCGGGATAAATTCAGATTTATAAAGGGAAGCACCTTAAAGGGAGCCGGATTATTTTTGGCGATATTAATCAAGCCGAGCTGCACTCCGGATAATTCTCCGGCGATATTGACCGCGGCAATCGAAAAACCGGTAAAATGTTCTTTGGTGAGGCAGACGGTCGAGGCCGAGAAGCCGGTCATATTCCTGGCGCTGACGACGACTCCGGCGGTCATGATTCCTTTCATTTCCTGGCCCCAGACGGCGCATCCGGAAGAGAAGACTCCGGAGAGGGTATCGGCTCCGACCAGGAACGAAGTCGTGCTCCAGCCCACGATTCTTTTGGCTTTAACCAGGACAGAGGATGCTATCACGCCGCGGATGTCCGTTCCGGTGACCGCGAGTCCTCCGGCGGCAATGCCTCGCAATCTGTCGCACATGACGGCGGCTCCGGCCAGGCCGATCCCGCTGACATTGCCGCGAGTGAGGATCGCTCCGATGGACAGCCCGTTCTGGTGGGGGGCTCCGGCCTGAAGTACTCCAACCGAGAGTCCGTTGGTGGTGTACCGGTTTTCCGGGTCGGGTTTGGGAATCCAGAAGGTAACATTCATGCCGTTGACCATGCGGATATCCTTATCGAGGAAATTCAGGCGGATGCCGTTGACGACCGGGGCATCTCCGAATTTAATCCCGCAATTTTTGGCAGACAGCCCGAACGAGGCGCCTCCGGCAGCGATTGGAGGGAAGGCAGCCAGGGCTGTAAGGATAACCAAAAGAGCGCATATTAAAGTCTTCATGATGACTCCCTGAGCAGAATGGTTTTGGTAAATTGAGCGATCGATTAAAATAATTACGGATAGACGGGTTCAAATATGGTCAGATAAGTTTGGGGAATTTAATAGATTACGTTCCGGTTGTAAGGCGAATCGCCCGGGCGAAAAGGCCCACTGAGAAAGTTTTTTCCAAATTGACACCCGCGCGTATAAAATCTATATTGCAAAACGATTTGAAAACGATGCGAATGAGAGGAAAGGAAAAATCATGAAGTTTGTCCCGGCAGTATTAATGGCAATACTCCTTCTGGCAGGGTCGGTGTTAGGCGACGCTGTGAAGGAAGGCTCCGAGAAAGGAAAAGACACGAAGATGGGCACAACCTACACCAAGCGAAATGCCGATAATCCGGAAATAGCGATCGATACCGATTTCGGAACCCTGAAGCTGGAACTATTCCGGGATGTCGCTCCGGGACACGCCGACAGCATGCTTTCCCGCATCCGGGAAGGATTCTATGACGGACTGGTTTTTCATCGCATTATCGACGGTTTCATGATCCAGGGGGGAGATCCCAAGGGGAATGGAACCGGTAACGCCGGCTATTATCTCCAGGCGGAGTTTTCAGATATCAAGCATAAAGAGGGGATACTTTCGATGGCGCGGGCTCAGGATCCCAATTCGGCTTCGTGCCAGTTTTTCATTTGTCTTGCGGACGCTCCGTTCCTCGATGGCAAATATACCGTATTCGGCCAGTTGATGGACGGATATGAGGCGCTTCGTAAAATCGGGAAGGTCGAGGTATCCGGATCGCTCGGCGGTGAAAAGAGCAAGCCGAAAGAGCCGGTATTCATCCGCAAGATGACTATTCTCACCGAAAAGGATAAAGCGGCGCCGCAAGCTCCGAAAGAATAAATTATTTTAAACGGGGGCCGGAAAAAGCCGGCTCCCGTTTTTATTTAATGAAGAAAAAAGTCGTAATTCTGGGATCGACGGGGTCGATCGGGCGTTCGGCGCTGGAAGTAATCGACCAGCATGGCGATCGGCTTGAGGTCCTGGGATTGTCCGCTCACTCCAACAGAGAGCTGTTTCTTAAGCAAATCGAGAAGTATAAGCCCGAATTCGTAACCCTCACCGATAAGTCCGCTTTTGACGAGCTTCACAAGCAGGCGGCTTCGATAAAGACGCAGCTACTCCCGTTCGACAGCGGTATTACCTTTCTGGCGGGGCATCCGGACGCCGATATTGTGCTTAACGGAATCGTGGGGGCGGCGGGATTGCAGGCCTCGGTGGCGGCGCTTAGGGCTTCAAAACGCCTGGCGCTGGCTAACAAAGAGTCGATGGTAATCGGCGGAGATTTGATCAATGACCTGATTGATACTTCGGGCGGGGAGTTGATTCCGGTGGATTCGGAACATTCGGCGATTTTTCAGGCTATGCTGGCCGGGAAACCGAATGAAGTCAGAAAGATAATCCTGACCGCTTCAGGGGGGCCGTTTCGGGATTGGCCGCGGGAGAAATTCGCAGCGATAACCAAAACGGATGCCCTCAATCACCCGACCTGGAAGATGGGGCCGAAAATAACGGTCGATTCCGCCACCATGATGAATAAGGGGCTGGAAGTTATCGAGGCGGTTCAGTTGTTCGGGGTTCCTCCGGCTCAGATCGAGGTGGTGATTCATCCCCAGTCGATAATTCATTCGATGGTGGAGTTTACGGACAGCTCAATTATTGCACAGCTATCCAATCCCGATATGCGGCTTCCGATCGCTTATTCCTTTTTTTATCCGGAACGATGTAAATCTGCTTTCGGACAAGCCGATTTTGGTAGTATAAACAAGCTGACTTTTGAGAAACCGGACTTTGAGAAATTCCCTCTTATGGGGGCTGCATACAGGGCTGCCGAAGAAGGGGGCACGGTTCCGGCGGTGTTAAATGCCGCCAATGAAATTGCCGTAGCGGCGTTTTTAAACGAAAAAATCGGGTTCCAAAGAATACCTGAGATTGTTATAAAAGTAATGGACAGGCACAACAGGGTTGAAAATCCGACGTATGACGATATAATGGAAGCAGATACCTGGGGACGTAAAACCACAGAGGGATTGATATAATTATGCTGACGACAATACTCGCGACAATTTTCGTATTAGGGGTTTTGATATTCATTCATGAATTGGGTCACTTTATCGTGGCGAAGCGGTCGGGAATCAAAGTTGAGAAATTTTCACTGGGATTTCCTCCGAGTATTTTTTCAAGAAAATGGGGGGATACCGAATACGCCATCGGGGTCATTCCACTGGGAGGCTTTGTCAAGATGGCCGGGGAGAACCCGGATGAAGAGATGAGCGGAGCTCCGTGGGAATTCATGTCGAAGCCGGTCTGGAAGAGATTTCTGGTTATATTTGCCGGGCCGTTCATGAATTTTGTCCTTGCGGTAACCATTCTGGCCGGGCTGTTTTTCTTCAGGGGAAAGGAAGTCGAGAAGGTCTTTATCGGCAAAGTTTCCGAGGATTCACCGGCGGCACAAGCGGGGATTCAGGATGGAGACAATATAATCGAAATTGACGGGACCTCGATTACGTCGTTCACTCAGATGGCAGAAGTTATCCGGGGAAAGGTCGAGGAGCCGATTGTCGTGACCTGGATGCGTGGGGAGCGGGAATTCCGCGACACGCTGGTTACCATGAAGAGCATGGCGGTAACTCGTGAAGGGGACTCGGTTGCGGTCGGAGTAATCGGAGTCGGTTCAAAAGCGGTTTATCAGCCCCTGGGGGTCTTTACTTCGATCGGTGAAGGATTCAACCAGACCATTTTCTATGTCGTGAAGACTTTCGAATTTATCGGAGGATTTTTCTCGGGGGCGTCGAAGGCGAAAGATGTCGGCGGGCCTATTTTTATCGCGCAACTGGCCGGCGCCACGGCTCGGGCCGGTTTCGATATATTACTGGAGTTCATGGCGTTGTTATCCGTTAATCTGGCAGTGCTGAATATTCTGCCGATTCCGGTCCTGGACGGCGGGCATATCATGTTTTTGATCGCGGAGAAGTTCAAGGGGTCGCCGCTGTCATTGAAGGTGCGGATGGTATTCCAGCAGATCGGGATTGCCTTTATTCTGCTTCTGGTCATATTGATCACATTCAACGATCTTACGAGATAGTCCAATGAGTGAAAAAGAGGAAAAACAGGGCGGATCGGATCTTGCCAATTTATTCTGGGAGAATGTCAAATTTTACGGGGGGACGATTCTCCTGGTTGTCGTCATCATGACTTCGGTCGGACAGGCTTATAAGATTCCTTCGGGTTCCAAGGAGGATACGCTCTTGATCGGAGATTTCGTGATTGCCAATAAATTCGTATACGGTGCGAGGCTCCCTTTTATAGATTACCGACTTCCGGCCATTACGGAAATCAAGCCGGGGGATGTCGTGATATTCCGGTGGCCCGGCGATAAAACGACTCCGTATGTCAAACGGTGCGTGGCGGTCGGCGGACAGACCGTTGAAATTAAGGATAAGCAGTTATTCGTCGACGGGGAGCCGATTCCGGATGCCAAAGATGCGAAACATATCGACGGCAGGATGATTCCGAGGAGCCGGGAGAATGGTGATTCACGCGACAACTGGGGGCCGTTTGTTGTTCCTAAGGACTGCTATTTCATGATGGGAGACAATCGGGATAATTCCTATGATTCCCGTTTCTGGGGACCGGTTCATAAAGATTTGATCATCGGGCGGCCCGAGATAATTCACTGGTCGTGGGGGGAGGATAGAAATGCTGTCGAGGTGAATCCGGCCGATCCTTTATCGGTGCCGAAGCTGTTTTTGTATAATATCGTTCACTTTCCCGAACGGGTCAGGTGGGAAAGACTCTTGAATATCGTCAATTAAGTTCTTATATTCCAAAATTCCAAAAACGGATTTGAACATAGGATGAATTAATGGCAAAGGATTTTTTGGACTCGGTATGGGATAATGTCAAATCGATATTGATTGCCGTTGTCCTGGCCGTCATAATAAAGACGTCAATAGTAGAAGCATATAAAATTCCGTCGTCTTCCATGGAAGACACGCTTTTGATCGGCGATTTTCTGATTGCCAACAAATTTATCTACGGCGCCAGGGTCCCGTTTTTCAACTGGAGGCTGCCGGCCTTCGACAAGCCGCAACAGGGGGATGTCGTGATTTTCAAGTGGCCGGGCGACGGCGTTACGAATTATATCAAACGGTGCGTGGCCACCGAGGGGCAGAAGGTGGAGGTGATCGAGAAAGTTCTGTATGTGGATGAGAAGGTATATCCCAATCCTCCGCTTTCAAAGTTCACCGACGACAGAGTTATTCCGCGTCCGGCCGTTCGTGAAAGCAGCCGCGACAACTGGGGGCCTTATGTCGTTCCCAAGGGATGCTATTTCATGATGGGAGATAATAGGGACAATTCTTCCGATTCGCGTTATTGGGGTCCGGTCAAAGACGATTTGATACTGGGAGAGGCGATGCTCATCCACTGGTCATGGGCGCCGGATCCAAAGGCGCCGGAAGCGGTGGTAAAGGACCCTCTGTCGGTGCCGCGGCTGTTCGTCTATAACGTGGTGCATTTTTTCGACCGGGTGCGCTGGAGCCGGCTCCTGGATGTAGTACATTAGGCTTTCGATAAACAAACTGGACAGGTAAAAGCGTGCCCAAAGCGGTTCGATATATTATTATCATTGCAATTCTGGCCCTGATCGCGGGGCGTTTTTTCAAAATCGACCTGGATCCTCCTTATTTTTATAAAGGTTACAGCACCGATCATCTGACCGATCCGTATCATTTGACCTATTTCGCCCGCAACGCCGTACTCTATGATGACTGGGATCCGTTCGACTGGCATCGCTGGGATATTTTCAAGTATTCCGCGGTTTCCGCCGCATCGTACGTGTTTTTCTCGATATTCGGAGTTTCCAAAGCGGTCGCCAACCTGACCGGGATATTACTGACACTGGGGGGACTGCTGTTTTTCCTTTTGGGAATGCGGAAGACCCGGCCGATTTCCGAGGTTCTTATCGCGGGGTTGCTTGTGTCCCTTAGCAGTACGTTGTTTTTCTACGGAAGAATGCCGTTTCTGGAAACCGGAGTCATTTTTCTGAGCGGATTGTGCTTCTATGTCCTGATGCGATTCGGTGATAAGTGGTATGGGCTTCTGGGTACAGGAATTTTGATCGCGCTGGCGGCGTTGGCCGGAAAACTGTTCGCATTCATGCTGGTTGTTCCGGCGGGGGGCTACCTGATTTTCAAGGATGGCCGCGAATCGATAAAATCGATATCGCTGATGCTTGCCGGATTGGCGGCGGGGATTGGGCTGTATGTGTTATTGTTTTTCGGAGGCTCGCTGTCGGTCATGAAAGAGTACTACCTGGAACAGACGTTCGGCATGTACGGGCCTCCGCAGGGATTCGATTCGATTAAGGCTTTCTTTTTGAAGTTCGTAACCTACGGCACCGACAGCGGGTTCTGGGATTTGTCGCCGTTTCTGGTCATACTCGGCGGAATCGGGACCGTTCTCTTTATCCTTTCGCTTCGAAAGAGACGGGAAGATTTGAAACCGCAATTGCCTCTCATTTTCTGTACCGTCTGGGTTTTAACCGGCATTATGGGATTGATGCCGTTCAACTATCGGCCGCTTAGGTATACCATATTTCTCTTTCCTCCCCTTTTATATCTCGGGGCATATGCCCTTGACGCCATGTTTGAAAAGCGCGTAGCTCTGCGCTGGCCGGACCGGATAATGACGCCGCTTGCGACTACCGGGATAATATGGTTTTTGATTATCGGCAGTTATCTGGTATTCCAACCCCGGCTTGATAAGTACATCGATGGACTGGCCGCGATGTTGCCGGTCCTTGGGATTGCGGTGGTTATAACGGCGGGAATTTGGTGGCTGTTGAGAAAATCGGAACGGGAGATTCGGGGGTGGTATTTGGGAACAATCCCGGCAATTCTCTTAATTTGCGCCATTTGGTACCAGGGTAGTCTTATCTATAAGGGCATGTCGGTCCCGCAGTACAACCTGAAAGATATCAGCCGGGAAATCGGGGAACTTTTGCCCGCCGATGCCGTCCTGACCGGACCGTACGCTCCGGTTTTCACTATCGATAATGATCTCAAGGCGGTGATATATCATTTCGGCCTGGCCGATATCCAGGCCGACCTACTCGAGAGATTCCCGATAACCCATTCAATTACCGATCGTCCCAACTGGACAAGGGCGGTGCAGGATTTCCCCGCACTATCCAGGTCGCTCGGACTTGCGGACTTTGTGGTTCGGGATTTTACGGTCAGGCTGCATCGTTTTCCGGATACCCTGCGTCAGATGAGCCCTTTCGAAAAGGCGGTGGCTTACCGGGTGCAGGGGAAATTGGATTCCGCGATTTTTGCCATGACGGACATTGCCAAGGCATATCCGGATAATCTGACCGCAAAAATAACTTTGACGCAGCTATTGGCTCAGGTCGGCATGATTACGGAATCGGCGGTGCTTGTCGACGATTTATTACGAGAAGCGCCGGACAATCACCGTCTCTGGGTATTCGCGGGGATGCATTTTACGACTCTTTTTCAGATGAGCGGAAATACCGATTTGGGCAGGAAGGGCGAGGAATATTCCGAAAAGGCCCTGAGTTTGTTTACTCCGGATGTAAGATAATATCAAAAAAAAATAAAGGGACGGTCGGCCGCCCCTTTTGATTCTCAGAAAAAGTTCTTTTACGGGCAAGTGAGCGCCGGACCCGACTTGAATTTGAAATTCACCATGGCAACGATATCCAGAACGTTATGGGCGGCATCGTTGTTTACGTCGGCAGCATCGAGGTTGCCCGGAGCCGGTCCCCCTTTGAATTTCCAGTTCACATAAAATACAATATCGAGAACATTGACATCGCCGTTGTTATCCAGGTCACCGCAGACAATAGACGGAGGCGGAGGATTCACCGTGACCGAACCGGTCATCATAGGATGAATAGTACAATGGTACGGGAAAAATCCGGGAGTGATGAAAAGGAACGAAAAATCGTCGCCGAGGCCCATGTTGCCGCTGTCCCAGACGCCATCATCTGAGGTGGTAGTGTGAGTGACAGCATGTGAATTGGTCCAGGTAACGACGGTATTCATCTCAATCGTTATGTCCTGAGGATTGAAGGAGAGACCGGGGATGTCGACCGATGTTGCCGGACCGGTGGAATTGACGGTGATGACACCGTTCATGGTCGCCGTATGGAACAGGCAGGTGTATGGGTAACTTCCGGTGGCGGTAAATAGAAATGAGAAGGTATCCCCATTGTTCAATGTTCCCGAATCCCAGACTCCGTCGTTTGAAGTTGAAGTATGGGGCACGATGTGGGAATTCTTCCAGGTAACGACGGTGCCGATTTCGACTATGGTATTGGCGGGGAAGGATAAACCGGTGATATCGATCAAGGTTTCCGGGCCGGTCGATTCCACCGTGATAGTCCCGGTCATCGAAGGGTGGGGCGTACAATGGTAGTCGAAGACTCCGGTCGCGAGAAATGTCTGCATGAATTGCTCACCGTTGGCGAGAAGTCCCGAATCCCACAGGCCGTCATCGGACGTGGAAGTATGCGCCATGGCATCCTGGTTGGTCCAGCGGACGGTGGTCCCGATTTCGACGGTTATATTTTGCGGGGCGAACGCGAATCCGCTGATGTCAACGTCGACGATGGTCCCGGGCTGGGCCTGGATATAGGTTGCGAGTCCCAGCGTAAGCAAAAGCAGCACCAAGGCCGTTAAGTTTCTTGCGGTTTTCATCTTACCTCCTGTTCAGGGCCAATGAGAACAGCCATGACGACAAGACATAACTGTCCGACATTGCCCGTGAATGTGAATGATCGTTATTTGACGGTCGCCAGGTAAGAATGCCAGGATCAATAGAGCACTAAAATACTCCATTATTGATACGGATGGAATGCGCTATTTGGAATGAAAATGTGGAAAACGACCGAATTTTATTTTCCGGTCAGGGCTTTCAGCGTCCGCTTAAGACCGGCCAGTCCCCGGCGGTTGAACATGGTTCTGGAATATTGGGAATCGAAACCGGCATCATCAAGAGAGGCGGCGCTGCCGCTTTCGATTTCGGCGACTTTTTCAGTTCGCCGCAGTTCTTCGATTTCGGTCGGGCGCTGGCCGCGATTATATGGGCAGGCCGAAAGGCAGATATCACAGCCGAAGATATAATCGTTAAGTTTTTCAGAGATTTTTTCCGGTATTTTTTCTTCTCTTGTTTCCACCGTCCAGTACCCGATACAGAGGTTGGCATCGAGGACGTATGGTTCCGGCAGGGCCGAGGTCGGGCAGGCTTCCAGACAGCGGGTGCAGGTTCCGCAGTAGTCCTTGTGGGGATTGTCGTATTTGTCGACCTCGGCATCGATGATAAGGCTTCCCAGGGACAACCAGTTTCCGAATTTGCGTGAAATGAGGTTGGTGTGTTTTCCCTGCCAGCCGATTCCTGCCTGTTCCGCCCAATATTTGTCCATAAAGGGGGCGGTATCGACGCAGATTCTTCCCTGCAGCGAGGCGTTTTCATCAATCAGGGTGCGGCGCAGTTTTTTCAGCAGTTTTCTCAGGATGCGGTGATAGTCTTCCCCCCAGGCGAAACGGGCGACTTTGAAGAGCGGCGGCGATTGATTTTTCGGAGGCTCGTTATAGTAGTTTACGCCGACAACAATAATCGATTCGGCTCCGGGAAGAAGATTCCGGGGATCGAAGCGCTGGTCCCGGTATTTGCGGAGGTAATCCATATCGGCGTGGTAACCGCGGTTGAGCCATTCCATGAATTGATCCTTACGGTTGACCGGGCCGGCCGGGGCAATCCCGACGGCGGCCGCGCCGAGATTTTCGGCGACCTGCTTTATTTTATTGGAGCTCAACTTATTCATGGGCAACAACTTCTTATAAAGATATATACGGCGGAGGGGTCAGGTAAAGGCCGAAATAGTCTGGCGGGGATTATTTTATTTATTTTTTCAGTGATATTGGCTATATATAAGGCCCGACCAAATCGGGGCAGGGTGATTAAATCTTAGATGAATTTATTCAGGGAGGCCGTCATGCGTTTTCCAGGCGTTATCGGAAAGTTATCATTATTCCTGGTATTATTTCTTGCCACAGGGGTTATATCTGCTTCTGCACAGGAAGATAATTTAAAGGAATTCCCAATGCGTTTTGCAATTCTCGGCGATCGCACCGGAGGGCATGTCCCGGGGATTTACGGGCAAGTCGTAAAGGAAGTGGAGCGGATGCGTCCCGACTTCGTGATGAATGTCGGTGACATGATCGAAGGGTATACCGCCGATACTATGGTCCTCATTTCGGAATGGAATGAGTATGATTCACTGCTGCAGGGGTTATCGAGGCCCATCTATCGGACACCGGGCAATCACGATATAACCATGGATGAGATGCTTGAACTTTATCGGCGATACTGCGGCGAGCCGGTATATTCGTTCACGCGCCGCGGAGTTCATTTCATCATTATGGATAACAGCCGGATCGAGAAGGTCGAAGATTTCGACAAAGAACAGCTTGATTGGCTGGTTGACGATCTCACAAAGAACCAAGATGTCCTTTACACGATGGTTTTTTTCCATAAGCCGTTCTGGTCGAAGACTCTTGCGTATGGCAAGCCGGATAGTCTGCACGACATATTCGTTAAGTACGGAGTCGATGCGGTATTTTCGGGGCATTTTCATACCTATTTCTCCGGATTGTATGACGGAATCAAGTATACCGCGGTCGGGAGTTCCGGCGGAGATACCGAAACCGGACTGACCGGAATCAAGTTTCATTTTGCCTGGGTGACTGTGGACGGAGAAGGTATACATATCGCCCCCATATTGTATCAGGCGGTCCGGGCCTGGGACGAGGTTTCGGCAGCTGAGAATGAATTCGCCTATGTTAAGGGGTCGCAGGTAATTTCTTTTGCATCACCGTTACTGGTCGATAATGAGCTTAAACCGTTGGGGGGGATGGTATCTGCCCGAATCTGGAATCCGAACAGCGAAGAAACCTTGAGCGATACGCTGGTCTGGGATGTTCCTTCCGGATGGACGATCGAACCGAGCCGTATGGCGGTGACGATTCCACCGCTTGATTCCACGACGGTGAATTTCAGGGTGATGATGGATGCACCGTTATACCCCGCTCCGGAGGCATCGCTCAATTACCCCTATGCGGTCGGAAAATACACATCGACTCAAAAGGGCCTGGCGGTTCAACGGACGGCCTTTTGCGTGAGGGCTGAAAAGAAACCGAAAATCGACGGGAAGATCGGCGAGGGAGAATGGGCAGAACCGGTCAGTAAGTTCTTTTCTCCGGACGGCGGACCCGCGACGACCGATGGGGTCGATTTTTATTTCTCGTATGACGATAAGAATCTGTACCTGGGAGCGTACTGCAAGGAATCCCGTCCCGATTCGATTATGGCCGCAATAACCGAACATGACGGGGCTATTTACGGCGAGGATTGTGTCGGGTATTTCTTTTATCCGGGGAAGGATACGGTCTATCAAATATACATAAATCCGAACGGGGCTGTGTTCGATCAGGCGATATTCCGGAATGAGAATGGTGAAATGGAATCGATTCGGGAGTGGGATGGGAAATACGAAGTCAAAACCGCTCGCGGCGAGGGGTTCTGGAGTGTCGAGGCGGCGGTCCCGCTTGCTCAACTTAATGCCATGATAAAAGAAGGTGACGAGTGGGGTTTGAATTTCCGGCGTAAACAGAGACGGCTGGGAACCTCATCGGATTGGATGATTCCGATCGAGTATGATCCGGAATTGCTGGGGAAATTAATAGCAAAGTAACTCAATAAAAAGGGACAGCCGAGCGGGCTGTCCCTTTTTTGATTGATTCAAATTATCTTTACGGATGCTGTAACGGAGCACCGTTCTTGTACATATAATTCACCATGGCAATGATATCGAGGACATTAATAACGCCGTCGACGTTAACATCGGCGGTGGCGAACATCCTCGGAGCAGGACCATCGTGGAATTTATGCTGAATCAAATACAGGATATCCAGGACATTCAGGGTTCCGTCGAGATTGACATCTCCGGAAATATGCCCCTTCATGATGACGGTCCCGGTGATGCCGGGGGGAGGAGGATTTAACGGCGCTGCAGCGAATCCAACCGAAAATGTTTGTTCGGTGATATCCCAGAGCGGTTCGTAGACTTCAATCAAGTCGCGGACATCGATTTCGGCTTTAACCACATAGCCGGTGAATCCGCCGAAAGGCGCAGGGACGACCTCGGCACTGAGCGGCGTTATATCTCCGTTAATCGTGATATTTCCATTGCTGACAACTTCGGCGGCGGTAGTATTTTCGAAATTTCCGAAATAAAGAGTTTTTACAACGGGATTAACGGCGTTTGCCATATAAGCATACAGAGTATCCGCAACGAGGTATGCCGTTGGGTCAAAGGGGAAATCGTCGGCAAGGCCGTTTGACACCAGGGAAGAGAAATTGTCCCGCATGGCAGTTATCGATGATAGGTTATCTGCCCCCTGTCCGACTGTAATGGCGATCATGACAAACTGGCTGTCTCCGGGAGCGAATTCGGGTATCGGTCCGAAATTTCCCATCATACGTTTATCCATAGGGGCGCTGTCAAGATCTCCAATCCCCGTGACGGGATTGCCGGGAAACATGAATTTGGTGCCATTTGAAAAAGGCGTTCCGTCTCGATTCAATCCCTGCATATAATTATAGGTTTCTATATAATTATCAGGATCCGTGCCGTTGACATAACCGCTGAAAGCGGTAAGTCCGATATTGGTATATCCCGGAATCGGGATACCATCGAAGAAAGCGGTATCATTCGCCGAAGGGATAACCGGCCCGGCGAGGACCTTGACTCCGAAGGCGGGCGTTGTAGAACCGAATTGGGTGTCGTCATTATCTCCGTTATAAGTATAAAAAATATTTTTTAGCGTATCGCAGCCAATCAAATCGTCATAGGCTCCGCCGAGATCGGAATCAAACCATAAGCCCATATAAAAATCATTGATTGCATTTTCTCCCTTGTTGTAAATTTTATATTTAAGGAATATGGTTCGGTCGAGGTAGCTTCGGTTCTTAATGGTCCATCCGGTCATTTGAACCTCGACGCCGAGCGGGTTCGTCTCGCCGGAATTATTGGTATGCTGAGATGGATTACAATCACTGAATACCGTCCAGACCATTTCATCGCCGATTATAAGGGGCTTTCCATTGACATCTACCGGAGCTCCGATATTCGAAGGCCACAAGTAATAATCATAGCTGCCATTTCCCTCCAGGCTGTCCGAATACAATGTTAAGACCCTGAAGTCAGGAGATTCCATCCCGCAATCTTCAAATGTGCCCGGCGTGTATTCATCCGAGTATTCGGCAACGGCAACTCTGATTTCGTTATTTACTTTTCCTCCGAGCCATAAACCGGCGGCGTACAGCACGGACGAGGTAAGAGAGCCGTCTTGAATAGCGTCGATGGTTGTAAATGGGTAAAATGTGCCGTAATCGTAACCGAACACGCCGCTGAGGTCTCTTCCGAAGTTGCCGTGATTGGTTACGAACATCAGGATATCAACCGAAGTGATATAGGTTTGATTATCTACCTGCCGCGGAGAAATCGACGGTGTGTAATCTTCCGGAAGTGCGGCATAGGCGAGTGCGGCAGAGACAAATATCCCTGCCAAAATCATGAGCGCGGTTTTTTTCAGCATGTAACCTCCCTGAGGCTATTATGGGCAATCGGGTGTGGGACCACCTTTGAATTTATTATTAACAAGTGCAACAATGTCCAAAACATCGATAGTACCGGTACTGTTAACATCGGCGGATTGATAGATCGCCGGGGCTTGACCGTTCCTGAACTTGAAATCTATTATCTCTACAATATCGAGAATATTCACCTCATTGTCAAGGTTTACATCACCGCAGAGATAAAGCAACAACTTAACATTTTGAGTGGTGGTCACATACGGATCGGATACCGCCGCATCGAAATAGACGGTCTGGACGTCGGGCGGAGCGGTTCCGCGAAGGGTATCATTGAGGACCTGCATCCATCCGGGGTAGTTTTCATACACAATGGACCATTCGGTATTGTCCTCGTCGAAGATTGCAGGCTGGAAGGCGAAGAGGTGTTTGACTTCGCAAACAAGCGAATCATCCGAGGATATTTGCGGGGGCATATTTATGTACAACTCATGGGCCATCGGGGCACCGATGTAGGGATGGGATTCAACCCTTCCGGAATTGTCGCCGGCCTGAAGATAGTATTTAACTGTGGTCCCGTACGGCTGGACCGGAATATAACCGGCGAAACTGTCCGGGGCGGCAAACATTGACATCATGGCGAAATCGTATGATGCGCCGTCGTCGATGCTGTAAAATATTTTCAGGGAATCGTCGAAAAGTCCGGTTTCGGAATTGTCGACGATGCGGGCCTTGATTTCATAATCGTTCTGATTATCTCCCGATATGAACTGGGGTATATGGCTGATATAAAGCATCCCGCGGTCGGGGACTCCCATGGTGCGGCAATGAAGAGCGTCGGTGTTTTCCCAGCTTCCGGTAAAGCCGAGGACTTCATAACCCGGCATGGCGGCCTGATAGGCGGCAAGAGCCAGGTTGTCATAGTAGGCGCTTCCGGAAATAGGAACGAATACTTTCTTATTCAGAATGGTCGAATTGGTATAAGCGGCATTACCTCCGGGGCTGTAAACTCTGACGACCGTGTACGGTCTCCCGTACGGGCCGGTCAACGAAGCGAAATAATCCGCGGCATCGTCGAGTTCATCGTGCTGCGGATTGGAGGTTGCCAGTTCCAGGATCATGATGATTTCGGGCGCGAGGAATTTCCCCCAGCAATCGATATGCTCAATGTACTCACCGAGAGCGTCATCAACGACGACATAATCGTTACCGAGATAGGCATTTATGATGGAATCCACCTTATATTGACTAAGACCGGGATTTTCAGTGTATATCAAATCGGTGGATATGGAGGTGCCGCAACCGTTGGACATGTGATTGCCGCCGGCGGTCTTAAGGTTCATACCGTAAATGGGTATACTCCAAAGATTTCCGATAACACTCGGGACGGCATCATCGTTGGGACGGGGCCGGTTATAAATATGATCGACAACGCCGAATTCGCCGGGTCCGGAAAAGATAAACCAGGGGCCGTAGTCGCGGGTCCAGTACGAATCGGTATTGGTAATTATGAATTGCACGTTGGCCATATTGACGCCCTGCGAGGTGAAATTGCTGTTGGCGCTGGAATAGTACGAACTCGACACCAGGCAATAGACAATCAGGTCTTCCGACATTTCGGCGATTACGCTGTAAGATAAGCCCAGCGGATAGCGGATGATAACTCCTTCCGACGGTTCCCATTCAGCCGGGCACCGAATGTCGCCGGGATCCGGCGGCAGGGTTGTAACATGGTCGATCCCGATTTCATGCAGCCGGGTTAATTCTTCCGCGGTAAGACCGATGGGAAGTTCGTTTTTGGTATCGATTTCGTCGGCAAACACCGTGATACCTGCCGATAAAAGCAATATCAGATTCAATGCAAGCAGAACTTTGGCGAATGTTTTCATAATTACCTCGGAGCGTTCAATAAAGAGGGACAGCCTTATCGGGCTGTCCCCCCGGTCTATTTATATGTCATGCCTCTCTTCGTGTTAACTCGCCCGGCCTAATCGCAGATCGGGTCGGGACCGCTCTTATACTTGTT
>JBFZFV010000100.1:0-39766 GCA_041306185.1 Candidatus Zixiibacteriota bacterium
AATGGATTTTGATCCGATTGAAGCCAGGACAGGCAATTGGTTTCCCGCATCCAAAACTTCAATTTGTACAACTTCATCATCGGTGGCGGTGGAATCATCGGTTGCCCTGAAAGTCACATTAAATATACCTGATTCCAGGTAACCGGGAGTCCATGAGAAAGTCCCGGTGCCGTTCCCGTGATCGGTAAACGATGAGCCGGAAGGTGCGTTTATGGCTTCGAGTGAAGGAGTGCTTTCCGGATCGCTGGCGGTAATGGTGAATTCGAGCAAATTCCCTTCGGTAATGGACCTTGGTCCGATTGAAGCCAGGACAGGCAATTGGTTACCTGCGTCCGAAACGGTTATTCGTACCACTTCGTCGTCGGTGGCGGAACTATCATCAGTCGCGACGAAGGTAATGTCGAAGTAGTTTCCCCCCTGAAGAAAAGTCGGAGTCCAGGTAAAAGTAGCGGTACCGTCGGAATGATCACTGAGATTCGCGCCGGAGGGTGCATTCTGCATACTGAATTGCGGTGTACTTTCATTGTCATAAGCCGATAGCTCAATGGTCAGCTCTATTCCTTCGGTTGCCGACTGCGGACCGATAGCACTGAGAACAGGCAGGGCATTTTCAGGATCGTCCACAAGAAAATCTATTGTTTCCGATACGGTGCTGTCGGTGCCGTTATCGGCGACCACTTTCCAGTAATAGCGCGCAAAGCCGAGTTCATAATTGGCGGAAACTTCGTCATCGGCCAATACCCGGCTTGACAAGCGAACCTCGTCAATAACGCCGTCGAAAGTTTGAATGTCGGTATCGACATATCCAATGAGAAGGGGATGGCTGTTGGCCTGGCCGAATACGGCATTACTGATACTATCCTGTTTGACGCCATTGCGATAGAAGCGAAGCATTCCCTCCTGAGCATCGAGACTGACGGCAACATAAGACCATTGATTGGCCGGTATGGTAACAGTGCTTATATTGACAGCCGGCCAGTGACCAGAATAGAATAGTAGCTTTCCTGTACTGGCATCAATGCTGAATTGATAATTGGTCGCCCCTCCCGGAAGCTGTCTCTTGCCTGCAATAGTCCGGTATCGGCCACTGCCAACCTGATGCGGGTAGATCCAGGCTTCGATGGTCAGCGCACCGTTGGCGCTGTCGACATCGAGTGAAGAATTGTCGGGAATGTTTACGCGGCTTTTGGACCCGTCGAATTCAATCCCGTAGCCGAATTTTCCATCGGCCGACAGGACGGCGCCGTTTTGAAGGGTCCCGTTATTCCCGTTGACTTCATCGTATACGGTGTTACTCACCGCGGAATTGAAATGCCACAGGCCCATGGTATAGCTATCCGGGGTGAGATAAAGCTGTTCCCAATCAAAGGTGATATTGCCGCTTGAAAAATTTCCCTCTACGCTTATCAGGCCGGAGGGATTCGATGATGTATCTCCGTATATTTTAACGGTCATTGGAGAAGTGTCGCTGACATCGAAATCCAAAGTCATGGATTGGTTGGTAGTAATGCTGTCATCGGGAGGCGAATTCAGGGTAATCGACGGCGCGGCATGAGCTCCCGGCAGGAGCAATAGCACGTAAAGGAACGGAATTATAGACAGCTTGAAATACTCTGCAATGCGGTTCATATACTTACCTCTTATAAAACCGAAGATATTTCAGGATATATGCGATTTGTAAATTGACCTTATGAAATTATCGAATCAGCTATGCATCCCCTCCTGGGTTTTAATGACAGTGATTTCCAGTTTAAAAGCGGTTAGGGATATAAGAGGTATGGGATAAATCATTTTCATTTAATTCGAATATCACACGATTTCAGGGCAGGCTATTAATATGCCACCCAGTAAAGTTTAAATCCGCAAAGCGGATACGCCAGTACTAATTATGTTCCGTGTGCTCTTTTAAAATACTCTCAGAGTGCAGAAGGGACGTGCCCTGTCCCAGATTCAATATAGTCCCGGAAATCCTGCTGTCAAGCGATAATGTGGACAAGATATCCCTTTTTCGGGGGGTGCATCCTACCCCCTTTATTAGGCGTTATAGTTCATGGAGTTAGAGCCCTACTTTGACAGATTAATTTTTCGTTACCGCTCGATGATGTTGGAAGCAGGAGTCTATGATTCCCGAAAATAGATAATGTGGTTTAATTTTGCAAATCCCCGAATAAATTCAAAATCCCCGTGTAAATACCTTGACATTTGAGGAAAATGGAATTATTTATACTTGTTAGCACGAGCACACGAATCTATCCATTCCTTAGAGCACTTTTCAGAGCACATCGAGCACGTTTATATCGCGGTAACGGCGGAATTATACTGCCTGAGCCCCTGTCATGCACGTCGAGAGCAGCGCAATTTGAAAAGATATGGGGAGCGAAAATCGGAATTATTCTGTACTGACCTGCGGACTTCAGTATGTCTGCGTCTGATCCAAAATTAGAAATCGTAAATTAGAGGTAAGTTAACCGCAATCAAACTCGGAGGTGAGAAGTGAAAAGAGCTAAATGTCTCTTGGTATTTCTCCTGATTTTAACGGCATATGGTTCTGCCCTGGCCGACGTTATCGACGTCAGCCAGCCGGTTCAGATTACCGATGATGCCTATTATGAAAGAGGACAGGCAATTGTCTTCGATGGAACCGAATACTGGATCTTCTACGGAAGATCCGCAAGTGTAACGGGGAACTATCAAAACGGTAATCCCGATACTCACGATTATGAAGTCTACTATAAAAGGGCCGCAAGTGTCGAAGGGTTAGCCTCGGCAGCTGCAACAGCAGTTCCCGGAGCAGTCGACTCCTATATGGGGGAAGTCGGCGCGGTTGTTTTTGAAGGAGATGTCTGGGTCTTCGCTACCATAGATACCGATCCTGGCAGCACCGGATCGCATGCCGAGCTGTACGGCTGGTGGAGCGACGACGACGGCGCGAACTGGAATCAGGTCGGTCCGATTATCACCGGCCTTAGCGACGGCCAGGCCCACCATGACGAGTATGTCTTTGAGGGGCAAATATGGGTTGTCGAAGGATCCGGCAGCTTTACTACCATCCACTCGTCAACCCCCAAAACCGGAGGCTGGAGCACTCCGGTCACGGTCGGACCGACCGCCGGAGGACTGGTTCATTTCTTCTACGAAAACCAGAACGATAAAGCCCCGGGTGAAGAGCTGTATCTGGCCGTCTTTTCGGCCGGAAACAACTACATTTATCACTGGGATAAAGTCACCACCACCTGGGATCTGGTCGATCAGGTTTCCGCATCCGGCTGGGATCCTGCCCTGTTTCAGGTCGGCGATACCTATGTCTTCGCCCAGGCTCCCTGGACGAACGAGGGGGGCGGAAGGCAGTACATAGTATATTGGTCCGGTTCAACGCTGAATAATCTGCTTAGCGGTGGAAGTTCCATGGTGGCGACCGAAGGGCGTTTCGGGACCAACACCTGGATCGATATGTGGCCGATCGGATTTACCGATGACAACGGCGACAGCTATCTCCTTTTCACATCGGAAAGGGATTTACCCGACCAGGAAGGAACCGGGAATATCTGGTGCCTGAAAGTTAACTGGGATCTTTCTCGAGACCACTACACTTATATCCAGGAGGCTATCGACGGCGCCGTATCGGGCGATGAAATCCATATAACGGCGGATACCTATACCGCCTATGATCGCGCCCTGGCCATTATCGACAAGCCGCTAACGCTTTACGGCGACGGTCAGAGCGACGACGAATACGGCACTATACTCGACGGAGGGACCTACGGTGTCGGGCTCGACAATACCGGATTGGGCAACAACTGGCCCCGTGCTATTGTCCTCCAGGCCGATGACGTCACTATCCGCGATATGCGGATTAAAGGCTACCAGGGAGATCTGATTACCGCCGGCGGATATGCTATGGTCGGAAGAACTGGTACCACTTGGGGAGTCAGCGAAACGACTCTGGACAACTGGACCGTAGAAAATGTCACCTTTGATGACTGCTATTACGGCGTCAGGGGACAAAACCTGATAGACCATCTCGTCCAGAATTGTACTTATGAAATAAACTCCGGTTCGGCTTCCTATGCTTTCTATATTTCGACATCCGAAGGAACCGTTATCAGGGCGAATGCCTGCGACCAGGGGCCGATCTGGATTACCGATGCCGCTCATGCCGTCATTGGAGGTTCGGATCCCTCGGATGGGAATATTCTGACGAATATAATCTATAACGGTATCTGGTACGGCCAGCAATTCGCCGCCGGAACTTCGTCCGAAAAAGGATTGATCCGGAATAATTCCATCACCGGAGCCGCCGAAGGGGGCATCGTTGTCTGGAACTGGTCCGGCGAAACCGCCGACAGTATCAGAATTCTCGATAACTATATCACCAATGTCAGCGGAGGGTCGGACGAGCACGGCGGTATCAGCGTATATCAGGGGACATTCACCAATCTCGAAATCAAAGGGAACGTCTCCACCGCCAATGCCGACAACCAGCCGGGGCTGCTTTTGACTTCGAATACTCTCACCAGTGCAGCTATTATCAATAACGAATTCACCGGCAATCCCGCCGAGGGAATAAAGCTGTACAATGTCACCCGCGGCAATGTCGCTATCAATGAAAATAAGATAACCGGGAATACCACCGGTGTTTCCATGACCGCCGGATCGACCGCAACGCTTGATCTGTCGGCCAACTGGTGGGGAAGCAATGACCCCTCGGTGATTGTCACCATGATTCAGTCAGGCATGGACTATACGCCGTGGCTCGATACCGGAACCGACCTGATGCCCGGTGCAATCGGCTTCCAGCCCGATAAATCGGTCCTCTGGGTGGATGACGACAGCCCGCAGGCGGGAACGGTCGACCGCATTCAAGAGGGTGTTAACCGCGTTTCGGGAAGTACGGTGAATATCCTTAACGGAACCTATTTCACCGACGGCGTCCATATCCCCAGCCCGATGACCATCATCGGCGAATCGCGGGCGGGCGTAATCATCGGCCCGCTGAATGCCTATGTCGAGGGGAGCAACAACAATTTCGCCTTTACTTATGAATCCGGAGATGTCACCATTCAAACAATGACCATAGACGGTCAGGCCAACATCTCACTGGGTGCGGGGGTAAATAATTTCCGCCTCGGTATAACCGCGGATTATGTCGGCAACTACGGCAATATTCATCTCGAAGATCTGACCATACAGAATATTGTCCGCCGGGGCGTACAGATTGCGAATCCCGCTCCTCCGGTGACGACCGGCAACTCGATCAATAACTGCCTGATTCAGAATATCAGCCAGTACGGCGCCATGACCACCTGGTACGCCGATTGTTCGATTACCAACAATACCTTCGGTCCTGCGACCGGGAACCGCATTCAGAACGTATATTCGCATGTCGAGGTGCATGATAATATAATCGATGCATCCAATGCCACTTTCGGTATCGTCACCTACACGGCCGACCCGGTCAACTATCGCGGCAGCATGAACGTTACCGGGAATACTATCAACAACGCTTTTTACGCCGTGGTTGCGCAGGGTGACGCCGTTATCGAGGATAATGAAATCAATGTAACGGCGGCCGGCGGAATCGGGATATTCTCGGCGGGAGACCTTTATCCTGTCCCGAACGATATCGTTGTCCGGAATAATATCGTTAATGTCGATGTCTCAGACGGTACCGGCCTCAACCTGGTAAATCTTCTCGATGGAAATGTCATCGGAGGGCCGGGCGTCACGGATAGAAACATCATCAATCTGACCTTACCTCCCAAGGCCGGAGATACCCCGCCTGAAATGAGCCTGATCCGCAGGATCGGCAATCCCGATGAATTCAATGAATCATTGTTCGAAAAGGGTTCTCGCGGGGCCGGAAGTATCGGTGCCCTGATCTGGTGGATGGCCCCCGGAAACCGCTTTACCCTGCAGAACAACGAATTCAATTGTTCGGGGAATAATACCGGCATCTGGCTCTTTCATAGCAATGCCACCGCGGCTCCGATTATTCTTGGGAACGAAATCCTGACGACCGCCGCGACTTCGACCGATCCGGCCGAAGGCTCCGGGGTTTTTGTCACCGATGAAGGGGATTACCTCGGAGATTCCGACGGCGACAGCTTTGCCGACGTGATCGATAATACTATTACCGGTTTCGTCAATGGTGTGTACTACTACGGTCACGCCAGTAAGCCGGTCGGAGGAATTATCAGCGGCAACGTAATTTCCGGCGGTGTCACCGGCATAATTATCGATGGAAGCGCCGGCTTTGCGACGATTGAAGAAAATAAAATCACCGGCAATGCCGCTGATGCCGTTTATCTTTCCTGCACCGGTACCATGGGGACAATATTCGGCAATTCCCTCTCGGGTAATACCGGTCTGGGAGTGAATAATAATACCGGTACGGATGTCGACGCCTCCGGCAACTGGTGGGGAGATTACGACCCGACGGTCGTTCCGACTTTCGTGAGTGCGAATGTCGATTATTCCCCCTGGCTTGAGAAAGGAACGGATCTCTATCCAGCCACGGCAGGCTTCCAGGGGGATTTTGCCGATCTCTGGATTGACGATGACAGCCCGCAGGTCGGCGCCGTGACCCGTGTTCAGGAAGGGGTCGACATGGTAACCGGCAGTACTGTCAATATCGCTGCCGGTACTTATGAAGAACAAATCACCATTGGTGAAGATCTTGACCTGATCGGAGCCGGCGCGGGAAGTACATTCATTAATTCTCCGACCGCACTGACTAATTCCTTTATGACCGGTAGCAACAGCAATTATCCCATCATATATGCTCATGACGCCGGCAATATCGATGTTTCGGCTTTGACCGTCGATGGACTTGGACGAGGCAATAGCAATTATCGCTTTGTCGGAATCGGTTTCTGGAATGCCGGAGGTTCCGTCACCAATGTCGATGTCACCGGCGTTCGCGATACGCCGTTTTCCGGTTCTCAGCACGGGGTAAGCGTTTATTCCTATAACGATACCGGCGGACCATATACCATTGATCTGGCCGGGGTCACCGTCACCGATCTGCAGAAGACAGGTATCGCCCTGAGCGGGACCGGGTTGACTGCGAATCTCGGCGGCTGTTCCGTGACCGGCAACGGACCGACCACGGTTACGGCGCAAAACGGTATCCAGATCGGCTTCGGGGCCGGAGGAACCGTGGCCAATTGCTCGGTGGATGGAATCGCTTATAGCGGTTCCGGCTGGGTGGCATCAGGATTTCTTTTCTTAAATGGAACCACCGTCGATATGAGCGGGACCAATACGGTAACGAATTCGCAGGCGAATGTGATTTATCAGGAAACCGACGGGACGGTCAGCGGTCTATCCGTAACCGCCTCCGGGCTGGATTTCGAAGAAGGAATCAGTATTCGCGATTATGCCGCGGATAAATTCGCCGTTACAGCTCGGAATTACCGTCCTGTTTCGCCGCTCGATATCGAACTGGCCGGGCAAACATACACCAAAATCGCACCGACTGCAGTCAGTATCGATAATGTCACTTTGACCGGCGCCAATTACACCGAAAGCTACGGTATCGCTGCCTGGGCACTCGGCGAGGACGTCACGGTCGATATTTCTAATTCGGTCCTGACCGCCTGGGATTACGGCGTGGTGGTGTACGAAGACGCTTCGGTGGTAACGGTTACGGCCGACCATAACAAGCTCGGAGGCAATAATGCTGCGGTCTGGACTAACGCCGCCGCGACTCAGGATTTCGAAGAGAATTTCTGGGGAGCCATGAGCTGTGCCGCCATCGCACCACTGATCGGCGGCAACGTCGATTTTGATCCCTGGTGCAATTCCGATTTCAGCTACTGCAATTTCTCATGTAACGTGGTCGAAGTCTGGGTAGATATCGATGACTACTGCGACGGCTGTGCCAACGACGGCCACGTTTGGGGATACGATGCCTTCGCGACCATCACCGAAGGTATCGCCGGATTGACCGCAGGAGGGGGAATAGTCTATGTCGGCGGAGGTACCTATACCGAAACGCCTGTTCTCGGACTGGACAATCTTACCATTGACGGTGATGAGATGGATATCCCGCAACTGACCGGCGGTCTGGTGTTTGATAATGTCACCGGCCTCACCGTTCAGGATCTCGATATCAGCGGCAATGGAGGCGCGCCATCCCATAATACTGTTATTTTAATGAACGGCGTCGTCACCGACCTGACTATTGATAACTGCACGATTGACGGCAGTTTGGCGGCGAGCAGGAACGGTTTATCCCGCGGACAGCTCGAGGGGAATGTAACCGTCACCAACAATGAATTCATGAATGTCCTGGGATGGGCTCTGTTCGATTCCCGCAGCGGCAGCGGGGGTGACGGTTCCGCCATGGGGACCATCACCTTCTCCGGAAATAATATCCACGACTGCAACGGCTCCATCGCCATGAGGGGACTTTCCACCGATCGCACCGATCTGGCCAACATCTTTGGCAATACCTGGACCAATATCGGCGGAGCCAACGGTGAACAGGGTCAACACTGGGCGGCTTTCGAAATCAACCGTGCCGTCACGGTTAATTATTACGACAATGAAGTAAGTTATGTATCCGAAAGCGAATGGGGCGAAGGCCAGGCCCTGCAGGTCTGGGATATCGATAACCTCGATGTCTACGGAAATACCATTACCGATAACTTCCAGGGAATCTTCGTCTATGGCGGAAGCGGTACTTTCTCGATTCCGGGCGGATCGGTACATGATAATTATTTCCTGAACAACAGCGATTATAATCTTTCTGTCGATCCCACCGCCACCGGAGGACCGCTGAACGCCGAAGAGAATTACTGGGGAGCGGTCAGTTGTCCCGCGGTAAGTGCCTCGATCGACGGTTCCGTCGATTTTGAACCGTGGTGCAACGCCGATTTTTCGTATTGCGCCTTCACCTGTGCGCCCGTAAATGTCGTCTGGATCGATGACAATTGGGTCGGTTCTCTCGACGGCGCCGATCTGGGCGGAGGCATGTACTTCAATTACAACGCCTTCGATGTAATCCAGAACGGCATAAATGTCGTCTCCGACAACGGAACCGTCAATATCATGGATGGTTACTATGCCAATCCGATTAACATCGATACTCGCACCGCTCTTACCTTCAACGGCGAGTCGCAAATCGGAACCGTCTTCCAGCCGGCCTCGGTACTCAACTGGGATATCGGCGGTTACGGTTCGAATCGAAAAGTCGCGATGCGTCTAATCGGTTCGACCGATATTACTTTCGATAATATGACCATGGATTTTGATCTGGTGAAAGGAAACAATATCTTCGGTCTTCTCTTCTGGAATACTACCGGAGTTGTTTCCAATAATCTTATCGAAAACATGAATGTCAGCGATGCTTCGGGCGGCTATTACGAACTGACCTCGTACATCCGCGCTCCCGGATTTACCGAATCGTCCCGGTGCGAAGTCAGTTTCCTTAATAACACTTTCCTGAAACCGGGACGGGTCGCGATTGTCGCCCACGACTTCTCGCATGCCGTCATCACCGGAAATACTTTCGATAAAGTAGACGACGATTTCGGCTACGGCGTGGAAATAGGTTCGGAAGCCACCGGCGTGGTTACCGGCAACACTTTCCGGAATTACGACACCTGGGCGGCCTCGGATCAATCCGGCGCCGCAGCGATATATGTCGAAAACGCCTTCACCGCCGGAGAAGGGCATGCCGGAATCGATAAGCAGGTAACGGTCAGCGGAAATGAGATCTACGGCTGCCAGTACGGTCTCTATATCGGTAATTCCTTCCCCGGATATTCCGGAGACGTCGATATTACGGTAACTGCCCAGAATAACAACATTCACGATAATGCCACCGCCGGATCGCAATCAAGCGGAGGCTTTATCGTGGTCGACGAGGGTAAAGATACCGGTTCCTCGGTCACGCTTCTGATGGCCGATAATCGTATTCAGAACACCGGCGATCATGCCGTCTATATTTACACTAACGGAAATGGCGACATTTCCGGCGATATCGACGACAATCTCTTCCTTGATAATTTCACCGGGCTTGCCGTGAAAGATTTCGGCGGGACATCGAGCAGTACCTACTCGTTGACCGTAACTCGGAATATTTTCCGGAATAATCTCAACGCCGAAGACGATGTCGCCGGCGGATTCTGGGATAACGGCATCGATCAAGGCAACTGCTGGGATGATTTCGAATTTAATCCCGGTTATCCCTCGCAGTACAATATTCCAGGTTCGGCCGGAACCATCGATCGCTATCCCAATGTCGATTGCGGCGAACTGTTCGGGTGCGAACCGGGAGACGTCAACGAAGACGACGTTATTAATATCCTCGATATCGTCTATCTCGTGAATTACAAATTCAAGGGCGGGCCGGTTCCGCAGCCGTTTGAGGTTTGCTCCGGCGATGTCGACTGTAACTGCGTCGTCAATATTCTCGATATTGTCTATCTCGTGAATTTCAAATTCAAGGAAGGCCCCGCCCCCTGCAGCGGAGAAACCTGGTCGAATACCTGCAATCCTCTTAAGGAAAGCAGCGCCGTTTCGACTGCGAAGACAGCCGCTGCCGGGACTGCTCAAAGTATCTTGAAGGCGGCGGCCTTTAAGTAGACCTCTCTCTTGCAGCGTTTTGTGCGAAAAGCCCCCGAATATAACGGGGGCTTTTTTTAATTATTTGGTTGCATTTGGCCCGGAAATTTGTATAAATAGAGTAGACAAAGTCTGTGCGCTGTAAGGATTTAAATTTTGAATTTTAAATACCCGACGGGAGAGATAGTATTATGAGAATCTTTAAAAGCTTTTTGCTGGTCCTTTTGGCAGTACTGATTGCCGTACCGACCATATATTCCAGACCCAAGCCGAAAAAGGCCGGGGAGGTGGAAAAAGGGGTTTACACCGACGGGACCTATGAATTTTCGTTCAAAGTCCTCGAGAACTGGAGTTACGAAATCCAGAAGCCCGATAACAACCTGCGGCTCGATATGAAGCAATTGAACCATAAAATCCCCCCCGAACTGATGCCTTATCCGGGTATGGCCCAGGTGCCGGATCTGGAAGTATATGTGCATGAAAACGACATGACTGCCGGCGAGTTCATCGATTCGCTGGAAAGCCCGACCTATTCCAGCGGCGACAAGAAGACGATTCTGAAAGCCATTTACGCTCTGGAAGAAAAAGTTTTCTTCGATAATCTGCAGCGTGACGGCAAGACCGATTTGACCGCCGGCGATATGAAGATCATCAAATGGCAGGGGAGAATGAATTTTACCAAACGGCTCGGCATGGGTGATGAAATCCCCCGGACCTACGGTCTCGCGATGTTTGCCGTCAAAAAAGATAAGCACATGCTCAATTTCACCCTGATAACCGAAGTCAGCTTTCTGAATGAAATCGTCAAGGAAGTCGAAGAGATGATTACAACCCTTGAGTGGGAATAGAATACGATATTCGATGAAAAGGCCCCCATTAAGGGGGCTTTTTTTTATTTCAAAGCCGCTTTGAGAGCTTCACCGATTTCCGGGTGCAGGAATTTGAACTCTGTTTTCTCGAGTTTTGACGGAACTGCCCTGATGCTCGATAGAATCGTCTCTTTTCCCATCTCACCGTACAACATCTTTATCGCGAATTCCGGTACAACCGTGAAATTAGGGCGGTGCAGCGCCCCTGCCAGCGCTTCCGTAAATTCGGCATTGGTGACCGGGTTCGGTGTCACGGCATTGACCGGTCCGGATAAGCTGTCGTTCAGGATTGCGAATTCCACCAGTCGCACAAAATCCTCTAGCGTTATCCAGCTTAAGTACTGCTTTCCCGAACCGATTCGTCCGCCGACCCCGCTTTTGAAGGCCGGGAGCATTTTCGCCAGCGCCCCCCCTTTTGAAGAAAGCACCACCCCGGCGCGGAGTTTTATCGTTCTAATGTTGCTGTTTTCGAGCGGGGAGGATGCTTCTTCCCAATCATGCACCAATTCGGCCAGGAAGCCTTTTCCCATCGGCGAATCTTCGGTTACCTCTTCGTCACCGCGATCGCCGTACAAGCCTATTGCGGATATCAAAACTGCGACTTTGGGAGGATTATTAAGTGACAGCAGAACTTCAGTCAAGAATTTTGTCGAAACGATACGGCTGTCTCGTATTTTCTTTTTCTTCTCGGCTGACCACCGTTCCGCCAGGTTTTCTCCGGAAAGATGAATAACCGCATCGAAATGTTCAAGGAGGGTCCGATCGATTGCGCCCTTTTCGGGGTCCCAAAAAATACCGGCACTTTTGTCGTTATCGGGGTTCCGTACCAAAGGTATTACGGTATGGCCTGATTTCCGGAAATACTCGGTAAGAGCGGTACCAATCAAACCGCTGGCGCCGGTAATCGCGATTTTCATCGGTCCCGTCATCCCGCGCTTAACTCCGCCAGTTTTTCGCGGACTTTTTCGGCATGTCCTGCCGCTTTGACATTGGGCCAGGCGTAGGCAATGTTGCCTTTGGGATCGATCAGGAAGGTACTCCGAATAACCCCAAGCGATTCTTTCCCATACAGCATTTTTATTCCCCAGACGCCGTACTTTTCCATGACCTTATGGCTTGGGTCGGAAAGCAGATCGATTTTCAGATTATGCTTCTTGATAAATTTTCGGTGACTTTCGGTGTCGTCGGGAGAAACCCCCAGGACCGCGGCGTTCAATTTTTCAAACGCCTTGATACCGTCGGTGAATTCGCAGGCCTCGGTCGTGCATCCGGGGGTATCGTCCTTGGGGTAGAAATACAGCACGCTCCATTTGCCGGTAAGGTCGGATAATTTCACACTTTTACCGTCCTGGTTCTTCAATGTGAAAGCCGGAGCCATTTTTCCTGTTTCGGGTATGTTCCTGTCGGACATTTATTACCTCCTGTTTCGATTGCTCATCTTCTATTATGAAGGAATAACAATCAATATCTTATATAGTTCAAAAGAACCTCTCCAGTTTAAATCGTAGCCGAACCGGCAGAAAACTCAAACCAGACTCTTGACAGCCAAGTAGACCGAAACCAATACCGCGGCGTTCCAGATTATACCCACCAGATAATGGAGGGTTTTGTTATTCAAAGGATGATCGTTTAATTCCCGCCCCTGTTTCAATGCCACCAGGCGAAACCCGTAACTGATCATGGTAATACCAAGCAGGACAATCGTTATGATCGTGAACAATTTCAGCCCGAAATCGAAATAGGTGATATCTGCGATAATCAGAGCGGCGATTGAGGCAAAATAGTACTTCCCGTATACATCGGAGGGAGGAATCCGATCGCTGTCCCCGGCCAGCAGCGCCGCCGCCCCCAGGATAACCAGATCTCGTCCCATGATCGCCAGGGCCAGCCAGAACGGGAACGCTCGATAAATAATCAATCCGATTATAACCGCGATGGTCATAAGCTTATCGGCGAGGGGATCGAGAATCAGGCCGAGCCGGGTGATTTTATTGTATTTACGGGCCAGGAACCCATCCAGGAAATCGGTGATGGCGGCGACCCCCATTAAAAGCAAACAAATCTTGCCGCTATGTTCCCAGGGGAGTGATAAAAAATAAACAATGGGGAGAATCAGGATTACCCGCGCCGCCGACATCAGGTTGGGAGCAAGAAAAAAATCCCGCGCATGTATGTTTTCCGTTAACTTCATAATGGCACCGTTTGCCTCTAACGATTCGGACTATTATCGAGTATATAATTTATATTAGTGATTGTCGCAAACAAATCCGAATTTACATTGAAAACAGATTAACCGATTTAAACAAGGAATCCTATATGACTTCCCCAAAAAAGTATGACTGGTCGCAATTCACCCTTAAAATCGCCATAAATACCGCTCCGGCCCGGCTCTATAAGGCCTGGACCGATGAAAAAGAAATCGTCAAGTGGTTTACGGTCAAGGCCGAGATCGAACCGAAGAAAAACGGCCGCCTTTATTTCGAATGGCTTGCAGGCGACAAGCTGACCGCCAAAGTCAAGGAAGTCCGCAAGAACCAAAAGTTCGTCTTCCCCTTTGGCAGCTATGGGGAAGAGGTCGAAATCTCAATCAAAAAGATGGGAAAAGGCTCCGTCTGTATTCTACGCCAGTATAATATGAAAACTTCTCCCAAACAGCGCTGGGTCATGCACCGGGGCTGCCTGGAGGGATGGACCTTTTTCCTGACCAATCTCAAGGTATGGCTGGAACATGGGATTGACCTGCGCAGCCAGGACCCCAAAGTCAGCTACGCCCAGGGCTTTATCAACAGCTGACATATCGATCAAATAATTATTTAAATCTCAATCGCCCGGGATATTGATTGCGTATACAATAATATTTAGGTAGTCCTAAATATTAAATTAGGTATATATAATAATGAGTATGGCGATTGAAGATTATCTTAAGGCGATTTATCTCATCGGGCGGAGCGACCGGGCGGTTTCGACTTCATCTTTGGCCGAGCGTTTGATGATTTCTCCGGCCTCGGTGACCGAAATGGTGAAAAAACTGGCCGGGAAAAGGCTGGTTCGCCATGCCCCGTACCGCGGTGTTACCCTGACCGAAAAAGGACGGCGGATGGCCCTTTCCACTCTTCGCAACCACCGCCTGATCGAGCTCTTTCTGCACCGTGTTCTCGGTCTTACATGGGATAAAGTGCACAGTGAGGCCGAACGCTGGGAGCATGTAATTTCACCGGAAGTCATAGATTTGATCGACAGGCATCTGGGACATCCCTCGGTCGATCCCCACGGCGCGCCGATTCCGACTGCGGACGGGCTGATCGAATACGGAAATTGCCTTCCCCTTTCAGATATCCAGCCGAAAAGCCGGGTGGAAATCGTACGTGTCCGGGAACGCGATCCGGAACTTCTTCGTTATCTCGAAAAATTGCATTTGGTACCCGGCAACAAGTTCGAGCTGATATCGTTCGAACCGTACGGTGGGCCGGTGACTTTGAAATATAAGGGAAAGAAAATATCGCTCGGACTTGAAGCCGCGCGATTCATATATGCCGCTGTCGAAAACAAGGAAGAATCAAACAGGAAAAGCATATGAAAACTGCTCTAAATGTAATATTAATCGCACTCGTAATTCTTATTGCCTGCGGTGACAATAAGCAGACCGGTTCCGGCAAAATCAAAATCGTAGCAACCACCGGCATGATCGCCGACCTTGCCGCCAATATCGGGGGAGACCGGGTCGAAGTGGAAGGTTTGATGGGCCCCGGAGTTGATCCCCACCTGTACAAGGCCAGCGCCGGCGACGTAACCAAAATGCAGAGCGCCGATATTATTTTCTACAACGGGCTCCATCTTGAAGGCGCCATGTCGGAGCTGTTCGATAAAATGAAATCCTCGGTCCGGACTTCGGCCGTTTCCGACGGCATCGATCCTGCAATGCTGACTTCCCCTCCGGAATTCGAAGGAGCGCATGATCCGCACGTATGGTTCGATGTCTCCCTCTGGATAAGCTGTGCCGAACAGGTTAAAAAGTCGTTGATGGAATTCGATACCGCCGGAGCCTCGGTGTATGCAGGCAATGCCGAGGAATACACGACAAAGCTTCACGACCTCGATAATTTCGTCAAAACAGAAATCGGTAAAATTCCCGACTCCTTAAAGGTGCTCATCACGGCGCATGATGCCTTTAATTATTTCGGACGCGCGTACGACATCGAGGTTCGGGGTTTACAGGGGATAAGCACCGTTACCGAAGCCGGTACCGCCGATGTCCGCGACCTGGCCGAATTCATCTCGGCGCGGAAAATCCCCGCTATCTTTGTCGAATCGTCGGTTCCTCCCCGGACCATCAAGGCGGTGCAGGCCGCAGTCAGGGACCGGGGGCATGATGTTGCCATCGGCGGAGAGCTATTCTCGGATGCTCTCGGGAATCCCGGAACGCCGGAGGGAACATATATCGGAATGGTCAGGCACAACGTAAACACGATTGTATCTGCCCTTGCAGGAGAAACCTCAGCTTATGTCAAATAACGAACTTGCCGTCGAAGTCACCGATCTTACGGTCGCCTATAAAGACAAGCCGGTTCTTTGGGATATTGACGTCGCGGTTCCATCGGGAATCCTGATGGCGGTAGTTGGCCCCAACGGCGCCGGTAAGACAACCATGATCAAGGCTATCCTGGGACTGGTCAAATCCGCCGCGGGACAGGTCCTGATTTACGGCCAACCGTACTCCAAACAACGTCACCTGGTCGGGTATGTCCCGCAGCGGGGGTCGGTCGACTGGGACTTCCCCACCAATGTTCTCGATGTCGTTATGATGGGAAGATACGGCCGCCTCGGCTGGGTGAAACGTCCGGGAAAGGCCGAGCGGGAAGCGGCCCTCGACGCTCTCCAGAAAGTCGGTATGGCCGACTTTTCCGAACGGCAGATTTCGCAGCTTTCCGGCGGACAGCAGCAGCGGGTCTTTCTGGCCCGGGCGCTGGTGCAGGATGCCTCCGTCTATTTCATGGATGAACCGTTCCAGGGAGTCGATGCCAAAACCGAACGGGCCATCATCGGCATCCTTCAGGAACTCCGCTCGTCCGGGAAAACCGTCATTGTAGTGCATCATGACTTGCAGACAGTCCCGGAATATTTCGACTGGGTCACACTTCTGAATGTCAGGCGAATCGCCGGAGGACCGGTCAAAGAGGTCTTTAATGACGAAAATCTCCGTTTAGCCTATGGCGGACGGGTCGCCTTTAAGGGTCAGCCGGAACACGCTGTATAGAATATTGCCATGAACATTGCGGAAGTACTGCATAATCTCCTTTTCGATTACACCCTTCGTACGGTTGCGCTGGGGGCCGGGATTCTCGGAATCGTCAGCGGCGCTCTCGGTTGCTTTGCCATGCTCCGCCGTCAGAGTCTCCTCGGTGACAGCGTTTCACATACGGCCTTGCCCGGAATAGCGGTCGCCTTTCTTCTGACCGGCACCAAATCTCCGGTAATGATGATCCTCGGTGCCGCCGTGGCCGGATGGCTGGGGACGTACGCCGTGATTCAAATCGTCCGCCGCAGCCGCATCAAGACCGATACCGCCCTCGGACTAATCCTTTCGGTCTTCTTCGGCTTCGGGCTGGTCTTGCTGACCTATATCCAGAAACTCCCCAATTCCCGTCAGGCCGGCCTGGAAAAATTCCTCTTCGGTCAGGCTTCGGCGCTCCTGGTCGAAGATGTCATCACCATGGGAATCCTCGGCGGTATTGTAATCCTGACCCTATTTTTTTTCTGGAAAGAATTTAAGCTCCTCAGTTTCGACCCGGACTTCCTCGAAATCCTCGGCTTTCCCGTCAGGTGGATAGAATCCCTTTTGACTCTTATCCTGGTGATAGCGATCGTTATCGGGCTGCAAACTGTCGGCGTGGTCCTGATGAGCGCCATGGTGGTCGCTCCGGCGGCCGCGGCCCGGCAATGGACCGACCGACTCAGCCTGATGGTTGTCCTTGCCGCCCTATTCGGAGCGATCTCCGGCATTGCCGGAGCGGTCATCAGCAGTCTGACGGCTCATCTTCCGACCGGTCCCACTATTGTTCTGTGCATCAGCGCCATAGTCATTATATCAATAACCCTGGCTCCGAATCGAGGGCTATTCTGGAAATGGCTGCGGCAATTGAATGATCGCCGCCGCCTGGCTCTGGAAGCGGTCCTGCTCGACCTGTACGAGCTCTCCCGCCAGCATGCCGATCCGCAGCACCCGCATTCTGTTGAGACCATCCGCACCATGAGCTTTCATACCGCCCGGGTAGATAAAAGTCTTGAAATTCTGGAAGAGAAAAACCTCGCTCGCAGAATACCCGGAGAGTACTGGGCGATTACCGATATGGGAAGAGCCGAAGCTGAAAAGTCCATCCAAAACATGGAGCGTCGCACATGAGCATGGCGCAGATTGAAATACAATTGATCGCGGCTGTAGTTGCGGCGGCCTGTGCTCTTCCGGGAGTATTTTTGGTCCTTCGACGGACCGCCATGATGAGCGATGCCATCAGCCATTCCATCCTGTTCGGGATAGTCCTGGCGTTTTTCATAACAGAAGACCTGACCTCGCCTTTTTTGATAATCGCCGCCACTCTGACCGGCGTTCTGACCGTCAGCCTCGTGGAACTGCTCGGAAAGACCGGCTTGTTGAAAGAGGATGCCTCAATCGGACTGGTCTTTCCCGTACTGTTCAGTATCGGCGTTATTCTGGTGGCGCGGTACGCCGGAGACGTTCACCTCGATACCGATGCCATCCTCCTCGGCGAACTGGCCTTTGCCCCGTTCAACCGTTTCGAGATATTCGGCGTCGATATCGGGCCGAAATCGCTCTGGCTGATGTCCGGTATTTTTCTGATCGACGCCCTGTTCATCTTCCTGTTCTATAAGGAACTGAAGCTCTCGACCTTCGATTCCGCGCTGGCCGCTTCACTCGGTTTCGCTCCCGGAATGATTCACTATGCGCTGATGACTCTGGTTTCGATAACCGCGGTCGGTGCTTTCGATGCCGTGGGATCCATCCTGGTCGTCGCCCTGATGGTCGCTCCGCCGGCATCGGCGTATCTTTTGACCGATCGACTCAAATGGATGCTTTTATTGAGCGTCGGGCTCGGGATTGCCGGAGCCCTATCCGGTTTTTGGATTGCGACTCTGTTTGATGTTTCCATATCGGGGGCTATGGCTTCCATGTCAGGAGTCGTGTTCCTCCTGATTTTCCTCTTTGCCCCCGACCGGGGATTGATTGCGGCTGCTCGCCGGAAAATGCGGCAACGTTGGGAATTCGCCCAGACCATGCTGGCTATTCACCTCTTTACCCATGAAGGCCTCCCGGAAGCGAATCGTGAAAATCGCTTTGACCACCTCGACGAGCACCTTCGCTGGAATGAACCCTTTTCTCGAAGGGTGGTCAGCCTGGCCGAGAAAAACGGTTTGCTGCGCCAGACCAACGGATTTTTGGAATTGACTCCTTCCGGCCGCGAAAACGCCCGTAAGGCGATTGTCAGATAATTACTTAGCCTGATAAGAATCCTGCCCGATTTGCCGATTATATCATTGATATGCGGCGATACTATAAATACGGCAGCCCCCCGGGTGGATTCACCATGATTGAAATGGTGATAGTCATTGCTGTGATTGGGATTCTATTGAGTATCACCCTTCCCATGATCGGTTCCGTCTCCACTAATATCAAGGTCGCTGAAACCGAACGGGAAATGCAGGCGCTCGCTTTTGCCATTTGCGGCAATCCGGATATCAAGAATATCAATGCCAGGTCTGATTTCGGCTATCTCGGAGATGTCGGGGCCCTTCCATCGAATCTCGATGATCTGGTTGAAAACCCCGGCGGCTTTGCCACCTGGAAAGGGCCGTATGTTTCCAACAGCCTCGAGGAAATTACCGGAGATTTCAAGACCGACGCCTGGAACGTCCCATATATTTACAGCGGCGGAACACAAATTCTCTCCGTTGGATCCGGAGATACCATTGTCTGCAATCTCGCTTCCAGTCGGGAACGGCTTCTCTATAATACGCTGAGCGGGAATATCACCGATATTGATAATACTCCGCCCCCCTCGACGTACTCTGATTCCTTTCTGGTTAGAATCGCAGTCCCCAATGGCCTCGGCGGCGTTTCTTTCAGATATGGGACCGTATCTTCCGGAGGATATTTCGCCTTCGATTCACTTTCTATAGGAAACCGTGCTCTTGAAATAATATATTTGCCTAAACACGACACTCTCCGCGAATATATTCCAATCACGCCCGGAGGGATTCCATACTTATCCGAACGACTGCACTATAACATCTGGTTCGACGAACTTACCATTGTCCCAGCCGGCCTGGTCGGTTACTGGAGGCTTAATCAGAATTCCGGAACCAGAGCCTTCGATGAATCCGGAGCCGGCAACGATGCGACCCTTTTTAATATGGATCCCGGCTCGGACTGGGTTTCGGGACGAGCCGGAAACGGCCTCGATTTTGACGGATCCGACGATTATCTCGATTGCGGCGGAAGCAATGCCTTCGAATTGAACCAGATTACGATCGCCTGCTGGGTAAACTCCACCGAAAGCGCCGCCTATCGTCAGCTGGTATGCAAGAACCAGGGTGCGGGAATGAACAGCTATTATCTTAGCCTGAATAACCTGCGACCGGCGGTTTTCCTCGGAGGAACCTCGAACGAAGGCTGGCATCAGGCTTTTACGTCTCTAACCCCGGGGCAGTGGCACCATGTCGCGTTTACTTATGATGGGAATAGAGTGATTATTTATATCGATGGTTCCGCCGACCGGGTTATCAGTCCCGTGACCGGGACCGTTAATCCCAATTCCGGAACCCCGGTCTGGATTGGTTCCCGGTCCGATATCGCCGGACGGGAATTTGACGGGGTTCTTGATGATGTCAGAATTTACAATCGCCCTCTGCGTTCCTCGGAAATCGTCTTACTTTCCAGAATCTGAAAAACCTGGATAGCAAAATCAAAAGATAGACGGACCTGTGCTACAGGTTTGCCAAGCGCGCCCGGCGAACCGCCATATTCGAGATTCCACCGGACACCTTCTGGCTTCGCGGCGAAATCAGGATGGATTTGTTGTCGAGAATATCGTCTACGGCATGGATAAAACGGCTGGCGTTCAGCCTTTGTAATCCATAGGAATGCCAGTGACGAAGATTATCGGAGTGTTCTCGGTTGAACTTAACTCTGCTTTTGCGCATTACGGCTCCCTTCTGAAATTCCTCGTTGGTTGAGGTTTTCGACGGCAGGGATAATTTGGGGACTTTCTTTTAAAATGATACGAATCTCAGGTAAATCTTGTGTGCCGTTTCCGTTTGGGAATTATTCAAGAGATGTTTATTATTTATTAGATAAGAGCCTCTTCGCACCCAAAATTCTGTAACCGCGGAATTGAATATTCGTCTAAAAAAAGTGTATATGCGATAAACCTCATAAAAAAGGAAGCTTATGAAAACCAGACGCTATTGGTTCATTCCGATTCTGCTGCTCTTGAGCCTGGCAACGCAAGCCCAGAACCTGACCGACCCTTACCAGATTCTCAATCGCGCCATCGAAGCGGCAGGGGGATTGGAAAAGCTTAATGCCGTCAATTCGGCCTATTCCGAAGGGACCGTGGTCATTGTAGGAACAGGACTGGAAGGAACCTTCAAAAACTGGCAGTCCTATCCCGACAAAAACCGCAACGAAGTCGACCTGACCGTCTTTACCAGCACCAACGGCGACAACGGCGACTTTGCCTGGAGTGTCGACCCGAACGGTAAATTGAAAATCAACAAGGATGAAGCTACCGACCAGCGCCGCGAGATCGCCAAAAGGATGCAGCTGAACGAATATCTTGACCCCAAATCCGAGGTTTTCGACATCCATTTTCGCGGGACCGAAAAAGTCGCGGATTTCAATTGCTACAAGTTGGTAATAACCAATAATATCAATACTGATTCGATCGCCCGGTTCATCGATGTGAAGGATTTCCTGGTCAGGCAGGAAAGCAATTTCACCCCCGAAGGAAATTCCATCAATTCCTTGAGCGATTATCGAGCGACAGATGGCATCACGATCCCCTTCTATCAGAAATCCACGGACCTTACCACCGGAATGGTTACGGAGGTTAAGATAGATAAGTATCAGTTCAATATCGATATGGACATGGGACTTTTTGAACCTCCCGCACAGGATGTCAGGGATTTCGAATTCACCGAAGGATCCAGCGCCGAGAATATTCCGTTTATCTTCCACGAAAATCATATCTACATGAAAGTGAATATGTCCTGCACCGAATCCCTCTGGATTCTCGATACCGGCGCAGGCATGACCGTAATCGATTCTACATACGCCGCCGAATTGGGGCTCGAATTCGAAGCCAGCATGACCGGGCAGGGAGCCGGGAGTAATGTGCAGGTGTACTTCGTGACTCTTCCGGAATTCGAGGTAAAGGGGATTCACTTTTCAAGCCAGAAAGCGGTCTCCATCGATTTGATGAATATTGAAAAGAAAACCGGGCTGAAGTTCCAGGGGATCCTCGGATACGACTTCCTTTCCCGCCTGACCGCCCGAATCGATTATGCCAATGAATTAATTTCTTTCTATGATCCGGCGGAATTTTCATATGACGGTCCCGGAGTGGTACTCGATGCTCCCATCAAGGACCAAACCTTCGTGGTCACCATGAAGGTAGATGGCACGCGTGAAGGAAAATGGAGCCTCGACACCGGGGCCGGATCATGCAATTTCCATTACCCCTACGCCAAAGAAAACGGATTCCAGAATCGGAAAGGTTTCAAATCGATGGGAACCGGAGCGGGGGGATCTTTCCTGGAACTGGTCAGCCGTTTCGAATCGGCGGAGCTAGCCGGGTTCAAGATCGATAAGCCGATAATCGATGTTTCCCTCGAAGGGGACAAGGGGGCTTTCAGCCAGGGAGATATGATGGGGAACCTCGGCAATTCCGTCATGCGGCAATTCGTGATTTATCTCGATTACAAGGACCAGAAAGTGATTGTCGAAAAGGGAGATGACTTCAACGCCGAATTCCCGCGCGATCGTTCCGGACTGCAATTGCAGGAGGCCGATGGAAAGGGTTTTGAAGTCTTTCACGTTATCGAGGGCGGACCCGCACATAAAGCCGGATTCAGGGACGGAGACATCGTCATGGCGATTAATGGCGTTAATGCCGAATTCTTCGATGGCCTGATAGGCATCCGCAAACTGCTGCAAGGGGAAGTCGGAACGGAATTCAGTTTATCAGTTATGCGTAAAGGTAAAACTGAAAATTTGAAGTTAATACTGAATGACCTGATTTAATCGGATATAAAAAATACCGGGGATAATCTGTCCCCGGTATTTAAATATGAGCTGTCTTTATTCTCAATCCACCCGGATTTTCATCAATACCGCTTCGTTGTCGTAATTGGCGACTTCTCGTTCTATTAAGACATAGTATGTCTGATCGGGTCCTTCGATGGCCGATATCACCCGTGCAAAATCGGTGGAAATGTAAGCTTCCCACAATAAAGTCCCCGAAGTGGATATCTTATACAGGAAAATAGTCGGTTCGGGATACGCTCCGGTGCTTCGCGTTCCGACCGCGAGAATATTCCCATCATCCGTACTATTCAACGCCTGAGGCGCCTCGCCATCGTAACTTCCGTAATTTTCTTCCCAGTACACATAACCGGTGTCGTCGACTTGTGCCAGGTACAGGTCGTACCCTTTATCGGCAATGGAACCGGTCCATCCGCCGATATAATGATACCCTCCGATAGTCAGCAAATCGGTGGTAAAATCGTTGCCGTCTCCTCCCAATTCCATGGTCCAGAGAGTATCGCCGGAATTATCTGCCCCGATAACGAATATATTCGATTCCGATCCTATGGCATGTTCGATCTGTCCGGCCATCAGGAATCCTCCGTCGGCGGTCTGAGCGATTCCGGATAATCTGGTATCGAAAGAATCGATCATCGGCTTTTGCCACGCGAAATTATGCGGGGCATTGAACTTCGCGGCATACGCCTGTAAATAGAGGGGATCATTGTCGGCGGTGAATCCGCATATTACAAACCCGCCGTCAGCCGTTTCAGTCACACGGGAACATTGATCGAATCCCAGGTAATTCAAAACCGTATCCCATACGACCGTTCCCGTCGCGGATACATCCATGACAAAAATATCGTTTTCATCCCCGCTGCTCGTACCGTACCCCGCGACGAGAAAAGAACCCGATGCTTTCTCTTCGATATCCCTTGGCCATCCCGTGGATAGTTCCGCCGGTGACGGCGATTCCAGAACCCATACCGTATCGGCGGCGGTGTCGACCTTAATCATCACGAAATCCCAGGAATTGGTCTGGTCGTTTTCGTAATTCCCTCCAATCAGGATGTCGCCGTCGGAACACATGACCATTTTCGACATGTAAACGGGATATTGATTCAATACCGATCTTTCCCATATTATTTCGTAATTATCCTGTGATCCGGTGCCGTTGTCGCCGCATGATAATATCAACAGCACGGCCAGCAATACCGCGCAAATAGACAGGAATAACTTTCCCATTGAGCCTCCCTGACTTCCTTTCACGATTCTGTTCCCGTTTACGTTATATAGTCGGCAGGGTTACCTTAAAATAATCTATTTGACATTTCTGTTGCAATAACCAAATTCTCTGGCATGCCAAAACCGGAATCGCATAAAAAGACTTTGCTTGCGGATTTGGGCCTCTTTTATGCCGCCGCCATATGGGGTTCTACCTTTTTTATCGTCAAAGGGGCTCTTTCCGATATCGATCCGGTCACCATGGTCGGCTATCGTTTTACCATGGCCGGTCTGATCCTTCTGGTCTTTCTACTCAAAAGCAGACGTTCGGTTTGGCAGCACCTGGGCAAAGCCTCGTTTTTATCAATCATTCTCTGGCTGCTTTATATCCCTCAAACGGTCGGCCTCAAATATACCACGGCCTCGAATTCCGGCTTTATTACCGGGTTGTTTGTCTTGTTTATTCCCCTGTTCCTGAAGATGGTGCTCAAGAAAACCCCGTCCGGAATCGATTTGATCGCCTCCGCCGTCTCGCTGGCCGGACTCTGGATTCTGACCGGCGGCATGAGCGATGTTAATCCCGGAGATATGCTTACCCTGGTGGCCGCCCTGACTTATGCTCTTCATGTAATCTATTCCGACAAGTATATGAAAGCCGGGATCGACCCCTATGTCTTTAGCTGCCAGCAGTTTCTCCTGGTCGGTATTTTAAGCCTGATAACTTCGGTAGTCCTGGATTTGCCGTTCCAGGTGGCTTCAAGCAGAGCGGTTTGGATCGTCGTCTTTCTGGCCCTTTTCCCCACCCTTTCGGCTTTCTTGATTCAGATGATTGCCCAGAAGATCACCGCTCCGGTCAAGGTTTCCCTGATCTTCGCCCTGGAACCGGTTTTCGCGGCCGTTTTCGCCTGGACAGTCGGCGGAGAAGAGCTGATTATCAGAAGGGCCCTGGGAGGATTATTAATAGTAGCCGCCCTGGTCATTTCCAGTTTTTCCGGTAAATCTCCCCATAAAAAGGCCATTGAACCGTGACCGATTCAATTTGAAACGGCCGCGCCAGTTAAGATTTCTTCGTCCAACTTATTCTTAATATCCTGATATATTCCAATAAGGTTATCGGCCCGTATAAAGAATGGTATTGTAGACCGATAATAGGCATAAGGGATGTGGAAGAAATTTAGCCGTTATGTAAGCGGCTATTTCATAGACATAGAAATCTAGTTAGCGGCTCAAATGATTGATATCTTCAGGTTGGAATATTGAATAAACCGACATTTGACAAAGCTGCCGGAAAAGAAAATCGGTCCGAAATCGAAGCCCGGGAAAAAATCCTGACCCGGGCACTCGAAGACTTCAGCGACGGCCTTATTATTCTCAACAAGAACGGGATCGTTAATTTTTATAATAAATCCGCGGAAACCATGCTGGAAAGAAGTCGCGGCGAGGTCCTCGGTAAGCGCCTTATCGGCGAAGCATTTCCTGAAACTGCCGGTTCCGAAATCGAAAATATGATTCGGCAAGCGTATCAAAGTACATCCCCCTTGACCCTGGAATTCCATTTCGATAGATACCCGTTCCAAAACTGGTATAAGGCCCGCTTTTACCCGGGCGAGGACAGCCTTTCCATATTTTTTACCGTTACAACCGAGCGCAAAAAGGCCGAGGAGGAGGTTCGCGCCGATATGGAGCAGTATCGGCGCATCGTTGAAAATTCCAACGAGGGAATCTGGTCAGGCGATACCGAGTACCGCACTACCTTTGCCAACGATAAGGCCGCCGATATGCTCGGGTACACGGCCGAAGAAATGATCGGTGTCAAGATAACCGAATTTATGTTTCCGGAAGATTTAGCCGAGCATGATGAACAAATCCGCAACCGCCGCAAAGGGATAAAACAAAACTACGTCAGGAGAATGAAACATAAGGACGGCTCCACGGTCTGGATGTCGGTATCGGCGGCCCCCATTTTCGATGACGACAAAAATTACCTCGGTTCCTTCGCCATGCTCACCGATATAACCGAGCGGCTGGAAGCCGAAAAGGCGTTATTTAACAGCGAACGCCGCCTGAATGATATCATACAGGGCAATCCCATTCCGACCTTCGTAATCGACATTAACCACAAAGTAACGCACTGGAATGCCTCCTGCGAACAGCTAACCGGTGTAAAGAAGGCCGAAATGGTCGGTACCAAGAGACAATGGGTGCCCTTTTATGATAACTCCCGGCCGGTGATAGCAGATTTAATCCTTGATCGGGCTCCCGAAAGCGCCTTTAAATCCTACTACGGCAAGACGTTCTTCAAATCTCCGCTTATGGAAGATTCCTACGAAGGTATTAATTATTTCCCGCACTTCGGCAACAAGGGGAAATGGCTGCATTTTACCGCCGCTCCGATGAAGGATTCGGCCGGAAATATTATCGGAGCCATCGAGACCCTTCAGGATATCAGCGAAAGGAAAGAAGCGGAACATGCTCTGGTGGAAAGCGAAGAACGTTATCGCAAATTATTCGATACTGCGAACGATGCTATTTTTCTGATGCGCGGCGAGAAGTTTATCGATTGCAACAATAAGACAATGGAGATGTTCCGTTGTCGAAGAGAGCAGATACTCTTTCATTCTCCTTACGAGTTCTCACCGAAAAAACAACCGTGCGGTACTCCTTCCGTAACGAAGGCCATGGAATATATCAATGCCGCCCTTTCAGGGAAACCGCAATTTTTCGAATGGATGCATTCCCGTCTCGACGGCGAAGAATTCTATGCCGAGGTGAGCCTTAACGCCCTCGAGCTATCGGGAAAGAGGTTTATTCTGGCTTTGGTACGGGATATCAATCAGCGAAAACTGTCGGAGGTAAAGCTTTATCGGAGCAATGAAGCTTATCGCGCACTGGCTGACAATTCGCCCGATATTATCATTCGTTTCGATAAAAATCTTAGATATCAATATGCCAATACCGCACTGGAGACTGCGACAGGAAAGCCTATAGGGGAATTTATAGGAAAAAACCTGAGGGAACTGGATTTTCCAGAGGCTGTCTGCAATATATGGGAAGATAATTTGAGGGATGTTTTGTTATCGGGTAAGCCGCTCATTTCCCAATTTGATCTGATTCTTAAAAATGAAAGACGATATTACGACTGGCGTTTGAATCCGGAGTTCAATACCGTCGGCGAAGTGGAAACGGTCCTTTCGGTTGCACGAGACATCACCGAAACCCGCCGGCTTCAGGAACTTGAATCCCGGGCCCACCGTCTCGAAACCGCCGGACAGATAGCCGGGCAGGTCGCCCACGACTTTAATAACCTTCTGGCTCCCCTGATGGCCTATCCCGATTTTATTCGCGATGAACTACCGCCGGGAAACCGAGCCGAGAAATTCCTTACCGCCATAGAAAACGCTGCTCGTCAAATCGCCGAGATCAATCAACAGCTCCTTACCCTGGGACGCCGCGGTCACTACAACCAGGAACCGATGAATCTCAACACAATTGTCAGAGAAGTCTTGTCCCAAATGGATCCCTCGGGCCCCTCGCTCGAAATCAAGACCAATCTGGCCGATGATCTGATGAACATCAAGGCCGGCGGGGCGCAAATTCACCGCGTTATCGCGAATCTGATTGCCAATGCCCGTGACGCCATGATGGATGTCGGCAAAATTAATATCACCACCGAAAATATCTACGTGGACCGGGATTTCGGAAATTACACCAGGGTTGCCAGAGGGGAATATGCTAAACTGACCATTGCCGATTCCGGCAGCGGCATTCCCGAAGATAATCTCCAGAAGATCTTCGATCCCTTCTTTACGACTAAAACCACCGATAAAAAAAAGGGGTCCGGTCTGGGACTGAGTGTCGTCGATGCCGTTATTAAAGACCACAATGGATATATCGATATCGAAAGCCGCCTCGGCCTGGGAACCAGCATGTATGTCTATTTGCCGATCACTCGCGAAGCCTCGAACGAAACGGCTAAAGAAGATATCATCGGAGGAAGCGCCCAAATCCTCGTGGTTGATGACGACAAGGTTCAACGTGAAGTGACGGCCGAGCTTTTGGGCCGACTCGGGTATACCGTCAAAACCGCCTCCGGCGGGGAAGAAGCAATCCGCATTCTCAAATCCAGGCAGTATGACCTGTTGATTCTCGATATGATTATGCCCCCCGGAATCGATGGTGCGGAAACCTTGAGGCGTACGCTGGAAATATACCCCGGCCAGAAGGCTCTGATTATATCCGGATTTTCAGAAAGTGAACGGGTGAACGAAGCCCTGAGATTGGGGGCCGGCGCTTATATCAGGAAGCCGTTGAATCTCAAGGCCATCGCATCGGCGGTGCGTAAGGAACTGGACCGGGTTTCTCAGGAATCATCTCGATAGCCTCTATTGTCATCTTCTTAATCCGTTAATATATTGTCACTTACATTAATTCTCGCATCCCTGAAACAACCCCCTTTGGATTTGCCCCATACTCTGGAAAGCAACTGATCAATATTTTTTCCAAAGTGCCCCAAAAGGCTCCAAAAGTGTCCGGTATCATTAATTCTATCCCGGATCTTGCGAAAACTCTATTGGGGTAAGGAAAGTCCCCGGCTTAAACAGATTTGAAGAGAGTGATAGTTATGAGTTCAGTCAAGCGTACGAAATCAGTATTACTTATTATCGCTCTAATACTGGGTGTTGCTCTATTGCCGACTCAATCACAGGCTCAGGAAACGGCTGTGGGGCAGGCAATCGCCAATGTCCTGGCCGCGATACAGGTAACCGCCGTCCAGGATCTCGATTTCGGAGATATACTTCAAGGTGTAACCGCCGCGGTTCCTCCGACCGATGCCGCCAATTCGGGGATATTCCAGATTGCCGGCGAAGCCACGGGGAATCGCGAGGTATCGATGACCATGTCGCTCCCGGAATTTCTATGGAACAACGCGCCGGGCAACCAGGACCGCCTGGTCGTCTATTTCAAGGATACCGATATCACCATCGATACTACCAATGGCACTCCCGATGCTCCCGGAGGCGGCGCCCTTACTAACCAGAATCCGCATAACCTTCCCGATACCGGGATCGGCGGAGCCGATGGAGTCATACGTCTGTACCTCGGCGGAGCGGTTTATCCCACCGTCAATCAAAGGTCGGGATTTTATTCCGCGGATATAACCCTAACCGCTTCCTATACCGGGGATTAAAAAAGAAACGCATCTCCTACCGATACATCATTGCGTATAGGGGCTGGTGGCGAATCACGACACCACCCCTTTTTTATTTTACCTCATACACGCCGCATAGTATACTGCCTGAACAAGATTGATAAATTATGCCGGATAAAAAATTTCCCATCGCGATGCTTTGCCTGTCCCGTTCCTGGGGAGGGCTCGAAATGCACGTCGCCTCCCTGGCCGGGTGGCTGACCGAACGAGGCTGGCCGGTAACTCTTTTCGCCGAGTCCGGCTCTTCGTTGTATCATGAAGCACATTCCCGTGATATCCAAGTCCTCCAACTCAATTCCGGCTCGATTCCGAAAAAAATCAAAACGGCGCGGGAAATTTCCCGCCGGGTGAAATCCAATGATATTCGCTTTATGTCGGTTCATCGGACCCCCGATATTTTCCCGGCAGTATTGGCGAAAAGATTTTCCGGGAATAAATTCAAGCTCGCTTACAGCCAGCATATGCATATCGGGAATAAGAAAGATTTCTTCCATGCCTGGGAATACCGGCATTTCGATGCCTGGCTCACCCCCCTGAATCTTCTGGCCGACCAAACCCGTGAGAATACGATTGTCCCGGCCGAAAAAATCCATATTATTCCGCAGGGCATCGAGCTCGAACGATTCCCTAATAACCGTTACTCCAAAACCGAAGCGCGAAAAATACTGGATCTTCCGCAGAACGATATCATTATCGGGCTGATCGGGAGGTTCGATCCCCAAAAAGGGCAAATGACCCTGGTCAGGGCGCTCCCGAAAATCCACAACGCCGGATATCAGGTCCATCTGCTCTTCGTGGGAGAGCCCACCGCCGGAGAGCATGAAGGATTCAAATCGGAAATCGAAAAGGCGATATTGAATTATGGTATAGAAAAATATGTTCATTTCCGCCCATTTCTACGTGATGTCGAACAGGTTTATGCCGCCCTCGATATCTTCATTCTCGCATCATATTCGGAAACCTATGGCCTGGTTACCATAGAGGCCATGGCATCCGGACTCCCCGTTATCGGGACCCGGTCCGGAGGAACGAAAGAAATAATCTCAGACGGAATAACCGGCCTGCTCTTTGAACCGAAAAACCACGATGAACTCTCCCTAAAAATCCTGCGTTTGCTGCAAAACCGGGAAGAGGCTCAATCGCTTGCCGTAGCCGCCCGGCAATCTGCCCGCAGGGATTATTCCCATATTTCCCAATGCGAAAACTGGGAGAAAATAATCCGCTCCCTCACCGCGAAAATGCCTCTCGGAACTTAATTTACCCATACAGGATTTCTCCCCGCATCCGATGATAGAAAATGAGGACTGACCTGGACAAGGGGGGAATATGCCGACCTGGAACGACAAGTATTTGCTGGGACACGCCGCGATTGACCGTCAGCACCGCGACCTGATCGAAAATATAGGATCCCTGCAGCAGGCTCTTGATAAAAGCACGAACCGGGAAACACTGAAAAAATCGGCCGAAAAACTACTGACCTGTTCCCTGGGCCACTTCAATTCCGAAGAATTCCTGATGGAACAGGGGGAATTTCCTGAAAAAAACGAACATATCAAAGAGCACGAGCTTTTCGTCAATCGCATTTCGCATCTTAAAACCGCCTGTGAAACCGGTGAGGAAGCCGATGGCGGTGAAATTTCCAGCTTTCTTGACCGCTGGCTTAAGACACATATTCTTAGAACTGACCGGGCCCTGGTGGAATACCTGCTGCAAAAAAGCAAAGTCCTCCTGTAAATGAAATTCACGGGTCGCTTGAAAAAAGATTGCCGATTTTCCCGAAGTCGCTGTATAATAGCTGAATAAGATTATCCTATGAATTACACGCGAATGAAGAAACTACATTGCCTGATCGCCTGCTTCCTGATTCCGCTGCTGCTTTCCTGCAGCGGCTCAACCGGCCCGTCCGACAATATTCCCCCCGATATCATTACCGTCATCCCGGCCGATAACGCTATCGATATTCCCCTCGACGCCTCAATTATCGTCGTCTTCACCGAACCGATCGATTCCACGACCATCGGCGGTTCATCATTCTCCGTAAGCCCGGCCATTGCTGGTGACTTCCAATTCAACGGTGACACCGTGATATTTGCCCCCATTTCCGATTTTGAAAACGGCACCGAATACACCGTGACCGTGACCACCGCGATAGAAGACCCGGCCGGTAATTCCCTGGTTTCCGGATACAGCTGGACCTTCACGACAATTGAAGATCCCAACAGCGCCCCTCCGGTCGTGACTTCCCGGACCCCGGGAAGCGGAGCTTACAATATCGAGATAAACACGGCCATTTCGGCGACGTTCAGCAAGGGAATCGATCCCGCCACCCTGACCGCCTCCAGTTTCACCGTTTCCAACGGTGTCACCGGTACGATAGTCTACAACAGCGGGACCAGGATCGTCACTCTTACCCCCGACAGCGATCTCGATTACAGCACTTCCTATATCGTGACCCTTACCACCGCCGTGACCGATACCTTCGGCATCAGCCTGGCCGCGGAAGTCGTCTGGAGTTTTTCGACCCGCCCCGACCCCAGCATCCCGCTGGTAGTAATCGTCACCCCCTTAGACAGTTCCGTAGTCGACGATGAAGTAAATATCACCGTCAATGCTACTCAGCAGGATGGTATCGATAAAGTGGAATTGTACGTCGGAGGCATCCTGGTCGATTCGGTCCTGAATCAATCCGGAAATGTCGTTTTCACCTGGGATGCTTCGGCCTGGATCATCGGAAGCGTTCACAGTATCTACGCCAAGGCCTATGCCGATGGCAACGAAGCCACCTCCCAGGTAGTGAATCTGATCCATCTATGGGAAGAGGTTGCCTTCGACAATAACGATTCCTGGGCCACCGACCTGAAACGGGTCTACGCCCGCACCACCTCAGTCCTGCTGGAACTCCGCTACGAATTCTGGGAAAACTGGACTTTCCCTTACCCCTATGACTCCCTGAATGATACCACCTATTTCGATCTGTCGTTCGACCTGGCGATTTTCTTCGATACCGACCGCAATCGCTACAGCGGCAAATCCGTTATCGGGCTGGGGCAGTTAAACGATATCGGGGCAGAATACCGCGCCATTATCGGCTTACACGGCGGAGATACCGCGCTGGCTCGTCCCCATCTCACCTGCGATACCTGCTGGATAAAAGTGTACGATACCACCGGGTTCGCCCGTCATGTCGTCCCGCGCGATACCAATATTTTCGAATTGGCGATCCCCTGGACAGATTTCAGCTCTCCCGCTCCCCTGGGGGTCTATATTCTGAATATCAACGTCATGTTCGAACCGGGCAATTCCGATCCGGTCGAAGACGACTGGCTCCCCAACAAGGGAGCCGGCCATATTGAAATCCTGCGGCGCAATCAGTATGTCGGGAAACCCAATCCCGCGTTCAAACCGGCAGTTGTTTCGAATAATCGCAGAGGTTTACCCCGTTCACTTCCGGTAAATAATCCTTTCAATTAATCAAGAATATTTTTGTATTGAAAATATTTTCGAATTAGCCCTCATTGCTTTTATCTCTATGATTATAAATCGCTTGCCGCTATTAATCCGTTCAAAATACCTTTTCTGCGGAAATTCGAGTCATTTAGCCTGATTCAAATCGCGGTGAATTCTGCCGAATTAAACTAGTAATGAGTAAACATTTTTCTGGGGGATGTTATGGAAAAGCGCCGTCAGATCCGCCGCCGCACATCATTGTCGATGAAAGTTCACGACAGCAAATCCGGGGACCTAACCGGGCAATTGATCGACCTCACCACCGGAGGGATGCGTCTGATAAGCATCGACCCCATTGCCGTCGGACATATTTTCAATTTTAAAGTGGAAGTCCCCCCGACCGTTTCCGAACGCAAAATCCTGACCATTCATGCCCGTTCGGTTTGGAGCAAGAAAGACAGCGATTTCGGTTTCTTCGACACCGGGTTCGAATTTATCGAACTATCATCCTGGGAACAGGATACAATCGAAAAACCGCTGGCGAAATTTCTATTTAAAGACTGATTCCCCTATTTCTGGAGAATTATGTCCGGTCTGGTCAGGATTACCCGCGCCTCATCGGGATAAATATCGGTGATGGCATTCTGCAGGGTGTCACCGGCCTCTACTATCGAAAGTTTTATGTAAGCGGTATCTAAATCCAAATTGGTATCGGAATGCGTCGAAAAAGTCAACGTCGCCAGGTCGGCATACCCGGTATCATCGACGATCATCCCGGTCCCCTGACGGAAATCGGTCAACGATATCCATATAGTCGTATACGATTCCCCGGTTCCCCATGATACCCCGACACTATCACCGAGCGTGCTCCCTTTTTCCACGGTCGGCTGATTGATCGTGCCCGATTCGCTGGTAAAATCGAGTTCGAACTGCAGCGTGCTTAACGCTTCGATATTCTCGGCTTTGACATCCAGCACGAAATCCGACCCCATTTCGACATCGAGTGCCCGCGGCGTGAGATAAATAATCGGGACCACCGGCTCCAGCGCAATGGCTATTTCCACCGGCTCGCCACGCACGAGATCCCTTGTAGTCGAACCTTGATAAATGAGATTTACTTCGCTGTCGTAAGCTTCGATCGTGAAAGTCCGCGCCGGTCCTGCAGGGATTTCCAATTCTCCGACCAGTTCGTTTCCTTCGAGCGTCAGTAAGTTAACGATCGGATCGGTGAAATCCTCCGCCGATACCGTTACCCGAAACATAGCCAGTTGCGCGACGGCATCGGAAACATTGAATTTGAATTGCGTCGTCACCATCCCGCTGTCGTTATGCACGATTCGGTCGGAACAATTAATCCCGATTATGGCTGCAAGGACCGCCAGTATGAATGCAACTGCGAGCTTTTTTATTTTCTTCATCAGTCTAACCTGCCTTTAAAATCCGGCCGTGAATCCGGCGGTAAGTTGGTATCCGCCGATATCGATACCGCTGTTGTCGGCCTTGCCGGTATACAGCTTATAACCGAGGACGGCGTCGAGCATTTCCGAAAAGCGGTACTGCGCCTCGAGTCCGAATCCCATCAGATTCGATTTTTCGAAACCGTACTCGTTGCCTCCGATAAAGCGGAACTCCGCGGCTGGAGTCAAACTCAATGCCTCGGCCGCCATGAACGAAACCGATGTTCCGACCGCGAATTCGTTGCCGTAGAACTTCAACTGGTCGTACAGTGCACCCAGGGAATCGTACCGCGTGTTCCGTCCCCGGTTAATGAACTGCATCATCCCCGCGATATCGACCCCGCCGGCGCGGTATACGCCGTTCAGCCGCAAATCGAATTGATCGCTCTGCGCGAAGATCTTCTTTCCGTCCAGTTTATCGGTGGAATAGGTCGAGAAGATGCCGTTGAATCCCAAGATGAGACTTTCCCAGCGCCGGTCGGCATTGACGCTGACACTGAACAGGTCACCCGGATCGTAATCTCCGCCGCCGTCGTACGCTTTGTACTTGCCGTACATCTGGAACATGGCGGTCATGCCGTACCTGATTTCACCCCAGGCCTGGGCCGCCCCTATAAGAAGGTTGAACCCCGGCCCTTCACCGAGCCGCCGGATCGGCATGTCGATATAATTCTGCGACAGGTAGCTCATTACGGGAAATTCATTTGCGGCGTCGAGCTTGGTTTTGCCAGTGGGGATATTCACCCCCGCGCTTATCAGGAATTTATCTTCCTTCAGTGACTGACTCACCTGGACACGAAAATCTCCCAGACCGTTCACCGAATATTCGTCGGTGGCATCACTGAGATCATTGGAGGTATTGGCGATGAAAAATCGCATCTCCGTATTATCCCGCAGAGGAATCATCCCCGATACCGGAATCGCGAACTGGTCTATCTCTATCTTCTGGGTACCGTTATCCAGCGAAAAATGCGAAAATATGATTCTTCCTCCGGTCGTTAAGGGCTGTCCCTGCACGATCTGCGAAAACGCCGCTGAGGCTCCCAGGAGGACCGACAGAAGCGTCACGATAAAAGCAAGTCTAACGCTGCGGTGCATCGAATGTCCCCCTGATGAAGATGGTTACATTGTTGATTTCCGGGGTCGGGGGCGGAGGAATCTCCGGCGAACCCCGGCGGCTGTCGAGATTATTCAAATCGCGGATAAAACCGTTGTTGGCAATGCTGCTGGACTGAAATTGATCGAGGCTGGAACCGGTCGTTCCTGAAGTTACCCCCGGTGCGGCTGCCGATTCGAACTCGCCCGACGATTGCGGCCCGGATGACAACGCCTGCGCCTGTGAGGCATCCTGCGATGCCTGACGGAAACTGCGGTCTATCATGGCGGCATTGTTGAACTCCACGGCTGCTTCGCGAAACATCCCTTTGCTCCGGTAATCCAACCCTCGGCAGTAGGCCAGGAAGGCCAGGTACGAATCGGTCGGAGCTTTTTCAATTGAATCCCGCTCGGCCGCAGTAGGCTCCACTCCCATTTTATCCAGAATCTTGAACACGAAGGCCTTTTGGACTTTGAAAATGCTTTCCAGTTCCCCTTCCGAAGGCTCCGTGGTCGCAACGGCACTGTCGGACGTTGCCACGACCGCTCCGTCAAGCCGCATTTCCTTGTCCCCCAGCCCGGTCATGGTTCCGGTCACAAGACGGGAACTGCCGAGCAGTTTCCCCAGCCGCGGACCGTTGTTCGGATCGGCGTACTGCGAAGAACTTAACTGTAGCTCCTGCAGAATCATCTCGATTTTCAGCCTGTCCACCACTCTCAGCGATTTCACCTTGGCCAGATCGATCGAGGTGAATTCCGCCAGCCCCTTGGCCAGCGGGGCCAGATTCGGGTCCATATGAGCGGCGTCGAAATCGACCACCCCGACCGTGTTTTCCGGGATGGAATCGGTGCTCAATTTATTTTCGTTATCCAGCGCCTGGGTTACTTCATAGTTGAGTTTCTTGACAATTAATTGATCGAGACGCTGGTTGATGGCCGTTTTCGTGCTTCCTCCGGGATTCTGTCCCAGCGCATGACGGTACGAATCGATGGCCAGGCCATACAATTCCTTATGCTCATATACTAATCCCAGGTACAAGTCGGTGCGGGGATCTTCCTGCAGTTCCTTGCCCTGTTTCAGGGCATCTTCAGCTTTGGCATAATCGCCGCTCTTATAATAGGCGACCCCGAGTTCCTGCCAGTTGCGGAAATCCTGCGGATTTTCCCGGACCGCCTGAGTAAGCAAATCGATCGCTCCCTGGTAATCTCCTTTGTCGGCCAGGTTTCGCCCCTGATTGTAAAGCTGCGGCGAACACCCGGTCAGCGCCAGAATCACCAGAAACGCCGATATCAATCCTATTCCTCTGTTCTTCATAATTCCCATATTCGTTCGATTGTGTAAGCTGTTTTACGAAACCAGCGGGCGATATATATCCATCTTTTCCTTGGCTTCTTCGAATTCGCTGTCTTTATCGTACGCCTGTTTGAAGAATTCATACGCCTTGGCGTAATCGTACTGGTCCATATAGTACAGCCCCTGCGAATAGAGGGTAGCGGCGTCGTCCGAACTGGTCCCATTTTCTTCCAGCATGCTGCGGGTCTTTTCATTCACTATCATATCCAGCTTGCCGGCCAGTTCTCCGACCATTTCTTTCTGCATCTTGAAAAATTCCGGCTTGCCTTCCTTCTCCACATAAGCCATGATTTCGGACGTCTCGACGTTGACCGCCTTCACCAGCATACGGGCCTTGTCGTCGTCGGTCTGCACGATGGTCCCGAAAATCATCACCTGTGCCCCGAGCATTTTGCCGATCCGGACGGCATCGGTCGCTGTCATCATGCCCGACTTGGCCAGTTCCAGTTCCTTGAGGATGAAATCGACCTTATCCCGTTCGACTACCTTCAAGTCGCTGATCTGCGAAAAATCGGCCTCGAAGAAATCGGCCAGCCCTTTGGCGATAAATCCCAGTTTTTCCCGGTATTTGTCGACCGAATAATTGTCGAATTCCATCACGGCCACGGTTTTCAGCGGGCGTTCCGAGTCGTCGGTGCAGGTCAGCTGATTGCGGGCGTGAAGAATCTTGTACCACTGGTCGCGAAGCTGCTGCGGCCAGAGGTGCTGAGGAAGATCGATAACGCAGGGACCGATTCCGGCGATCCGATCAAGATATTCATAGGACTGGCGAATGTAATCCAGCCCTTTACCGTAGGTCAGCATACTCAGCGTGGCATAACCGGCGGCGCTGTCGCGCGAAGTTACCCCCGGCTGCTGCAGTAACTGGTTGACCAGGTCAATCCCCTTTTCGAATTCCAGCTCACCGTAGAACCGGATAGCCTCGGCCAGCTTGGCCGCGACATCGTCCTGAGCAGTTGAAACGGACGGAAAAGCCGCCGCCAGGAATAAAACAGCGGCGAACATTACGATTATTTTGTTTACAGCGGTGTGACGAGGAATCATTTTCCCCTCCTTGCAGTATTTGTAAGATAAAATTATCTTATTTCCGCTTTGATTATAGGGTTATCTATTATACAAGAAAAGGACTTATTTTTCTAAGTCAAAGATTAATTTGGCTATCTCATTCGGCTTGATTGTGACCGTTTCGGTCTGATCGATATTCCTGCCACCGAATTCCACCACGATTCGAATACTGTGATCCCCTTCGGTAAGTCTATATGTATTGGGAGTTTTCAGCTTTTGTTTTTCTCCGTTTATATAAACTTCCGCCTCGGCCGCAGGTTTGGTTCCTACTCTGACCTGGCCGTATGACAGTTCGACAGGAAGCGGCGTAAAAGTGAACCGCAGCGGGGTCGTTACCCCCGATTCAACCCTGATTTCCCGGCTGAACTGCTTTTCCCGGCTGTTTTCGTTTTCAACCCGGATTTCATACTCGCCCGGTTGCAGCGAAATATTGTGGCGGCTTGTTCCCTCCGCCTCAAGCCGGTTATTAATGTAAATATTCCCTGAAGGAGCCACCGAAATCTCGACTCGTCCCTGCTCGATCGGAGTCACCTCTGCCGTGGCAATAGTAAAGCTGCGCGCGGGAGAGAAATCCCCGGCCTTTCCCTGGCTGTTGGCGGCCTTGACCCTCCAGAAATATTTCCCGTCGGCCAGATCACTGCCGGCACTATACTGCCCGGCAGCAGTCTTTTCATTCATAATCATCGCCGCGAAACTCGAATCGCCCGCTATTTCAATCGTATAACTCGCACCTTCACCGGCATTGGTACTCCACGAAAACCCCGGACGTCCTGATTCCACGGCTGCATTATCCACCGGTGATAAAAGCATCGGCGGATCCGGAGCCGGTAATTCCTCTTTTCCCATGAAAAAGATAAAGTAGACGGCAACCGCGAGTACGACTGCGGCGATTCCAATAAATAACGGTCCCCTTCCTTTCGGACGGGTCGATAGCGGTTTCGGAGTTATCGGTGTTTTCGGGGTTTGCGGCGTATCCTTGACCTTATTTTCGGAAATCATCCCGGCGTATGTCGGATGCTGAGTATCGAACCCCGAATCTCCCATGAATTCCAGCAATTCCTGCCGGAATTCATCGGCGGTTTGATGCCGCTCTCCATAGTTTTTATCCAGCGATTTCAGAATAATATTTTCCAGCCGTTTCGGTATTTCCGGATTGAACTGCCTCGGCTTGGCCGGATCGGTGAACAGCTTGGAGTCCCGAAGGACAAACTGGTTTTCTCCTTTAAACGGGAGCTCGCCGGTCAACAGGTGGAAAAGAGTGGTCCCGACCGCGTAGACATCCACCAGCGTGTAGTTGGTCCTTACCGACGGAGTAAACTGCTCGGGAGCCATATACGCCGGTGTCCCGCAGGCCGCTCCGGCCATGGTCAGATCGGGATCATCCTCGGCCTTGGCAATGCCGAAATCGATAATTTTAATCTGCCCCGATTTATCGATCATGATATTGCTCGGCTTGATATCCCGGTGAAATATCCTCTTATTATGCGCGAATTGGAGCGTATCCAGGACCTTGATGATTATCTCGACCGCTTCCTTGACCGGAAGTCGCCCGCGATTCTTGATGAGTTCGTCCAGCGTCTCGCCGTGGATATACTCCATGGCGATAACCAGCTCTTCACCGTGATTGAAGAAATGCTTGATCTGGCAGATATTCCCGTGTCCGTCCAGGAGCGCCATTTTGTCCGCCTCCTGGCGGAACCGATCGATCAATCGGTTATCCGATAGGATTTTCAGCACCACCTTGAGATTGGGGACATCCTTATGCACCGCGAGGTAGACCTTGGCCATCCCTCCGGCCCCGATCTTGTCGATCACCCTGTAGTTGCCGATAAACTCGTCTGCCATGGCTCGAATATAGAATCTAAAGCTCTTGCCTGCAATAATTTTAGAAAGTTTTTTTGACTTAAGTCAAAGCCCTGTTAATCCCTTATGCCGATTATATCGGCGATTATCGTTGACAACGTAAGGGATATTTGCAATAATGAAAGTGACAAGCTCCAAGGGTTTGAATATCTTCACAAAACTTACGGGAGGAAGTATGTGTAAAGAAATCAAATGCGCTTTGATTCTCGGCTTTCTATTAATTGTCCTGGGTACCGCAACGCCATTGTTCGCCGAACCGGAATTGCATTTCGACGGTGAAATCCGCCTGCG
>JBFZFV010000101.1:0-7708 GCA_041306185.1 Candidatus Zixiibacteriota bacterium
GGGAAACAAAAAAAGAGCTGCAGCCTTGAACGGCGCAGCTCTTAGTTGTCTATTTAAATCCGGCTTATTTCGCGAATTTCTTGAAACGGTCGTTGATCCGTCCCCAATGGAGGTTATTCAGGAAATTGTCAATGTAGGCGGCCCGTCCGGGTCCGTCTTTATGGTAGTAAGCGTGTTCGAAAACATCGCACGAAATGAGCGGGATACCGCCCCAGATGGCGCCATAATGGTGCTCGTCGACCAAAACGTTTAACAGCCGTCCGCTGTAAAGCATGTCAAAGGTCAAAACACCCCAGCCGGAAAGTTTCGCGGAAAAGGCGGTCGCCTTGAAATCGGCTTTCCATTTGTCGATGGAGCCGAAGTTTTTCTCGATCGCTTTGACCACATCCGGTCCTTTCGAGGTATCGCCGTCTCCTCCCATGACTTCCCAGTAGACGTCATGAAGCAGGGCCCCGGCGTGATTCCAGGTCTGGCGGCGTTTCAACTCTCCGATCACGGAATAATTGCCGTTGGCGGCGGCGGGATCGGCGGTTTCGAGACCTTTCTCGATGGTATTGAGGGCCGCGACGTATCCGGCGTGGTGTTTATTGTAATGCCAGTCGGTAGTCTCGGACGAGACAACCCCTTTAAGAAGCTTCTTGGCGTCCTCGTCGGAATAAGGGCGCTTGTTCAGTTTCCATTCGTATGCCATAAGCTGCTCCTTTGCGTTAAAATATTGTAAAAAGTCCGGTTACGCTTTTGATAATCAGCATCTTTCTTAATACGTAGACTCATTATGTCCACCAATATTATTTTACGTTAAATACAACGGTTTTTGCCGAATGTTCCCGAAACCCCGACAATATTGATATAATTACGGAGGATTGCCGTATCTCGAAGCAAATTGAATCTCGATGCGGTAGTTCAAACTGCGAGCGATTGCAATTCAACGGCTTAGTTTTAAAATAGGCTTGACATTTTTCCAAATTCATGTACATTCTCCGCTTAATTCGAAAACCCGTGTAAGGATGGGGTTTGTGAATTTTTTCTTTAGCGGACGGGACTAAAATGACAGGAAATCGTACTAATAATATAACTCTAATTTAACCAGGGGAGTCGTTGATGGATCAGTATCCGTATTTGTATGCTGCTCAGATTCTCGGTGTGGTGGGTATTATTTTCGCCTTTATACTCTACCTCACGATCAAGAGTAAGGATGCGGGCAACGACGTCATGAAAGATATCGCCAAACAGATTGCCACGGGGGCAATGGTATTCCTGAAACGTGAATACACCATCTTGGCGGTTTTCATTGTCGTGGTATTCCTGCTTCTGATGTGGAAAATTTCGGCCGCAACCGCGATTGCGTTTTTCTGCGGAGCGGTTAGTTCGATGCTGGCCGGTTACTTCGGCATGAAGGCCGCCACCAAGGCCAATGTCCGGACTGCGGCTGCGGCCAAAAGCCACGGACAGGGCAGTGCCCTTTCCATCGCTTTCACCGGCGGAGCCGTCATGGGGATGTCGGTGGCGTCGCTGGGCTTGTTCGGCGTCGGAATATTCACCTACCTTGTTTTCAGAACCGATTTCTTCCACTGGCCGGACCTGGCAGGTTACGGTATGGGAGCTTCCTCGATCGCTCTGTTTGCGCGTGTCGGCGGCGGTATTTATACCAAGTCGGCTGACGTCGGCGCGGACCTGGTCGGCAAAGTGGAAGCGGGAATTCCCGAAGACGATCCGCGTAACCCTGCCGTGATCGCCGATAACGTCGGCGACAATGTCGGAGATACCGCAGGTATGGGCGCCGATCTTTTCGAATCGTATGTCGGTTCCGTAATCGCGACGATCGCCATCGCCGTGGTTTCGCTCGGCAGCAGGCTGCCCAGCGACGATACCACCCTCGGGCTGGTGCTGCTTCCGATCATGATTGCGACCGCAGGTATTATAGCCTCCGTGCTCGGGGTAATTTCGGTCAAGGTTTTCGCCAACATGAAAAACCCGGCGGCGGTCCTGAGAATCGTAACATATGTCGCATCGATCGTGCTGTTCATCGCGGCCTGGTTCATCATTAAAAATCTCGGATTGGACCCCAAATTGTTCTGGGCGATTCTCTGCGGTAACATCGCCGGTATCATGATCGGTCTTATGACCGAGTATTATACGGCGGGAAATCCGATCAGAAAGATCGCCAAGGCTTCGGAAACCGGCCCGGCCACCAATATCATCCAGGGGCTGGCAATCGGTATGGAATCGGTGGCAATCCCCGTTTTCATCATTGCCATGGCCATCCTGGTCGGATTTAAGCTGGGTGGCCTGTACGGTATCGGTCTGGCGGCGGTCGGTATGCTTGCGACCATCGGCGTGACGATGTCGGTCGACGCTTACGGCCCGATTGCCGACAACGCCGGAGGCATCACGGAAATGGCCGGATTGGGCGAAGATATTCGCAAGATCACCGACCGGCTCGACTCGCTCGGCAACACCACCGCGGCGATCGGCAAAGGCTTTGCCATCGGCTCGGCGGCCTTGACCGCTCTGGCTCTCTTCTCGGCCTATTCGCAGGCGGCTGACGTTAAAATCATCAGTCTCCTTGATGTAAACGTGGTGGTCGGCTTCTTCATCGGCGGCATTCTGCCGTTCCTGATTGCGGCGATGACCATGACTGCGGTCGGCAAAGCGGCTTTCAAGATGGTGGAAGAAGTCCGTCGTCAATTCCGAGAAATCAAGGGCCTGATGGAAGGCAAAGCCAAGCCGGATACGGCACGCTGCGTCGACATCGCCACCAAGGGTGCTTTGCGGGAAATGGTCGTGCCGGGTCTTCTGGCGATTATCAGCCCTATCCTGGTCGGCCTGTTCCTCGGTAAAGAATCGCTCGGCGGATTCCTCGGCGGCGCCACTTTGTCGGGCGTTCTTCTCGCCCTGATGATGGCCAACGCCGGCGGCGCCTGGGACAATGCCAAGAAGTACATCGAAGCCGGCAATCTCGGCGGCAAGGGTTCGGCTACGCACAAGGCGGCGGTAGTCGGCGACACCGTGGGCGATCCGTTCAAGGACACCTCCGGCCCGTCGATGAACATTCTCATCAAATTGATGGCAATGGTATCGCTGGTGCTCGCACCGCTATTCATATAAAATTATTCGTTTTTTTGAATACAACCCGGTCGGAAACGGCCGGGTTTTTTAATCGGTGAAACTCCAGGTTATCCCATAAAAAGCGAAGCGTTCTCCGATGGAATACCCGTCCCGCATGGTATAGAATGTCGTCAGCAGATTTTGCGAAACGAAATAAAAGCGGAACTGCTTGATGCGGAATGATAAGCGAAGGTTGACGATTCCTTCATTGCCCCTGGTGGTTCCGGGTGTGCCGAAACCGGCCGGGGTATCGTACTTGCCGACGAAAACCCCTTCGAGATATCCGTACAAATGCGTTTCGATGAATTCCAGATAATGATACAGCTCCAGCCCGCCGAAAGCCTGGTAATCGGGAGAATAATACGGGGAATCATCGCCGTCGACTTTAACATAGCGGTACGAAGCCCCGCCGTACATCCAGACTTTATTCCAGAGATAGAGTTTTTTGGTTAAGGTGGCATTGACGAATTCCAGGTCGTGATTGACGGGACCGAAGGCGTCGACGATCACCCCCAGAGTATCGAGGGGATACTGCACCCAGTCGATGCCGTCGAATACTTTTCCGCCGGTAAGCGAGAGATGCCAGTTATTCTCGAGGGGACCGTATGATGCCGACAGATTGGCCGCCAGTTGTTTTTCCGCCTTCAGGAGGGAATTGCCCGATTCATAATAGTCGATGCCGTCAATAGTGGTGATATCGCCGAGGAGGGGCCGGAGGTCGAGTTCGTACTGCCGGGGAAATTTGGTGCGGTAGCCGGCGGAAGCCTGCCAGGTGAATTCGCCGCTGTTATCGATAAAAGAGAGCATCATCGAGGGGCCGGGGTTGAAACCTCCCCGCTTTTCCAGACTGGCATAGGCCGTCCAGGCAAATGCGGAATCGCCGGAAAGAATATTGCCGTACCACTTCCCCCCTTTTCGTTTGTATTCCCAGCCGTTGTCGTGGTATTCGTACAGGTCGAGGTGCATCCCGGTGGCGGCATCGAAGCGTCCGAATTTGTTTTCATACCGCAGGTGCAAGCCGTTGTCGAAAATATCCAGTGCGCGCTCGTAGTCGAAGGTCGTGAGTACCTGCTTCAGCGAGGATTCGGAACGCTGATGACGGAATTCGACAGTACTGCGGCCGCCGTTTTTATAATCGCGTTGAAATGCAAAGGCGAAATCCCGATCGCGGCGGAATTGATTCAGGTCGGTATAGCCATAATCGGGCATGAACGGGAAACGCCCGTCCCGCTTGTAAAGCCTTCCGGAAAACTGGATGCGGCTCCTGGCGCTGAGGGGATAAACGACCTCGGCGAACTGGTGATAGGCATTGTCATCCGAGTTTGAGCGAAGGCCATCGTACTTACGATACTGCGCTCCCGCTTTCAGGGCAAAGCCGCTTTCGTTTTCGTTGGCGAACATTCCCCGGGTGTCGGCAAAGCCGTACCCTCCGGTGCCGACATACAATTTCGATTTGGCCTTGCCGTCGATATTTCCGTACGGTTCCAGATAAAGAGTCCCCACGGCGTTTTCACCGCCGAAAGCCATCCCGAGAGGGCCTTCGATATTCCAGGATTTTTCTACCTGGGCAACCGGGTAATCTTCGATATCGGTTTTTCCATCCGGGACCACGATATGTTCCAGGGGATTGAGCTGCCGCGAGTCGAGCACGACATTCTGCCGCCCTCCCGGAAGCCCCATGGGATAAACAGCACGGCGCATCGGGGTGGCCTGGTAGTTTAGAATCATGTAACTCGGGAAAAATTTCAGATAATCGGAGGGATCATGATTGAAAGATCTTTCCAGATTATCGCTCAACTCATCCTTTTGGAGCAGGAAGCGGGATTTCAGGCTGTCGCTGAAATTATAGGACACCACGGTATCGACCGGGCGATCCGACATGAAGAAAAACGATGTGTCCGGTTCGGCACGGCCCAAAGAATCTATATCGAGAGAATCGGATGGTTCCTGGGCGTGTAGAAATAACGGTGCAACCAAAAATACCAATACTATAGAAAAGAATTTAGAATACTTCACGCCAGTCTGTCTCTTTCGCGGTTTTGCATATACACCATGACCGGGAACAGCAACGGGAAAATAATACTATTTGAAACTATCGTAATCAACGAAAAGAATAGCCCTCCGATAAGCCTCGGCCAGAAAGGCTGGTATACCAGGGCGTCGACGATATCCACGACGATGTGATAACTGAGGCCCGAAAGAAATCCGGCCAGGGCCAGAATGAAGATGGTTTTGCCGTCCCAGACCGGGGAGGTAATCATACGGGAGACCGCAATCCCCAGAAACGGAGTAAACGAAATCCCGACCAATTGCGCCATCAAAATCGGCAGCTGCGGGGGACCATAGGGATTGAAATTGGAATAGAGAAAAAAGCCGATTACTCCCACCCCGACGCCGGGCCAAAATCCCCAGAGCCAGGCGGCGAGGAACACCACGAAAAAGGCGGGATTAAAGTTATATAACGTTACGGAAAAGTAGGATAAAACAAAAACCAGGGCGGCGAAAACAGCCACCCTGGTAATGATCTTAAGTCTCGGGGTCATCTCAGGACGGCCAGCTTGTATTTCCGGGTTACTTCGCTGCCATCGGCCATGGTCATCCGTGCAAAAGCCATGTATACCCCGGCGGCGACTTCTTTACCGCTGCTGTTTTTCAAATCCCAGGCGGCGTCGAGATAGATTCCCGGCCAATCGATAAAACTCAATTTCCGTACGACTTCTCCCGCGACATTGTAAATAGTAATTTCAAAATTCAGCGGGGGGATATCGGCGACCGGTTTCTGGACCCGGAACGTAACCTGTTCATCGCCATTAGCAGCCATCACGGGGTTGGGAAAAACATTGGTGAAATAATACGTGGTATCGCCCACTTCGACGGTGTCGAGCACATAAAAGGAATAATCGAATTTATTGTTATAATTCGTCTCGGTAAAACTGAGCGAAACCGGGGTGATAATGTGTATTAGCCGGAGGTAATCTTCGTATTCCGGAACCGCGTAGTATTCCGCGCCGGGTCCCGCAAAGCGATTATGATAAATGGTCGCGTCGCTGACGCCGTCAAGCGGTATTCCGACCTGGGATATATTCCAAATCGCCCCGGAAGTCGGGAGAACCAGAAACCGGAATTGAAAGGTATCGGCTATCAGCGACAGGTTTCTTATGTCTAAATAATTCGCACCGAGGACCTCGGGGCGCCTGACTCCGAAATTGATTTCGACCGAATCGCGGTAGTAGTAAATCGGGAAATCATCGAACAGGAACAAACAGGAATCGGGGATCCGGGGATAATTGGCCGCTTCGGAATAACCGACTCCGGCCGGGGCAAGCCCGGTGCGGCTTCCGGTAAACAAATTCCAGGTCGCGAATTCGCGCATGGCGCTGACCAGATCGTAAGTATCTCCGGATATTTCCCTGATGGTGGCATCGACGGCCTGCGGGAAATCGGGGCCGACTCCGAGGTCGCGGCAGCGTTCCCAGATCTTGCGGGTAACGGCAACGTCGTCGAATTTTTCTGAGAGGAATATCGGAAACAGGCACGCCCCGTACGGGAATAGGGAACCATTAACGAAGTATCTCAGGCTCTTCCAGGGAGTCGCGAGGTAGTATGGAAGATAGCCGTAATAATCGTTTACATTGTCATACATGGCTTCTTCCATATAGGTCGCCGACATTTCCCACCAATAGAGTCTTGGATTAGATACCGTTCCCTCATAATCGGTATAGTCCATTCCAAAATGGATGGAATGATTGAATTCGTGAGCCAGCGTAACTCTAACCGCATCAAGACGGCGGTCCATGTCCTGCGGAGTCCCCGCAAATTCGTTATAAGGAGCAAAATTATAGTCATTATCCATCACGAAATATGAAGTGGCGGATTGAGCGGTTATCACGATATCAGGGTAAGTTGCCCCATAGTAGGTCGAACCCAATTCCAATATATATATATCGTACAATCCGTCGCCGCCGCTGGGATTGTCACTCGGAGGAGCCGTAAATCCAAGGCTGTCTATTTGGAAATTCCAAACAGAATCCGCTATTTCGGCGGTCTTATTAACGTAGTCGGGAATACCATCACCTCCCAGGGGAATGGTATCTACCAGCGGCATGAATACCGCATCCGTTCCCGATGTTACATAATGTACCTTAAACAGACCTTCCGGAGAATCATAGGTAATGGTTAATTCCGGATAGCGATCATCCTGAGGCAGCATCCCCTTAAACCTGGCATCAAACTTATCCTTATTTAGAAAATACTGAAATGCTGTATGAGTGCCGCAAATCGGATGAGTAAGATGTTCCAAAGATGCAGGAACGGGCCCGTTTCCATGAAGATAATTAATCCGTTCAATCAAATCGGCCTGCTGTTCTTCGGTAAGCTGATTGACAGCTTCGGCCGAATCCGTCTCTTCATCCGCGGCAAATGAGAAGGAACCCAATAGAATCAGGAATGCAAAAGTGAGCAGGTATTTTTTCAATTTTCCCCCCGCCTGTTTTTTAAGTGTCTTTCTTTCAGTTTAAGCCATAACTCCGCCGGGACTTTCATGCAGTCGATGTTTCCGTATCGTCCTTCGCGCCCGTGGTAATCGGAACCTCCGGTCGCG
>JBFZFV010000102.1:0-5360 GCA_041306185.1 Candidatus Zixiibacteriota bacterium
TCTTCCAGCGTCCCCCAGATCGGTTCGCCGCAGCGGATACACCTGATCCCCTGCTTACTCAGGTACGATACCGACTCCGGTATCAGCCTGATCAATTCCTCGATGGTGATAGTCTTCAAAATCGCCATAAGGCAAATTTACCATTTGAGGCCTTATGCTCAAACCAAAAAAAACGCCGGGATAAATTCCCGGCGTCTGAATATTTTCCTGCCATCCGGCAGTTTCAAGGATTGCCTCTTACAGGTAGGCCATCATCAATCCATACAACTGGGATTGAATCAAATTCAGCTCCGAAGGCCGTTTTCGTTCATTGAGGTAATCCATGTACTTGCGCGCCGCCTCAACCAGGTCGGTCGAGGACAAATCCTTGAATCGCTCATAGGCGATTTTAAGAAAAACGATACAATTCCCCAGCGAAGCCCTGGTAATCCTCCTGATCAACATAGCCTCTTCCAGAATTTTGTCTTCCTGGACATTTTGATTCTTCATCGGAATCTCCCATCTGTTGCTGGTATTGAATATATTTATTATACGAGATTGTTAAAACCGGGGTCCATAAAAATACTTGACATTATGGGCATATGCTCATAATATACCCTCAGGAGTAAATATGCCCCGACCAAGAAACTGCCGCCGCGTGGCGGAAATGCCTGCCTGCAAACACTTTAAACCGGCCGGGATTCCGGTCCGGACCCTGCAGGAAATTTCTATGTCGATCGACGAATATGAGGCCATCCGCCTGGCCGACCTCGAAGATCTCTACCAGGAGCAGGCCGCCGAACGGATGAATATTTCGAGACAAACTTTCGGCAGAATTCTGGAGGCGGCGCATAAAAAAATCGCCGATGCCGTTATCAACGGCAAGGCGTTGTTGATTGAAGGAGGCGAATTCGTCATGCCGGATATGCGCAAATTCCGCTGCTTTGACTGCAAGCATAAATGGGAGGAGCCCTACGGCACCGGCCGGCCGCAGCACTGTCCCGAATGTCAAAGCACAAGTATAAAGAGAATCGATTCCGGCCGCCCGGCTCAGGGTAAAGGACAGCGAGGCCTGCGCTGCCGGACAGAACAGACATCACGTACAAAGGAGACCGTATGAAAGTAGCAGTGGCATCATCGGACGGCATCAATATATCGGACCATTTCGGCCGCAGTGCCTGCTTTATCATCTTCGATATCGAAAACGGAAAGATTTCGAATCGGGAAGTCAGAGATAATCGCTATACTCCTCACGCCAAAGGAGAATGCACCGGCGACGAAGGGGAGCACGAACATCATCACCACGGCACCCACAGCCATTCCGCAATCGTACAGGCGTTGCATGACTGCGAAGCGGTCCTGTGTTACGGCATGGGAATGCGCGCCGCGAGGGACCTCGAACAGGCCGGAGTAAAAGCATTTATCATTGAAACCAGATTGACCCCCGAAGCGGCGGTTGGAGCTTTCCTCGAAGGCCGCCTGCAACAGGGAGTTGGGTTTTGCAAATGTCACGAACATGAAAAAGGGGGAATGAAAAGCGCATAAGCATGTCCGCCCGCTTTTCTGTCCGCCCCCTTAGTCTCATTACCTTAGATGAGGGCGCCGGGCTGCCCGCCCGGCGCTTTTTTATTGCTTTTCGGGAGTGACTTCTTCTTCGGTGGATGAGGCACCCTTAGGTTCAGGGAAAATATTTATCTCGTTATCGACGAAATCAATCTTTATCGCATTGCCAAGATTGACTTCACCAGCCAGCATTTTCTTCGCGATCTGTTGGCTAAGCTGCTTGGTAATCAATCGCTTGATCGGGCGGGCTCCAAACGTGGGATCGTACCCCGCCGAAGCGATATGATCGACTGCCGCATCGGTCAGGTCCGCTTCAATCCCCTTATCTTGCAGGAGCTTCTGCAGCCGTTTGAACTGCAGGCGGACGATATCGCGGATTTCATCTCTGGTCAGTGCCGCGAAGACTATCGTCTCATCGACCCGATTCAAGAATTCCGGCCTCAGGTTATGCCGCAGGATATCGAGCACCTGCGTCTTCATCCGGTCGTATACTTCTTCGCGGTTGTGATCGTTCATCTTTGACGATTCCGCCTGGATATATTCCGCCCCGAGGTTAGAGGTCATAATCAGGATAGCATTCTTGAAACTGACCGTTCTCCCCTGGTTATCGGTGAGCCTACCGTCATCAAGCACCTGCAGCAGAATATTGAATACTTCCGGGTGCGCTTTTTCGATTTCATCGAGCAACACCACCGCGTACGGGCGGCGGCGCACCGCTTCGGTGAGCTGTCCTCCCTCTTCGTAGCCGACATATCCCGGCGGAGCCCCGATCAGACGCGACACCGAAAACTTCTCCATGTATTCCGACATATCGATGCGAACAATGGCCTCTTCGGTGCCGTACAAAAATTCCGCCAGCGCCCGAGCCAGTTCGGTTTTGCCGACTCCGGTCGGTCCCAGAAAGATAAACGTCCCCAGCGGGCGGTTCGGGTCGGATAACCCCGCCCGCGACTGCCGCACGGCGTCTGATACCGCTGTTACTGCTTCATCCTGACCGATGACCCGTTCATGCAGTTTTTCTTCGAGCCGCAGTAGCTTTTCTTTTTCGGATTCGGTTAACCTCGTTACGGGAATACCGGTCCATTTCGAGACGATTTCCGCCACGTCGTCGCCGTCCACTTCTTCTTTCAGCAGTTTTCGCTTTGATTGAATCGCCGCCAGCGAATGGGCGAGGAATTCCAGTTTCTTCTGAGCTTCGACCAGTTCGCTGTATTTAATCTTCGCGGCGGTTTCATAGTCGGCTTTCCGTTCCGCCTCCGAGGATTTTAGTTTCAACTCTTCTATTTCGCCCTTAATTCCCCGAATGGCATTGACCGTAATCTTCTCTTTTTCCCACTGCGTTTTCAGATCGTCGCGAACGGCATAGAGGTCTTTCAGCTCTTCTTCGATAGGTTTCATCCGTTCGCCGGCGTCTTTTTCCCGCTTGATGCCTTCCTTTTCGATTTCAAGCTGGCGAATCCGCTTTTCGGCGGCATCCAGTTCATCCGGCATGGAATCGATTGAAATCCGCAGTTCCGCCGCCGCTTCATCGATCAAATCAATGGCTTTATCGGGCAGGAAACGGTCGGCGATGTACCTGTCAGACAACTTTGCCGCCATCACCAGCGCTTCATCTTTTATCTTTACGCCATGATGCAATTCGTACCGATCCCGCAAGCCTCGAAGAATCGACACCGTCTCTTCCACTGTCGGAGGTTCCACCATCACCGGAGCAAACCGCCGTTCCAGGGCGGCATCTTTTTCGATATGCTTGCGGTATTCGTCGAGTGTCGTCGCTCCGACACAACGCAACTGCCCCCGCGCCAGGGCCGGTTTAAGCATATTCGAAGCATCCATTTCGCCGCTGACCGCTCCGGCTCCGACAATTGTATGCAATTCGTCGATGAACAGCACGATACGGCCTTCGGACTCTTCAACTTCTTTCAGGATGGCTTTCAGTCGTTCCTCGAATTCTCCTCGGAATTTCGACCCGGCGATCAGCGCTCCCAAATCGAGAGCGACCACTTTCCGGTCTTTCAGCGTTTCGGGAATTTCACCGTGGGCGATTTTCTGGGCCAATCCTTCAACAATAGCGGTCTTCCCTACGCCCGGTTCACCGATAAGTACAGGATTATTTTTGGTCCGCCGCGATAGAATTTTTATCACCCGGCGGATCTCCTCTTCTCGCCCGATGACCGGATCTAGTTTTCCCGAGCGTGCCTGAGCGGTCAAATCGCGCGAATATTTTTCCAGCACCTGGTATTTCGATTCCGGGTTAGCGTCGGTTACCCGAATCTTTCCGCGAATCGAAGTCAATGCCTTCAGCACCGAATCGCGGTTGATGCCGTTTTCCTTCAATATATCTTTTGCCCGGCTCTTGATTTCAATCATGGCCAGAAGCAGGTGCTCGACCGACACGTACTCGTCTTTCAGCTGACGGGCTTCATCTTCTGACTTGCTGAGCAGGTTCGACAATTCATTCGAAGCATAAATCTGCCCCCCAGTTTGGCGGGGCATCAGTTTCAGTTCGTCTTCCACCCGGCCGTAAAGCAGGTCGTTATCAGTCCCGATTTTTTTAATCACCTGTCCTGCCAACCCCTCATCCTGTCTCAATAATGCCGCCAATAGATGTAACGGCGTTACCTGCGGATGCGATTCCGCCTGCGCCAGTTGCTGAGCGTAGCCGAGGGCGTCGGCCGATCTTTGCGTGAATTTACTTGTATCCATAATATTATCACCATACCGATAACGCGGGTACAACCTCCGCGCCTATTCTCATCCATGCAAATCTAAACTCTATTTCAGAGTCTTACGCAATTCTTCAAGCAGTTCACGCTGACGATTGGTGACTGATTCGGGGACATCGATCATCACTTCGACATACTGGTCCCCTTGCGTCCCGTCCACCGACAAGCCCATCCCCTTCAGGCGCAGAATCGTTCCCGATTTGGTTCCGGCGGGAATGGTCATATTGATGTCTCTGGCCAAAGTTTTGACCGGGACCTTTCCTCCAAGAACCGCATCCGGATATGATACGTACACCCGGGTGTGGATGTCGTTTCCTTTCCGTTCGAACTGCTGATGTTTCTGTACAGCCACGGTAATTATTAAATCTCCATTCGCCCCGCCGTTTTTTCCGGGATTTCCCATCCCTTTCAGGCGGATCTTGCCGCCGTCTTCTATTCCGGCGGGTATTTTGACATTAATTTTCTTTTTACTTCGTGTTTGTCCGGTACCGCCGCAAACATGGCAGGCCTTTTCATTAATGATACCGCGTCCCAGACATCTGGGACAGGGCCTTGATATTGAAAAACCTCCCTGCGCGTAACTGACATTCCCACGTCCCTGGCATTCGGGACATGCCGTTTGCCCGGCACCCGGTTCGGTCCCGGTTCCGCCGCATATGGTACAGGTCTCGGGCTTTTTCAGAACAAGTGATTTGCTCGTTCCGGAAATTGCCTCTTCGAAAGTGATATTCAAATTCAGGCGCAGGTTGCTTCCTTTGCGGGGCTGCGTGGCGGTGCGGCGATTTCCTCCCATCCTGCCGCCGAACATTTCTTCGCCTCCGAAGATGGAACTGAAGATGTCGGCGAAGGAGCCGAATCCGCCTCCGGAACCGAAATCGAATCTTCCGTCCTTCCCGAACTGAGAAAAATCGACCCCGCCGCCGAATCCTCCCTGCGGGCCGGATCCGGCAAAGGCGCCATACTTGCGCATATTATCGTACTGCGCCCGTTTCTGCTCGTCCCCGAGGATTTCGTACGCTTCGGAAATCTCTTTGAAGCGGCTTTCGGCCGCCTTATCTCCCTTGTTTCGATCGGGATGATATTTCTTGGCCA
>JBFZFV010000103.1:0-7744 GCA_041306185.1 Candidatus Zixiibacteriota bacterium
AACGCCCAGGCCCGTCCCTGCGGACCATAACCGATTACAGCGATTTTGGATTTTGACACGGAATTAATATAGGCAGTGAAGAAACGAGTGCAAGGCAAATCGAGAATGCGAAATATGACCGAGTTCTTAGTCGGATCGATCCGAAACGATGATATGGTCCAGTCCTTTCCGAACCATTTTGATGATATCGCCATACTTAAAAGGCTTGGCGATAATGCCGTCGGCTCCCAGCGCCGCCAGCTCTTCATTGGACATATCTCCGGAACTGCCGCTGATGAGGAATACCGGAAGAGCCGGCTTTTCCATTTTCAGCCTTTCCAGAAGTTCCCTTCCCGACATCTCCGGCATATTAATATCGGTTATAACCATGGCCGGGTCGTATTTCCTGGCTGCTTCCAGCGCTTCCGGACCATCGGCCGCTTCGATAACGGCGAATCCTTCCCGTTCCAAAGTTACCCGCAAAATGTCCCGCACCATCGGCTCATCGTCCACCACGAGAATCTTCCGGTCGGTCGCCCGCATGGCGTTTTTTAGAACCTGGCGGTAAGAATGAAGCGTAGTTCCCGGATAGTACATGAAGACTTCTTCAAAGTCGTTCAGCCTGACAAGTCCCGGATGAGTCTGGTTTTCCGCCATGACTATAACCGGAGTAATTGAATGTAATTCGCTGTTCCGGAGATGAATCACCAGATCGATTACATTATTGAGCCCGACCTCCTGATCGGCCACGACCAGGTTTATCCGGGTCGATGCCTCGAGAGCCTGAATAGCCGAATCCGAATTATCAACGGTAAAGCAGACAAATAACATTTTGGATAATTCGCCGGCGATCTCTTGCGAAATCCTGCCTCTCGGATGATAATATAAGGCCTTCATAAAACCCTGCTATCCGGGATAGAAACGAAAATCCCGTTTTGATATATCATAAACAACGGCATCCGGCCAGTTCAAATAACGGCCAAATTACTCTCTGTTTTCTATAACAATGAATTCGGGAAATATATCGGCATCGGACAATAAGTTATAATCCCGGAAGAAATATTTACAAAAATACATTAAACTCTTGACAAAACCTGCCGTATATATTAAATAACCGGATAGTTTAACCAAATGGTTAGTTGAGAGACAAATGAAAGCAAGAACTGAAGATAGCGCCGAACGAATCCTGAAAGCAGCCGAACAGGAATTCGCCAAATACGGGCTGGAAGGGGCCCGAGTCGACCGTATCGCCAAAAAGGCCTCGGCCAATAAAGCCATGATTTACTACCACTTCCGGTCAAAAGATAAGTTATACCGAACCGTCATCGAAAAGAAGCTTTCGTATCTTCATGAATTTATCCGGAATAACCTCGATAATATCGAAGATCCCGATCGTATTTTCCGCAATTTCGCCGAGTTTTATATCTCAATCTTCGATGAAATCAGAGGCTTTCTGCCGATTCTATTGCGCGAGATAATCGCCGGCGGTGAGAACATTAAGCGACTGCTTCAGAATCCCGGCGGAGTTTCCCCGGCCGAATTGCTTACCGGGACTATCCAAAAAGGGATTGAATCCGGGCATTTCCGAGACATCGATGTCCGCCAGACCGCTTTATCATTCGTCGGCATGAATCTCTTTTACCTGATGATGTCACCCGTTGCGAAAATACTCCTTGAGATTGAAAACGAAGATGAATTCAAAAAGGCCCGCGCCGCCGCGGTTGCGGACCTCTTTTTAAACGGACTGAGGGTTCGAAATGAATAAACTGACTGCCATATTATTAATCCTGCTGACTCTGGCGCCGATGGCAATATCTGCCGAAACCTCGCTCAGTCTGCAGCAGGCTATCGATGCCGCGCTTGCTTACTCTCACCGCGTCAAGGCGGCAATTCAGGACTCGGCCGCAGCATACGAAGATTACAAAGCCGCGGTATCGGGGCGATACCCGACCCTATCGGTGGAAGCCCGAACCAATTATATCAGCAATCTCATTAAGATTACTTCACTTCCGGTGCCGAATCCGGTCGAACTCGGCTCCAAGGAAAACTATCAGGCCGATTTTCGCCTGACTCTCCCGCTATATACCGGAGGGAAGTTAACGAGTCAGATCGGCCTCACCCGCGAAGAACTGACCGCCCGAGGATACGATCTCGAAGCGGAACGCCTCGCCACGGCTTTCAACTGCCGCAAGGCCTACCTCGGATTGCAGCTGACCGAGGCCCTGGTCGGATCCGCTCGGGCCTCGCTGAATCGCATCAAGACCATCCAAGACGATGTCTCGCATCTCTATGCCAACGGTCTCGCCGATTCCGTGGACATTCTCGAAGCCGAACTGGCCTACGAAAAGGGGAAAGGGATATTATTGCAGCAGGAAAACGGGCGAACCAGGACCTCGCAGGGGTTGGCCGTTATCACCGGCATGGAAGTCAACACCATATATGAACTTCCGGAGGCCGATTCGCGCTCTGCGGACAAAATTGAAAAATACCTTAAGATATCTCCCGACAGCAGTGATATTGTCCGCCCGGAACTTTCGGCCCTGCAGGCCCGCATCGCCTCGGCCGATCGTCTGGTGCAACTGTCCAAAGGGGGATACCTGCCGAACCTGAGCGCCTTCGCCGGCTATTCCGCGGGGAAACCGAACCGTAACATGTTCGATGTCGAATACGACGACTATTTTTCGGTCGGCGCCATGCTCACCTGGGATTTCAACCTCGGCTTCAAAACCAAACGTGAAGTAGCCAGGGCGAAATACCGCCGGGCTTCTCTCCAAAGCACCCGCGACCAGGTAAATGATGTCGTTTTTCTCGAAGCGCAGAAAGCGAAAGAAAACCTGAAGCTGGCGTACGATTCCTATCGCATCGCCCAGCGGGAAAAGGAAATCACCGCGAACAAGTACCGCCTGGCCCGGGAAAAACAGAAGGCCGGAGACTTATCGGTCAACCGCCTCGTTGAAATGGAAAGCGAACTTACCGCCGCCGAACAGCTCTATTCGGCCGCTATCATAAATTTCTATCTTGCCGAATCCGAATACCTTTACACGATGGGATCGTCGGAAATTTACGGAGGAATCCAATGACCAGACACATACTACTCGCATCGACACTGCTTCTCGTGACCATGCTTATTAACTCCTGCGGAAACGACAACGGCCTTCCCGGAGGATCCGGCCTCATCGAGGCCACCGAAGTGGTGGTCTCCGCGGAAACCATGGGGCAGCTTCAATCCGTCAATTTCAAGGAAGGGGACCGGGTCGTATCCGGAGACACCCTTTGCATGATCGATACCATGACTGTTTCCCTGCAGCTGGCCCAGGCCCATGCCGCCCGTGAAGCGGCCGTCACCCAGCAGCGTAACGCCGAAATCGCCATTAAGCAGGCCGCGCTTAATCTCAATCTGGCCGAGAAGGAATTCGACCGGGCCAAATCCCTTATAAAGACCGGCTCCATAAATCAACAGCAGTACGACAACCTCGAAACCGTTCATGCCAGGGCCGAACTGGCCGAAAAATCCGCGAAAGCGACCTCCGAAGCCGCCGCCGCCGAATTGAGCCGTATCGACGCCAACATCGGCCTGCTCGAAAAGCAGCACCGCGATTGCTTCCCGATAGCTCCAGTCTCCGGAGTCATCACCGATAAGTATATCGAAACCGGCGAACTGGCCACGCTGGGCAAACCGCTCGTGAAAATCTCGCAGATAGATACCGTGACCGTCAAGGTGTACCTCCCTCCGGCCGACCTGACCAAAATCAAACTGGGCAATCGTGCCGAAATCGATCCCGAAGACGGCCGCGAACTTCCTCTCGAAGGAACCGTCACCTGGATATCCTCCGAAGCGGAATTCACTCCCAAAAACGTGCAGACCCGCGAAGCCCGCGCCAACCTTGTCTACGCCGTAAAAATAACCATTCCGAACCCCGATGAGGCCCTCAAAATCGGCATGCCGGTTTCCGTGAGTATTCCATGACCGCCATCAAAATTGAAAATCTCACCAAGAAGTACGGCACGCAGGCCGCCGTTACCGATTTCAATCTCACCGCCGAAAAAGGGGAACTCATTGCCGTGGTCGGTCCTGACGGAGCCGGGAAGACCTCGCTCTTCCGCTGCATCTGCGGCCTGCTCTCTTTCGACAGCGGCAGCATCACGATTCTGGGACATGATGCCGCGAAGGAATTCGCGAATATCAAACCGCTTTTAGGCTACATGCCGCAGAACTTCTCGCTTTACCCCGACCTCTCAGTCGAAGAAAATCTCGATTTCTATGCCGGGCTGTTCGGACTCGAAGGTCAAGAACTTGAATCCAAAACCCAAAGTCTTTACCGCTTCTCCGGTCTGGGGCCGTTCAAAAAACGCCGCGCCGGAAAATTATCAGGAGGAATGAAACAGAAACTGGCTCTAAGCTGCAGCCTGGTGCATGACCCCGAAATTCTTATCCTGGATGAACCGACCACCGGAGTCGACCCGGTTTCCCGCCGCCAGTTCTGGGATATCCTGAAAACGCTGCAGAAACAGGGTTCGACTATCCTTGTCTCCACTCCGTACATGGACGAAGTCGCCCTCGCCGACCGTGCTATCTTCATGTTCGACGGAAAATACCTGACCTCCGGCACCCCCCGGCAACTGGTGGAACAATTCAAAGGAGAGGTGTACGAGGCGGCTGTCATCCCCAGCGCCGAAAATATGCGGAAAATCAACGGCATCGAAGGCATGGCATCGCGACGATTCGGCGGCTCCCTGCACCTGTACCCCGGACCCGGCCGGACCATTGAGCAGTACCTGCAGAAACTTGGTCCGCTCGGGATCACTGCCGATAACATCAGCCGCATTGCACCGGATCTGGAAGACACCTTCATCCAATTCATGGAGCGTTAACCGTGCCGAATGCCGTAGCCATTGAAAACCTGACTCGCAAATTCGGCGATTTCACCGCCGTTGACAGTATCAGCCTGACCGTCCCGCAGGGAGAGATTTTCGGCTTCCTCGGAGCCAACGGCGCCGGCAAAACCACGGCTATACGAATGCTCTGCGGCTTATTGTTGCCGACTTCCGGCAAGGGAGATGTGAATGGCTTCGATATCTACAAGCAGAACGACGAAATCAAAAAAACAATCGGCTACATGTCGCAGAAATTCTCGCTGTACGGCGATCTGACCGCCTACGAAAATTTATGGTTCTACGGCTCCGTCTACCGCATGAATAAAAGCCTTCTAAAAGAGCGCATTGCCGAATTATCCGACTACCTCGGGCTGGAACGCTTCATCAGGGAACGGACCGGCCCTCTCCCGCTCGGCTGGCGCCAGCGTCTGGCCCTTGCCGCGGCTCTCTTGCACCGCCCGAAAATATTATTCCTCGATGAACCGACCGGCGGGGTCGACCCCGTTTTCCGCAGGAAATTCTGGGAATTGCTGTACCAACTCGCCGATGACGGCACGACTCTCTTCGTTACCACTCACTACATGGATGAAGCCGAATACTGCCGCCGCATCTCCATCATGCATCGCGGGAAAATTATCGTCATGGGGCCTCCGGCACAACTGGTGAAAGAATACAATAAGCCGGACCTTCAGGAATTGTTCATCGATCTCATCAAGGAACGGGATAACCATGCGGAAAATTAGGCAAATTGCACGCAAGGAATTCCGCCACATCCTCCGTGATCCCCGGTCGCTGATTATCGCCATCCTCATGCCGGTGATGATGACTTTCCTCTACGGCTACGCCATCAATCTCGATATCAAGAACATTAAGCTGGCGATAAAGGATTTTGACAACACTTCCGTCTCCCGCGAACTGGCCGGGAAATTCTACAACTCCGGCTATTTCATCAGGGCCGAGGCCGAGCCGGATATATCCGACCCCGAAGATATTTTCCGCAAAGGAGAGGCGGTTGCGGTCCTGGTTATCCGCAACGGCTTCGGTAAGATCATGGACGCCCTGAAATACAACCCCCAAATGGCCCTCGATTCCGATTCCCCCTTCCAGGTGGGACTATTTCTCGACGGAGCCGATGCCAACACCGCCGCCGCGGCCGCCAGTTATTCCAGCATCATCGTGACGGAATTCATGAAACGAGCCCTCCCGCCGGATTTCGAATTTCCCGGAGTCCGCATTGCATCACAGGTGCTCTATAACCCCGACTTGAAATCATCGCACTTTTTCGTTCCGGGACTGATAGCGATCATCCTGATGATGATTTCCGCTCTTCTGACCTCCATCACTATCGCCCGCGAAAAGGAAACCGGCACCATGGAACAACTCCTCACCTCTCCGGTCACTCCCCGCCAGATTATCATCGGCAAGGTAATTCCATACGTCTTCGTAGCGCTTCTTGACGGAGTCCTCGTGCTGGCTTTCGGAGTCTTCCATTTCGGCGTCCCCTTTAGCGGTTCGGTGGCGGCGCTGTTCCTGTTCGGAGTCATTTATATCGTCGCGGCGCTGTCGATCGGGATATTAATATCGACCCTGGTCAGTACTCAGCAGCTGGCTATGATGGGAGCTCTTCTGGCGACGGTTCTTCCCTCTGTGATGCTATCCGGGTTCATCTTCGATTTGAAAAATACGCCTGTCGTCCTGCAGGCGCTGTCTCATATCGTCCCCGCCCGCTACTTTATCGCCATCATCCGCGGTATCATGCTGAAAGGGGCCGACATCGGGACTCTCTGGCTGGATGCCGGCGCGCTTTTATGTATGTCATTGATTTTACTCGGTTTGGCCGCGAAACGCTTCAAGATGAGGATAGGGTAATGCGCCAGACCATTTTCGCCCTGGTTAAAAAAGAATTCCTGCAGGTCTTCCGGGATTTCACCATGCTCCGGCTGATCATTCTTGTCCCCATTATTCAATTGATAATTTTCGGCTATACCGTCAATATCGATGTGAAATACATTTACACTAATTTTTACGATTTCGATCACAGCGCCGAATCGAGAGAATACCTCAAGGCTTTTTCGCCCGGAGATTACTTCATCCCCCGCAACTACGACATTCCTCTACTGGAATCGGACCGGGGTTTCAAGGAAAATACTTACAATACGGTCATGGTGATTCCCGACGATTTCTCCGAAAAAATCATAAACCGCGAACCGGTCGATGTCGGCCTGGTGGTCGATGGCTCCAACGCCAATTCCGCCTCCATCGCCATCGGTTATGCTAATATCATCACCATGCAGTACAACCGCATGAAACTCAACCTCCCCGAACCGCTTTCCGTCCGCCAGGTGATGCTGTACAACCCCGAGGCGGAATCGGTCTATTTCATGGTCCCGGGAATCGTGGTAGTCCTTTTGACCATGATCACGGTCATGCTGACCTCGATGGCCATCGTTCGTGAACGGGAAATCGGAACCCTGGAACAACTTATGGTCACCCCGATGTCGGTCCCCGCCCTGATTCTCGGCAAAACCATCCCGTTTGCCCTGATCGGCTTTTTCGAAATGTCGCTGGCCCTATTCATCGGAGTCACCTGGTTTAACATTCCCTTCGCCGGTTCATGGCTATTGCTCTATGTGTTGGCCTTCTTCTTCCTCCTGACCACTCTCGGAGTGGGAATGTTCATCTCGACCATAACCTCCACTCAGCAGCAGGCCATGTTCTTCGCCTGGTTTTTCATGGTCTTTTCGATGCTGACTTCCGGCTTTTTCACCCCCATCGCCAATATGCCGGAATCGGTGCAGTACCTCACCTACCTCAATCCCTTGAGATATTTTATGGTAATCGTTCGTGGAATTATGATGAAAGGGGCCGGAATAGATACGCTCTATCCGCA
>JBFZFV010000104.1:0-11264 GCA_041306185.1 Candidatus Zixiibacteriota bacterium
GAATGGGTAGAATTCATTAACAGCTTTATCGAACGTCTTAAAGGATATGTTTTCTTGCTACTGTCGCCGGAGGAATCGCGGCTTTATTCTTATGGGATGACAAGAGGTGTATACGGAATAATCAGCCGCGCCTCAAAAGAACCTTACGGTTTAATATACATATTATTGAGGGGTATGTCAATTATGAGATTTCGATTTCTTTCCCGAGAGTAATCCGGAGTATCAATTCGAAGCGGAATAAGTTTTGAGGTCATTGACAATTAATATCATAGAGAGTATTTTGCGGCGGTTATCGGAGGCGACTGAATAGCGGAAATCATAGCAAAAAATATTTTTTTCTGAGAGGATTCTAAGTATGAAGGCGTTGTTGCTGTTTCTAATTTCGTTCATTCTGATAGTTTCGACGGTATCCGCCGAGACTTCGGTGTGGGTGGCCAAAACCGATTCTTCGAAAATGTATATCGGGGGGACCATTCATCTACTTCGCGAATCTGATTATCCTTTACCAGTGGAATTCGACCGGGCGTATGATTCTTCGGAGATAGTCGTTTTTGAGACTGATATCGCGGAGCTGCAAAAGCCGGAATTCCAACAGAAGCTATTGGCCAAAGCATTCTATACCGACGGCAGGACGCTGGATAAGGTTTTATCGCCGGAGACCTACCAGGCCCTCGATAGTTTTTGCACGGAAAGAACCCTCACGCTGGCGACCATGAATCAATTAAAGCCCTCCCTGGTGGTATGGACGCTGGCTATGATCGAACTGAAAAAACTCGGGGTGACCGAACAGGGAATCGATCTTGTCTATCACGGAAAGGCCACTATGGACCAGAAACCGATCGAGGACTTGGAATCCCCTGATGAACAAATCAGGTTACTGACTTCAATGGGGGACGGAGAAGAAGACGGGTTTATCAACTACAGCCTGAGGGATCTTAAAAATATTTCCGAGCTTTTTGATAAGCTCCTGGCGGCCTGGAAAATCGGCGACGAGCAGGCATTGTTCAAGTATTTCGTGGAGGAAATGAAAAGAGACTATCCGGTGCTGTATAAAACAACCCTGGTTGACCGAAACATGAACTGGATGCCACAACTCGAGCAGCATCTCCTTACGACCGAGACTGAATTCATAATGGTTGGTTCGGCACATTTGGTGGGTGAGGACGGCGTGATCGCGCAGTTGAAGAAGCTGGGGTACGAAGTGGAGAAGTTGAAGTAGCCCCCGAAGATACAAGGCAAGGAGTCAAGGCGCGGACGCGGCGCAGACTCCTGCCGTCCAATTTCGCGGCAGACGAGGATGTCTACCTCGTACATTGAGCGAAGGTGTCGGGTTTCTCACTTGTTCCGCAAGACGGAACTCGTTCGGAAAACCCGAACTACATTTTATAATCGAAAATTGAATTTATCCGCGGATGATCATGTTGACGATGTCTTTGCGGAGGAGGATGCCGATCAGTTTATCATCCTGCACCACGAAAACCCTGCGAAGGTTCTTGAAAATCATCTGTGCCGCAACTTCCACCAGCCGGGTATCGACAGTCGTAGTTTCGTGATCGGTCTGGTACAGCTGCGCCACCTTGATTTTATCCTCCTGCTTGAGGAGTTCCTCGAACGGCTCGATGTCCATGGAATAATTGAGATTGTTGATGAGGGTCTTGAAATCGGGGAGCGCGGCCTGAATGAGATCGCGGTCGGTGATCTGCCCCAGGAGGCGGCAATCGTCGTCCACCACCGCCATGGCCGACAGGCGGTGCCTGAACATCATGTTGGCGACGTGCTTGAGGGTATCGTCGGGCTTAACCGTCGCGACATTGCGGCGCATGATGTCTTTCACGGTCAGTTCCTTGTCGACGGTAACTCCGCTCTGCCAGATGACGTCGATAACGTCGGATTTTGTCGGAGCCTCTTTAATCTTTTCTAGGTTCCCCTCGGTACGGGCGAAGGCGGCGAAAGCCGAGAGAGTCTGCAGATACAATTTCGAGATGTGCGACGGGGTCAAAAGCAGCACCACCACCGAGACCGGGATATTGTCCGGGGTTTTATCGCTCAACCCGGTGCGGGAAATGCCGAGGGCGACGAACATATCGTCGACTTCATCGGTCCGGGCGTGCGGGAAGGCGAAGCCTCTTCCGTAGGAAGTGTCTTCAATTTCTTCCCGTTCCATAACCAGGTCGCGAATGGAGTCGAGATTGATACCGGGGCGGATATTGCGGATCAGGTTGAGCAGTTCGTCGATGGCGCCGGCCTTGTCGCCGGCCCGAAGATTTTCGATAACAAAGTTTTCTCTAAGCAGATTGCCCAGACGCATAGCTAACTTCAGCCTCCTCGATTGCGCCGTTTTCTTTCCTCCGGACCACCGGAGGAGATACTATACCACCTGACACGATTAATTTCAAGCCCTCTTCAACAGAAATATCGAGCGGGATGACATCGTCGACCGGAACGAAGATGACTATCCCGGAGACCGGGGCGGGGGTGGAAGGGATAAAAACCCCGATCAGGTTGGTTTTGTCGTGGAATTCCTGTTCGAGATCAATCCGCGTGGTGGCAAATCCCATGGCGTAGGCTCCCTTGCGGGGATACTCGATCAGCACCACCTGCTTGAAGGTGTGGTTGTGCGGGAGCGTGATGGCCTCGATGAGCCGCTTGGCCGCGAGATAGACGACGCGGATAATCGGCAGGCGGGCCAGAAGGCGGTCTCCGCTTTTATAGAGGGTGCCTCCGACCAGTGAACGGGTGAAAAACCCGGTCAAGAGGATAATCAGAACGGTCGTGATGATCCCCAGCCCGGGAACGGTATAGCCGAAAACTCTTTCGAGGTGCGGGGAGAGAATGCCGTCGATGGATTTAAAGAGAAAGCGGAGGACGACATAGGTCAGGATCAGCGGTACGACCACGAGAATTCCCGACAGGAACATGCCGCGGAGTTTGTCTTTCACTTTTTTAAACAGCGATGCCATTATCGATAATTATCCCCTTACCTTCCTTTCGGCCAAATCACGAAAATATATAGCGGGTCAGGGTTAATAGACAATCGAAATATAATATTGAGCGGCTTAAAAGAAACCGAAAACTTTGGCGGTCCCGAAGGCGAATTTCAGGATGGAGTTCGGGAACACGCCGAAGAAAATAATACCGGCGACTCCGACCGCAAGAACGATCCCGGCGGCGACCGGCGGGTGGAGCTTCTCCCCCACTTCGGCGTGCGGGGTGAAGTACATCACCTTGATGACATTGGCATAATAATAAAGCGATACCACCGCAGTGAGAAGTCCCAGAATCACCAGCCAGGTGTATCCGGCCTGGACGCCGGCGGCAAATACCATGTACTTGGCGGCGAAACCGGCCAGCGGAGGAATCCCGGCCAGCGAGAGCAGGAAGATGGCCATGGCGGCGGCCAGGAGCGGCGAGGATTTCGAAAGACTGGCGTAGCCGCTGATATTATCGGAGCCGGTCTTGTCGCTATAGATAGTGGCCACGGCGAAGGCTCCCATATTGGCGAATAAATAAATGAACATATAGAAGGCCACGGAAGCCATGCCGATTTCGGTAACGGTCAGCATGCCGATCATGAGATAGCCGATCTGGGCGATCGAGGAATAGGCCAGCATTCGTTTGATATTCGACTGCATGAGCGCGGTGATGTTTCCGATTATCATGGCGGCGGCGGCCATAATGGCGACAATCATCCCCCAATCGAGCGGTTTCATGACATCATCGGCGAAGGCGAAGAGCCCTCCGGCCATGATACGTGCAAACGCGATCACTCCGGCGGCCTTGGAGCCGACGGAAAGATACGCCGTGATGGGAGTCGGGGCGCCCTGGTAAACATCCGGCGCCCACATGTGGAACGGGGCCAGGGCGAGCTTGAAGCCGATTCCGGCGATGACCATCATCATGGCGATGAGCAAAGCCGGGCCGATTTTACCGTAGGATAAAAAGACGATCGAGAGATGCAATTTCATCAGGGTGATGTCGGTAGTGCCGGTCAGGCCGTACAGAATCGAGATGCCGTAGAGAAGAATCGCGGATGAGAAGGCTCCGACAATCATGTATTTCAGTCCCGATTCGACCGAAGCCTTATCGTCTTTATAGTACGCGGCCAGGACGAAGAGCGGGATAGTGACCAGTTCCAGCGCGATGTAGAGCGAAATCAGTTCGTTGGCGGAAGCGAGGAACATGGTGCCGACGGTGGAGATCAAAATAAGTCCGTAGTATTCGCCGCGATGGTTCTTGATTTTCTGCGAAGCCAGGCCGAACGAGGAGCCGATAGCCATGAAGGCGGCCCCGAGGAATATTATCTTAAAGAAGAGGGCGAGGCTGTCGGAGGTGAACATATTCTTGAACGTAATCCCGCCGTGATAGTATGCCAGCAGGATGGCGGTGATGCCCAAGCCCAGCATGGAAAGATAGCCGATGGAATCGGCGTTCTTGCGCTTGGTCCCGAGGTCGTACGAGAATATAAAGAGCGCCCACAGGAAGAGAAAGACTTCGGGGATGATCAGGCTGAGATTGTAATTGGGCATAATCTATTTCCTACCTGGCAATCAATTGCACGAGGTTTTCTATCGTAGCCTTCATCATGTTCGACAACGGCGCCGGGAAAAAGCCGATGGCGATGGTCAGCACGGCCAAAGGCGCCACGGTGATGACTTCGCGGGCGTTGATTTCGGTCAGGCCGCCCCACTTGGCGGTGTTGAATTCTCCGAGGAATACCCGCTGCACCATGCGCAGCATGTAACCGGCGGTCAGGACCACGCCAAGCACCGCCAGAGCGGTAATCAGCTTGAACCAGACAATACCGCTGGTAAAGGAACCGACGAAGACCATGAATTCCGAAACGAACCCGGACATCCCGGGCAATCCCAGCGAGGCCATCGAAAATAGAACCATCAGGCCGGTGTAAACCGGGAGCTTGGCTCCGATACCGCCGAAGGCGGCGATTTCACGGGTGTGGGCGCGGTCATAAAGAACGCCCACCAGAAGGAACAATGCCCCGGTAATCAATCCGTGGCTGATCATCTGGAACATACAGCCGGTAATCGCGGTGACGGAAGTGAACGCCCCCAGGGCCAGCATGCAGTACCCCATGTGCGAAACCGAGGAGTACGCCACCAGCTTTTTCAAATCTTTTTGCGCCATGGAAACCAGCGCACCATATATAATCGCTATCAAACCTAAAATCGCGATAGGAATCGAGAAGAACTTCACCGCATCGGGGAACATCGGCCAGGAGATGCGAAGCATACCGTAGGTCCCCATCTTCAGGAGAACCCCGGCAAGGATGACCGAGACCGCCGTAGGGGCTTCGACGTGCGCATCCGGCAACCACGTATGGAACGGCCAGACCGGAACCTTGATGGCGAAGCCGACGAAGAAGAAGGCAAAGCACAGCAGCTGCATACCGTGAGTCAGGAAGGTCGGCGCGGAATTAATCAGCTCCGGAATGCTTAGCGTGCTGGGTTCGGAACCGAAGTACAGAATCAATATCGCGACCAGCATGAAGATCGAACCGAACAGGGTATACAGGAAGAACTTGATCGCGGCGTATTCTTTTCGCGGACCGCCCCAGACTCCAATCAGGAAGTACATCGGGACCAGCATCACTTCCCAGAAAACATAGAAAAGGAAGAAATCGAGGGCGCAGAAAACGCCGAGCATGCCGGCCTCAAGAAGGAGGAAGAACACGAAATACTCCTTCACACGGTTGACGATGTTGAAGGAGGATAAAATCGAAAGGAAGGATAAAAGGCCGGTCAGGAAAAGCATCGGCACCGAAATACCGTCGACGCCGAGATGATAATAAACATTAATAGGCGCTATCCAGCTTACGGGACCCTCGGTATAGCAAAAATCGGCGGTCCCGGAGAAATTAAAAAAGTAATCCCAGGTTATCCAGAATGTCAAGAGCATCGGGACAAACGAAAAGAACAGACTGGTCCAGCGGACGGCATTCAGTCGTTCCTTCGGCAAGAACATCACCACCGCCGCGCCTATCAGCGGGATGAAGATCGTGTATGTCAGTATCGGAAAGTCAACCATTTTGAATCTATCCTCCTAAATCCTTCCGTATTCTAATCCGTTTCGGCCCGTTCGGGACGTGCCAGCCGGCTCAATAGTCCAACCCCGCCGACGATAAGCGCCAGCACCAGGTAGATAATCGCTCCCTGCGGAGTCACTTTATAAAGGACCACCGCAACCGAAGTGACGATAATCACCAGGGCATAGAACTGCACCTTTCCGGTCTGGATGAAGCGCAGGAAGAACGACCCGGCCATGCAGACATGGCCGATTCCGTTAACGGCGCCGTCGATAATATATTTGTCAAAGAGCTCTTTGGCATCGGCCCACTTAACCGTGAACCACCCCGCGAAGTTGACCATCCCGTCGATCACGCTGGCATCGAACCACCAGAGTTTCCTGGCCAGTGTGAGAGTCGGCTGGATAATAGTCGCTTCGTACAGCTCATCGATATACCATTTATTGAATAAGAACTTTTGTATCGGAAGAACTTTGGCTTTGATGGCCTCGGACGACCAGGCCTTTCTCTTATAAATCAGGTATGAAAAGAGAATCCCGGAACCTCCGACAACCACCGAAATCGCCATCAGTAAGTATGAAGGATGATGTTCGGCCAGTTCGCCATGATAAACGAAATGGGAGAAACCGGTCAGGCCGAACCATTCGAACGGAAGCCCGGTCCATCCCGCGAAAATCGACAGGAACCCGAGCACGATTAACGGGAGAGTCATGCTGGTCGGCGATTCATGGGCATGGTCGTACTTATGCTGATTGCGCGGAGATCCTTCGAAAGTCAGGAAATAAAGCCGGAACATATAGAAAGCGGTCATGAAAGCGATCAGTAAGGTCCCGACAAAGAAGAAAGGATGGGTCGAAGAAGCGACGACAATCTCGTCTTTCGAGAAAAATCCCGAAAACGGAGGGATACCCGAAATCGAAAGGCATGCTATTAAAAACGTAATCGAAGTAATATTCATCTTCTTGCGCAGGCCGCCCATTTCGAAAATATCGTTGGTGTGAACGGCGTGGATGACCGAGCCGGCTCCGAGGAATAACAAGGCCTTGAAGAAAGCATGGGTCATCAGGTGGAAAGTCCCGGCGTAATAGCCCACGGAATGATGATGGTGGGCGTAATCGACGCCGTACAACCCGAGGGCCATAATCATATAGCCAAGCTGTGAACAGGTGGAGTAGGCCAGTACCCGTTTGATATCAACCTGGGTCAGTGCAATCGTGGCGGCCATGAACGAAGTTATCAGTCCGATGACCGCGATAACGGTCGAAGCCTCGGCGGACCCGGCGAAGACGGTCATGCCTCGGGCCACCATGTACACCCCGGCGGCCACCATGGTGGCGGCATGGATCAACGCGGATACCGGCGTGGGGCCTTCCATAGCATCCGGGAGCCAGACATGCAGCGGGAATTGGGCCGATTTACCGACCGCTCCGCAGAAAAGCAAAATCCCGATCGCGGTCAACATCCCCGGAGAAATAGCTCCGGCGCTGACTTTCGCGAAAACTTCCTGGTAGTTGGCGGTCCCGGCATAGGCGAATAGGAGAATAATCCCGATGATAAAGCCGAAGTCTCCGATCCGATTGGTGATAAAAGCTTTTTTGCCGGCATCGGAAGCCGTTTTCTTTTCGAACCAGAAGCCGATCAGGAGGTACGAGGTCAACCCGACCAGTTCCCAGAACATAAAAATCATAAAGAAGTTGTTGGAGATAACCAGCCCCAGCATGGAGAAGGTAAAGAGCGAGAGGTACGAGAAGTACCGGCTCCAGCGGGGATCGCCGTGCATGTAACCGAGCGAATAAACCTGAACACAACTGGAAACGATGGCAACCACCACCAGCATCACGGCGGTGAGGGGGTCGATCCACATGCCGACTTCCAGTAAAATCTTGGGATGCTGGATGAACGGGACACTGACTTCGTACGGAAGTCCATGCCGGGAAATCAGGGCGAGGAGGACGCCGACCGAATGCACCAGGCCGATCAGGATAGCCCCGATGGAAATGGCGGACGACAGCTTTTCGTTCCAGCGGGTGAAGAAAATTATCACCGTGAAAGCGAAGAGAGGATAAACGGGTATGAGGTACGCGGTTTCCAGCATGTTACCACTTCATAATATTAATATTGTCGATGTCGACCCCTTTCCAGTTGCGATAGAGCAACAGGACAATGGCCAGTCCCACGACCGCCTCGGCGGCGGCCACGACCACCACGAAGATGGCGAAAATCTGGCCGGTCAATCCTTCCGGGGCGATAAATTTATTAAAGGTCACCAGGTTGATGTTAACGGCGTTGAACATCAGTTCCAGCGACATCAAAATGCCGATTGCATTGCGGCGGGTCAGGACGCCGAAAATTCCGATCGCAAAAAGAATCGCGGCCAGGGCCAGGTATGCCATCATCATGACTTTTCCCTCCTCGCCAAAACGATGGCTCCGATCATGGCGGCCAACAGGACGATCGATACAACTTCGAACGGCAGGACGAAATCGGTCATAAGGAGTTTGCCGATTTCGAGGGTGTTGTTTTCAGGAAGCTCCGTGGTTTGCACCCGCCAGATGGAATAGGCGAACGAACCGAGGCTGACCATCAGGAATCCGGCGCTGGCGAAAATGGCGATGCCGGTCTGTTCGTTATTCTGTGAAATCCTTTTCGAGGCCAGATGCGCCGTAAGCATGATGGCGAAAATCATCAGAATCGAAACCGCTCCGACATAAATCAGCACCTGCACCGCCGCGAGGAATTCCGCTCCGAGCAAAATGTAAATTCCGGCGACGCCGAACAGGGCCAGCACCAGAAAGATGGCGCAATGGAAAATATTGCGGAGGGTGACCACGTACAGGGCCGAAAGAATCGTGATAAAGGCCAAAAGACAGAAAATCGGGTTGGCCTTAATGAATTCCCAGAAGAGGCCGAGTGAAGTTCCGAAATTCTCCATCATTTCCCCTCTTCCTTATTATCCGAAACCTGCGGCGGTTCAGCCGGCACCGGATTCTCGGCTTTGGCTTCGGCCGGCTTTTCTTCCGTCTTCGGTACCGCGGGCTTTGCTTCCGGTTTGGCCTTTTCTTCGCCCTTTTTCTTGCGAGTCACTTCGTACGGCACGTCGCGGCCCATTTCCTGGAGCTTCTTGGTGGTCCAGATTAAGTCTTCTTTATTATATGTCGCGAATTCGTACTTGGGAGCCAGCTTGATAGCATCGAACTTGCAGGCCTCTTCGCAGATCCCACAGAAACAGCAGATGGTATTATCGACGGTGAATTCCTTAAGGGTGCGTTTCCCTTTTTCGTCCTTTTCATGCTCGATACGGATAGCGGCCGTGGGGCAGCTTCTCATGCAGAGCAGACAGGCGGTGCAATTGAGTTCGCCGGTTTCCTTGTCGGAAAGGAGCACCACGATCCCGCGCGAACGTTCCGGCATCGGCCAGCGTTCATCGGGGTACTGCAGCGTGATATGTTTACGCGGCAGATGCTTGGCGGTCACGCCCAACCCGACAAAAAGATTTTTTATGGCATCAATCAATTTTTTCACCAGTTAAACCACCCCGAATATTTCATCAGGCCGGCGACGATCAGGTTCGCAAAACCGACCGGAATGAGCACTTTCCAGGAAAATTCCATCAGATGGTCGACCCGCAGACGGGGGTAAGTCCAGCGGAACCACATGAAGACGAATACCAGAAAGAGGGTCTTGCCAAGAAACCACATCCACGACGGAAGGAACGGACCCTGCCAGCCGCCGAGAAAGAGGGTGGCGCCGATCGCGGAAACCGTAAAGAGGTTGATGTATTCGGCCAGGAAAAAGACCGACCATTTCATCCCTGAATATTCGATATTAAAACCGGCCACCAGTTCCTGTTCCGCTTCGGGTAAATCGAAAGGAGCGCGGTTGGTTTCGGCGGTGGCGGCGATTAAATAAATGACAAAGGCGATCGGCCCGAACGGCATCCTGAAAATGAACCACTGATAGATTTGCTGCTGGGCGGTGACGATATCGACCATCGAAAGCGAGCCGACGAAAACTATCACGGCCAGGACCGAAACTACCATGGGGACTTCGTAACTGACGACCTGAGCCGCCGAGCGCATCCCTCCGAGGAGGGCGTACTTATTATTGGAACCCCAGCCGGCCATGAGCATCGAGATGACGGTAAAGGTAGTGATGGCCAGCACGAAAAGGATGCCGATATTCAGGTCGGATACGATCAAATCTTTGGCAAAGGGGATGACGACGTACGGTGCGAAGGCGGCGGTGAAAGCGACAATCGGCGCCCAGTAGAAAACGGGGCGGTCCACCGCTTTCGGGGTGATATCCTCTTTGGTCAGTAATTTTATGGAGTCGGCGATGGTTTGGAACCAGCCGTGCCACCCGGTGCGCATCGGCCCAAGCCGCTGCTGGAAATGCGCCGAAACTTTTCTTTCCCACCAGACGAAGAACAGCACTACCAGGGCCAGGAAACCGAATATCATGAAGCAAGCGGCCAGAAGCGAAATCAGATCGACCCAATTCTGCGGCAGGCCGGTGGCCTGGAGCTGTTCATACAGGTACTTGAAGATGCCGGCTATTTCCATTATCTATCCACCTCCGGCATGATGATATCGAGCGAAGCCATGATCGCGACGACGTCAGCGATTTTGTGACCCACCACCAAATGCGGCATGACCTGCAGCTGGTTGAAGGATCCTCCGCGCATCTTGACGCGGTACGGCTTTTTCTCTTTTCCATCGGCCTTGATATAGACTCCCATTTCACCCCGGGAATTTTCGATGCGGCTGTATATCTCCCCTTCCTTGGCTTTGAAGACCGGAGATATCTTGGTCGCGATCTCCCCTTCGGGCATTTGTTCCAGCGCCTGCCGGACGATTTTGGCCGATTCCCGCATTTCCTGCATCCGGACCAGGTACCGATCGAGGCAGTCGCCGTTATGGTACACCGGAATGTTGAATTTGAAGCGGTCGTAGATACCATAGGGATCGTCGCGGCGGAGGTCGAAACGGACCCCGGACGCACGCAGCGCCGGTCCGCTGACTCCGTACTGGAGAGCCAGTTCTTTCGACATGACGCCGACATCTTTATTGCGAGTGATGAAAATCGGGTTGCCGTTCAACAGGGCTTCGTAATCGTCGACGCGGGCGTCGAATTCATCCAGGAACTTGCGGGCTTTGGGAACAAACGGCTCGGGGATATCGCGCGACACGCCGCCGATTCTTATATAATTGTAGGTCAAACGCTG
>JBFZFV010000105.1:0-37260 GCA_041306185.1 Candidatus Zixiibacteriota bacterium
ATTTTTAATGCCGACCCGGGTGTTACCGATCCAAAGATAAAATTGGAATCGACCGCAGCAACGGAAGCATTATTTTCCGGATAGACTATACTAATATTCGGTTTTTCCGCCAGAGCAGAAGAAACACAGACGAAAACCAGCAGGAATATAAAGACCGATTGCTTCACTGATTGAATTCCTTTTTGAGCCTGGGCCCGCCGATTATCGAATCTCTCAACGACATTTTTTCATTCATATATTCTATATCGTCAGAAAGGTCCTTTTCCAGAAGAAGCGGCCCGTCGAGATCGAAATATTCTCCGAGTGAACTCATATAAACCGCCGGAGCAATCCCAATTGACGATTCCACCATGCATCCCAGCATAACCCTGCACCGGTCACTTTTAGCCAGACGCGCGATCCGCAGGGCTTCGAGAATTCCTCCGACTTTGGACATCTTAATATTTATCCCGTCCACGAAATCGGCATATTTGCAATAGTCACCGAGCGAATTCATTCCCTCGTCGATAACCAGTTTGAAACCGGCCAGTTTCTTCAGATACTTCCATTCCTTTACGAACTCCAACCCGGTCGGCTGTTCCATGATATCCACGTTCAGATCGGCCAGGTAGTACATCATCTCTTCGGCCCGTGCCGTATTCCAGGCCCCGTTGGCGTCGAAACGAAACAACCGGTCAGGAAAACTCCTCAGTTCCTTAATTAAATCCTGTTCCCCCTCAAAGCCAAGTTTAATCTTCAATATCGGGTATGGAGATTTGCGAATAGCCTCTATCATGGACGGGATGGTATCTATCCCAATCGTAAATGAAGTCTTTACGATTGCGGGGGTTTCCAGGTCCAATAATCGCCAGGGATACTCGTTTTCCGTCATGGACAAATAATTCAGGACCGCAGCAATGACTCCCGCTTTTACCGGAGCGACAAGGTCCATAGCGTCAAGTTCATCAAGCGTGCCTCGATCCAATAAACTCCGTAATTGCAGATATTCGACAGCACGCACGGCATCCCTCTCGATTTCCTCCGGTTTCGGACCATAATAGACGGAACGGGATATTTCGCCGCACGATTCATTTTCAATCATAAAAAAACCGTTCCGGACTTTTTCGGCCGAACCGGCAGAAATCCGAAAGGCCTTCTTCAAATTCAATTCCTGATAGAAATGCGTGACTTCTATTACAGCACCCTCCGTGCTTCAAGGAAACCGTCATACAGGTCCCTGCGGAATCTCGGATGTTCCGGATTCAGGCTGTTTACTGCCACCCCCCCCTCAGCCAGTGAAGCATGAATGATGCGTTCCCCATCCAGCGCGATAGCAACATGCCCCTTGAAAAACAACAGATCACCGGCTTGAATTTCTGCCCTTCCTATCCTCTCCCCCGATTTCATCTGGTCATGGCTGTCGCGCGGCAGTTTTATCCCATGCCGTCCATAGACAAGCTGTACCAGACCGGAACAATCGATTCCGAACGGCGTTACTCCTCCCCACAGGTACGGCGTCCCGAGAAACCGCCGCGCATCAGCCAATATCGGCCCGGCATTTCGTTCCGGTTCGTTATCCATCGGAACGATGTTACCGAGCGAAATACTCAACTTGCCTCCGCCCGGAGCGGCGACATATGCCAGATGTCCTTTACGTTTCGTTATGTCCAGGCGTGTGCCAAGGAACACATAGGGAGGCAGGCCGTCGGCATCGGCATTGAGCCCAATCATCCGCGCCGTCAAAGCCTTCACGATGTAATTGCAATTTGCCTTAAACTCCGCGGCTTTTGCTCTGCTAAAGGTCCGAACCGCCCGTTCGTCAACCCAGCCGTCATAGCCGTCATCGAGATGAATATAAAAGTACCCATCCTTCTGCTTCGATATTGTGACTACCCGGCCGAACAAAACCTGGCTCTTCCGCTCGGAACGGAATTGCGGCTTGGCCCTGAGATCGGACACGTTTCGCGTGACTATTCCATGCTTCATGGAATAAATTAACGATACACAAACGCGGTTTGACAATAAAAAAAGCCGGGCGATTAAAAATCACCCGGCTTTATCTTTCAAGACTGGAAGTTAGAAGTTGACCTTACCGGTAAAGTACTGGTTGGCGTCAAACGCCGAATTATCAACTTCACTCCAGGTATACTCAAAGGTCACATCGGCGCCGCCAACATTTACGACAACACCGGCTCCCATTGCAAACCCATACTGCCAGTCGGTTTGATCGGAATAATTATATCCCGCGCGAAGCGAATACTTGCCGTCATAGGTGTATTCGAAGCCGCCCTGGAAGTTATCCTGCGAATAGTTGTTGGACATGAAATTGCCCGTAACCTTCGCTAGATTGGCTCCCATATCGAGGAAATCCCACGACATACCGATATTGAACGAACTCGGAAGGTCGAAGGATTCGCTCTGGCCGGCTACCTGCTGACCGGTATTAGGGTCGAAATAATACAGATCGTCCCCTTTGAAGCGCATCGACGGGCCATAGTTCTTTATCATCAGGCCCAGAGAAACTCCCTGCCAGCCCGGACGATAAATGAACCCGACATCGAACGAGATACCGCTCGCGGAAGTGTTGAGAATCCGCTCGTTGATGAAACTTCCGGTGAATCCGAACGAGACTCTCGCGGTCAGTTCACGGGCGTATCCGACCGTAAGAACCGAAAAAGTCGGGCTGAAGACCCGCCCGGTTTCACCGTCGTTCGGACCATCAGTGGTGGTCTCGTTTATATCGCCGATCGATACTACCTTAACCGACGCCCCGATCGTGCCGAAATCCTCGATCGAGGTGGCGATACCGATATAATTTATATCGATATCCGCTATGTACGGTTGATGCGAAAACATCGCTTCCGTGCCGATCAGGTTCGCCATACCGGCGGGATTCCAGAACATGGATTCCACCCCGTAAACGTCGGAAATAATCGATCCTCCCATTGCCGTACCTCTCGATCCGACAGGGATACGAAGTTCCTGCGCTCCGGCGGTTCCTATCCGGCGCTCATTGCCCGCATAGGCGGAACTTAATCCGATTGCGAGTAAAGCGACTATCACTATGAATACTCTGAATTTCATATTCTCCTTCCTCCCTTTTTAATAAATTGGCAGGCGTTCTTCACTTGCGATGATCGCCATTTTCCCGACCTTATTGCCAAAGCCGGGGGCTTCCACCACATAGATATAAATCCCCGATGCCACCGGGAGGCCGCGATCTGATGTCAAATCCCAGTATTCATAGGGATTAGCCGGATTCGTTCTATCCAGAACCCTCACCAAATCGCCACCGAGATTGAAAATCGAGATGGTGCAGTTGGGAGGAAGGTTCCTGAACATAACCTCATCGTCATGCGTTGCCACACTGGCTCTACGAAGGTAGAACGGATTCGGAACGACCTTTATATCGTCAAGAACTGAAGAAGAACCACTGGTTACAACTTCCGGAGCCGCAGTCGAGAAAGTGAAAGTATCGGCCTCGGTGCTGATCTTATTGGTCGTAAACCGGATTATCGTGCCCTCTGCCGGAGCGGTTAAGGCACCGGAATAATCCTGAATTCTAATACGACCGATATGGAAATCAGCGTCGAAATTATATGGCGGAACGGCCGGAGCCGGTTCGACATACTGGACATCCCACGGATAAAGCCTGTCACCAAAACCCCAGGCTCCGGTTACAGGGGCATCGTCAATAAAGGAAAAATTAATCTGCATATCATCACCGGCGTCATCCGGAGTTCCGATTCCTATATTCCACCATTCGAATGGTGCAAAATCTCCCTGGAGTATATCGGTATTCCAGTCATAATACTGGGATCCCGCTGCCGTAAAGCGCATCTCCCAATCCCAGGTGCCTATATGACCGCGCCAGTTCATACGCGAGAAATCGGCTGCGACATCGGAATCGACATACCAATCGGCGGTGGAGTTCAAGGAATACATGACATTGTCCGGGGTGGCCAGGACGCCGCCGCCATTGGCGATTTCCTGGATGGATTTAACACCGAAAGCCGGACCGATGACCTTAAGGAGGAAACCGTCGATGTTGAAATAATCCTCATCGCCGGTTTGATTGGTCTGCTGGGCAAGCAAAGTATCACCGGTTGTAGTATTAACCAGATACCACACCCAGCCAAGAGTAACATCGTCCTCGAAGAATATCATATAATCGTCGCCGGTCAATGCCAGCGGATCGGTCACGATAGGATACACAATCCCGTCGCCACCGCCCACGTGCGTTACTTCAAGCGTATCGAGAGATCCGTTAGCAGGAGTAACCGTTGGAGATGACATTCCCGGAACGATTGTCAGCACCGCGGAGCTTTCCAGGAACCGGTCGCCGTTCGGCACACGATTCCCGTTGGGAAGCGTATCGCTGAACGAAAAAGCCGTAACCCGGAAATAATATTCCTTACCGTTCCTGAGAGGAACGTTGTCAAAAATATCCTGGGTGATCGGATAATATCGCCTCAACCCATTATTCTTGAGTTTGCGCTTGATTACTGCCAGAGTAACGTTTCCGTCTTTCACGGTATCGATCAACGCATCAGTAATACCATTAATCAAGTCGTATGTGGCCAGCTCGCGCCACGGACCGGCAGTGGTCTCGCCCTGCCAAACCGTATAACCCTCAAAAATATAATCACCCTGGTCTACTTCGGAAGTATCGTCCCAGTAAAGAACGGTTTCTTCCGGAAGCTGGGCGTACTCGAGGTTGGGTCTCGCAGGTGCTTTGGGAGGATTGAAATCCGATTCGTAAAGCAGCTGAGCGAACAGGTCGAGATCCTTAAGTACGGTAATCGAATTGAAATTATCCGCACCCCGCCCGACTATAATCGCCGCAACGATTTCGGTTGAGTCGCCGGGAGCAAAAGTCACGGGACCCGTCGAGAGCATGAAACGTCTATCGGCCTGATCGATGTCGATATCCCCGGTATTTGCCACCGGATCGCCCGTGGCTACATAACGGGAAGGAACACCCAAATAAGTATAATCGGTGCCGTCGCGATTCAATCCGCGCATGTAGTTGTAGGTTTCGTTAAAATCATCCGGATCAGTTCCGTTGATGTACTTATTGAACGAATACATCCCCAGGTTGGCCGAATCGGTCCAGTTGACTCCCCACATTTTACCGTAGAAGAACTGGCTGCTGTCGATGTCAAGAGGATCGGTCGAAATTGTATCATAGATTCTCCCCAATGGCTCATCGTCTCCAGTAACGGCCCGTAGAGGTCCCTGGAAAAAGTCATAACCGATTGCCGGAGGAGTTTCCAAGTAATGGTTATCATCGAACTGATCGCCGTTATAACAATAACCGAGCGATAATGTCGTGTCGCATCCTACCAGGTCGTCGCCGGCATTACCCAGATCGGGGTCGGCCCAAAGCGAGAAGAAGCAGGAATCGAAAGTTTTATCGCCTTTATTAAATACCTGGAACTTGATCGCGATTATATCGCCGAGTGCACCTTCCCGATCGAATGCGAATGTCGTCTGCTTGACTTCGATTCCCATCGGATCGGTTTCACCGGAATTGTTATTATGCTGATCGGGGTTAGCGTCGTTATAAACCGCCCAGATCATCTGGTCGCCGATCATGTCGGGGCCAACCACGCTGTCGATCGGCAAACCGTCATCATCGTACGCCGTATAATACCATTTCCACGGAGCGCCATGATCGGGATTTCCGTCCTGACCATGCGGGAAATCCGTCCAGTCTTCATTGGGATTGTTCCACATGCTGTCGGAAAACAACTTATAGGACCGAAACGCCGGTTCATCCGGCAAAAAGGTCCCGCCGACCATCGGACCGGGAACATATTCGTCGTTATATTCGGCCACGATTACATGGACATCGCCGGTTTCGGAATCCTTGCCCCCGATCCAGAGACCGGAAGCATAAAGAGGGCCGTCATCCGCCGATTGGTCTATAATTGCGGAGATATCACCGCTATAGGGATAGAACGTCCCGTAATCGTAACCGAAGACACCCGCCAGATCTCGTGCAAAGTTACCATGGTTGGTAACGAACATCAATATCCGGTTGGCGTCGATATAAGTCTGGTTATCGACCGTCATCGCCTTTTGAACTTTAAAAAGCCCATTGCTTTGGTTCGGAGGCGCGGCGATAGAGACCAGTGTTAATAAAAGCACCATTACAAGTGCCGGAAGTATTATTTTCCTCATAATCCTATTCCTCACCTTCTTTAGAATGACATCCTTAGACCGAAATACCAAATCCTGGGCTTTCCGTAGTTCTGCGGATTCTCTTCCTTAAGGCGATACATGTTGGCGTCGTTTGCGGCCGCCCAGGTTTCGCCGGCAGCGGTCGTAAGCCAGCCAGTCGTATTGGCTTCGCCTGTTCCTTCGTAAACGAGGTAAACGTTTTCGGTTTCGAACAGGTTTTGAACCCAGAGGTACGGAGTCAAGGTGAAATTACCGACATTGACGGTCCGTTCGATCTTCAGATCCACATTCAAGGTCCAGGGCAAATTGGAGCTGTTAATGGCGCCCTGCGGTATCTGCGATACGGAAATCCCCTCGCGAGCCGCATCGTAACGATTGGTCGGAGTATACGGAGTCCCGCTGGCAACCTGAATCACCGAATTGATATTCAGATTTTCAATTGGGAAAATATCGCCGAATACCGGGCCCTCACCCTTGCCGGTCTTGAAATCGATTACGCCAATTATGTTGTGGCGCTGATCGTAATCAAGAGGATTGGTTACCTTCGGCGGGTTGTTCGGATCTTTCCAGGCTATGTTATAGTTGGTTTGATCGTACGAACCCGTTCCGGTCGCCCAGGACAAAGTATAGTTGATGTTCATTCTGAGATTACGCGTCCGGCGCATCACCAGGCTGAAATCGAGACCCTTGATGGTACCATAGTCGGTATTGGCATAGAAGTCATACTGGTTGGGATCCGCATTCTGGTGGAAAATCTGGGTCAGGTCCTGAACGTCCTTATACCAGGCCGTAATCGACAGGGCCGTATTGATTCCCAGCTGATGCGTAATACCGGCTTCGTACTGGGTGGTCTGCTCCGGTTCCAAATTCGGTGAGGCAAACGGATAATACGAACCGCCGTCAATACGGGCAGCCAGGAAGTTATAATTGATATAAAGGTTGTTCAGGTTCGGACGCTGGTAAAACTTGCCGTAGTTGACGTGCAGCTGGGTCTTATCCGAAACCGGGAAACCGATCCCAAGGCGCGGAGAAACGCGCGTAAAGACCTTGCTGTCGTCAAGTTCGGACCTGATCAATTCCCGGTTGCTGCCGTCGCCGAACGGATCGAGCGGGTTTTCCAGATCGATAATACGAAGCGTATTATAATCGAAACGGTCGAAGCGAAGACCGCCTGAAACGATCAGGCCTCTCCACTCAAACCGATCCTGCAGGAAAACACCGAGGTTATTGGGCGTTTTCGCTTTCTTGGTATAATCGTCTCCGTCGTACTTACGGCCAAGACTGTCATACCCGAAGAAATCATACCGGGTATAATTGAAACCCTGGGTAGCGCCAAGAACCTGAATCTGACGAATCTTATGCAATTGCAGATCGAATCCGGCCTTGACCGTATGATGAGCTCCGAACTGCTTGTTTACGTCACCCTTGAATCCGATATAGGAGGATTCCCGATGAGTAAAGGTGGTGAAATAAGATTCGATCGTATCCCCGGGGACCGAAGTGGTATCGATCCATTCCCGGAAAATATTCAGGTCATCCCATTCCGGATTGGCATAGGCACGTTCATACCGGTTCAAACCCATAAAGATAACGCCGTCGCCGGCATAACGTTCGGTATAAAAATAAGAAGTACTGAAGTTATAGTACGCATTTTCACCGAAATTATGGGTGATCTTGCCGTTTAAGGCCCATGACTTATCGCGGGTTCTCGGACAATGCTCATAATTGAACAGGAACCCATGACGATATTGCTGCCACCAGTCGATCGAGGCATTTCCGTTCAATTCAAACTTAATATTCGGAGTCAATTCGAAATTCAGTTTGGCCTGACCGGAATAGCCCGAAAGGCTGTTGGCCGGAAGACGCTGGGTGTTTTCGAACAGCGTATCCAAATTGTACTTATCGAAAATCTCCTTCGTCTTTATCGAAGGATTGCGGTCGGCAAGCCAGCGGCGTTCCCCGGAAACGAAGAAATAAGCATTCTCCATACCCGGAATCGGGCCGCTGACATCGGCGTTGTAATAATTATGATCATAGCTGTCCTTGGACAGGTTATCGGTCAGGACTTCGACATTGCCATGGTATTCCTCGGTTCCCGATTGCGTCGTAACCTTTACAACACCGGAAGCAACGTGACCATATTCAACGTCGAATACACCGGAAGTCACCGCGACCTCTTTAATGGCATTCTTGTTGAGGTTCGAAGTGGACAAACCGGTCAACGGATCCTGTTGTGAAAAACCGTCGACATAATAGGCCACTTCCTGCGGACGGCCGCCGCGGAGGTTAAGTTCGGAATTGTTGGCCGTCGAAGCACGGGCGCCGCGCTGACGAACGTCGACGTTGGTCTTCATTCTCACGACGCTGTTCTGCAGACTGACCGCATCGCCAAAAGTACGAATCGGCATGGCCTGCAGCTCTTCGCTGGTAACAATCTGAACGGTGGTGGTTTTATCTTTCAAAACCAGCGGTCGTTCCGCCCTGACCCTGATGGTCCGGCCCAGTTCGAGCGCTTTCTTCGAAAGGGTGAAATCGGTGTATGAAGTCAGGTCCGCCGAAACCGCAACGTTTTCGACTTCAACCTGAGCAAAACCGATTAAAGATGCCTTTACGGTGAATGTCCCGACCGGAACGTTGAGAATAATATATTCCCCATTATCATCGGTCAGGGCACCCATTCTAGTTCCCTCTACGGAAACTGCGACACCGGGCAGCGGTTCGCCGGTTTCCTCGTTAATTACCTTCCCGGAAAGCTTTCCGGTAGTGGCAGCGATTGCGTTAAGCGGCAGTATAAAGGTTATCGCTAAACACAACCAGAGCAGTATACTGACAGATTTACTCCTCAATTTTCATACCCTCCATTGAATGTTAGGTACTGCTATCCAATGAACTAAAAAGTCCGTTAACGGTGTTCTGCTAATTCTCACCTCCTTGTGTACTCGCAGGTTAAACACTTATTAGTATTTGGTTATTATTAATAGTTGCTCGAATAATAATCCGGCGATAAACGGAGAGAAGCAATCGCAACGCATATATCTATCTTGTCCCCTGCTGCATTGACCCGGCTCATCCGGGTAACGCTGATATAATTATTGAAATTGCTGAAATAGTTGTCAACTAAAAACAATCGTCTTCCAATTCCTTTTCGATCACGTAACTCCATCTACTGTATAGAAATCGGCCGATTTCAAGGAAACTTAAGCTTTACTCATCATTTCCCGCATCGCTTTTTCTATCCAGGAAAGAGCCTTTTTGATGTTCTCGACCGAATTGGCGTAAGAAAATCTCAGGTATCCTTCCCCATATTTGCCGAACGATGTTCCAGCCAATGCGGCCACCCCATACTTCTCAAGAAGCAGCTGCTCCAGTTCCTTGGACGTCCGTCCGGTTTTTTTGATATTGGGAAAGACATAGAAAGCCCCCAGCGGCTTTTTGCAACTAATTCCCTCAATCCTGTTCAGTCCGTCCACGATGACATCCCGCCGCTTCTTAAACTCTGCTACCATCCTGTAAGCATCGTCCTGAGGGCCCCGGATGGCTTCTGCAGCCGCCATCTGGGTGAACGATGCCGTGCACGAATTACAATTCGTGGCTAATCTACTGACGTGTGAAGCCATCGTTTCGTTCATTATCCCATAACCGATTCTCCACCCGGTCATGGCGTAGGTTTTGGACAGACCATCCAGTATGATTGTCCGCTCGGGAAGGCCTTTGAATTGAGTTATCGATTCGAATTTGGTATCGTATAGAATTCGCGAATAAATTTCGTCTGACAAAACCCATAAATCATTATCAACAGCTATCTTAGCAATCCGTTCGAGGTCGCCGCGGGTGAGAACTCCCCCGGTGGGGTTCTGGGGAGAATTTATAATCAATAGCTTGGTCTTGGGAGTAACCAGCTTTTCGAGTTCATCCACATCGAGGCGAAAATCGTTCTCTTCCCTTAGAGGAATCGGAACCGCTTTGGCATTCACGAAATTGATCAGCGATTCATAAATGGGAAACCCCGGATTGGGGTAAATAACTTCATCGCCGGCATTAACCAGTGCGAATATGGTGTAAAACATAATCGGTTTACCGCCGGGGACAACAACCACCTGCTCCGGCTTGACCGGTATGTTCCTGGTTTTAGCAATTTCATTTGCAATCACTTCCCGTACCTGGGGATATCCCGGCGCCGGATTATAATGGGTAAAGCCCTTCCGGATTGCATCAACGGCCGCATCACAGATATATTTCGGGGTATCGAAATCCGGCTCGCCAATTTCCAGATGAACCACTTCTTTTCCCTGAGCTTCCAGCTGTTTGGCCTTGGCCAGAACGACAAATGCCGTTTCGGTTCCGAGCCGGGCCATTCTATCCGCAAACTGCATAGTTGCCTCCAACTGTCATTAGAAACTTTGGCTTATCAGCCGAGTTTTAACATTTTTCTCGCCGTATCGGCGATATGTTCAGCTGCCAGGCCGAATTCTTTAATAAGCTGCCACGAAAGTCCCGACTCGCCGAAGCGATCGTTAACACCTACCATCGCAAACGGTTTCTGTGAACCACCATTTTGACCGTCCGAAAGAATTATCCCGGCAATCCAATTCCCCAATCCGCCGACTTGGTGTTCTTCTGCTGTAATTATGCCGCCCGTTTCGCGCGCAGCTTTCGCCACCGCTTCGCGGTCCAGTGGCTTTGCGGTATGCATGTTTACCACCCGCGTTTCGATATTGTAATCGGTCTTGAGGATCCAGGCAGCCCTAAGGGCTTCGGGAAGTTCGGGGCCATTCGAAATTATGGTCAGATCTTCATTCTCTCCCTTATATTCACCGGCCAGTTTCACTTCGAAAGCATCCTTGAAATTCGGTTTCTCGCCCCTGAAACGATAGACATTGGCCTTTCCCCATTTAAACGGCGTCGCTTCACTCGACACGATAGGAGTTGCTTCTCGAGCGAAACGGATATACTTCGGCCCCTTAACTTCGAACAGCATCGAATGAACCATGCGCTTGGTTTCAATCGAATCGCACGGTACCCCGACATGCATATTCGGGAGCCCGCACATCTGGAAAAGGGCCTCAAGTTCCTGGTGCGTAGCCCCGTCCGGGCCCACCGAAACCCCGCCGTGCGCCCCGACTATCAACACGTTGAAATCGTTGTAGCAGACTGAAACCCGCAGTTGGTCGAGATTCCGCGCAGATGAAAAGACCCCATAGGTGCCAAATACCGGGATCTTGCCTTCTTTTGCCAGACCTGCCGCCAGCGTGGTTCCCCCTTGCTCCGCAACCCCGACCGATATCCAGCGGTCTTTGCGTTCGGGATGCCCCTTGTAAAAATCCGAAATGGTAATGGAGCCGGAAATATCGGCACCGATACATACGATCCGTTTATCGTCGCCATATTCGTTGAGCGCTCTTCCGAGCCCCATTCTGGTCGGATCCATCTCGACCTTCATGTTTTCTTGCTTGTTCCACCAGAAATCTTTCGAGAATTTCGGCATCTTGGCGGTCAGCTTCTTCTCAGCCTCGGCCTGATGGTCCGCACCGATTTTCAGGAATTTCTCTACATCGAATTTCTCACTCAATCCGAGTTCCTTCAACGCTTGCAGCATTTCATCTTTGCTCGGAGGTTTGCCGTGCCAGCCAACCTGGTCCTCCATGAAGCTGACCCCTTTGCCTTTAATGGTTGTGGCGATAATAAAGGTCGGCTTATCGGTGGAATTATAAGCTTTCTCCAGCGCGGATACGGCCTGTTCGACGCTGTGCCCGTCAATTTCAATGACTTTCCAGTTGAACGATTCGATCTTGGCCTTTAATGGTTCCAGCCCCTGAACTTCTTCGGTCCGGCCATCGATCTGCAAGTGGTTGCGGTCAAGAATGACAATTAGATTATTTAATTTAAAGTTGCCTGCCTCCATGTACGCTTCCCACATGGAGCCTTCCTGCTGTTCACCATCGGAGGATATCACGAACACGCGATAATCTTTTTTATCCAATTTGGCCGCCAAAGCAATTCCAACTGCTACCGGCAGTCCCTGACCGAGTGATCCCGAGGATATCTCCACTCCCTGTAAGTCCTTCCGGTGAGGATGCCCCTGGAAAGGAGATCCGAGCATTCTCAATTTGGCGAGTTCGCCCTCATCGAAGTACCCCGATACCGCCAGCGATACATACAACGCCGGAGCCTTGTGACCGGCCGACCAGATGACGCGGTCACGGTCTTCCCACATGGCGTTTTTGGGATCATGGCGGGCTACCTTTAGGTACAAGGGAGCCAGGATGTCCATCATGGAAAGCGTTCCTCCCGAATGGCCGGATCGGCCGGAACAAAGAGATAACAGGTTTAATCCGCGCATGTAATTGGCGCGTTCTTTCAGTTCTTCGATTGAGTATTCTTTTCGAACCTTACCGGTTTTAGAATCGAGAAGCGGCATATTTCCTCCGAGACTAAGCTCAAGATTATTCGAATTTTAGGCAAATAAACCGGTTTCTCGAATAAAGTCAACTCATTTAAGGGAAATCTTTTGGAGGATTCTTGCCACGCGATATTGAAGGTACTTTTTGTCTTTGTTATTCAGGATAACCAGATCGGATTTACGTCTTAATTCGGAATAGGGCCTCTGCGATTTCAGTCGTTTGAGCGCCTCGTTTCGGCGGTACCCTTTGTTTTGAAGTCGCTTCAGTTTGATTTCTCTACCGGCATTAACCAGAATGGTTAGATCGACTCTCTTTTCCCAGCCCCAATCAATGAGAAGGGCGGCGTCGATGACCACGATTGCATATTTCCTTTCAGCCTGCCTTACCTTTAAATCCAGTTTCTTTAGCAGCACCGGATGAACAATTCCATTCAGTTTTCTGGTATTTTCCGGAGACGAAAAGGCCCTAATTCCCAGTAACTTCCGCCTTAGAAGGCCCCTATTGGTTAGTATATCTCGCCCGAAGGTCCTCGCCAATTTGTTCAGGATTGCCCGATTGGATTCGACAACTTCCTTGCCGATTTGATCGGCCGAAATAACACACGCGCCGTAGCCTGCGAAAGCCGCGGCGACTTCGCTCTTTCCGGTGCCGATCTGCCCGGTAATTCCAATACGCAACTCTATTTCGCCTCCAGCCAGTTTCGCCCGGCTCCCATATCCGCCACGATCGGCACTTTTAATTTTACCGCATTCTCCATCCCGTCACGAACAATCGGCTTCAGCTCTTCCGCCTCTTCATGGTGCATGTCGAAAATCAATTCGTCATGCACCTGCAGAATCATCTTCGACTTCATTTTTTTGATTTTCCGATGGATATTTATCATGGCAACCTTGATCATATCGGCGGCAGTCCCTTGTATCGGAGTATTGATAGCGATCCTTTCCGCGAATTGCCTCACCTGAAAATTCTTAGCGTTGATTTCCGGCAAATAGCGGATCCGGTTGAACATAGTCTTGACATACCCTTCCTTCCGGGCAGACGCAATCGTTCCATCCATGTACTTCTTAATTCCGGGATAGCGTGAGAAATAAGTTTCGATAAATTCCCTGGACTGCGCTACGTCGAAATCGGTCTGTTGCGACAGACCATACGCCGAAACCCCGTAAATTACGGCGAAATTCGCAGTCTTGGCCGCCCGGCGCATTTGCGGTGTAACATCATTAATATCGATCCCGAAAACCTCCGCCGCCGTTCTGGCGTGAATATCTTCATTATTCCTGAAAGATTCAATCAAAGTTGCATCTTCCGAAAAATGTGCCAGAATTCTTATCTCAACCTGAGAATAGTCCGCCACCAACAGGGAATGGTTTTCATCCCGGGGTATAAATGCCTTCCTGATCTCCCTCCCTGTTTCGGTCCTGACCGGAATATTCTGCAAATTCGGATCGGTAGACGATAATCTTCCCGTCGCCGCAACCGTTTGGTTAAACGAAGTATGAACCCGCCCCGTTTCTTCGTTTATCAACTTGGGTATGGCGTCGATATATGTGTTCTTCAGCTTCACCAATTGCCGGTAATCGAGAATCATTCGAGGCAAATCATGTATGGCCGCCAGTTCTTCAAGGACCTTGACATCTGTAGAATATCCGGTCTTTTTGGCGGTTTTCCCCCTGGTCGGAAGTTTCAATTCCTCGAATAGAATTTCCGCCAGCTGCCTGGTGGAATTAATATTGAATTCTTTGCCTGCCTCGGAATAAATGTCTTTAGTCAGTTTCTCGATATTACCGTCCATTTCCTTGGACATTTCCGCCAGGAAATCGGCGTCGACTTTCACCCCGGCTTCTTCCATATCCGCCAGGACCTTGATCAGCGGCAGCTCGATATTGTAATAGAGATTGTGCATGCCGAGCTCTTCGATCTTCGGCGCCAGCACTCCGCGAAGACGATATGTATAATCGGCATCTTCGGCGGCATAAAAAGTAGCCTTGTCGACATCCACCGTGGCGAATGATTTCTGATTTTTCCCGCTCCCGATCAACTCAGTGATCGGCTGCATACGATAATTGAAATGTTCGAACGCCATGGCATCCAGGCCGTGCTGCCTTCCCGAAGGATTGATTACGTACGACGCCAGCATGGAATCGAACGAAACCGGTTCGATATCGAGTCCCGCCCGGTGCAGTACCTCGAGATCATACTTGATATTCTGCCCGAATTTCTGAATTTGCCTATTAGTAAGGAAATCCCCAAGCAGCTTAATTGCCTCCTTACGAGGGAGATTTCTGGACTTTTCATCATGACCGATCGGAAGATAGTACGCCTTTCCGGCCTCGGCACAAAGAGATACTCCCACCAGATCCGCCTTCATGGAATCGAGCGAAGTCGTTTCGGTATCAATCGCGATCTCTTTCTTCTTTTCCAGCTCCTTCAGGAGTTTCCCGAGTTTCCCTATGGTATCGATACAGATATAATCAGCATCGCCCTTTTCGGAAGTCGAAGCCGCTTCTGCCGGCATATCGAGATTAAGTTCTTCCGATTTCTTGGCCAGTTCGTTCAGGAGAGCGCGGAATTCCATTTCAATGAACAACTTCTTGGCCTTCTCGAAATCGATCTCTCCCCGTTCGAAATCGTCGAGCGTAAAATCGACCGGGACATTGCAATCGATTGTCACCAGTTTTTTGGATAATTCCGCCTTATCCCGGTTTTCTTCAACTTTCTTACGTGTTCCCTTGGCCTTGATTTTTTCAGGATTATTCAGAATTTCTTCCAGCGACCCGAATTCCTCGATAAGCGCGATTGCGGTCTTGGGGCCGATTCCGGTAATTCCCGGAACATTATCGGAACTATCCCCCATCATGGCCAAAACATCAACCACTTTAGCGGGATAAACCCCAAACTTGGCTTTAACCGCTTCCGCATCCATCTTCTCCGCTTCTTTCGAAGCTTTCCCGGGATTGTAAATCTTGACCTTATCCGATACCAGCTGGAACATGTCCTTGTCTCCGGTGACAATCCAGACATTCATCCCCTCCGCTTCCCCTTTTTTGGCCAGGGTCCCGATAATATCGTCCGCCTCGTACCCCTCTTTTTCGAGCGACGGGAGATTCAGCGCTTCGGTCGCCTCACGTATACGGGGCAGTTGCAGCACCAGTTCGTCCGGCATCTTGGCCCGGGTCGATTTGTACTCATCGTACATCTTATGCCGGAAAGTCGGTTCCTTGGTATCGAACACCACCACCATGTAATCCGGCTTTTCGTCTTTAATAATTTTCATCAGGGAATTGATAAAGCCGAAAGTGGCCGAAGTATTCTCCCCCTTGGAATTGATCAGGGGATTCCTGATAAAGGCAAAGTACGCCCGATAAAAGATGGCGGAACCATCGACCAGATATAGAGATTTATTTTTCATCGATAGAGATTTTTTTCGGACGCATAATGCCACACCTGGTCGGGAAGCATATAGCGGACCGAGATGCCGTTGCGAAACGACTTGCGGATTTTCGTGGAGGAAATTTCCATTAAGGGCATTTCGAACGTCTTCATCCGGTCCATCCATGGCGAAACAGCCAGGGCGCTCTCGAAACCCGGCCTTGCCCCGACCAGGACCGGAACTTCTTTCAAGATTTCTTCCGGTTTATGCCAGGTATCGAAAATGGAGATATTGTCCGCCCCGATGATCAAATGCCATTCGGCTTTCGGGAAATCTTCTTTCAATTCGCCGATTAGATCGATAGTATAGCCATTCCCGCCGATTTCCTGCTCGAGGTCACTGACACTGAAAAATTCGTTGTCGGCCACCGCCATCTGCGTCATGACAATACGATCGTCAAAGGATGCGGTCGGTTTGTATTCCCGGTGCGGAGGATTGCTGCAGGGAAAAAACATGACACCGTTCAGTCCGAATGAAACGCGTGCCTGCTCTGCCAGTACCAAGTGACCATAATGGATGGGGTCGAACGCCCCGCCCATTATCCCCCATTTTCCCCCTTCAATCGGTTGCGGCCGCGGCATTTTCTTCTTTATCTCTGATGTTACTGTCGGCTATTTTGCGGAGATAACCGTCGACCTTGTCCTTCAAGGGATGGACCGGATAAACCCCCAGGAACTGGTGGAATTTCTCATCCGCTTCGGTGTATTTTTTTTCTTTATAAAGAGATTCCGCGTACTTGAAAAGCGCCTCGGGAGCGTAATCGGTATCGGTATATTCGTCTATGACATGCTGGAAATAAACCCGCGAGGCCTCATAGGAATACATTTTGAAATAGGTAATGCCGTTCTCATAGGCCTTACGCGCAAGTTTATTGCGGGCCTCTTTGATTCTATCCTTCGCCTCAGGAACCAGCGGCGAATCGGGATTATCCACCAGGAAATCCTCAAGAGCCGTAATTGCCTTGCGAAGATCCTGCTGATCGAGCGCATAATGCCCCGGAGTGCTTTCGGTATAACAAATACCAACCATATACTGCGCTTCATCAGCGAAATCGGACCGGGGATAGTTCAGCATCAGGCGATTAAACTCCACCGATGCCAGTTCGAACTCCTCATTCTGGAAATAAGACATGGCCAGATAATACTGCGCCGTATCGACCACGGTCGCGCCTGGGAAATTGAATATGGTCTTTTGAAAACCCTCGATCGCTTTCAGGTAATGCTTCTTGTCGTACTCCTTTTTGGCCGCTTCGAACTGCATATCGGCCGACGGCAACAGCAGGACCGACTTTCCCCCGCAGCCGGTCAAATACACGACACCTAAAAACATAAGCGCGAATGAAAATAAATACTTTTTCAACTCTTATACCGCTCCTTAAGCATGTTAAAATTGTCCAGGACCTTATTCAGGTACGATTTCGGAAGCGGTTTGTTCAGCCGCTCGTGGCTGCGCAAAGCCGACTCTCCCAGGTTATATGATATTATCGCCTTACGGACATCTTTGAATTTCAATATCATTTCGAATAAATGCCTCGATCCCATTTGCACATTTAAATCCGGATCGAATAAAGTCGCCCCCTCTTCCCAGTCTATCCCCAGCTTGTGAGCCAGCGATCTTCCGACAAACGGTCTGATCTGCATCAACCCTTCCGCCCCTTTCGACGATACCTGCCCCCGCTTAAAAGACGATTCAGTAATGATAAGGGCTAAAAGAAACATCGGGTCGTAATCATATTTGGCGCATTCGTCGGCTACCACTGAGGCCAGCTGATGACGTTCTTCCTCGTCGAACCCAATCTGGAAATCTTCAATTACCTGAAGGATCTGGAGTTTTTCCTCAAGTTCGGAAATCCTTTTTTGTTGAAACTCGATTTGTTTCTGAAGATTGAAACGCTCATTCACCAGGTAGATAATCAGGACGGATTGCGACAGGTAAATCAAAACAAATAGCAACGCTATCGGTTTCGAGAGGAAAATGCCCAATTTCTCGAAAGAAATCATTTTATCGACTTTCGCTTTCGGCGATTAAATCGTAACCGTCGGCCATTGATATCTTTGCGTCGATTATATCGCCGCGCCTCAAATCGGTTCCCTTAACATAAACAATCTGATCGATCTCCGGACAATCCCCTTTGGTCCTTCCCCGGGCCGGGCCGGAATCGTCTACTCCGTCAATTATAACCTGCTCAATACTCCCAATCAAGGAGATATTTTTTTCAAAGGCAAACTCCTGCTGAAGCGACATTAGCCTGTCAAGCCGTTCGGCGGCAACATCTTCCGAAACCATGTCGAGCAAATCTTCCGCCGCTGTCCCCTCCTCGGGGCTGTACTGGAACGCCCCAACCCGGTCAAGACGATAATCCGATAGGAATTGCAGCAATTCTTCAAATTCCGCCTCGGTCTCCCCCGGAAAACCGACAATAAACGTAGTCCGGATTATGTTCTTTTCCGAGGCCTTCTTTATTCTGGAAATTATCCCCTCAATCTTTTTCCTGTTGATGGGGCGATTCATTACTTTCAAAACTCGGTCGTTGATATGCTGAAGCGGAATATCGAAATATCCCAGGGTCTTTTTGGAATTCGATATATACTCTATCAACTCATCGGTGACCCCATCGGGATGAAGATACATCAGGCGAATCCAGTCTATCCCTTCGATTTTTTCCAGTTCTTCGAGCAGCTTAATCGGGTTGCTTCCATCCCCAAGCTCTCGGCCATAACCGGTCCCTTCCTGTGATACCAGGATTATCTCTTTCTTCCCGTTTTCAGCAAGGTACTCCGCCTCTCCGACAACGCTCCCTAGCGGGCGGCTGCGAAACGGCCCCCGAATATACGGAATAGCACAATAACTGCAGAAACGATTACACCCGTCGGCGATCTTCAAATAAGCATACGGAGCATCATCGGTGATGAATCTCGGTATTTCGGCAGTATGGAATATCTCCGACTGAACCTTATCCGATACCATGAAAACCCGTTTGGTATTATTAGAAATCGCCTCGGCCAGCGATTTCGCCTCCCTTAACCCGAAAACGCCGTCAACTCCCTTTATTTGATCGAATAATTCTCTTCCATATCGCTGAGAAAGGCACCCTGTGACGTACAGCCGTTCGATCATTCGCCCCTTTTTCAACTGCTCATACTGCAGGATCGCCTCAATAGATTCCTCCTTGGCCGGAAGAATAAAACCGCAGGTGTTCACGATAACGGCCTCGGCGGCGCTTTCTTGTATCACAATCTCATGCCCCTCCTTAATCAAAACGGATGCGATTATGTCCCCATCGACATCGTTCTTGGGGCATCCCAGTCTCTTGATGAATACTTTCACTTAAATCACCTAAGGAAGAGAAATGATATCGGTCGAATCGGGGAAATCGGGTTCAAACAATGCCTGTTTGAATTCGTCGTACAGTTTGACACTTTGAACATGAAATGTATTTAAATCTCCATTCAGGTCATAATATTCGATTTCGGCCAGCCCCCCTTTTTTGAGCAGGATTTTAAGCTCGTCCGGCAGGCTGGTTTCGCTGGAATCGATCAATACCAGACGATAACTGCGACACGGATCCGCATCAGCAGTATAATAAAAAGTACCAAGGTTTTTGATGAACGATATCTGGTCGGTCGGTTGTTCCTCACTCGAAACCACCCTGTAAGTGGCCTGATTGTTGTCAAAGGAATATTCCCAAATCTTCGTTCCGTCGAAGAGATACATATCTTTATCAACCGAAATATTATAGTAGCCATTTTCGGCCGTCAGGACTTTAACCTTGTACTTTTCGGAATCCTCGAAAACCCGGGAATATATCTCCAGCTCGGCTTCAATCGACATCATCTTGCAGGATGAGTATTGCGATTTAAGTTTTTCAAAGCAATCGTCCCCCGCCGGAATGACCGCGGCCGGAATCAACAACGCTGCCAGCAGGAATAATGATATCTTCTTCATTTCCGATTATACGGGAAACCCGGATCAGGAGTTCCCTCCGGTAAGTGAACGGGATGACAGCAATTCCTGGATGTAAGCTTTATCCACAAGAACATCGCGAGCCTTGCTGCCGTCGTACGGGCCGACTATCTTGGCCTCTTCCAGCTTGTCGATCAACCTTGCCGCACGCTGATAACCGATCCCCAGTTTCCGCTGTAGAAGCGATACCGATCCCTGCTTGTGCTGGACCACCGTCTGAGCCGCCTCGACAAAGAGTGGGTCGTCGAGATCCATGGCGTCTTCGGCCGAATCCTCTTCCTCATCCCCCTTTTGCTCTTCCTTGACCTTTTCAAGCTCGGGGAATTGTTCCAGAATAAACGATACCAGCCGTTCCGTCTCCTCGCTCGAAATGTACGCTCCATGCAGCCGGATCGGCTCCGGTTGTCCCGGAGGGAGAAACAGCATATCGCCGTTACCGAGCAATTTTTCGGCGCCGTTGCCGTCAAGAATGGTTCGGGAATCTATCTTTGTCGCCACCTGGAAACCGATACGTGCCGAAAAATTGGCCTTTATCAGCCCGGTAATGACATCCACCGACGGCCGCTGCGTGGCCAGAATCAGGTGTATCCCCACCGCCCGAGCCATCTGCGCCAGACGGGTGATGAGCATTTCTATCCGGGGAGATGCCGCGGCGATCATCATGTCAGCCAGTTCATCGACTATGATGACAATATACGGCATCTTTTCTTCATCGTCTTTTTGCTTGGCGTTGAAATCCTGAATATTCCGTACTGCGACGGAGGCCAGCTTCTTATAACGGTTTTCCATCTCCACTACCGCGTCTGACAGAACTTTTTCCGCACGTTTGGCGTTGGTCACCACCGGCCTTCCCAGGTGCGGAATCCCGGCATAGACCGAAAGCTCGAGCATCTTCGGATCGATGAAAATGAATTTCAAATCGCGCGGATGCATCCGGTACAACAGCGAAGTGATAATAGCGTTGATACAGACCGATTTCCCGGACCCGGTCGCCCCCGCGATAAGTAAATGCGGCATCTTGGCCAGATCGGTAACATAAGCCCGCCCCGAAATGGTTTTCCCGAGCGCCAGCGGTAATCGCAAGCGGGAATCGGCATATACCTCGGAATTGATAATCTCTTTCAGGTATACCATCCGGGCCTTGCGATTCGGGATTTCTATACCTACCGCCGATTTCCCGGGAATCGGAGCGATAATACGGATGCGTTTCGCGCTCAAAGCCATAGCCAGATCATCTGCCAGCCCCATAATGCGGTTTACTTTCACCCCGGCGGATGGCTTGAATTCATATCGCGTAATCACCGGCCCTGGAAATTTCTCAATACTGCCCTGTATGGTAATATCAAAAGTCTCCAGCGTATCCTTGAGCGCCTTCGCAGTCAGGTTCAATTCTTCCGGGCTGACACTTTGTCCGGTTTCGGGATTATCCGTCAACAAATCCAGGGTCGGGAAATTATAGTCTTTGGTGGATATACCGATCGGCGCAGGTTTCGAGGGAGTTTTCCTTTTTACGGTGATTTTCGTCTTCGGACTGAGCCGTTCAGAAACTTCGTCCATTTCTACTTCGTCCGTTGAATCTGATTCCTCTGCCTCCGCCAGGAATTCCTCGAAGTTCATCTCTTCCCGCGGTTCATCTTTTTCAGTCCTCCGTTTTGACAATCCGGAAAACAACCCGCTGATGGCTTCGATTACTCGGCCCACTCCCCGCGATAGCCAACTGAGCTTGATTCTTTCATTAATCTTAACCGCCGCAGCCAGCGATTCATAGGAATATACCAGGTAAAACACTCCGGCCAGAATTCCCCCGGCCAGAATCAGGTAAGAACCGGTCTCCCCCACCAGCCTTATGACCAGCAGGGCTAAATGATAAAAGACATACCCCCCTGCCGCCCCTATATAATTCAGGGCAAAGTCCGAACCAACGATGCGATAAACATCGGCCATGATCGTTCCCATGATACAAACCGGGAATATGGCGAACAGCGCCGGACGGATTTTCTTTCTCAGTTCCAGATCGAGAAAGAAAAATGAACTCCAGAGTATGAATATCGGAATAAACAGGGCCAGCCAGCCGAAGAAGAAATACAAAATATAGGAGGAATATGCCCCGACAATACCGACCTGATTGGCGAAACTGATCCCGAACGGATTTTCCGCATCCAGAATATTGGCGTCATCCCACTTGGAATGAGTTAAAAGCGACACCAGTAGCAATACCGCGAAGAAAACCAGGAGCACTCCGAGGATTTTGCGCTTCTTTTCGCTTCCGTTATTTTTCTTTTTCGATGCCATTTACTAATTCTCTACGCAAGTAATTAAGTTACGAGGAAGGTAGACATGACGCAATATATAAAACGGGGCGAGGTATCACAACCTCGCCCCGCAATACCGCTTTCGCGAACAGCCCTATTTCTTGACGGCTTCGCGGAGGGCCTTACCCGCGCGGAAATGCGGGACCTTCGAGGCCGGAATGTTGATCTTGGCGCCGGTCTGAGGATTACGTCCGATCCGAGCTTTCCGCTTGGAAATCGAAAACGTCCCGAAACCGACAAAACTGACCTTCTTGCCCTTCTTCAAATTGGTGGCAACGTTGCTGAAGAAGCTGGCCAGGGCATCAGTGGCCTGCCGCTTGCTGATTTTTGCCTCAGCCGAGATTCTGGCGACCATTTCTTCCTTGGTCATAATACAATTCCTTTGGCTTTAAGGTTTGCGGTTGTTTGATTTTATACCCGAAGAAATTGCATTTTTGAATTTATTGTCAACAAAAAAACCGCATGAAACGCAGATTTATGCCTTGTTTTCGCGGATTCGCAGGCCTTTCGGCAAAATAACTTAGAAGAAAGCATCCCGGATACCGGTCTGCGATTTCTCGTACTTAATCTGCGGAATCATGATGACATTGATTTTAAATCCGAATCCCTGTGGATTTCGGTCGATATTCCAGGTGAAACTCCCCTCAAAACAATGCAGCTTGCGGTGTACTTCCAGATACCTCGAAACAGTCTTATGCCTGCTGAAACTGTAATATTGAGAATAGGTTAGATTCAAATTACTGGTCAGAACCGCCGTCAGGCTGAACCGGATGTCATGATTTTTGCTGAATGACGATCCCCGCCCCGATTCGCTGTAAGAATGCGTCAGAGACAGAGACCATTTCTGGATTATCGCCTGGTTATCGAGCTTTTTGGCCGGAAAGAGAATCGAATCCTCCTTGGCCGGGCCACCCGCCGTTCCGAATATCCCGGAAGTACTGAACGTGGTGTTTATCTCGAAACTCTGCAAATAAGGCGAAAGAATGCCCAGCTTTTCCGAATTCGGTTTATAGAGGTCATGCGTCATCGAGGCTGACACCCGCAAATTCTTGTATATTGTCGTTTGAGCGGAAGTCGACAGGTTGGAAAATTTCTTCCCCGTTGCCTCGAAATTGTAACTGAGACTCTGATTCACGTTCATCAAAGTCAGTTCTTTTTCCGTTTCACCCGATTTCAGTTTTGCCTGAAACAAATGTGCCAGAGACATAGTCATACTGGCGCTCCGGGCTCCTCCGCTCCCTGCTCCGGTATATGAACGGACGGCGTTATGCCGATCGATTTCCGGCGCCCAGGAAAACGTTACCCTGGGGCTCATTACGTGGCGAAGTCCCGTGACTCCCAGAGTATTGGGATGAACCGTCCCATACAGATCGGTCGACGATGAAATCGCCGCCGAATAAGCGTATCTACGGTACAACGTCGAAGCGTCTATCCCGGCTTCGATACTCTGATCGGTTTCGAATATTTTATACCATGTTTCCCTGTACGATACCGAGGGATTTATATTGATATATCTGAACAGCGAGAACGATGATTTTAAACTCGAGGAATGATCGATATATGCAAATTCCCTCCTGCTCCGAAATCCGCCGTCTTCGGTAATCCGCCTGCTGTAATTCCGAGCCCGGGCCGAGTAACTCAAATAAATGGTGTTATACCAGCGGGAAACCAGTTTTCCGTCGGCGTCCTTCTTCGGGGCTCCGAAAACCTGCTTCGAGCCCAGAGAAAAATTGAAATCGGGATATATATCCTCGCGCGTTTCGGTATCGATCTGGTCGGTATGAGAAAACAGCGCATTCATCGTCGCCCAGTCGAACCGCTTCGAGATATTGAATTTGCTGGTGATCGTCCGGTTCAGCCGATCGTCCTCATTCAAAGAAAAATCCGTGTAGTAATTCTTATCCGAAATAAAGGTCCCGTCGGCGGCGAAATTGAAAGTCGGAGAAATCTCCTGGTTGTGATTGAACCTTATCACATAACGGTTGCTCCTGACCTCGTTATAATTATTATCGACCTGAGAATCGGTGCTGTACGATCCCGATAGCGACCCGCTGAATTTGTATCGAACGTTGTAATTGAACTGACCGTTATACTTGAAACCGTAATTTTCATAATAATCCATCGAAGCCAGAATGTCCCAGTATTCCGAAGCTGCCCAGTAATACCCCACGTTTTCAATCCGCCTCTGCCCCCTCGAAAAATTCCCGATTTGAAATGGCAGAAATCCCGAATGCCGTCCCTCTTTCATGGAAAAAACATAATACGGAATAACCAGCAAAGGGAGTTTTTCAATATAGAACACTACCGGGCGGGCAATGACCCGATCCCCCTGAATTACTTTCATGTGCGTGGAATAAAAATGATAATGCGAATCTTCATACTCGCAGGATGTATAAGTGCCGTTATGCACATAAAACACTTCCTTGGTCGATTTATAAAGCTCCGAACCCCCGTAATATGCCTCATCCTTCCCCGACCGGGAATGCCGGATCATCCCCCTTTCGGTATCCAGGGAATATTCCAGATATATCCCCGACATTTCCTCGACGCCGTCTTTCAGGATTACCGGAACATAATCAGCCGAGCTGTCGGCCGGGCGGACCGAATCCCCATATGCGGTTACCAGCTCCCGAGCGGTGTTGAAATCTATGTTGATTGCGCTTAAAGATACCTTGCCGTCGGTGACCGCCGCATTATTTATTAAACTTATGGTCGAATCATGCGGCTCGTACCTGATGGAATCGGATCGATAAAATACCGTGTCCTCAACATAGACCCGCTCGCTGTCTACAGTATCATATTTCCCGGAATAATACTCCCCTTCCGCTCCTCCGATAACCTGGATCAGATTGAGGTCTTCGTCTTCCATAAAAATCTTGATGCTGTCTCCGGAAACGATATTTTTGACAATTTCCGAGGTATCGCCCCGCCCCGGCTCATAATAGGAATAAGCCTGTCCCCCCGCTATGATATTATCGAGCAAGCCTCCGATCAAATTGAACTGCAACTCCTGCGCGGTCAGAGTGGACCGATCGTACAACGTGGAATCTCTCTTGACCGGCTCCTTGAATTTCCCCTCGCCGTTACTGAGCACATGAATCCGGGACAGCTTGCGGTCATGCGAGAAAAATATCAGGGTATCCCCCTTGATTTCCGATTCCCTTCGCCGTGCCAACGGTTCCTCCGTCAGCATGACCACTTCGGAATCGACATACAAAATCGCCCTTCCGGCCTTCGACTCGGTATCCTCCTGGCGAATGACCACATTTCCGTCGGCATACCCGATTTTGCTCTTGGAATCGAATGTGATAAGATCTGCAGTAATAACAATCAGGTTCGAAGAATCGGGATAATTCAAATATAACGTCGGACGGTTTATCATCCGGAAAAGCGACGAGTCCCGCAATAGGAAGGCGTCGGTTCCGACCGCTTTAATCGAATCTTTTTCGGAATAGATTTGAAGATCCTGCCCCAGCGCCCGGGCCTCTCGCGATTCAATGAGGTAATCGACCCGGTCGGCGTCGAGCCGGTAAAGGGAATCGATAATTAATACGTGGTTTTTCAGAATAATCCGCTCCCCCTTGATCCAGATGGCGCTGTCGGCATGGAGCATTCCGCTCCCCTGTCGCATGATGGCGTTACCGATGATTACCGTATCATGCAATTCTCCCCTGATAATATCGAAAAAGGAGGATTCTTCGAGAATGATCGGCTCATCTTCGGCTGTCGATGTGCCGCAACAAAAAGCGGCCGCTAATAGGACTGCGGCCAAAAGTATAAACGATTTATCGCCGTACGATTTCATCCCTGATAATCTCAATAAATCCCTCGATATACTCATTCAGCTTATCGGAAGGTATCCGCCCAACCTGCGCAATGGCCGGATTTCCTCCCCCCTTGCCGCCGAATTTCTCACAAAACAATTTCGCCGCCGCCCCGGCCTTTATGGGGGTATCCGGAGATACCGCGATGATAATCTTATCCCGTTCACTCAGTATAATGAAATTGCCATCCGCTTCGGTAAGGTACAGCGCCAGGTTTTTCAAAGTCTGCATATCGGATTCGGGATAAATGCCGTGAACAATGCGATACATCCCGACAGCTACTGCCTTCTTAATTAATTTATCCGCCTCAACCGGCATCAGTTCCTTATTCAGCCGTCCGATTTCATAGCGGAGCCGCTTATTTTCTTCAAGCAAACCCTCTATCGATTTCGGCAAATCCCTGATATGGCAGGTCAATGTCACCGAAAGCCGACTGGTTACATTCCCCCTGAGAGCGTAATCTGCCAACGCCGCCTCACCGGTCAGGAATGTAAACCGCTGATGTCCTCGGATATTTTCGCTCGCGATAATCTTTATCATGCCGACTTCTCCGGTGCTCCGGCAGTGTGTTCCCCCGCAGGCGGTCTGGTCATGCTCTCCGATTTTGACAATGCGGAAAATCCCCTCACGATCCGGTATCTTGCGCACCTTCATTTCCTGAAGCTGCTCCCGGTTGTAGTAGCCGATCTCAACCGGGACATTCTGCATTACTACCCGGTTAGCTTCCAGTTCGGCAATGCGGACCTGTTCTTCGGTCAGCTTATCGGTCTCGATCTCGATTGTCGACTCCACTTCTCCAAGGTGCGCGCTGACCGTGGCCGCTCCGGCATGACGTAAAAATGCCCCCGACAAAATATGCTGGCCGGTGTGCTTGCGCATATTTTCCAGCCGCCGGGGAGCATCGATTTTGCCGGATACCTTTTCCCCAACCTCCGCCTTCCACTCCCGGCAAAAATGAACCACTTCCTCATCCTCGGTCTTCTGAACATTGATGACTTCAAATCCATCCAGGGTTCCGAAATCGTACAACTGCCCTCCCGATTCCGGATAAAAAGCGGTTTCGCGAAGCCCGATTCGAAAGCCGCCTTTATCGCGAGTTACCTCGGCGACTTCGCTTTCGAACTCAAACAGGTAGGAATTATCCTGATACAGCTTTTTTGTCATATACAGGTTTGCTCTCACTATAAATCAAATGGCTCCGGCAGCGGCAGTCGGAACTCCCAAAACCGGCAACCCATTCGGGTTTCCTCAATTCCTTATACAATCCGGCGTTAAGGCCGCACTCGTCCAGCCGTCCCGGATATATTAAAACATCGACTACGTCTCCTTTGACAAGTAAATAATCGACGTGCCAGCGTAATTTCTTTTCCTTTTGACGGTGCCGGGCTACCCTCTGTGCCAAATTTTTCTTCGCTCTGCCGGTGTAAATATAATAACCGGGCCGGAATTCTATCACCCCCAGCATACCGACCTTGATTCGGGTCCGACGGTGCAATCTTATGATTAATTGATAGCAACCGGAATTGGGATCGCTCTTACTCAAGTCTTAGTTCTGCCTGTTTTGGAAGAAATCGGCCCTGATATAGCGATCGGAAATCCTTCCCCAGACAGGCTAAATACCATAATTTCTGGCCGGTTCTGATAAACGAGCATATTTGGAATAACAGAAATTCCAGCATCACCCCGACAAATCCCGCCGAATAACCGGTCGCCAGCAGGGCTCCTTTTTCCACCATCCCCCAGACAATCAAGAATGGAATAAAAGTCAGGAGATAAACCATGGTTATTTTCCGGAACCGGGGACGATAATAGTCGGCTGCAATTTTGAGAATCTCCCGGAAATTATTGTCCGGATAAGCCGCGGCGGCAGACCTGGCGGAATCGGCGAAAATCGAAACCACCAGCATGATAAGGAAAATAATCCCGAATCTTATCAGCATCATTATCAATGCCGCTTTCCCGATCAGATCATTGGCGGCAAAACTGATGATGTTGACAAATACGTTAGCGGAGATCAGGAAAACCAGGTAAACCGGAAGCATCAAAAACGTTATGTACAGATTATGGCGAAACCCTCCGCCGCATTCCGCGAAAAATTCTTTCCAGTCGCATTTGCCGTATTTCCCGGAAACCGTTAGAAAATAAATTCCGCCGTTCAGAAACTGCATGATGATAAGATAAATCAGGGCTCCGGCGAATACCCCGGCCAGCAGCATAGGCATTAAATCCGGGCTCTGAGCAATCAATTCCAAAATCACCGACAGGTCCCAATCCGATACCAATGATCGCGAAAAAGCCGACAGTGATAATTCGGAATTCGCCACCATCGCAAACGGAAGAATAATCAACCCAGCCATTATGAACTTACAAAGGTATAGCCCAACCCATAATCTTTTCAATGAAAGAACATTCCTGAGCTGGCTTAGAATTTCGCCAATCATAATCCTCCCAGATAACTGAGGACAGATTCCACCAGGAACAGAATTCCTGAACTGAACCTGAATCCCGGCAAATTATCCTCACCGGACAAGACGGAATTATTGAGCAGATTGGCATCGATCGCGAATACATTGTCGGGGTCGATTACGACTTTTCGTATGGGAGATTCGTTCTCGATTCTTATTTTTTCCCGGTCATACTTCGGAAGCCAGGCTCCCGACAGGCTGTCACCGCTGACAAAATAAATCCGGTAATCGACCGGATTATCGATATCCCCTTTCCGCCCCAGAATGAAACTCGACTTCACTGTATCTTTCGAAATAATCTCATTATCTAAATTTCCCACCGACCAATCCAAAAAGGCCGGAGTCTCCAGCATTTTTTCAACCGCCCTATGGGAAAGCGAATCGGAGTATTTTTTATAAATACTCAAAAAATCCGCAGTACCGGGACGTTTAAACCGATATGTGTCGAAATAGTTCCTCCAGAAGAAGTCGCCATTCTCACCGAGCAGTTTATCGGCGGTTTCGACAATCAAATTTCCGCGTGAATAGATCACCCCGAAATAGTCCACTTCCTCCGCGAAGCCATATGTCGGGTTCGTCAGGAGGTACTCATGGTCGAACATATCGGAAACGAATCGCTGCTGGTCCCTCTGCGAAACTTTCAATCCCCACCAATCGAGCAACAGCCCGTCATCTCCGTGCATTTCCCTCAATATCCTGTACGTGAAATATTCCGTGACTGCTTCATCGAGCCAGGGAGTTTCGATCTGGTCCGACCCGACCATCCCATAGAACCACTCGTGCACCGTCTCATGGATTACCAGAGCATCCAGAAAACCCGTCGCCATTATACTCCCACGCGGGGACGACAATATGATTAATCCCGGCATTTCGATTCCGCCCGCAAACCCGACATCGGCAAAGGCGTAATTCAGCGACCGGTAAGGATAAGAACGGCACAGCTTCCCCATATACTCGATTGTCTTCTCCGCGGCATTTCTTACCCGGGGATAGACCGGAGTTTCGAATTCCCGAAGAAAAATGCCAATCGTCACACCGTTGAATTCCATTTCCAGTTTTTCATAATGGGGTGAAAGTGCCAGAGCGAAATCATGCATCGGCCCAATTTGATAAAAAGTGGTATTCAGTGAATCCTCTGTTTGCACCGTACTGTCGGGGCCCGAAGATGCCGCGATTACGTAACCGGCCGGCGCCGTAAACTCGACTTCGAAATTATAGTAATCCCCTACCAGTTCCGCCATGGTCGAATAAAAAGGATTGTACCATGTTCCATCCGCTTTAAGCATGGCCGGACGAGGATACCAGCCGTCAAGGACATAGTCCCCCTTATTGTAAGACAGCCTGTCCCCTCTTTCTGGAACTTGCAAAGTGAAATGCAGCCGTAACGACCCGCCTGAAATCGAACTCCCGGCATTAATGGCGCCTCTGGTATATTCGATCTTCACCGAATCCGATACATCGGCCCCGCTAATGAAAGCCGAATCGATGACCATCCACCCCCATTTTTCCGATTTTTTCAAACGGTTACGGAGCTGCTTATAATCTTTCAGGTAGGCAGTACTGTCCGAAGAATAAACATTGGGGAAAAGCTGGAATTCGGCGGTCGTGAGATCCTGGAATTCGGGAAGCCGGTATTCGACATAACCGGAAATCTGCTTATTCAGAGTATCGAGCGATGCGACAATCCGCAGCGTATCGAAGTCGTTTCCGAATACGGAAACGCCCGACAGCAAAAAAAACAGAAATATCGATCTAAACCACATCATTGACAAGCGAACCGATTCCCTCGATTCTGACCTCAACCCGGTCACCCGGCTGCATCGGCCCTATCCCTTCAGGAGTCCCGGTCAAGATCAAATCGCCGGGATTGAGCGTCATAACCTTGGAAATAAAGGAAACCAGAAACGGCACCGAAAAGATCATCTTGGATGTCCTGCTGGACTGCCTCATTTCGCCGTTTAAAAAAGATTCTATTTTCAAATCCGCGAAATTTATCCCGGTCACCAGCCAGGGACCGACCGGGCAAAAACTGTCAAAACCCTTGCCCCGCGTCCACTGGACATCCTTTTTCTGCAAATCCCTCGCCGTGACATCGTTACAGCAGGTGAACCCGAAAATAAAATCTTCCGCCTCAACCATCGCCACCTGCTTGCAGGTCTTGCCGATCACAATTCCCAGCTCTGCCTCATAATCGACCCGCTGAGAAGTTTCCGGATAAACAATCTTCCCTCCCGGCCCGATTAAAGCCGACGGCGGCTTCATGAACAACACCGGCTCTTCGGGGACTTTCGTCGCCGACTGAGATTCATCGACGTGCGCCCGATAATTCAAGCCGACACATACTATCTTAGTCGGCTGCACCGGAGCCAGGAGTCTCACTCCGGAGGGGTCATATTCATGATCGACTTGATCATAACCGACAGCCGGGTTCCCTGTAATTTTGACGATTCTCCCTTCGTCGAACTTCCCCCATTCTTTCCCCTCAGCTGCTTCGAATCGTACGAATCGTTCCATTATTCTCTTATTAACTCCTTCAAGTGAGCATATAATGACTCGGCATTGGCGCGCGGATCATACCCACCTTCAAAAAGGGACAGAATTCTTCCACTGCAATTACGCTCAGCTAAATCTACGAGATTGCGAGTCATAAAGCTATAAGCATTTTCGGTTAAATTAATCGAGGCCAGCGGATCTTCGTTTCTGGCGTCGAACCCCGCTGATATCAAAATCATTTCCGGCCCGAATTCCTCCAGCGCGGGAATAAGCTTTTTTTCGAAGGCTTCCGCATATTCGTTATCCCCGGACCCCGGAACCATCGGAATATTTAATGTATAACCGGTTCCCGCCCCCTCCCCGGTTTCACTCGCCCGCCCTGTGCCGGGATAAAGCGGGCTCTGATGCAGTGATACGAACATTACATCGTTCCGACCATAAAACGCATTCTGAGTCCCGTTACCGTGATGCACATCCCAGTCGATTATCGCAACCCGCGACAAACCGCGATTTCTTACTAAATGCTCCGCCGCCACCGCGATATTATTGAAAATGCAAAACCCCATTCCCATGGACCGCTCGGCATGATGCCCCGGAGGCCGCCCTGCCACAAATATTCTCTCATAACTTCCGTCGACAATACTATCACCTGCCCATACCGTCGCCGAAATCATTTTCATCGCGGCCGCAAAACTCCGTTTGCCGACATAAGTATCGGCATCAAGATAGCCTCCTCCGTTTTCGGCACACTCGCGGACACCATCGACATATCGCTTTTCATGGATATGAAACAGGGCACCGATATCGGCGTCCCCTGGAGTTAATATTTCAATTTCCCCCGCTATATCGGAATTTTCGATCACCTTGAGCGCGCCGCTCATTCTCAGAGAATTTTCCGGATGTCCCGGCGGAGCGGGATGAAGGTCCTCATGGACCAGTTTAATCAGGCCGATTTTCATATCGATTTAACATAAATGGAAAACCGGCGATTAGTCAAGTTCTGAAAGGTTTAGAGAGCCTTCTTCTTCCAGTTACCCCGTTTGAACCAGAGCAGCATTAGGCCGGCCTTTAAAAACGAAGTAATGGTCAGCGACCACCAGACCCCGTTTATTCCCAAGTCCATTTCATATACCAGATACCAGGCAATCGGCAATCGCAGTAACGATCCGGGAACGGCAACCGCCATCGGAGGAACCGTATCTCCCGCACCGGTAAAGGCCCCTTCGAGAACAATCTCCACTCCCATGAACATCTGCGATAATCCGAGGATAAGCAGGTAATCCGCTGCTATAGCCAGAGTTTCCGAATCGTGAGTGAAGACCGAGGCAATTTGCCTCGGAAATGTTACGAATAAAATTGTGACAATAAAAGTCTCGATACAAATCAACAGAATCGTTCCCCAGGCGCAGCGCGACGCTCGCTCCGTATTCCCTGCCCCCAGATTTTGTCCTACTAACGTGGCCGCAGCGGTCGAAAAACCGAACGCGACAAAGTACGATATCGATTCCAGGCGATTACCCACTCCCATGGCGGCACCCGCCGCTATACCGAAATCATGAACGATCTGAATTAAAAACCAATAAACCATGGTAAAAGTGATATTCTGCAGATATATCGGCACCCCGATTCGGGCCAGTTTCCCCATCAAAGCCAGATCCGGCCTAACCCGGTGCCACCCTCCCAGCGAGAACTCCAGTTTGCCCTTTATCAATAAAATTATTAAAATCACCGGAGCCGTCGCAATCGAAATCATCGACGCCAGTGCCGCTCCCGTCACCCCCATGGCCGGAATCGGTCCCCAGCCGAAAATAAAAATCGGGTCGAGACCAATATTGAGAAGCGTCGAAACTACCATCGCGATAGTCGGGCTTTTGGTGTCTCCATCCGCCCGGAAAATCGCACCAAGGGAATCGGCAATCATATGAAAGACCATTGAAAGGAAAATTATCCGAAGATACGGCAAGGCCAGTGCAAATACCTGCTCGCTTGTCTTCAAGAATCTCAATATGGGAGGGGTGAGAAAATATCCGAGCAAACCCAACATAATCCCGATCCCTATCGCCATCTGAATTCCCTGGTACGAGACAAATTTGGCCCGATTCAAATCCTTCGCCCCGACCGCGCGTGATACCATCGCCGTCAGTCCGGTCGTGACAATGGCCAGCGTTGAAAAGAGGGTCCATGATACTACCATGGAAGTGGTAATGGCATCCTGTTCCGAAGTCCCCAGATACTTTACCCAGAAATAATCGGTAAGGGAAAGCAGGGTCCCGAGCATCATCGAGGCCACCACCGGCCAGGCCAGCCTCAAAATGGTCGGATATATCGGTCCCTCGGTTATGGTTTGCACTTTTGCCATAAGTCGGGGCTAATATAAATTATAGGGGATATTTGGCAATATCATTCGGATTAACCGCGAATCGACAACATCGCCTGATTCTCTTCCGCCGCCTCGATGACATCCAGAAGATCGTGATAATGAGCTCTTATAATATCGAAACCGTCGAATTCCGTTTTCGCCTTCCCGGCCAGAGCGCATATATAAAACGAAAGGGCAACGGCCCGGTTGACGAACGGACCGTGCCTTTCGGCATCCAACTCTTTGCCCCCCTCGATAATCAGTCCGTCTTCAATTGCCCCGGCTTTGATACCGAGGTTTTCCAGCCCGGCACTGATCTCGACAAAAGGATTATTCAGCCATATGGAATATTCGGACATATCGCGTATGATGGATGTTCCGTCCCCGGTCGCCAGCATCGGCGACAGATAGGGAATAAAGTCCGCCAGCTCCTGAGCGGTATCGCCCGATAATTTCCGGGATTTGGGAGCCTTGCCATAAACATGCAAATCGCTGTATGCATCATTCCCCTCATGATGCCCGCCCGTTCGGTCGATTTCAATCCCTGCTCCGTTCAGAGCTTTCATGAATTCTCGCAGGCTATCATCGAGATGGACATTCAACAGCGTAATATGCTTCCTTTTCAGGACGGCCAGTTCCATCAAGGCCGCGGCTGCTTCAATATCCGATGGTATCTCAATCGTCACCCCCGATGGTTTCAGCGAACGGCCTACTCGAATTTCCCGCTTCCATTCCGCTTCCTTCTCCTGAATCTTCTTTCGGGGATCAATCGGATCGGGCACCCAGCGCGTTTTGATGTCTCGGATATCAACAGGAGCACCAAAGGCCGCCAGGGTCCATTCCAGGAAATTGGGAGTGATGATATCTTCACATACTTTCACCGAAATATCCGAACAAAGCCCGATCATCAGAAGCATATTCTTTAAATGGGGTAACGCCGATTTCAATCGGCATTCCACCGGCACCAACTGCCCCGCCCGAAATATAATCTCCCGGTCGTCCGCCTCGTGATAAAGGTCTATCCCTCTATGACAGCAAAAATTCACTATCAAGTCTATGGCATCCTGATTTATTTCAATACCATAATGAAGAGTACAATCCTGACCCTTACCGATCAATAATCCGATCAACAGCGACAACGGCGTAATACCGCCTGTATATTTTAATACCGCGCATTCTACAATCCCGGCTTCCGGCGAAGGATAAATCTTGATTTCAGTGGCATTACGGCTTATCTGCCACCCCAGCCCCTCGAACAGCTCGATCAGAGCAAAAATATCCTGCCCCCGATTATAGTTCGTAATAGTACACTCTTCGCCCGAAATGATCCCGCAGAATATCGATGCAATGGTTTTATGATAGTCTCCCGGAAGCGCGAACTTTTCCGGCATTCTTTTCAAAGGTTTTATGGTTTCGATCATTTCAAATCGCCTTCACATTTCTTCGGGGGCATCTATCCCCAAAAGATACAATCCCTCTTTGATGACAACCCGGACCCCCTCCACCAAAGCCATTCGAGCCGCCGACTGCTTTTCATCGTCGGATATAATCTTGTCGATTCTCCCCTCGCTGTCCTTCCGTTGATAGACTTTATTGAAGGCACTCCCCAGCTCCAGAAGGTACGAGCAAATTATCGATGGCTCATAGACCTTCGCGGCATCGACTATGACTTCCGGAAAGCGATACAACAGGTCGATTACATAGGCCTCTTCGGGATTGTCGAGGACATTATAATCGATTTCTGAGGGAATCTTCTTTCCGTACTTACGTAAGAGCGACGACAGCCGCGCATGAGTATACTGCAAGTACGGCCCGGTTTCCCCTTCGAAACTCAACACCTCTTGCCAGTCGAAATTGACATCCCGCTGCCGCCGGGTAACCAGATCGGCGAACAGCACCGCTCCGATGCCGATCATTTCCGCGGTCTTGTCGATTTCTTTCAAATCTGGATTCTTTTCGATTATTTTCTCTTTGGCCAATTCCGCCGCCCGATCCAGAACATCCTTCAGCATAATCATGGTTCCGAGCCGGGTGCTCATCATCTGGTCGTTCAGCTTTATCCATCCGAATTCGATATGTTCCAGTCTTGGATGAATCGCCTCGTCTCCGATACGCCCCTCAGCCGTATCAAGCATTTCAATCACCCGGAACACCTGCTGAAAATGGTCTCTTTGCGCCGAACCAACCACATATAGAGCTTTCTCGAAATTCAGTTTATCATATCGGTACAACACCGCCGCAACATCCCGCGTCCCGTACAGCGTTGCCCCGTCCGATTTCCTGATTAAACACGGAGGAAGATTGTACTTCTCGAGGTTGACCGTCAGCGCCCCCTGCGATTCTTCCAGCAACCCCGCCTTTTCCAGTCTTTCTATGGCCTTCGGGATTTCCGGATTATAATGAGCCTCCCCCCAGTACAGATCGAATACTATCCCCAGCCGCTCATATGTCAATTTGAAGGCTTCAATGGAATCGGCCCGGAACTTCGACCATAGCTCCTGCGCCTCTTTGCCCCCTTCTTCGAGTTCCTTGAAAGCCCCCCGTGCTTCGTCAGTCAGTGCGGGAGTCGTTTCTTCTTCTTTATGAAATCTGACATATAATTCATACAGATACTTTATAGGGTCTTGCTTCAGCTTATGTTCATCTCCCCATTTACGATATGCCACAATCAGCTTCCCGAACTGCGTCCCCCAGTCGCCAAGGTGATTTATACCGACCGGCTTGTACCCCAGCTTCTTAAAAATCCTGTACAGAGAATGCCCGATCGCCGTCGTCCGCAGATGCCCGATTCCGAACGGCTTGGCGATATTCGGCGAGGAATAGTCGATGACGATTTTCTTCTTTGCTCCTTCATCGGACGACCCGTACTCACTGCCCAATTTCAGGATTTTCCCAACCGATTCCTCAGCCAGCCTTGCCGTCTTTACCCGGCAGTTATTGAACCCGCTCGTAGCGCTAAAAACAAATTCGCCACCGTATGACTTTTCGGATATACTATTTTGAGAAACGCTGAGGCGTAGATTGAATTCCACCGGATTAATCTTTAGCGTTTTGGCCAGTTCAAACAGCGGTAAGGCATAATTTCCCATTTCCGGATTCTTCGGTTTTTCGAGCCGCTTATATACGAGGTTGAGATCGAGGAGGAATAAACCCTCTGCCCCGTTCACCTTATCGCCTAACAGCTCTCGAGCCGCCGAAACCGCAATTTCGGCCGCTTTCCGCCTTAATTCATCTTTGTAAACCAGATTCAACATCCTAAATACAGAATATCATAGTGAGTCATTACTCGCCATATAAATTTCTTACTTGTTTGCCGGCATCCTGACCACGAATCCATCCATGGTCTTCTTCTCGGAATCCTTGAAAAACCAGAAGTACATCAGCGATGAGACAATATACAATCCCACTGCCAGCAGAAGCGGCAAAGTATATCCATAATGCTCGATTAAACTCCCGCCGACTTGAGCCGAAATCATCCACGATCCCGTCCACGCCAGGGTCAAAAGGGCGTTTACCAGGGCATGTTCCGATTGTCCCACCATCTCCATCCCGAAATTACTTCCAATAGGGCTTCCCAGATTCATCAAGGCCCCTCTAATCAGAAACGCCGCGAATGCCACCGGCAACGAATGCGTGAATGCCAGGACAACCATAAATGGAATCGATAACAGCTGCGTCGATACTATCGCTCTAATCATCCCCAGCTTTCTCGCCAGCACCGGTCCGGCCAGGATTCCCAGAAACATCGTGGCATTTACCAGGGTGTAAAATAGACCGATTTTATCCGGAGGCTGCCCGAAGCGATCCTTGAAATAGATATTCAAAAAGGGAATTATCAAACCCGCCCC
>JBFZFV010000106.1:0-15467 GCA_041306185.1 Candidatus Zixiibacteriota bacterium
TCACGATGCCGTGAACGAGGCTATCCGGCTTGGCTTGTTGAATCGCTCGCTGCCGTACATTAAGCGTGAAGCGGTGGCAGCGCTGACCAAAAACTACGCCGACAGCGTTTCCGCCATGGAAGGCATATCCAATGGCTTCGAAGGATTTTACCGGCTGAATTATCCCGCTCTGGCGAGTACCGGCGCGGCCAGACTCGACAGCGCCGTCGCGGCACTTACAAAAATCTATTATCGCAATGTCCATCACGGCATGAATATCAAGTGGGGGACCTATCCCAGCCAAATCGGCCATAGATACGGCACCGGCTCGGGGTGTTTCCGCTGTCATAACGAAAGTATGGTCGACGATTCCGGGAAAGCCGTTTCAAGCGATTGCACCCTTTGCCATTCCATTCTGGCCTTCGATTACGATAAGCCGTTCGGGTATATCGAGACCGCCGATACTACCAATCCGGAATATCAGATGCAGCAGTATTTGCGTGACGAATTCCTGAAATCCATTTCGGAATAATGAAGGATGGCGGCATTGACTTTTTTGCCGCAATCTGCAATATTAAGGCAACATCTTTCAAAGACTTGAAACAACTTAATAAGACTGGGGCGGCCCCGGAAAATTAATCGCCGCCGGTAACATACCGCCAGGGAGGTTTTATGTGCCGAATTTCCGGAATCTTTAAAGTCCTATCGGTATTTCTTTTTCTATTCGGCAATGGTATTCCCTTATTTGCCGAAACCGAGCTCCACTTCGACGGCGAAGTTCGCTTTCGGTCTGAAATAGAAGATAAGGATTTGATCCCGGTATCTAACCGCTCTCATTTTTACATTCTTCGTGCACGTGTAGGAGTTTCTGCGTTAATAGATGGTAACACGATTGCCTATGTTCAATTTCAAGATAGCAGGATCCTTGGTGGGAAAAATCAGTATGGCGAATATCAGTCCGGAACTCTGAACGATAGCAAAAACGTTGATTTGCATCAGGGGTATTTGTTGATAAAAGAAATTTGGAAGAACGGCCCGTCCGTTAAAGCCGGTCGATTTGAAGTCAATTATGGCAATCAACGGGTTTTCGGTTCAAATGACTGGGATAATGTCGGTCGAGCTTGGGAAGGTGTCATGTTATCCTGGCAAAGACCTTTCATCGGAATAGACGGATTCTTTCTTAAGCTAAGGGAATCGAACGATAACAGAGATATGGACGTATACGGCATTTATTCAATATTCGACGAATTGGGCCTGCACCTCTTTGGATTTTATGAATATAATAATGATAGAGCGGGCGGCCGTAATACCATGGATAGGTATAATACGGGTTTATACCTTAAATCTAAGTATGCGAATTTTGATTTCGAAACGAATATCATTTATCAATTCGGAAATATGTTTGCCTATTGGGCAAGCGATCAGGCGATTTATGAAGATATAAGTGCTTATCTTCTAGCATTTGAAACCGGATATACATTGTCAATATATCCCGAGACTCGAGTCGCGGTTGGAATTGACTACACCTCGGGTGATTTGCATCCAACTATTGATGGATTTTCCGCCTATCGGGGAAATTATTATTCTGCTCACAAGTTCAGAGGCTATTTCGACGAATATGACTATGATGTATGTCGTGGATTGGTGGATTTGTATTTCTATACCCAAATACAACCTGCCAAAGGTTGGTCGTTTGAAGGAGCCTGTCATTCTTTTCGATTGGACGAACCATATGATAGCGGGTATAACTCCCATAAAAAATTGGGAATTGAATTCGACATCAAGGGCACTACCAGACAAATGGCTGGAGTTCTATTAGAGGGGGGAATGTCGATTTTTGATCCCGCCGGGGAAATCTATGGACTTGGCAGCGAAACCGGCTACTGGCTCTATGGCATGATCACCGCCAATTTCGAAAAATGACATCCCACACGCCGGGCAGGTATCTGAAACGTTTTAGAAGGGGGGCGAGCCCCCTTCGAATATCATTTGGCATTTCTGCTGAATTGCATATATTCTCTCTTTATGCCGGATGAATTTGCTAAAATAATCGAACCGAAAGACCCCCTGCCGGAAATTTCCCCCGATCGGCTGACCGAACGGATCAAGAAGGGGATGGCCACCGAAGGCTGGACTAAGCTGATGCCGGTCCAGGCTATGGCAATTCCATACCTGCTGGAAAAACGAGACCTCATGGTCCAGTCACGCACCGGGTCCGGCAAAACCGGAGCGTTCGTGCTCCCCATGCTGGAACTGCTCGACCCCGCCAAAAAAGCCTGTCAGGCCCTGGTCCTGGTGCCGACCCGTGAACTGGCCCGGCAGGTGCACGAAGAGGCTTCCAAAATCGGCAGAGCGGTCGATCTCGAAGCGGTCGCGGTCTATGGCGGAGTCGGCTACGGACCGCAAATTGATGCGCTCAGAAAGGGGAGCCAAATTGTCGTCGGGACCCCCGGACGAATTCTCGACCTTCTCCTTAAAAAAGTATTCAATTTTAGCCAACTGGAAATCCTGGTCTTCGACGAGGCCGACCGCATGCTGTCGATGGGCTTTTATCCCGACATGAAACAGATCAAGGGATACATGCCCAAAAAGCCGATCCGCGGCTATATGTTTTCGGCGACCTTTCCTTCGCAGGTGCTCAGCCTTGCGGGGCAATTTCTCAATAAGCCGGAATTCCTGTCGCTTTCGTCCGACCGGGTCTATGTCGCAGAAACTGATCATGTTTATTACACCGTTCCGGCTATGGAGAAGGACCGCTGCCTGGTCCGCATTATCGAATACGAAAATCCTTCCGGGGCCCTGATATTTTCCAATCGGCGCGACAATGTCCATTTCGTGAAAATCGTCCTGGAGCGGTTCGGCTTCAATGTCGATGAACTTTCCGCCGATCGCACTCAGAAGGCCCGCGAAAGAGTGATGCAGAAGCTCCGCGACGGTAAACTCCGTTATGTCGTGGCTACCGACGTTGCCGCGCGGGGGATAGATATCCCCGATCTGCCGCTGGTTATCCAGTACGAGCCGCCGGAAGACTTCGAAAGCTATATTCACCGGGCCGGGAGAACCGGACGGGCCGGAGCCGCCGGGCGGGCCATCACCCTGGCAGCCGGGATGGAACGGATCGAACTGGAACGGATAGGCAAAAGGTTTAATCTTAAAATAGTGGAGGAAAAATTGCCGACCGATGATGATGTTGCCGAAGTGGCTTCGCAACGCCTGACGGTGGTTCTCGAGGCCGCCCTGCGGAGCCGCGATAATGTCGAAGTTGAACGGATGCAGCGCTTTAAAGGGCTGGCCCAGGAACTGGGGAAATCCGACGACGGCTTGCAGCTTCTGGCCATGCTCCTCGACCGGGTTTACCAGCACAGCCTTCACGGCCAGCCGGAACAGCCGAAAAAGACCGAATTGTCCGACGAAGAGCCCGGCAAAGGGGAGAGGCGAAGCAAGGGAAAACCCAAAAAACGTCGCCGCAAGTAGTCCTTTCGATTTCTCAGCGTGCTTCTCCGCCGATAAAAAGCTCCGTCCCGGAGTCCACCCCTCTCTTCCAATTCTATTATCGCCATCCTCTCATCTAAAATGCCAAGCGGCCCGCAATTTCACTCGCGATTCGATGGTGAAAATTCGCCGCCCCCTATTTGTAGAGAAGGAGTGCTGTCGAAGACCATGAGCCTCGAAGGGTACTCCAGCCGTGATTTCGGCACGAGATCAGAGACTCGTGCCCTGTAAAAATATTCTTCGGCCGAAACCTCTATGGTTTCGGCATCCCCCCTCCTTACTAAGGAGGGGGTTAGGGGGTGGTATAAACCGGGCAGATAGGTTACAATTCAAAGAAAAGAAGTCTTTGGTAGGTCGAAACCTTAACGGTTTCGACAATATTTTCTCGAAGAGAAAATTGGGAGGACCCCTTATGAACCCTCACTCTTATCACCACCAATCCGCTGTAACCCTTGCCGTTGCGGCAGGTCTTGCTTCCGTGGGCCTTGCCTCTGCGCTTCGCGCAAGTGTGACCCGACGCGCCCACAGACCTCCAGGGAAACCGACAAAAAACGGCATACCAATTGTACAAAACAAACCCATTTTGTGGTACTATCATGCGGGAGAACTCGTTACGAGGAACGTCCCGGAGCGCCGCATTTCCGAATCGCTGCAAAAACCGAATTTCATTGTCCAAAAACCGGTATATTGAATAGAACCGGGAGGTTAACATGGCTCTCACATATGTATTTATCGCTCTGGCTGCGGCCTGTGTCGTCTGGTATATCGTCACGACCCTCCGCATCTTCGTCACCCTGCAAAACTGGGGACAGCCGGTAAGTTTCCTCTGGCTTCGCTTCATGGCGCCCAAGTATGCCGGCGATTACAGGAGAATCACCAAAATGGAAACCGGAAAGACCGGACCGTTCTTCTTTCATTGGATAATTTCGATCAATCTGGCCCTGGTTTTCGTCATCCTGGCCATCATCACCGGACTGTAAAATCCGGGGCCTTTTTAAAAATTTACTTCCGGAATGAACGGGAGATTTCCGCCGGAAAGTCGCATGTTCGGGCAGCCATTCATACAACCGGTTTATCCAAAGAAAACGCGAATATTCCCGTAGTATAATTATTATTACCGCGGCTTTTGATATGCGAATATCACACCCGCACCGGATGATGCATCCGGCGGGGAAGGTAATAACTGTTACTAAGGAGCAATATCGTGTTTATCATTATAAATCGGATGGAGGTTCCCGAGGAGCACCGGGAGCGGTTCGAAGAGGTCTTCAAGACCCGCGCTCACGCGGTCGACCGCCGTCCGGGGTTCATCAGCGCCCAGATTCTGCGGCCAACCGAAGGGAATACCTACATCGTTATGACCCGCTGGGAATCGGAGGATAATTTCAACGAATGGGTCAACAGCCCGGAATTCATCGAGGGACACCGTCGGAGAGACGAATTCAAGAATGCCGAAGGGCATTTCGCCCTGAAATCCAAGGTCGAAAGGTATGAAGTCTTTGCAGAATGAAGAAACGGTAATTGAATCAATCCCCAAATGTGTCGGTAAAGAAACCCGGCCCGGTTTTTTCGGACGTATCAGGGAGATCGTTAAGCGTTTTAAACAGGATCTCCGCAGACCGCTTCCGGGAACCGCTCAAATGGGATTTTTGGGCCGCATCCGGATACGATTCCTATATCTATTCAAAATTTACGGCTGGAAATTGCTGGTTGCGATCTTCATGTACTACCTGATAAGGGATGTTCTTTTGTACATTGTCATTCCTTACCTGGTGGCAAAGCAGTTTTTCTAAGCGATTATGTTCATAAAAATAAAGAAACCGGCTGAAATGTCGGTTTCTTTTAGCATTATATGCAGCTTCCACTGTAGCGCAGGGTCACAAATCCGCACAACGTTCGTGCATTTCGGATGATTCAAGGCCATGCGCTATCGATGTGGCCAGATCTTATTCGGTTGGCGGGTCCGAGATTTCTTTCCAGATGAAGTTGTAATGTCCCGAGGTCGAGACTCCTCCGACATTCTTATAGTAACTATCGATGCGCATCTTGTAAACATGGTTACTGTTCTTTATCAGGTAGACATGCGATTTCGATGATAGCGTATGCGTCTGGCCGTTGTAATTGTACCAGTCGGTTAAAGCCGATCCGGGGGCATCGGGGAACAGCGGAGCATCATCGGGCTGTATGGTGAAGGATTCGATTTCGGTGGGGTCAGTTAATTCGCCGTACGCATAAAAGGCGGCGCATGCTCCGCTGCCGCTGGGGCCGCTGTTCATCATCAGATTGTAGTTGTTGAAGGCGATGTCCCAATCGAGCGAGTTGGCCGGGTCGGCCGGAGTCACCTCGGTGCCGCTCGAAAAATCGAAATAACCGGTTCCGCTCCCGACATTAATGGAACCGGTCTGTATCGTACCATCGAGGTCGAAGCTGGAGGGAGTCGTCTGGTAGAAGTACGAAATGTAGACCGTTCCCATCGAAGGGGGCATTCCGGCGCCGACAATGGAATCGACCCGGAACTTGAGGTAATTTTCGCCGCCGGCGTCGACCATGGAAAAGACATACTGGTTAGCCGTGAGCTGATGTGTATTCATGTTATAGTCGTACCACTGGTCAATGAAGTAGTCGATATGGTCGGATATCCAGGATACTCCGGCGGTATCGTCGATAGTGACTTCGTCGAAATCGACCGCCCCGAGATCGGTTCCGACACATTCGCCCGATTCCTGGGCTGAAAATCCGCCGTTCAATTTTATGAGTTCACGACGCATGGCGATGTCCCAGTCACCTTCCGCTCCGGTGAAGCGCTTAGCGGGTGTGGTGGTGTCGGCGTCGGTAAACGAGAAGTACACGAAATCGTCAAAACTCGAAGCATCGATTTCGCTCGACCAGTATCCTCCGATATCGACCCAGGTCGATATGTTGGTATTTCCGATCGGTCCGCCGCCGCCGGTCGGGTTGTTGTCGCTGCATCCGGCGACGGTCAAAAGCAGCAGACTCGAAAGAACGAAGGCGTTTATAATTTTCATGGTATCTCCTCTTATTAGTTATTATTGAAGGTCAATTTAAATCCGGCGGAAATATCGAATCCGGGCCAGTAGCCGTAGACGGCATTGGTTTCATCGAAGATATTCATGAAGCGTACGAAGGCCTCAGTGCCGCTCCCGAAACGCTTGAACAGGTTGAGATTTACCGTCGAGCGGCTCGGGGCCAGCTCAGCATCCCCTTCGTTTTCGCCGGTGTTGCTGCGGGCGACCCAGAGCTTGTCGCTTTCCCAGTCTCCCCAGATAGCGGCTCCTGCCCGCCAACGATTGGAATAGCCGGTTAAGATGACTTTCAGGCCGTGGTCGGGGCGATTCAGGAGGCGTTCGCCGGTCCCGAGGTTACGGCTATGGAGGTAATCGTACGATACCGAGATTTCCAGGAGACTCGATAAGCGCACCCGCGATTCCCATTCGATTCCCTGCGTAATAGCGGTTTCGATATTCTGGTAGACGTACAAGCCGCGCCAGTACGGGTCAGGGAAGCCGATCAGCTGGAAGTCGATCATGTTATTAAGGTGGTTGTAGTAATAGGTCAGGCGATGAAGTCCCAGCGAACCGGTCAGGATTTCCGCCGAGATGGAGCTGTTGATGGAGGTTTCCGACTTCAGGTCTTGAATATCAAGACCCGACAGGTCGATGCTGCTCACCTCGGCCGCCGACCCTCCGTAGACGATGTATCCGGCCGCGGTATGGTCGAATATGAAGTACTGCTCTTTGATCGACGGAGCCCGGAAACCTTTGCCCACGAACCCTCGCAATTTGAATGCGTTGCTTGGGCGCCACATGAGGTTGACGGAAGGGTTGACATGGTCTCCGAAAGAATTGTGATGTTCGTACCGGATTCCCGAAACCAGGCTCAAACTTTTCAGAAATGATATTTCATACTGGAAATATCCGGCGGCGGATTTTTCCGGAGGAGTATTCGCAATCAGTTCTTCCGAACGGAGTTCCTGCCGCCCGAGATCGATCCCGAAAGTGGCCATATGGCTTTTGGCCGTGATGTAATTGGCGGTGTATGATGCTTCGGCGTACAGTTCCTGCGTTTTCGAAGTATCGGTCCAGTACGGCCCGCTGTATTTTTTCCAGATATGGTCGTAGTAGGTTCCGCTGAAACGGAGTTTCATCCAGTAGCGATCGTTGGAATGGAAATCGAAGGTTACCGATCCGTCGTAGCGCCGGTTGGTTTCATTATCGTTGTAGATGTATGTGGTGTCTTTGATTTCGCTCAGCTTGATGGTTTCCGCTTCGATCCAGTCCAGATTTTCCTGCATGAACCGTCCCGAGCCGGTTACATGCCAGGCAGGGGAAAGGCGGCGGGAAACCTTTCCTGAAAAATTCCAGCGGTCGATCGCTTCCCGGCCGTTGGTGGCGGGGGTGGAAGGGTCGAGATCGAAGCCGTCGGTATGATAGTATTTTCCGCCGATTGCCAGCCCGGTTCCGTCTCTGCCGTATTCCATATCCCCGATCAGGTTCATGCTGGCATTGGAGCCGTAGTCGGAAGAGAAACTGATTCTGTTTGAATTTTCCGAAGGCTTGCGGCTGATGATATTGATGACGCCGCCCATGGCGTCGGAACCGTACAGGGTGGCGCCGGTTCCCTTGATGACTTCGATTTTATCCACGTTGTTGAGGGCGAACTGCCCCAGGTCGATCGACCCGTTGACGCGGCCGACGGCTCGTTCGCCATCGACCATGACCAGCACGCGGCTTCCTTCGATCCCCCGAATGGTCGCACCCTGGCCGGACAGGTCGTTATTGATATTGATGCCAATCGAGGAACTCAGGGCTTCATCGACAGTCTTCGCTCCCACCTCCGCGAAATCACGGCTGGTGACCACTTCGGTTTGCACCGGGACGTCCTTGAGGATGTGAGGCGAACGGGTTCCGGTTACGACAATCTGGTTTAAGAGCCAGTGTTTCGGCTGGAGGGGGATATCGAAGGGAGATGTATGAGGGATTTCGATGGCGATGCTGTCTCTTTCTTCGTAGGCGATATGGCTGGTCGAAATATGGTATTTGCCGGGAGGAAGGGCATCGAAGCGGGAGCTGCCGTTTTTGTCGGTAGTGGTGATCTGACCGATTTCCAAAAGGCTGATATTGGCGTTGCTGACCGGCTGTCCGGTTTCGGAATCGACCGTCCGGATGGCCAGTTCGGCGCCTCTTACCGGGGCGATAATCCCTGCCGCAAAAAACGAAATTAAGACAAAGCGAATGAGTAGTTTATTCATAAATGCGTTTATTTTCGATGTTCCTTAAATAGACGTAAGAAATCTATATTATCCTATTTATTTAGTGTCAAAAGACTGTCATGTAGTCATGTGGGGGATTTTTAGTCGCCGGGATGGGTTTGGCAGAATTCTGCGGTCGGCGGGGATTCGGGAGGCGTCTTCCGGGATCAGCGTATTATTAAGTAAGACAGTAGGTTATAATATTTAATGAATCGTTTCAGGGTTTTATCAATCCAATAAGAAAAGGTTAAGAAAAGCAACCGGAGGAACCGATTAAGTGAGAAAGTATTCTGCAACCAAATTCGGAGTAAAAACTAATGTATAGCAAAATTCGCCTGATATTAGTGGGCTTTCTGATCGGCGCCGCAGTGGCAGTAGCGGTGGTCTGGCATATTCTTCCCGACTTGATGCTGGAAACCAAGCCGAGCAATATGGCGTTTGACGAAACGGTGAGGGAAATCGAATCCGAGGCTCTGGGGCGGGGCTGGATGGTTCCCAAAATCTACGATTTGCAATACAGCCTCCAGACTGCCGGTCATGCCGACATGACCCGGATGAAAGTGGTTTCGCTCTGCCATCCCGATTATGCCTATAATATTCTGACTGATGACGTCAACAAGAAGGTCGCCTCGATGATGCCCTGCCGGATTGGAGTGTTTGAGGCCGCCGACGGTAATGTATACATCACCCGGATGAATATGGGGCTGATGAGCCGGATGTTCGGGGGGAAAATCGAGGATGTCATGACTCGGGTTCAGACCGAGGAGGATTTAATCCTGGCCGATATCGAGGCGAGATAGAAAATTTCATAATCGATATGAGAATGATGGAACCGGAATTCAACAAGGACGTAGAAATAGATAGAAGACTTGAGAAAAACAGGTGACGATCGACGACGAGAAATAGCGAACAAAAATTTCAGTGCTAAACCTCGATTATCAGCAAAAAACCCGTCCGCGAGAAGACGGGTTTTTTTGTTGCATTAAACTCTAATTGACGCTCGGCAACCGGGACGAGGCTATCACCAGCTGCCTCCGCCCCCTCCGCCGGAACCTCCGCCGGAAAAGCCGCCTCCACCCCCGCCTCCTCTTCCGCCAGTGCCGCTGCCTCGCGGCGCCGAGTACATGGTCGAGGCCAGCGATGAAGTGGCGGTATTAATGTTTTGTGAAAAGGCCCGGGGGCTGAAATGGTGAAAGCCGCGGGACGAAACGTACCATTGCGGGGGTTCGCCGAAAATTCCTTCAAAGGCCTCCGCCCAGTGATCGACCACGTCGAGGGCGATGGCGTAGGGCATATACTTGTAGAAAATATCCTTTCCCATCCGCTCGAGGCGGTCCTTATCGGCTTTCATCATGAATTCGCGAAATCCCAGGGCCTGCATACGGATTCTGGCTCCGTCCCGGGTTTTTACCGGCATCGCCTTGGCGAACAGGGCCGGCCAGATGGCGGTTAGAATCGTTGCGGCAATTCCTTTGGCGGCAAAATCCTGGAAAGCCGCGACAGAGATCATAATTCCCGCAATCAGGATAATGAAAGCCAGTCCGATGTACTTGGCTATTACGGTTCCCGGTTTGACCGCCATGTATTTTTTTTCTTTCATGCTGTCAAAGAGGCGTTCATTCAAGCCGGGAATGTACTTATAGAACTTGTTCTTTAGTCCCGACAGCATGATCTCCTTAATGGAACCGGGGAAGACGCTTTCGAGCAGAAATCTTTCGTAGGAGTTCAGTTCCGTGTCGGACTCTTTTAGTTTTAGCAGCCGGTAGTCGAGCGAGCTGAAAATGGGCAAGAATCCTTCACTTTTTTCCTCGACCAACTTGATATACCCTTTCACGGCCAGACCGATCAGGGTTCCGGTGATGTCGCGGGGGTCCATACTCTCATCGATCATAGTCCCGACCTCGGCGGCGGTCAGTTCTTTCTCGCCGTACTTGGGAGGATTATACTGCACCACGATCGCTTCCTGGACCCTCGGATCCCGTCCCCGCTTGAAATAGAGCCAGATCATCGAAAAGAGCGATATGAACGGAAAGATGAAAATCCAGTTTTCGCGGAGGTTAATCGTGTAGAGGAAATTTTCGAAATCTGAAGGAGCGGCCACGATGTTTTTATCCCAGCCGTAGGCCACCGTGAATCCTTCTCCGGCGGCCAGAGAAATCAAACATTCAAAAGCGGCCCCCCGGTCGTTCAGGGTGGTGGTGCAGTTGGCCCTGGTATCGCCGTATTTTCCGCTGTAACAGGCCGTTCGGGGATTGTCAATTTCCTTGTCGGTCATCAAGGTGATATTGCACGAGGCTTTTTTAATCGAGGCATCCCAATAATTCCCGGTCACGTTCCAGTACAGCTCATCGTGGTCTTTCAGAAACAACAGCACCCGTTCGACCCGGTACTTGATAATATACACCTGGTATCCCTCGACGTACAGGTCGGCATCGCCGATGCGGATATTGACGACATTCCCCTCGTGCCGGACCCGGTATTCCCACGATTTTCCCGATTTGTCTTTCACCGAGATGACTTCGAGCGGAGTTCTGATCATGTCGCCCGAGGCATCGCGATACTTGTAGGGGATTTCACGAAAGATTCCATGCCGCTGGTGGTGGAAGTTGACTTCCAGCGTCTCCTCAACCGTGATACTGCCGTCGGTATCGACGGCGATTTCGGAATGGAAGCTGTCAACGGTATAGTACCGGGACTGAGCCGACAGGGGATAGGCACCCAGCAGAGCCGCGACCAGCAGCGCCAATCCCGCAGTCAGCACCGGTTTGCTTTGCAGAAATTTTTTCATCGCATCCTCCGAACGGCTACATGTCCGAAAAATCGCCGCGGACCGCCTTGCGTTCCTCGGCCGGGGCTTCCAGCTGGAAATATTCTTCCTGCTTGAAGCCGAACATCGAAGCGATAATATTCGAGGGAAACGATTCGACCATGGTGTTGAAATCCCGAACCACGGCGTTGTAGTACCGCCGGGCCGCCTCGATATTGTTTTCAAGCTCCTGGAACTGCCCCTGCAGGCGGAGAAAATTATCGTTGGCTTTCAGTTCGGGATACGCTTCGGCCACGGCAAAGAGGCTCTTGATGGTATCCTTGAACATGTTTTCTCGTTGCGAGGCTTCTCCCGGTGTCGTCGCTTGCATGGCAGCGCTGCGGGCTTCGGTTACCTTCGTAAAAACCCCTTTTTCGTGCTTGGCATACGCTTTGACCGTTTCAACCAGGTTGGGAACCAGGTCGCACCTCTTTTTCAAATGAACATCGATATCCGACCAGGAGGATTTGACCGTGTTCCTCAGGCGGACCAGGCGATTGTACATGGATGCCACCACGGCTCCCACGACAATAATCAGGACCAGAAAGACTATGATTGCCATGTAAAATTCCTCGCTGAAATAAGTTTCATCGAATCTAACACCTTGACCATTTACTTGTCAACGATTCAAAATATTCGAATTAAAGCGGGAGAAGATCGGAAGGCTATTCCGGGATAACCGGAAGTTCGGTTTGTCCGGTTCGGAGCATCAGGCGGACATAAGGATGGCATCGTTTGCAGTTGAGTCCGAAATCGATATGCTGCTGAAGTTCTTCTACCGTAACGGCCCCGGTTTTTTCTGAGATTTTTTTAAGCTTTTCGAAACTGACTTTAAAGCAGACGCATTGATTGACCATGATTTTTCCGTGTTCGGTTATTTCTTCGTTAATATCTTTCTACGGCGAAAATGTCGTTCCCGAAGCGGCAATATTTACTTTACATTAATTGAATTCCCCATTAATTCCCGGATAAATTCGCTCCAGATTGTGAGGCTATAATGGGATTAGACAAAGATATGCTTCTGATACTGAAATCTTCGGGACTGGGGGACGGTGAGCCGGATCTCGGCGAAAAACTGATGACCGCTTTTCTCGATACGCTATACAATTCGGGTGTTTACCCCGCCAGAATCGGCTGCCTGAACAGCGGCGTATTTCTGACCACCGCAGGTTCTCCGGTTCTGGAGATCCTGAGAAAATTCGAAGCGACGGGAACAGAAATTTTATCCTGTACTACCTGTTTGAATTACTATCGACGGATGGATATGCTGAAAATAGGGCGAGCGGCGACCATGAAAGATACCGTAGCCGATATGCTCGGTTTCAAGAAGATTCTGACCCCTTAATTATCCGATTTGGAGAGGATGGATACGCCCAAAACATATCCGATTATTCCGACTCCAAGCAGGATTCCGACCGGAAGCATCATTTCGGAAATGGTGAATTCCCGCCAGATGCCCCCTTCCATGGAATAAATGGCCCATTTAACGGGGCTGAAATTGCTGATTTGCCGGAGCCACGACGGCATGAACAGGAGCGGGATCATGCCTCCGCCGGTCATGGCACATACCATTAAAATCGCCCAGCCGGCCCCGGCGACCGATTCCTCGGTCCTGCCAAGCACCGAGATAAGCATCATGATGCCGACAAATGCGAACGAAGAAGCCAGGACTCCAATGATAAGCACCAGGGGAGAGGAAACCCTGACGCCGAAAATAAGGATGCCCGCCGCCAGGAGGAAGGTGCAAACAAAGACGCAGGTGATAAAACAGGCCAGTCCCTTTCCGGCCAGAATATGCGCCCGCGTAATAGGAGCGATGCGCAGGCGGTGGAAGGTCCCCTGGTTGCGTTCCGTCACGACCGATATCCCAAACGCCGCCGCCACTGCGATTAACCCCCAGAGAATCGACGAGGGGAAAGTGATTTCGAACGATGAACGGGGGCGAATGGAATCGTTGGTAATGGATACGGTTTCGATACGGTTACTCATAGCCTCGCTTACTTCGTCCTTCTGTGCGGTGTCGACCCGTTCGGTATTTCCGAAAAGGTCTTTCATATCGCCGAAGATGCCCCGCATCTTTTTCTTCTCATCATCGTTGAAAATGCCCCATTTGTCGACGTCTTCCTGCATCGTGGTAAACTGCTCATTTACCCGGTCGGGGGACATGAATCCGTCTATCATGGCCGTGAAGGTCGCTTGTGTCAACATGCCTTCCAAAAATCCCTTTTCCGCCTTTCGCGAGGGATCTATGCCGACCTGGAGCAGTGAAGCGCTGGAGAAGAAACCGTTGTTTTGCCCGAAACCCGGTTTAACTGCGACATAGGCTACCAGTTTTCCCCGGCGAACCATTGCGGCTGCCGAGTCGATATCAGCGATCGTGGTGTCGATTAGAAGCGATTCCATTTCATTGAGTTTTTGGACGAATGCCGCGGAACTTTCGGTACGATCATTGTCAATGACTGCGATTTTAATACTGCGCGCACTCCCGCCTCCGGAAAAGATACTGCCGAAAAACAGAGCGTAAACCATCGGGAATACCACCACCCAGAAGATATTGGATTTATCCCGAAAGAGGATTTTCAGGTCCTTTTGCGCTATGGAAAATATCTTCAACATCAGTCGCGCAGGCTCCTTCCGGTGAGATTCAGAAAGACCGTTTCCAGATCGGGGCGGTCGACCTTAAGCTGGGCGAAATCCAGCCCCAATTTGGTCAGGCGGGCCAGTTCCTCCATCGGTTTATCGGTGTCGATACGAAGGCGGTTTTCCTCCAGTCTGCCGGGTAGCGCAGTTTGATCGGCCGGAAGCGAGACCAGTTCGGCCTCGATGACCGATTTCCCGCCATGTTCGGCAATCAGTTTATCCACGGTGTCCATGGCAAGGATTCTTCCGTGGTCGATAATCGCCACGCGATCGCACAGGCGGCTCGCTTCTTCCATATAGTGCGTAGTATATATCATGGTGCAATCCATCCGGCGAAGTTTTTCAATGTACTCGAAGATCATGTTGCGGGATTGCGGGTCGACTCCGACGGTCGGTTCGTCAAGCAGAAGCACCGGAGGTTCATGCAGCATGGCGATAGCCAGGTTCAACCGGCGCAGCATTCCTCCCGAAAAAGTCCCGGTTTTTCCATTGCGGCGGTCGGAGAGGCCGACGAATTCCAAACAGGCTTCGACCCGTTCTTTCATCCTGGAACCGTGCAATCCGTACATGCTTCCGAAAAACCGAAGATTTTCTTCGGCAGAAAGCTTTTCGTAAACGGCCAGTTTCTGGGGCGCGTTTCCGATGCTTTTGCGGACTTCGGGACGGGTCGGGTCGGTAAATCCCGCGATTCCGATTTCGCCGGAATCCGGTTTCAGGACTCCGACCAGCATATTAATGATGGTGGTTTTCCCGGCGCCATTGGGGCCGAGCAGGCCGAAAACCTCTCCTTTTTTGACTTCGAACGAAAGTCCGTCGACGGCGGTCAGGTCTCCGAATTTTTTGACCAGGGTATTTACATTTATCATCAGCGCGGTTGAGTCAACAAATTATACTTATAGTAATAATTATAGCTTAATTACGCAAAATGCAACCCCCGTGTTTTAAATTAATGATTTTCAAACAATTAGGTCATTCTGCAAATTCTGTCAGATATCCTCCTGAAAAAATGCAATGGCTTGCATAGCGGATAAAAATAGACTGCTTTTAAGGCGATATAACTCATTGATATATAATGTCAAAAAATCTGAAATAGCCACTCCGATAATTCGGTATGATACTTGCTTTATCTTCATCCAAAGTATCTATACCATTTTAGGAGAATTACCAGATGAAGAGATTCATAGCGGCTTTTATGTTCCTGGCGGTGTTCGCGGTTGCGCCTGCTTTCGGGCAGTTCAACTGGCAGCTCCACGACTTCGGCAGCGGGCCGTTTGATCACAA
>JBFZFV010000107.1:0-3419 GCA_041306185.1 Candidatus Zixiibacteriota bacterium
ACATTCAACGCCGATTTCCAGGAAATCGAAGATCAGTACAAATCATTTTCCAATACCGATTTGAATCCGCAGAAAAACCAGCGGCGGGTTAACCTCGATGGCTCGTTCAAGCTGGATAATAAGCAGGATGTGTATGCCCGGTTTGCGGCGATTCGCGGTCTGGAAGCGGGCGGCGAATACAACAACTATCCCGGCGAACGGGATGAAAAGATTTATCAAGCCGGATACCGGAATAAGTATTCACAGGGACTTAATTTCGATATCATGGCGGAACGGCGCGACGTGCAGAACGCCACGGTTTCGACCGGGGAAGACAATTCGCAAAACCGGTTGATCCTCGATGTCAAAGGAGAAAGAGAAAAAACCTCGTTTCTTGGAATATTCGGATACGGTTTCCATTACGAATATATCTCGTTCGATAATAAGATGTCCGGAAGTACCGATGATAATGTAACCAACCAAGCGGCGGCGACGGTATCGAGTATCCCGGTCGACGGGACACGGCTATCGCTGACTCAGAAAATCCGCCTGCGCGATATGCGCGATCAGGGAATCTATGACGACCGCGAGGACGGAACCTATTTTACGGCCAATATCCAGCCGCATCATAATGTCAATACTCTGACCACAATAGAGTACAAGCGTTTTACGGTTCCGGGAAGCGATTTGAAATTCCGGCAGGATGAATCGTACCGCACCGACCGGGCCGGGAATTTCGCGGTGGAGTATATCCCGGTCAGGTTGATAAAAGCGCTCGGAAAGGTCGGACGGTACGAAATGCAGCGGAATTATGCCGATTCGACCGTGGTCAATACCAACGATTTCGTGATGGGACAGGTGACGCTGTTCCCGAAACATCATCTGTCGTTCGGAGTGGAGACCGAATTTCGGCGGATCAACCGTGACGCCGCGATCGATTCCCGCGATAAGGTTTGGGATCTTGGCGTCAGGGTTAACGGCAACCGGGACCGATTCACGGAATTCACGCTTGGGATGATTCGCCGCTGGCAACTGGTGGATCAGCCGCCGGTTCCGGAAATCAAAACGGTATCGTACATCCTTTTGGCCTCCGGGTCGCTGTCATTCGGACATGGTTTCTTCGGCAGAGGGGCGGTCAAGGCCATTCTTCTGAAGGAATCGATGGACGACGAGAAAACTTATACTCAGGTTGAAGTCGGTTACGAAAACGCCAAGTACTATCGTGTTTCGATCGGGTACGAGCGGATCGAAGGGGACAACGACGATGATCCTTCGCTCGATTACCGTGGGCACGGAGTATTCTTGAGGATTCTGGGAAAACTTTAGGGAAATATGAAAAAATCAATCGGAATATTCGGTATTACTTTAGTCCTTACGGCGCTGATGTTCGCGGCGGTGCCGGTATCGGCACAAATCGACGTTCCGGCCGCGGTACCTCTTTGCGATCTGGAGATCCAGAAATTTGTCAATACCAGGCTGGTGTATGTCGGAGACAGCATCGATTATACCCTGGTAATCAATAACCATACCGATAATGTGGTCAACAATGTCGAGGTGGTCGATACCCTGTCGGCATTTGCGGAATATGTCGACGGAAGTGCTTCCAACGGCGGAACGTACGACCCGTCAAGCCGGGTCCTGCGCTGGGAGCTCGGTTCATTATACGGCGGAAGCGAAGTTACGCTGACTTTCCGGGTGGCGACCGATCCTGCCGGGACCGACACCGTGGTGGTTTTAAACCGGGCAAACGTATTCAGTCCGTACAAAGAGGCGAAGAGCAACTGGACCATCACCTGGGTCAAGCCGCATTTGAAATCAATATTATTGATTGAGAAGACGGTCGATCCGGCGATTGTTATGCCGGGCGAGACCGTTGCATATCATATAACAGTTGTTAATTCAGGGAATTTTGCGGCAACCGGGATAAGTGTCACCGACACTCTTCCGAATGAAGCGGCGGTTATCGAAAATACGATTACGGGCAACGGGGTGTACGACGCTTCGTTGCATGTCATAAATTGGTCCGCAGCCAGTCTGGACCCGGGGGCTATGCTCGAATTGGACTATGAGGCAATAATTTCTAATTCCATTACCGATACTATTTCCATCTACAATATTGCGGTTATTCCCATTTCGGAAGATTCCACGATCAGCGATACGGCGACGATTACGGTGACTCCGGAGCCCCCGGTTCCCATGATAACGGTCGATAAGAAGGCCGATGTCGATACGGTGGGGACAGGCGGAATTATCAATTACATCATAACGGCGGCGAATCTGGGGACCGGACCGGCGGAGAATATCGAAGTGGTTGATGCCATTCCGGTCGGGACCGAACTGATTGACGGGTCCATCACGGCCGGAGGGGTTTACGACCCGGATAATAAACTGATTACATGGACGGTTGATGAACTGCTGTCGGGCACTTTTGCCGACCTGGGATTCAGTGTTACCGTTGTCGGTGAATACGATAACTATACTATTATAGGAAATCGTGCCGATCTGTATTTCGACGATAAAACCTACACCGATACTACCAGTACGGTTTACCGCCCGGTGTTCAAGCCGGAATTGAGTATCGAGAAAGTGGCGGTGGAGGACACGATATCGTCGGGGAACCTTCCGCATTTTATAATCACGGTGAGGAATACGGGGAATGCTTCGGCGTTTGACGTGACCGTAGTGGATTCGGTAGGCGGAGGCGAAAACTACGCATGGGAACCGTCGACCGGCGGTGTGTTCGGGACGGACCATCATACGGTAATATGGACATTCGACGAAATCGCGGCGCAGGAAACCGTTACGATGGAATTGTCGGTGATGTATCCGGAATCGATTGGGGGTGTCGATACGACCGATATTATAAATTTTGCTTTTGGCTATCATAATGATGAAGTATTAAGTGATACAGCCCATGTTGTGATATTGCCGTCACCCCGATATCTCGAAGTCGATAAAGCAGTTGATAAAGCATCCGCTCCTGTTGGAGATACGCTGTATTATGAAATCGAAGTATTGAATACTGCGGAATATTCTTTCCCAACGGAAATCAGCGATTTCCTTCCCGAAGGGGTGTATGCCATACCGGGGACGATTTCTCACGGCGGGCAGATAGTCTATCAGGGTATGATGCAGACCAACGAAATCCACTGGTATTTGGAGGCGCTTGAGCCAAACGAACCGGTTGCAGTTTCATTTAAAGCCTGGATTTATTCAATAAACGGTTTGGTGGATACGCTGGTAAACCGTGCCGTTGCGGGAGGAACTTATCATCCCGAAGTACGGGATACTGCGGTAACCATAGCTTATATACCTGTCGAGCCGGAATTACATGTCGTAAAGTCGGTGGACAAGCCGATTGCGATGGTCGGAGATACTCTGAATTATTCCATTGAAATATCTAATACCGGCGATGACGGAATTATTGAAGTGCCGGTCGT
>JBFZFV010000108.1:0-28733 GCA_041306185.1 Candidatus Zixiibacteriota bacterium
TACAATCGCATCAGACGCCATTCAACCCTGGGATATCTAAGTCCTGTTGACTTTGAGAAAATGAATACTTAACCTTATAAAAGTGTCCACCAAATCGGGGGAAGATCAGTTTCGACCTACCCAAAGTATCAAATATTTACAGGTAATTAGATGACTACAGGATTCTTTTGAGAAAGCCGGAGGCGTGGTGCAGTTTCGATTCGGCCTCTACTTTTGAGACGTTCAGTTTGTGCATGACGATGGCGGTTTTGACCGAGCCGCCGGAACGATTCAATAAATCATCGGCGGTGTCGTAATCAATTTCCAGAAAATCCATCAATATCTTGCGGGAACGAACGGTCAGCTTTTCGGAGGTGGCCCGAAGGTCGACCATCAGGTTGCCGTAGGTTTTACCGAGCAGGATCATAGCCGTGGTCGTAATCATGTTCAAAGCCATTTTCTGGGCGGTGCCGGATTTCATGCGGGTCGAGCCGGTGATGACTTCGGGGCCGACGATTAATTCTATTACGACATCGGGCTGGACGGTCAGGTTCTTTTTGGAATTGCAGATAATCATGGCGGTGGGGCATTTGTGTTCGATGGCGTACTGCACTCCGGAATTGGTGTACGGTGTTTTGACCGAGGCCGCGATGCCTATCACGAAATCCTTTGGCGTAAGATTTATCTTTTTTAAATCCTCGATGGCCCATTCTTGGTGATCTTCGGCTCCCTCTTTGGAGAGAATCAGCGTGTCGTACCCTCCGGAAATCAATCCGACAATCTGTTTGGGGTCGGTTCCAAAAGTGGGAGGGCATTCGGCGGCATCGAGGACTCCGAGTCGTCCGGAAGTGCCCGCTCCCATATAGATAATTCTTCCGCCTTCTTTCAAAGTATTCGCCGCGATTTCAGCGGCTTTCGCGATTTCGGGGATGGCTTTCGCGACGACATCGGCGACCTTACGGTCTTCGCTGTTGATGGCGCGGACGATATCGATCGGGGAAAGTTCATCGATATTGAGAGTATCGGGGTTGACTCGTTCGGTGTCGAGCGAGGCGAGGTGAGCGAGCATCTTTTTCCGGGCGGAATCATTCATGGCCGGAAGTTATATGATATAATTGTTGAGGCAAAGAAGAATTTACTGGGTCACGGCGACCAGGGAATCGCGCGGAGTGACCATTACCACGCCGAAATTCCCGGTGAAGTCGAGTTTGGAGATGTTGTCATTGAGGAGTTCGGTGTTCAGGACGACCGGCAGGAATGGGGTGTTCGAGGGAGTGCCGGTATAGGAATACATATAGACTTCGTAGCGGATGGTGTCGTTTATATTTTCGGGGAAAGTCATCTGTTCCTTGTCGATCGTGACCGAGGCGGCTCCGGAGGTGACATATTCCGAGAAGCCGTGATTGGAATAAGTGGAATCTTCATGAGCGATGGCATAGAGATAGCCGTCGCTTTCCAGCGAAATCAAGAAAGAGATACTGACGGTGTTGCTGGTACGGTAGACGCGGTTTTCGGGGATTCCGGATAGGGTGTCGATAGCGAAATCTCCGGGAACGGTGAAGAGGACGGAATCGCTCCAGGCGGTCACGGTATCTTTGATTTTCAGGTAGTAGTCTCCGGCGGCGAGATCGGAGGGATCGTCATATGTAAAGATGTACTGGTTGGCGGCGTTGGCGAGGGTGTCGTTTCCGATGTTTATAATGGCCCGGTTGAGGGTGGTGTCGTTGCGCTTGAAGGCGGCGATAACCAGAAGCTGGTCGATGTCGAGATTCTTGACCAGGGTTCCGGTCAGGGTATAGGTATTATCCGGCTCCAGGTTGGCGGCGCGGCGGTTACAGCCGGCAAATACCATAATTCCAATGAGGAATATGAGATATAACTTGATTGATTTCATCATGTTATTATATGTCGGAATAACGCCGTAAGTTCTTAATATATTTGTTACCGGAGATTGTAACGTCTTGTATCCGAGGGGAGTGCGGACCAGGGAACGGGAGATTTTTATTGCCAAAGTCGTTATATTTTAATAGCTTTTATTGGAGGCAATTGAAACAAAAATCAATACAAATTTGTATATATTTTGCCTCGGCGATGGTTAAAGGCGCTTAAAGCGCTAAATTGGTTTGAGAGGAACAACCACCGGGTCGGATTTGTTATTATCCTATGGATTTAGTAGGAAGCCCGACCCGGTTGGCTGACAGAGGTAATGTGATGGACGACCGGAGTTCGGGAGTAAACGAACAGAAGAAAAAAGAAAGGTTCGACAAGGAGGCTTTAGTCCACCTGGATGCGCTTTATCGGACCGCACTCCGGATGACCAAGAACGAAGGGGATGCGGACGATCTGGTCCAGGAGACCTATCTGAAGGCCTACAGATTCTGGGACAAGTTCGAAGAAGGTTCGAACTGCCGGGCGTGGTTGTTCAAGATAATGACCAATATCTTTATCAACAACTATCGCGCCAGGTCCCGCAAGCCGCAGGTGGTGGACCTCGAGGATGTCGACGACGATTTCCTCTTCGGTCAGCTCTCGGCGCTGGGACCATCGGATAATCCGGAATCGCACTTTTTCGCGAAGGTCTTCGACGACGACGTCAAGAAAGCGATCGACAACTTGCCGGAAGATTTCAGGCTGGTGGTGGTTCTGTCATTTCTGGAGGGATTCAGTTACCAGGAAATAGCGGATATCACGGGACTGCAGATCGGGACGGTAAAGTCGCGTCTTCACCGGGGACGAAAGCTGCTCCAGAAAGAACTCTGGCATTACGCCGTAAAGAACGGCTTTATCAAGGAACCTGCTCAAAGATGACTTGCGAAGAAGCTTTAAGGAAGCTGTATGAAGTAATCGATAAGGAAGCCAGTGAAATCGACGCACAGGAAGTGAAGGAACATCTTCGGCATTGCCGCAGCTGCATGGCGCGGTATCAGTTCGAAGAGATGTTCAAGACTTTCGTAATCGATAAGGCTTCCTCCCCCGCCAAATCGGAATTCTTAAAGGGAAAAATCATCAGCCAGATTCAGCATCTGGATGAAAATCCCGGTTCGGGAAAAAACAGGGGGAAATTTTTAACGAATCCGTTCAGGTTTCGTTCGATTTTTGTCGCGGTGGCGGCGGCGCTGGTATTGTGCGTTCTGGCGGCGTTCGCGTCGGCGAAGTTTTATCGTCACAAGGTTTTCATTTATCCGTTTGAAAAGACGCATATGACGGTCCATGCGCTGTACCCCGATAAGATTCCTCATAACACCGAAGCGGTCAGCAAATTCCTGAACGGGGATATGCGGCTGGCGGTGAACGACCTCGGGAACGGATTTTCCATGATCGGTTGCTGTTTTGATGAAGTGCAGGGGCAGAGGTTCGCTCATTTGCGCTACCAGAACGGGCTTACGCATGTGTCGTTGTATATCGGGAAGAATGACGGGGTTAACCTCCCGGATTTCGAGAAGGCTGTCGCCAATAACATCGAATATTTCCATCGCGAGTGCAAGGAATGCCTGGTAATGTACTGGAAGATGGGGGATGCCTTAGTGATAGCCGTGACCGACGATAAACAGGCCCGGTTGACCGATTTCCTGCCTGCCCTGGCCTCGATTTAAAATTATTGTTGCCTAAGCTTTCCCGGCAAACCTTATTTGAGGTTTGATGTATAAACGGGAAATGCGCTTACAGAAATCAATCCTATTAATTTGTATCGTTTTTGCAATTTCTTGCGGAACGGTTCTGGCCGAGACTGCGGTCCGGGATTCCTCCGTTAAGAATATCGCGCAGTCTATCGCGCGGCATGATTTCAGCGGGGCGCTGGTCGAAGCGAAGAAGCTCCGGGATGCCGAGCCGGAAAATCCGCTGGGATATTTCCTGGTAGGGACGGTTTATCAGACGGCCAGCGAAGAAAGCCGCAACGACGAATTCAGCGATTCCATCAGTGAAAATTTGGATACGGCAATTGACATGGCCGAGGAGCTGATGGAAAGCGATCCGGACAACCCCAACCGGGGCTTCATTGCCGGAGCGGGGCGGGGTTACCGGGCGCTGCACCGGGCTTTTCATGGCAATTGGTGGGGGGCATTTCAGGATGGGCTGAAAGCGGGGAACAGGTTTGACCGGGCTTTGGAACTGGACAGTACGTTCTATGACGCTTATCTGGGGCTGGGGGCTTACGATTATTACCGGACGGTCAAGGCCAGGGCTTTCTTGTGGCTGCCGTTCGTTTCCGATAAAAGGGATACCGGAATCGCCCAGGTAAAGATAGCGATCGCGAAGGGGGTGCTGGCACAAGCCAATGCCCGGGAATCGCTGCTGCGGATATATTACGAAGAAAAGCAGTATGACGATGCGGTCAGCCTCGGGGACAGCCTGCTTGAGTTAAATCCCGGCAATTTGTATGCACGATATTTTATGACGACTTCTCTGATTGAATTGGAGGATTTCCCGCGCGCCTGGGCCTGTATCGACAGCATTGAAAACGGGTGGAAGAATTCAGCCTTTTACGATTCGCTGGGAGCGATGGAAGGGGACTATCTTAAGGCCGTCTGGCACGATAGAAGAGGGGAGTACGAAGAAACACTCGAGGCGCTCGACCGGATCATCAAAAAACGGGGGCTGGCGGGGAATAACGCCTATTTCGAAGAAACGGTCGATAAGGCCAAGAAACTCCATCGAAGAATCCAATGACTAACAAGTTAGTTTTATGTGTTTTCTTTCTGCTTAATTGGAGCGTCCACGCCGCGCTTTTGAATCCTGAAAAGGTGGATTTGATTTTACAGGGGGAGGAAGCTCTCCTGAATGCCCGCTGGGATGAGGCGTACGGGTGGTACGACAGCTTGTGTACGCTCGATTCGGCCGATCCCACCGGGTACCTCTTTCGCGCGATCGTTCTTCAGACCGAAATGACCGACCGGGAAGATACTTTCAAAAAGAAGGAATTCGAACGGCTGCTCGACCGGACCGAAGAACTGGCGCAAAATTATATGAAACAGGGGTGCAGCAAATGGGATTCGGCGGTCTGCATGTTGAATATCGGGCATCAACACGCGTATCGCGCGGTCTGGGAGGCGCATTTCGGGTCGGGGCTGTCGGCGATAACGTACGGTTTCAAGGCCAAGGGGGCGTATCAAAAGGGGCTGGAAATCGATTCCACCCTGTACGATTTGTACCTTGGGATGGGTTCGTACCATTACTGGAAATCGGTCAAGTCGGGATTTCTGCGATACACCGGGATATTCAACGACGACCGGGAAAAGGGTATCGCCGAGACGCACCTGGCGATGGATTCTTCGCTGATTTCCAAAAACGGCGCGGAATCGGCGCTGATTTATGTCATGCTGAACGAAGAGAAGTACGATTCGGCGATTGTGATGGCGAAGCGGATGTACGAACGGTATCCGGGAGGAACCTTTTTCCTCTGGCTGATCGCCGAAGCCAACCGCAAGAAAGAAGATCATGAAGAGACGGCGAAGTATTATGGGATGATTTTCGACCGGTTGCAAGAGAATCCGGGGAATTTCTATAATATCATCGAAGCGGTCTACTATAAGTATAAGGCCTGTGAAAAACTGGGCCGCAAGGAAGAGGTCAAGCCGGAAATGGAATTCCTCATGAATTCATACGGAGAAATTCCGGGCGAGGTCATGCGGAAACAGCGGGGGAAACTCTCTTTTCTAAAACGCCGCTATTAGAATTTTGACTTGGGGAACGGAACGTATATATTACAGCCGTGAAGAACGACAAGAAACAGATAACCATCAAGCTGACGGCGCAGGTGTCGTGCGCGGGTTGAGCCTCCAAGCTGGGGCCAAAGGTTTTGGCCGAGGTGTTGAAGGGGCTCCCGAAAGCGGATCATCCCGATTTACTGGTCGGCTTTAATGCCGCCGACGATGCCGGGGTGTTCCGCATTAACGATAAGCAGGCGCTGGTGCAAACGGTGGATTTTTTCCCGCCGATTGTGGATGATCCTTACTGGTTCGGACAGATTGCGGCGGCGAATGCCCTGTCGGATGTCTATGCCATGGGGGGACGGCCGCTGACCGCCTTGAATATTGTCGGCTTTCCGCCTAAGATGGATCTTTCGATTCTGACGGAGATTTTAAAGGGGGGGGACGACAAAATCCGCGAAGCGGGAGCGGTAGTGGTCGGAGGGCATTCGATCAAGGATGCGGAATTGAAGTACGGAGTATCGGTGACCGGGTTGATTGATATCGATAAAATCGTAACGAACGCGGGAGCAAAACCGGGGGATGTCCTGATCCTGACCAAACCGCTGGGGACCGGGATTATTTCCACCGCGGTCAAGCAGGATAAGGCGAGCGAAGAAGACACCGAACTGGTGATAGTTTCGATGGCAAAACTGAACAAGACCGCATCGGAACTGATGGTGAAGTACGGCGCTCATGCCGCCACCGATATCACCGGGTTCGGAATATTGGGGCATGCCTACGAAATGGCGGCGGCATCACAAGTGACGCTGGAGATCGAATACGCGAAACTGCCATTATTGAATAATGTCATCAAGTACGCCGAGATGGGGGCGATCACCGGAGGGGCCAACGCCAACGAGGAGTACCTTCAGGACAAGATAGAATTGCCGAAAGGGATGGATCGTCCGGAAACTGATATTTTGTACGATGCTCAGACATCGGGGGGATTGTTGATTGCGCTGGATGATTCAAGGGTTAAAGAATTTATTCTCGAAGCAGAGGCGTCCGGGATAATTGCTCCGGTCATTGGGAGGGTTATGAACAAGGGGAAGAGAGGGATCGTGGTGAGGTGAGGAAACTCGTTTCTTTACTTATTTGTATCTTTTCAGTTTTCGGTCAATTGCACGCTCAGGATTCCATCAAAACCATTCATGTCATCGTTGCCCTGTGTGATAATGTGCACCAGGGGATAGTTCCGGTATCGAAAACGCTTGGTAATGGACAGGATCCGGCGAATAATCTGTACTGGGGGGCGATGTATGGAGTCAAAACCATCTTTTCGAACAGCGACGATTGGCACCGGGTGGAAGGTGTCAAACCGGAAAATAAGCGGATTCTGGAACGGTGCGTTTTCAAGCATAAGACTGATAATGCCTGCCTGGTAGCAGATGCTTATGATGGTGCATTTATAAGAGATGCCGTCGAGTATTTGATAAATGCCGCCTATGGTAAAGTATTCGATACCCTGAAACAGGATAGTACCGCAATTCCGCTGGGGAGCGGTGCCGACCTGCTGGTGTATGCCGGTCATAACGGGCTTATGGATTTTAAATTAGCACCTCCTGAAGCAAATGATAGTGCGGTCGAAACCGATGTTATCATTCTGGCTTGTGCCAGCGAGTACTATTTCCGTCCGGTTTTGGCGAATGCCCATACCAGGGCTTTAATCCGGACCACGGGATTGATGGCTCCGGAGGCCTATACTATCGAAGCGGCGCTTGCGGGGTGGCTTGAAGGGGAAAAGCCGTCGCAGATTAGGGAGAGGGCGGCAACCGCCTACAGCAAGTATCAGAAGTGCAGTCTGACCGCGGCGAGGAAGTTGTTTGCGGGGGAGGATTAAGGGAAAATCGGGATTTTGATTCAGCCGAAAATCATTTACAATAGGTTGTCAATAAATTGGCCCTTCCGGTTAAAGAATGGCCAATTTATTTTACGGATGAATATTCGGATTATTTTCTGACGAAAACGGTAAATATATCCGTACCGGCTCCGTCGCTGACCAGCAAAAGCGTGTCGGCGTTTATTTCATAGCGGAAAGATTCGGAACTTCCCGCTCCCTGGCCGTCGGTCTTGGTCATAAAGATCGAATCATTGGCGATGTCGTACGTGAAATCGAACCAGCCCCAGCCGAATTGTGTACGGTAGATTCCGGTGTGATTGGAATAGTAGGTCAGAGTGTCATCGGGAAGCGGCTGTAATGTATCGTTGTCGAGTGTTCCCTTAAGGATCCAGCTTCCGCTGACGATTTCAGTTCCGCAGGTAACACAGTCCTTGTTGCAGGCAAGCGGGAAAAGCAGTAGTACCCCAAAGGCAAGGCAAACGAACATTTTACGATTCATGGCGGTATCTCCCTATTGACTGAATAGTGATAGTTATAATATAGGGATTTTTGGTTATAGGGCAAGCAATAAGTAAGGTGAATATATTGCCCGGTTTATACCACCCCCTAACCACCTCCTTAGTAAGGAGGGGGAATGTCGAAACCGGGGGATTCGAGTTACGCGTGGATTCCCGATCAAGTCGGGAATGACATTCTTTGGCAGACGATGACGTCTGCCGGGCACGCAAAGTCGAAACAGCGTCAGGTCACAATTTCGGCTTGTCAAAAAAACAGCAACCGAAATCAAGACCTGACGCAACTGGTAATTGACGGGTTTCTTACTCGTTCCGCGAGACGGAGCTCGTTCGGAACCGCGGGCTGCGATTTTCAAGTATTCTCTTCGAGAATATCCCGTCAAAACCGTCCTTCGAAGCTCAGGATCTGCGACAGGGGTTTTGGCCTACAAGATTTAATACCGAATTCATTCCCCTCTTGAATAATAGACGGAAAGATGTATATTATAAGCATCTAATCGATTATCCGGGAGGGTGGAAATGCAATCCACGGGAAATATCAGATTCGGGAAGCTGTTGCTGCTGTTTGCAGTGGTTTTGTTATTGGCGGGGTGCAGTGATCCCATTACGAACGGCGACGATACTGAGGTTAAATATTACATTCGGGATTACAATTATGCATCCGGGCGGATGTATGACCTCGGGCGAACACAAGATAATTGGGAAGGCCCGGAGTACGATTTCGAACCGGGGGATTCGGTAACGGCGTTAAAGATTTTCATATATAACGGAGCTCATTATTGGGAAGATTCTCTTAATGTAACGGTGGCGCAGTTCTGGGTGAATCCCTCGGATACTACCGAGTTTCCTCAGGAATCTCAACAAACCGCAGTAATAGAAGTGACTTCTGACAGATACGAATATCACCCGACGGAACACTGGGTGCTGTTCAGCACCACGAATGCCGGAACCCAGCTGGAAATCGGGGTTTTTATGATTGTCGATAAGGGGGATGGTTCAACCGATACGGTCGGGAATATTTCCGAAGAACCGTACCAGCTTCGGCTTATAAAAATGAAGAGGCCGAACCCTTCCATGGTGACCTGGAAATATATGTGGAGGAATGTTTATTATCTTCATTCTACTAATTTCGATAGAAACACGCTGGATATAAAGGTATGCAAAGGCTTGGTTGGTACTGAGGGGGACGAGGGGAATCCCGATAATAAGAATGGGGTGCGATATATCAATATTATGGGATTGGATCGCTATAACATGGCCGGAGAGCCTTTCCCTGATGGACTGGTGGATGTCAATACAAGAATTATCGATCCGGAAAGGGGACTTCTGATTTTCCCCAATCGACGGCCGTTCGATCCCGATACCAGTTATGCGGAAGTGGAATTAAATGATACCGTACCTGAAATTTACGATACGAATAATCCCCAGGATATTTTACAAAAAAGCATGTACTACATGGAAGTCCGGTATTCCCCGCAAGGTTTTTACTAAAATTTCATAGAGTCTTCGCGAATTCGGAACAATACCGTTGTACTATTCGTTATAATAGATAACAAACCTATTGTAACTGCTGCCGCTGTATTATCGTTTCCGCCGAGTGAGTCTTAACAAGAGATTTAAGAAAATGGAATTAAGTTAAAGTTTTAGTTGATTTTAACATTTTAAAGGTTAATCCTTCAGGAAGAGGGAGAACCGGTCATGGAAATAAACATACTCTACTCGAAGAACAACGCGGAGCATCAGCGGGCAGCGACTTTTGTCAGAAAAGCCGTACAGAACCTGGGAATCCGGGCGAAGATAGTCGAAAGGGAATCGGCTATGGCATCGCCGCAGGTTCTGGTGAACGGTTTCGACCTGATTTCCGGCGGCGATCGTGAGGCCGGCAAGCGTTCCAGAATATCTTATGATTTCATTGAAAAGGCTCTCGAACGGACCGCCTGGTAAGTCCATGTCTGTGGGATAGTTCAATCAATCAAAGGGCCTGTCCCTATGGGGACTTCAGGATAGTATTACTGTACCTATAGGTACAGAATAGATTATTGAAACTTCTCCCGAAAATCGACGTAACAAATTGAAACATTAATGCTTAGATTTTAGGAACTTTTCGGGCACGGAAATTGTATTATATATAGAACAGATCATAAAACCTCTCTTGATTCTTTTAGGATAGATGCGTGCCGGTTTGGTGACCCAACCCAAACCGGCTAATTTTTTGGGGTCAATCGACTATTTTGAATTCCGAGTCAGAATCTTCTTCGTGGCGAATCTCGTCCACTTCTCCGGACCGTCTTTTCCCTTTATAAAGGCCGTTGGGGCAATTGATTATGAGGCCTTCGGAGTCTCCGATGTTTTTATAACCGTGGACCACCCCGGGGGGGATACGAACCGCGACGGTCTTGCCCGGTTCGGATTCAAAGCGTTCGTGGGTTTTGAAAGTGCCCGATTTCGGGCGGTTGTCCCAGAGGTAGAGCCGGAAGCGGCTGTTTCCCATGAAAATAATCAGGTCGGATTGGTCGCGGTGTTCGTGTGGGCCGCGGGAGACGCCCGGTTTGGTCATGGAAAGGTAGGCCATTTCGGGTAGTAATTTTGATGGCAATTCGTCGCTTCTGAAAAGTTCGGTCAGCCAGCCGCGGTCATCTGAGAACCGGAGGAGTTCGCGGATTTCGACCCCCTCGATGCCGCTTACCCTATTTGTCATCGGGGGCCTTATACATGCCGAGGAATTCCCGAACCGCTTCGCGGTAGTCCCGCATAATGGAGAGATTCAGCTCGTTGAGGCGGTGGTTTTCCAGCTGGGTTTTCAAGGGGCGAGGGGCTTTAAAGCCGTAGCTTGCGACCGGGATCGGTTTCAGGGGGAGGTCCCAGGAAATTTCTTCGAAGATATATTCGGCCAGGGAGAAACGGGAGCAGGCGTTTTCCGAGGCGGCGTGGATGACGCCGGTGATATTATTTTCGATGATATTTACGGTCTGTTCGGCGATATCGAAAGTCCAGGTGGGACAGGAGTACTGGTCGGAAACGATAGCCAGCGGTTCGATTTTTTCTCCTTTGAGCATGGCGCGGTAGCGCTTGCGCCCTTCGGTCAGGGTCCGGGTCACGAAATTCTCGCGGGCGGCGCCGTAGAGCCAGGAAATCCGCATGATGCATAAGTTTTCGAGGATGCCGAGGGCGCGGTTTTCTCCTTCGAGCTTGGTCTTGCCGTAGACGTTGATAGGATTGGTGGCGTCTTCTTCGTGGTAGGCTGAACCCTTGGTACCATCGAAGACATAATCGGTGGAATAGTAAATCATCCGGCAGCCGATATCGGCGCAGGCGCGGGCGACGTTTTCGGTCCCGACGGCATTGACCGCTCTGGCGGTTTCGGGATCGGTTTCACAGCCATCGACATTGACCATCGCTGCGGCATGGATGACGATATCGGGCCGCATTTTTCCGAGAAATTCTTTGACGGCTCCGGCGTCTCGGATATCGAATTGCGCGGAGGAGACTCCCATCGCGCGGTATTGTTTTTTAAGTAACGTAACCAGCTCCTTGCCGAGCATTCCGGTCGCGCCGGTTATGAGGATTTTTTCATGCACTTTTGACCTCGAGGAAAAGATTTTCGAGATATTTTTTGTAGGAATTGTCCGCCATTCTATCAATCAACCGTTCCAGTTGGTTACGGTCGATGTATCCCATGCGGAAGGCGATTTCTTCGATACAGGCGACTTTCAGTCCCTGGCGCTTTTCAATGGTGGCGATAAAATTGCCGGCCTCGAGCATGCTTTCATGGGTTCCGGTATCGAGCCAGGCGATGCCTCGGCCGAGTTTAATGACCTGCAGTTTGCCGCTTTCGAGGAAGGCGCGGTTGATATCTGTGATTTCCAGTTCGCCCCGTACCGAGGGTTTCAGCTGCCGGGCGATTCGGACCGCTTCGGGGCTGTATATATACATTCCGGTGACCACAAAATTCGATTTCGGGACAGGAGGTTTTTCTTCGATGGAAATCGCCTTGCCGCCGGAATCGAATTCGATAACTCCGTAGCGGTTGGGATTGTTGACATTATAGGCGAAAATCATGGCGCCGTTCCGGAAACTGCAGACTTCGCGGAGGCTTGAAAAATCTCCGAAAAAGATATTGTCTCCCAGAATCAAAGCGACGTTTTCTCCGTTAACGAATTCTTCTCCGATAATCAAAGCCTGCGCGATCCCGTCGGGAGTCGGCTGAACGGCATAAGTGAGCTTGAGTCCGAGATGAGTGCCGTCTCCGAAAAGGGATTCAAAACGATGCCGTTCATCCGGAGTGGTGATAATCATGATTTCCCGGATACCGAGGAGCATCAGGGTGGAGAGAGGATAATAGATCATCGGCTTGTCGTACACCGGAAGCAATTGCTTGCTGGCGACGCTGGTGACCGGGTAAAGCCGGGAGCCGTTTCCTCCGGCGAGGATAATCCCTTTCATGCGATTCTATCTCCCGGCGTACTGCCGTTTGTAATATTCATGGTAGTTATCGTTGAGGCAGGAACGGAGCCAGTCGCGGTTTTCGAGATACCAGGCCACGGTTTTTTCCAGGGCGGTTTCGAAAGAATGTTCCGGCTGCCAGCGGAGCTCGGATTCGATTTTCGAGGGATCAATGGCGTAGCGTCGATCGTGACCGGGGCGGTCGGCCGTTTTTTGAATCAATTCCCGTCGCGGCCCTCCTCCGAGTATCTTATCCATCAGGTTGCAGACTTTGGTCACGATGGCGGCATTGGCAAGTTCGTTGCGGGCTCCGATATTGTATGTTTCGCCGGCGGTCCCTTCATGGAAAACCAGATCGATCCCCCGGCAGTGATCGCGGACATAGATCCAGTCCCGAACCTGACTGCCATCGCCGTAGAGCGGGATGGGGCGGTTGTCGAGGGCGTTGATGATGGCCAATGGGATCAGCTTTTCGGGGTATTGATGGGGACCGAAATTGTTGCCGCAGTTGGTGGTGACGACGTTCATATTATAGGTACTTCCCCAGGCCCGGACGAGGTGGTCGGCGGCCGCCTTGGTGGCGGCATAGGGGGAGTTGGGGTAGTATTTGCTTTCTTCTGTGAAGGCTTCGCCGGTTTCTTCGGCTCCGAATACTTCATCGGTGGAAATATGATGAAAGCGGGGACGAAGCCCGTTGCGGGCAATGCTCCGGGTCGCTTCGAGGAGGTTGAAAGTTCCTTCGATGTTGGTCTTGATGAATTCCGAAGGATCGGCGATGGAGCGGTCGACATGGGTTTCGGCGGCGAGGTGGATGATGCCGTCGGGAGAATATTTCTCGAAACACTGCCTGATCGCGGCGGCGTTGCGGATGTCTATTTTTTCGAAACGGTAATTGGGGCGGGAAGTTGCAGCCGTCAGCGATTTTTGGTTGGCGGCATAGGTGAGGCAGTCGAGGTTGACGAGGAGGTAATGGGGGTATTTTGCGGTGAGATATTCCAACAGGTTGGAGCCTATAAAACCGGCTCCGCCGGTGACGATGATTTTCTTTTCGAATTCCTGCCAATTCTCCATAAACCCGCCAAAAATGCGTTTTCAGGGCAAAAAATAATTATAATAGGTTACGGTCGGCAAGTCAACAGAGATGGGGGGGAATCGGCTCACTCCCGCTTGTCGTCAGTCAGGGAGTGCGTGGTGTCGCTGTATTCGGCTTTTCTCTTGAAAAAGAGGCGGTTGACCACCGGGAAAGTCCGTGCGATTTCTCCGCCGAGGTCGCCCAGAGTGTGGGTCCCGCTCCTTTGAGAATAATCGCGGTAGGCCTGCCTCAGGAGAACGAAGATCACGGTGCCGAGGAAGGTCAACAATCCCCAGACGAAGACAAAAACTCTCCGGTTAGGGCCGGATTTCAAAGTCGGGAGGGTCGGTTCATCGAGGAGGCTGACGACCGGGATATCCTTCTGGACCCCGAGTCGGGCCAGTTCGTACTGCTCGCGAAGGAGCAGGTATGCCTGGGAATTGATTTCGATGTCCCGCTGAAGGCGGGCCAGTTCGGTCAGGATATCGGGGTCGGTGGTGGAATACCAGTTCTGGTTGGCCTTCTGGAATTCGGCCAGGCGGGTTTCGGAGGCGGTCAATTCCTCCTGCCTGGTTTTCAATTCCCGTTCGAGGTAACGGGCGCTTTCCTTGGCCTGGGTGCGGCGGATTTCGTTGTTGTATCGTTCCAGTTCATCGAGGGTTTTCTTTAAAATCTGCTGTGAAAGGGTGCGGTGTTCGGTGGTGACCTGGATAGTGATAATCCCGGTTTGGACATCGCTGGAAATACCGGTTATGGCATCGACGGCATCGCGGAGTTCTTCCGGTTTATCGGTACCAAAGAATTCCTTGAAAGAAAAATGTATCTGTTCGCCGCCGGAGCTGTAAGTGTAGTCTCCATCCGCCACGGCATCCCGGACCTGGTTGGAACGGAGGATTTCCGGGAAAAGGGCCGAGGAATTTTCCCCTATATCGATATTGCCGCCGGTCAGGCCGGCCAGTTGTCTCAGGGCGGCAAAATTATCGCTCTTCCCGGAAGGGAGAATCGATGCGGTGGAAGTGTATTTGTTGGGCTGGAGGAATATATACGTTCCGGCCAGCACCATGACCGCGAAGGTGACCGCAACGACCAGCCTGGCGTTGGCCAGAAGGATCCTGGCGACTTTGACGACGGCGCCGAGGATTCGGCCCGGTTCGTTATTATCGTTCCGATAATTCATAATATCCTAATCCCTCGTAAACTTATAATATAACCAATTATAGTATCGAAATAAAGTCCCGCTTCAATAATAATTTCAATCGCTTTCACCCCGGAATATGTTCCGGGAGTTGAGATTCATCGGCGATTCCTTTCAGGAATTTGCCGGCGCTTATGCCGCTCCATTCCCTGAAAAATTCCAAATACAGCACCGCCGCTGCCGAAAGCAGGAATCCTGTCACCGCCAGCATCAATGCCGAAATCACGCGGAATGGGGCGCTTTTTTCTTCGGGAAGGGTGGGCGGATTGAGGATTTTCAGGGAGAGGTCGTTTTGCGCCGCCGATACCTTGATCCGTCCGGCTTGCTCTTCCAGTAATTTGAAGGCTTCTTCCAGTATTCTTACTTCTCGCCCCAATTGCCCGAGCGTCATAAGGAGTTCAGGATCGGTGGATTGATAATAATCGCGGTTGGCGTTTTTGAAAGCCCCGAGGCGATCTTCGGCCTGCGCGAGTTTGGTGCGGATGCCGGTGATTTCTTCTTCGATGTGCCGCAGCGATCCCGTCGCGGCATTCTGCCGCTGTTCGCGGGTAATCATATCGAGGGCCTCGATGGTCCGCCGCAGGATTCCCTGCGAGAGGCCGGGGTATTCGGTGGTGGCCACCAGGTAAATAACTTCGGTAGCGTACTTATCATAATCGATTTTCAGGATTTCTTTCAGTTTGCCGCGAAGTTCGTCGACGTTGTTAATTCCGAAATAACCCGACAGGGTCAGGCGCATTTCCTTTCCGTCATGCACGAAGCCGTATTCATGGGCCATGATATGATTGGTAACCCGGTACGATCTGAGCATTTGCGGGTAAAGCATCCAGGAGTCGGGGTCGTACGGAGTTTCAATGGTTCCAATCCGGGCATAATGACGCGTCCAGCCGTAAATTTCGGGATTGTCGCGAGGAAGGAGGGTCGCCCGGGAAGAATAGTAGTTCGGAGTCGCAAATAGCCAGACCAGGGATAATACAAGGATAAGGGCAGTGGATATAAATATTTTCTTCTTATGATAACTCAGGATCGAGAGGATTTCGAACAGGTTCAATCGCTCGGAGTTTTTGCGTTGCATCGGCATCATGATGAAGCCTCCGTCGTTTCCGGACGGTCGAAATATTCGTTGGAACTCACCATCATCGATACCAGGAACCAGAAAAAGGCCATGACCGGGATAAACATGATGGCACCATCGGACAGGGCCAAAAACAGGTACAGCAGCACCCCGGCGATAAAGCTTTTCTTGATGGAATTGCGGCTTGGCAACGACAGGGCCACCGGGGCGCCAACCATCAGGAGGAACAGGGCCAGTCCGGCCAGGCCCATTCGTTCTAAAATAGAAAGATAGACCACTTCGGCAATTGATATAAAGGGAATATGGCTCAGCAGCGTGATATGATCGAGGACTTCAAGCTGATCGGCCCGGCCACCGAGGTTGGTATCGAACAGGAAAGCGGAATCCCCTCCGAGGACCACGAAAACCACAAACAAAATTGCACCTGCGATGCCGGCCAGCAAAATGAGGTTACGGGTAAGAAGTTTCAAAGTGATTTTATTAAGGTACAGCTGCATGAAGAATTCGTAGACAAATAACCCGATCCAGACCGTTCGTGATAGAGACAGCACCAGGGCCAGTTTCACCACCGCGGTTTTCCAGCGGCTTTTTTCAAGACGGTCGAAGAGGGGGAGCATCATGATCATGCAGACCCCGAATATATTCCCGTTATTGTAGGTGGAAAAGAGTTTGGGGAGAAATCCGAAGCGTAGGTTGAACTTGGCATCCATCGTCCCGAGGTCTCCATAGTTCATGGTCAGAAAAGGTATTTCGATCAAGTTTCCGGTCAGTGCCCGGTAGAAGAAGAGGAAAATACCGTATGCGGCGACGATAAAGACGCCATGACGTATCAGGTTCAACATGAAGCGGGGATCGAAGGTATCGAAATAATTTCCATAAAAAACCACCAGCACCCAGGGGAGGACGATTACGTTCACCACCATGGAAATCATAAACCCGGCCGAAACGAATCCGTGGGCGGCGATTATCATCAGGAGGTATACCTGAAACGGAAGGCAGGCGAAGATGACCAGCCAGCGGCGGCGGGAGATATTGATGCCCTCGATTAGACTGGTCAGGAAAAAGAACGCGGCGACTCCGAACAGCAGCACATATCCCCAGGTAATCGGGACTCCGGAAATTTTGATGCCGCCTTTCGGGAAGATCAATAAGAAGGAGGTCACCAAAAAGATCATCACCGTTTCGAAACGGCTGTGACGGCTGGTTATGGCGTTTACCTTTACCGGCATCCTATTTCCAAATCTGCTTTCCCGAATACACGGGACAGAACAAGTCCGATTGCTTTACAAGAACGTCAGTGTTCGGATTGATCGGACGGGATTTCTTCGGTATCTTCCCGCAGACGGGATTCGCCTCCCCGAACCAGGAAATTCATTCTGCGGCGGGGAGTATCGTCTTTCCGGGATGAATGACCCGGCGTATTCAGCTCTTTAGCCTTTGCCGTGACTATCTGCATCACCCGCTCGAGGAATTCCTCTTTAAACCTTTCGACGGAAAACAGGCGGGCCTGTTCGCAAATCCGCTCCGGACGGAAAGTCTTCTCGATTTTTTCGAAACGATCGACGGCATCGATAATGGAAGCGGCGGTCTGTTCCTCGAAGAAAATTCCGGTTTCGTTTTCGATAACGGTTTCGCGGGAGCCTCCGCGTCCGAATGCAATCACCGGAGTTCCGCAGGCCTGTGCCTCGACCGGGATGATGCCGAAATCCTCTTCGGCAGCGAAGACAAAGGCGCGGGCCCGGCGCATCATCTGTTTGAGGACATCATTCGGCTGAAAGCCGAGCAGTTCTATATTCGGCCCGGCTTTGCGGCGGGCGTTTTCGAACGAGGGTCCTCCGCCGATGACGACCAGTTTCCTTTGAGGCATCTGCGAAAAAGCCTCGACGATCAAATCCATTTTTTTGTAAGGGACCATCCGCGAGGCGGCAAAATAAAAATCTTCTTTTTGGTTTTGTAATTCGAACCCGTCGGTAGAAACCGGCGGATGAATGACGGAGGCATCTCGGCCGTAAACCTTCCTGATGCGGCGGGCGATGAACTGCGAATTGGCGATGAATTCATCGACTCCGCTGGCGGTGCGGTAGTCCCAGATGCGGATACGGTGCAAAAGGATTTTCGCGATCCATCCTTTCAGACCGCGATCGAGCCCGGACTCTTTCAGGTATTGGTGGGTCAAATCCCAGGCATAACGCATGGGGGAATGAACGTACGAAATATGCACCTGATCCGGGCCCGTTATCACTCCCTTGGCCACGGCGTGGTTGCTGGAAATTACCAGGTCGTACCCCGACATATCGAACTGCTCCACCGCCAGCGGCATCAACGGCAGATATTCACGGTACCTGGTTTTCGCAAAGGGGAGTTTCTGAATAAAAGAAGTGGTTACTTTCTTGTTTTTAATGAACCCTCTCAGGTCATCCGGGAGAAAATCCACCTGCGCGAACAGGTCTGCGTGCGGGAAGATATTCAGAATTTGCTCGACCACCCGTTCCGCTCCTGAATATACCGTGAACCAGTCGTGGATAACGGCAATCTTCAGCCTGTCTAAATCGGCGCGACCGTTGTTCAGTTCAATCATAGGTTTCCCTCCGGAATCGATAAAACGAACGACGAATGCCGGCAAAACCGACATTCGGGAGTTGTCCGAATTCGGGGGAAGCGATCGGCAACCGGTATTCGAATAATCCCGATTTGCCTGATATCCGGTATCCGGTCATATTGGTGCGGCCCCTATATTATTTGGTATTAACGGATTAAGCCGCATACCTTACTGTAATTAATGGGTCGTGGAAACCAGGTCAAGCGATAAATCGCGGTTTCTCCCCTTAAATACAGTATTGCGAATTTCGATTCAGCTTAAGATAAGCGGCCGTTCCTATATCTCAAAACGGAAAGTCCTATATATGAGAATTTCGGTTTAATATAGTTATCGGCCGGCTGTTCAAAAATTAAACAGATTGAGGATAAATTCCCACTCAACGGCTAATCATAAATCTCCACGCCGCAAACTCGGAACAGATTGCGGATGGTTTCGATAGAAGTTTTCCCGGCAATGGTATGCTTGCTGCTCCAGTCGCTAAGGCAGGAAATGCAGCGCACCTGGTCGCCGAACATCAACTTCAAGTGGACTAATGCGGATGAATTGTAAGAAGCGACACAGGCGATTTGAACCGTGAAGAAATACTCCTCAATGGGGCGGGGGTCATCGAAAAGTTCAAAACCGCGATCGGCAAAGATCTGTTTCTCGGTATCGGTTTTGGAGAAATGGTGCGGTTTGTAGAAATTTTTCGCGTAGCCGAGGCTTTTTACATAATCCGCGGCTTTAGTGCAAAAACGAACATGTTCCTTTGCGGGGAAGATATACTCATAGCTTTGCCCGAGGAAGATGCAGGTGTCCGGAAGGGTTTTTTCCGCCGCGATATTGAATGGGGGAATGGGGATCAGGTTCGGGTTTAGACCGGCAGGGAGAACCTCGGGAAGCAGGGTATAGACCCGGTCGCAGGCTTCGAGGCCCATGATATCTCCTTTATAGAAATGATAGGGGAGTCCTCCCAGAAGACCGATAATGAATTTCGCGAGGCTGCGGAGTTTCCGCTTCAGCCGGGGGTGGCGGACCACCAGACTTCCCAGTCCATCGGGGAAATTGCTGACGATGATGTTTTCGCCGGGGTATCTTTGGGCCATGCCATATATGGCATTATTAAGCGGCCATTCGATATCGGAAACGAACAGGGCGGTATTTTTAAACGGCGAAACCAGTTGTTCGATGAACTTGATCGCCCGGCGGCAGTTTTTTCCGTTGCCGATGAAATATCTTCCGACCGGAGGATTAAGATATAAGATGTCGCGCCAGTTTTTGCGGTTGGGGGATATTTTTTCGGCGGGCATATCCAGCACCAAAAAGTTAGAGGAATCGCGGAATTGTCCCATCTCCTCCACCATGTGATTAACAATCAGGTGCTGCAGGGGGGTGTGAACGGTAAAGATGTTGGAGGTGATTTCGGCCATATCATAGTCCCCTGGTATTATTGATCGGCGCCGCCGGACGGGTATCATTATGCGGAATTTCGAGGTTGCTCCGGTACTTCAAGGCCGCGATCGCTTTGTAAACAAGCAGGACCGCCATTGAACCGAGGGCGGCCCAGGCCGCTCCGCTCAGTGCATACTGCGGAACGAAGATACGGTTGGCGATCAGCGAAATCACCACGGCCGCGACGGCACTATGAATAATGACTTTGTCTTTGTGCCTGACGAACAGCGAATAGTGCGGGATGTATGACAGGGTCAGGCAGGTAACGGTCCCCATCATGATATAGAATATGTAGGAGTATTCTTTGTATATCTGCTTGCCGACCAGGTCGAGCACCGGATTGATTAACAATGCGGCCAGGACCGGAAGAATAATCAGCCCGATGATAATCCCGGTAGTCAATTTGCGCATGTGTTCGCGGTAAGCCTCGTGGTTTCCGGCCTGGAAGGTCTGCACCAGCCGGGGATACAGGATGACGATAACTCCGTTGAAAATGAAGGTATTGATGACATTGGCGATATTGGCATAGAAAGTATAAATGCCCACCAATGCTTCGCCGTGATAATGCTGAATGAAATAACGGTCGAAAAACTGAATTCCGGTAAAGGCAATCGTCGAGATAAAGAACGGAAAGGAAATTCTTACTCCTTTCTTTATCCATTGCCAGTCGACCGGGGCGGCCAGAGCGTCTTTCCAGTTCAGTTTTCGAAGCAAATATACGGCGAGAACGATACTGATTCCGACTCCGACGGTCCAGCTCGCCCAGAACAGGGAAAGTCCCCGGGAATCTTTATAATAGTAGGCAATACCGATAGCGAAGTAAATCCAGGCTCCGCTGCGCAGAAACAGAACGAGGTTGGCCACGATCGGACGGGAAAACGTAATCAGGAGGCGGTACAATTCCTGGGAAATATGTTCGAGGATGAGCAGGATATAAAACCAGACGGCGTATTTCCAGGATATCAGGCCGGTCGTAAATACTCCCAGGAGCAGCGGCAAAACGATAATATAGGCGATCAAGTGAAAGACGAATTGGTCTCTGAGGAGGATGGCCCTGTCTTTGGCATTTTTGGCCAGGAGTTCGCGGGTGTTGAAGGTATAAAAGTCAAGCCCGAGAACCATCAAGGCCATACCGATAGTGATGAAAATCAGTCCCCAGATGCCGAGTTCTTCGGGAGTGAGAAACTTCGCGATAAAGAGAATGAGCAGAAATTTCGAGGCCAGGGTGAGACTGCGGAGGCTGAGATTGGCAAGGCTTGTTTTTATCATGAAATCGGCTCCGTGCGTTTCGAATAGGCTTCCGTTTCATGGCCGACTGAATGGTATGTACGACTCAGAGCAACATCCCTGATTAAAGATTGCATCTCGATTGTTTTCTGAAATCTATTTCGGAACAATGGAAAAAGCTATTAATAAAATTCCGGGCAGTTACGGGATTTATTCCAGGATATCCCAGTTCACCGGGGTCCCCTTCTTGAGGTTGCGGCGGGCTTTTCGTCCCAGGATATGTTCATAAAATTTCGGAGCGAGGCCGAATCCGGGGCGGACTACCCGAAGATTTTTGGAAGTGAACTTTTCGCCCGCTTTCATATCCTCGGCGACATATAGGGACCGGCGGAATTGCAGCGATTTTTTTTCGCTGGCGCTGGTGCCGTAGCTGATTTTCCCCAAAGCCTGCCAGGCTCGTTCGCTTTCGATGACCAGCGCTTTCAGCTCTTCCGGTTCCAGCGAAAAGGCGGAATCGACTCCTCCGTCGGCGCGGCGCAGAGTAAAATGCTTTTCCACCACGGTGGCTCCGAGCGCCACCGCCGCCACGGCCACTCCGACTCCCATGGAGTGATCCGAAAGCCCGACTTGCAGGCCGAACAAATCTCGCATGTGGGGAATGGTCAGGATATTGCTGTTTTTCGGGTTGGCGGGATAAGTGCTGGTGCATTTCAAAAGGATTATCTGCTCGTTGCCTTCGTTTTGGATGGTGGCGACCGCTTCGCCGAGTTCGGCCACTGTCGCCATCCCGGTCGACATGATGATCGGCTTGCCGGTCCGGGCGACTCTTTTCAGTAAAGGAATGTCGGTGTTTTCGAACGATGCTATTTTGTAGCAGGGAGCATTCAATTTTTCCAGGAAATCGACGGCGGTTTCGTCGAACGGGGTACTGAACGGGATCAATCCCTTTTCGCGGCAGCGGTTGAAAATCGGTTCATGCCATTCCCAGGGCGTGGACGCCTGTTGGTACAGGTTGTAGAGATTACTGCCGTCCCAGAGGCTGTCGGGATCGTTAATGCGGAAATCGCCGCTGTCAACATCGAGGGTCATGGTGTCGGCGGTGTAGGTTTGGATTTTCAAGCCGTGCGCGCCGGATTCGGCGGCGGCATCGACAATTTCAAAAGCCCGTTCGAGCGACTGATTATGATTGCCGGACATTTCCGCGATAATGAGCGGAGGATATGCGGGGCCGATTTTTCTTCCGGCGATATTTATTTCTTTCATGACATGTTCCGAAATTTACGGATTCCCTGGAATTTCCTGCCTGATGAGAGGGGATTCGCTTCTATCTTACGGCCATTAAGATTCATGGCGATTAATCAACTGCATTATGCGTTTTTTGTGACTCATCAGCCATTCAGCACGAAGCATTCCAAACAGGTGCACATCAATTAGCTCGGTTCCTTTTCTGGCATATTTCCGCATAATTCCTTCGTGTTGAAAACCGAGGCGTTCGAAAAAATTCCTGCTGGGTAGATTGAAATCAAGGACCTCACCGGAGACTTTGTTTATGTCCCGCTGTTCAAAAATATAATTCAGTGAAAGATAGCCGAGAATGGTTCCGCTTCCTTTTGGCAGGTCGGTCTCACCGAGATAAAAGCCCCAAAGGCATTTGCCTTCTTCAGGATTAACCCCATTGAAATTCGATAATCCGACCGGGCGATGCTCATATGTAAACATCAGGTACGCTTTTGCCTGGTCGGCTTTGATTGTGTCGTACCACCGGGCATGTTCTTCGGGGCTGATTATATGGTCCGTGTACATGTATTTACGGACACTTTCGAGATTTCGCCAACGGAGAAGATACGGAAGGTCATCATCAACGATGAAACGAATGGCATAATTCCCTTGCGATGCAAGGATTTTCCCGGTGGCTTGTTTTTGATGCGAATCGTTCAATTTAATCCCGGTATTCAATTTAGTTTCTTATCTGAAAACCGCCGTCAATAATTCTACGCCCGATACCCGGTAAAGTCAAGCAATTTGCCTTTTTGCGATAGCGCGCGGTCACGGTTCGGGTGATTCGACCGGGCGCTTTTCGAAGTTGGCGCTCACTACTCTCTCCACCCCCTGCCCGTCGACTTTTCGTAATGCGTTTTGGCGTATCTGCGTCAGCTGGTCGGGGTCACCGAGAAGATAAGAAACGGCTCCGGCAATTTTTTCCGGCGTCACTTCGGAAGAGACTCCCAGGTATTTTCCGATCCCGATAATATCCGCTCCGTGCGATACCGGGATTTGATTTTCCGCGATGGCGATAAAGATCGTGGGAATGCCCAGGCAGGCCCGTTCGTAGGTGGTGGTGCCTCCGGCTCCGATAGCCAGCGAGGCCTGCGCCATTAATTCGGCCATGTTGTCGACAGAGGTATGGCAGGTGAATCCCGGGTTCTTTTCGCAGAGGGATTTTATTTTATCCGAGGATTGGTTCGCTGCTCCGATAACGATATCGGCGGTGATATCTACGTTCAGGCTATTTATGGCTTCAATGGTTTTGACGGTTTCTCCGGTCAGGTCGGATCCCCCGAAAAAGATGAAAAGATGATTGTCTCTTCGCAGTTGCTCCGCTTTTTCCCGGTATTCCAAAAATTCCTGGCGGATTACGGCGAAATCTGGTCCGAGAAGCTTGCGGCATTCGCCGGCAACGAGAATTTCGTATTTCGATTCCAGATCCGGGATGCAGTTCTGATTAAGGAGTAAATCGCAGTCGAGTTTGCGGTCGGCGAGGTCGTCGATGACCATGATATATTCCGCCGCACGGCGAAGTTCGGTGTGCCATGGGGCATTTATTCCATAGTGATCCACAATCAGCCAGTCGGCGGCTCGTTCGGTTTGAGCGATTGCGGCCAGGGTTTGGTCCCGGTCTATTTCTTCGGGGTAGGCCAGCCAGCGTTTATAAATTTCCGTATGGTCCTTGTTGGAAGCCCCTTCTTCGGAGTATTCCATCAAGATCAGTTCGAAATCCCGGTCCGTGATTGCATCGGGTTTGAAGCCGGGATGATCGCGGCAGATGAAGGTCACTTCGGCGCCGCCACGGCGGAGATGGTCGGCGAGAGTCAGGCAGCGCATGACGTGGCCGGTTCCGATTTGGTACGAAGCGTCGGTCCTGATAAAAATCTTCATAAGTAAGCTGAGTGGAAATTCATGCGAGCAGCCGGGATATGGAATTCAAATCGTTTTTCCTCGCGTATTCTTTTCCCGATTTTTCTTAAATTCCTCATCGAGTTTCAGGGACTTTTTGAAACCCTCATTCCTTTCGATATTGCCGTTTATTTCCGTCAACTCGGGTCGGCAGCGCAAAAGTTCCAGAATATCTTCCGTATTAAAATTCGGATTTTCATGGTACAGGGCATCATACACGGCGGAAACGAATTCGAAATCCCTCGGTTCGTCGACCGTCCAGCGCATGTAGGATAAATCGTTCCTCTGTTTAAAATGGCCAATCTTAAATTTGTCCGGCTGGCGATTTATGTACGGAGTGACATGTTCTTTCTGAGAGGGGAGTTCCGCTTCTTTCCAGGCTTTTTCCAGGGCGGCAAAGGTGAAAACTTCGACATCGAGGCCGTTGGGAAATGTCGGCTCCAGGGAATTCGAAGCATAATCGAATCCGTTTTCGACGGTGAAGCGAACGGCGGCATCGATGACTTCGGGATCGGCCAGCGGGCAGTCTCCGGTCAGGCGGACCACAAAATCGGGCTCGTAATTTTGCGCCGCCCGGTAATATCTGTCGAGGACATTATCGAGATTTCCACGAAAACACTCGGTCTTCAATTCGCGGCACAATTCGGCAATGGGGTCATCCGACGGGTCGGAGGATGTGGCTATGATAAGCCTGTCGTACTCCCGGGCCCGCTTGACCCGGTTGATCTGATGCCACAACATCGGTTTTCCCACGATTTGACGAAGGACCTTACCCGGAAGACGGCTCGAGGTCATCCGCGCCTGCAGAATGGCAATAATTTTTGTGGATTGCTCAGTCATTTTTCAGGGCCGCCGCCAATTCCGCAACCACCCGAGTCACGTCGTCGTCGGTCAGGTCGGGATACATCGGAAGACTTAGGGCCTTTTCATAGTACTTTTCGGCATTGGGGAAATCTCCCGGCCTGGTCCCGGAATGCCGCCGATAGTATGGCTGGAGGTGAATCGGTATATAATGCACCTGGGTTCCGATATCGCGGCGACGGAGATAATTCATCACTTCCGCTCTTGATGTGCCGATGCTATCGAAATCGATCTGTACTACGAAAAGATGGTAGGCATGTTCGGTCCCTTTGACAGTGCTCAGAGGGCTGACTTCATCCCGTGTGAATTTTTCGGAAATTAACTTGCGATACAGGTCGGCTATTTCGCGGCGTCTTTTAAGAGACCAGTCGAGCCGTGCGATTTGTCCCAGGCCCAGCGCGGCCTGGAAATCGGTCAGGCGGTAGTTATATCCCAGGTCGTGCATTTCATAGTACCAGGGGTTGACTTCGCCGTTCGGGGCGTAGGCCATATCTTCGTTGATGAGGCCCTCTTTATGAATGTCGTGGGTCCGCAGCAGGCGCATCTTTTCGGCAAGTTCTTCGTTATTGGTGGTTATCGCACCCCCTTCACCCATAGCGATATGCTTGACCGGGTGAAAGGAAAAGACGGTCAGGTCGGTGAAGTTGCCGTCGCCGATGCGGAAAGAGGCATCATCGTAGCTGTAGGTTCCTCCGATGGCATGGCAGGCATCATCGATCACCTGGGCTCCGTGTGCGAGGGCCATTTTGTATATTTCGGGGAGGTTGAGCGGCTGGCCTCCGAAATGCACGGGGACAATCGCCTTAATTTTATGAGCGGTATCTTCGGAAAGAATCCCTTTCAGTTCTTCAATATCCATCAGAGCCGTTTGCGGTTCGATATCGACGAAGCGGACCTCGGCTCCGACAAATCTTCCGCAGTTGGCGGATGATAGAAATGATATGGGAGTGGTAACGATGACGTCGCCGGGGCCGATACCGAGGGCCATCGTGCACAAATGTAATGCGGCGGTACCGTTGGCGCAGGCGACGGCAGAGCGAGCTCCAAGGGTTTCGGTCAGGGCTTTTTCGAAAGCGGGGACCCGGGGACCCTGGGTGATCCAGTCCGATTTAAGGACCGAGATAACCGCTTCGATATCATTCTCGAAGATATGCTGCCGTCCGTACGGCAGGAATTTATTTTTGCCGGTAGGTGTTTTTTCCATGTATTGCGAACCTCTCATTCATCCGATGGATGAGAGAACAATTTCAGCTTTGCGATTCGCGGGATTCCGCCGGCTCCGGGACCCCAAACGCCGGGCGTTCGGGTATCGGTTCCCCGAGATGACTTTTCAGCGTGACCGACCGCGATTCAGGTCTTTTTTTTCCATCGGGTGAAGCCGAGAAATTCGGATCGACATGCTTCAAAATAAGAGCGCGAATTTGCTCCATCGTCAGCCAGTCGGTATTGGTCCCGCTGTTGTAGCAGAATCCTTCGGCGCACGGCTTGCCTTCGAATACCTCGTTGTATCTTTGAACATCCCAGAGCTGAATGGAAGGAAGAATGACATAATGGTTGCGGAATTCCAGGGTATTCATGGCATCGGTCTTGGTGATCATTTCTTCGTGCAGCTTTTCGCCGGGGCGGATACCGATGATTTTCTGCTCGCATTCCGGGGCGATGGCTTCGGCGACATCGAGGATCCGATAACTCGGAATCTTGGGAACGAGTATTTCGCCGCCCCACATATGGGCCAAAGTGAACATGACCTGGTCGACCCCTTCTTCAAGAGTGATATTGAACCGGGTCATTTTGGGATCGGTGATGGGGAGCGTTCCCTCTTTGCGTTTGGCCATGAAAAAGGGAATTACCGAACCGCGGCTTCCCATGACATTGCCATATCGCACCACCGAAAACTTGATGTCGCGGTTTCCCTTGAAATAATTCCCGGCCACGAAGAGCTTGTCGGAACAGAGCTTGGTGGCGCCGTAAAGATTAATCGGGGCGCAGGCCTTATCGGTAGAAAGGGCGACGACTTTTTTTACCCCCATGTCGATGGCGCAATCGATGACATTCTGGGCGCCCATGATATTGGTTTTGACCGCTTCGAATGGGTTGTATTCGGCGGTGGGAACCTGTTTCAGGGCGGCGGCGTGAACGACAATATCGACCCCTTCGAATGCCCGCCGAAGCCGTTCCCGGTCACGAACATCCCCGATAAAGAACCGCATCTGGGGGAATTCGCTGACGGGATATTTCTGAGCCAGTTCGAACTGCTTTAATTCGTCGCGTGAGAAAACCACCAGGCGCCGCACCGACGGATATTTGTCGAGAACGGTTTTGATAAACTGCTTGCCGAAGGAACCGGTTCCACCGGTGATCAGGATCGATTTGCCTGAAAGCATCTACCTACCCCCAATTAAATTATTCGCGTTAGTCAATCCAGCTACCTGACTTTAATCGTCGGGAAAAATTACGATATTGTCTCTTCTACAATCAAAAACCTTTTGTATCCAATAAACTTAAGCAAATTTCCCTTAATTTACAACGAAATATTTGCATGAAAGAAGTATTATATGGCGGCACAATAACCGATAGAAACGGAGTTTTTTTGGCAAATTCCGCGAAAATTGCAAACCATGTTTCACTCCCGCTGTTTAATCGGTTATATTAGATACCGCTTGCCATGATGATACGACGAATACTTGCCATATTGATTGTTTCCCTTCTTCCGTTCGCGAAAGTGTCGGCGATCGAAATCGAGGCGCCGCAGCCGACTGAAGTGAATGTAACGGTTACGGGAAATTTCGACGATAAGTTCGGGATCTTGGATAATCTCCGCCGCTGTCTTATAAATCATGTCGATTTTCTGCTCTGGGAATGGGGATGGGATTATACGATTGATGATTCCATATTGTCGGGATTGGACCGTGAATCTATTCAAAGCGTGAATGCGGGAAATTTCCGTTATGCTTTCAATATCGATTTAAGGGCGAAAATGATTCCGCTCAACGAGCGAAATAGAAATGCCAAAAAGAAAGAGTACTTTATTAACTATCCGCTTCTTTCCGGACTAGCAATATCCCTGACCCTTAAGGACCTGGAAAACGGAACAACCGCTTATCATAATAGTATTGTAGTGGATGCCATGGCCGATTGGGTGACTTTGCCGGGAGCCGACGACTTTGCCGATTCGCCGGAACCTCCGGATAATATGGTCAAACGGGGGCTGTCGCAGTTGTTTGCGGACCTCCCTTATTTTGCCCGCCCGGAGGATCTTCCCGAAAAGGAGATATCCCTGTATTTGGTGCTGGATCAGGAATGCCAGCGGGATACATCAGGCTATATTCGCAAAGTCCTCGATGAAGCCGTGGAATTTGCTTCCCATTCTTTTCTGCGGCAGTTCGGCTGGGGTTTCAAGGTGCAGGGGATTTCGTTTATGGAAATGCCGGGAGCGAACCTGAAAGCGATGGAGAAAAACCATTATACCGTAATGCGGAGACTCCAGCCCGCAATGAACTGCCTGATTGCAACCCTGTTTGTTCCGCGCGACCCGCAGAATTACTATAATCGGGGGATGTCGTTCCATGTGGGGTTGTCGAATATCGGCAAACATCACATGATAACGGCATACATCCCGGCTCCGGATACCT
>JBFZFV010000109.1:0-20408 GCA_041306185.1 Candidatus Zixiibacteriota bacterium
GATGCTGCCTCAAATACATTCATGTCGAAGCGGGAAATTTCCGTCAGCTCCCGCTGGAATTTTCTCGCGTAGAAAAAGTGAATCGTAGAGCGGGAACTCCGCGCTCCCGCCGGGATTTTCTCGATGAGAATATATGAAATTCGTAGGTCGCGGTTCCGAACGAGTTCGCATCGCGAACGAGTGAGAAACCCGACAACCGGCTCTCTGTCAGTTGCGTCAGGTCCTTAGCGATTGAGGATTCGGCGCGAAGCGTCCCGCGCCTCGCGGGATGACCTGATGCCGGATGCCCGACCGAAACCGTTTCGGTTTCGACATTCCCCCTCCTTACCAGGGAGGGGGTTAGGGGGAGGTTTCTTAACCAATTATGACCCGATTCTCATTAATTCAGTGAAAATCGCCGCCCCCCCTTAACGCCTCCTTCCAATCTCGACTCTCGACTTTCCAGTTTCAATTCGCCCCCCTCGCAATTTCACTACAACTTCGGTGGTGAATCCCATCATCCCCCTTATATGAATACTATGACATCGCCCCTCCACAAACTTCGCCCGGGCGAAACCGTTTCGGTTTCGCTATTCCCCCTCCTTACAAAGGAGGGGGCTAGGGGGAGGTCTCTTAATGTGACTCTTTTGCCACGACACTCCGGTTGGAAGGATAACACACAACGTGTGTCAATTATGAAAAACAAACCCATTTCATTATACTATCCTCCGGCTCAACGCCTTACCCGCCCGACCCGCCGAGCCGGACGGGTAAAAGTTCCCGTTTATACCGGATGTTTATCGGCAGGAAGGATGGCTCGATCTTCCCGAATAACAATCCATTTGACTCAATTTGCCGGGGGGCATATATTCCCTGTTTCAAGAAACGGAGGAGGCGATGGAACAGCCGAAAGTTACCCCCCAGATGGTCGCTGAGCACGGCCTGAACGAAGAGGAATATCAAAAAATAATCGAAATCCTGGGGCGGGAACCGAATTATACCGAACTGGGCATATTCTCGGTCATGTGGTCCGAGCATTGTTCTTATAAAAATTCCATAAAACTGCTGAAAACTCTGCCCCGCGACGGCGAGGCGCTTCTGGCCAAAGCCGGCGAAGAAAACGCCGGAGCGATCGATATCGGCGACGGCTTGGCCGTGGTTTTCAAAATCGAATCGCATAATCACCCGTCGGCGGTGGAGCCATATCAAGGGGCCGCGACCGGAGTGGGGGGTATCCTGAGAGATATCTTCACTATGGGAGCCCGCCCGATCGCATCGCTCGATTCCCTCCGTTTTGGCAATCCCGATAATCCCCGGGTGAGATATCTTGTCGACGGCGTCGTGCGGGGAATCGGCGATTATGGAAATTCTTTCGGCGTCCCGACCGTAGCCGGGGAAACCTATTTCGACGAAGCCTACACCGGCAACCCGCTGATTAACGCCATGGCCATTGGCATAGTTAAGCATGACAGCATGGTTTCGGCGGTGATTAAAGGGGATGGTAACCCGGTCATGATTGTCGGCTCGAAAACCGGCCGTGACGGTATCCACGGCGCCACCTTTGCCTCGGTTGAATTGTCCGATGAATCCGAAAGCAAGCGCTCTTCGGTGCAGATTGGTGACCCGTTCACGGAAAAGCTCTTATTGGAAGCGACTCTTGAAATAATCGAAAAAGATTTGGTGGTCGGAATCCAGGATATGGGAGCGGCCGGGATTACCTGTTCCTGTTCGGAAATGTCGTTCAAGGGGAATTCCGGCGTTGCCATAGATATCGATAAAGTCCCGGTCCGGGAAAAGAACATGACTCCGTATGAAATCCTCCTGTCCGAATCGCAGGAGCGGATGCTGGTTTGTGTCAAGAAGGGGAAAGAAGCGGAAGTCCGAAAAGTTTTCGATAAATGGGAACTGGATTCGACCATTATCGGCGAAGCAAATTCCAGCGGGCTTTTTACGGTCCGCCTGAAGGGCGAAACCGTGGCTGAAATTCCGTCGCATTATCTGGCACTCGGCGGCGGAACCCCGGTGTACACCCGTGAAACCGAAAGGCCGGAACATATCGACCGGCTGGCGAAAATAAACTTGAGTGAATATCCCACCAATCGTCACTGGAACAGCGATCTCTTAACGCTATTGGCGGCTCCGAATATCTGCGAAAAGTCCTGGGTGTTCGAGCAGTACGATTCGATGGTCCGAACCAATACGGCAATCGGGCCCGGTTCCGATGCGGCGGTGCTGAGAATCCGCAAGACCTACAAGGCGATTGCATCATGCACTGACTGCAACGGGCGGTACTGCTATTTGAATCCCCGCCTGGGGGCGATGCAGGCGGTGGCCGAATCGGCCCGGAATGTCACCTGCGCGGGGGCCCGTCCGGTGGCGATCACCAACTGCCTGAATTTCGGAAATCCCTATAAGCCGAAGATTTATTACAGTTTCGCCGAAGCCATTGCCGGTATGGGGGAAGCCTGCCGGGTATTCGATACTCCGGTTACCGGAGGGAATGTCAGCTTCTATAATGAGGACCCCGAACGGGCGGTATTTCCGACTCCGACTATCGGGATGCTCGGCATAGTCGACCATATCGACCATATCACCAACATGACCTTCAAGGATGACGGCGACTGGATTTATCTGCTCGGGAAGAACAAGGAAGAGCTGGGGGCTTCGGAATATCTCCATACCATCTTCGGCATAACCACGGGACCGGTTCCGGAACTGGATTTGCAGTTCGAGAAGAAGCTGCAGGATACGCTCCGTGAAGCCATCAAGCTCGGTATCGTTAAATCGGCTCATGATTGCGCCGATGGCGGCCTGGCGGTAACTCTGGCGGAATGTTGCATCGGTGATCGCGAAAATATGCGGGGAGCCATAATCAAACTGGATGACCGTATCCGTCCCGACTGCCTTTTGTTCGGAGAAACCCAGTCGCGGATTATCGTGTCGGTGCATAAGGATGAAGCGGCCCGGCTGACCGATGCTTTCATGAAAGCCAATATTCCGATCAAGCTCATTGGAGAAGTCGGCGGAAACGCCCTGCGAATCAACGATTATATTTCCGTGCCGTTGACCAGGATGGCTGAGGCTTATTACGAAAGCCTGCGGAAAATCCTGGCCCGGGCATAGGCTGAAACGCATTCCTAATCCGATTGCCTTTTGGGAGGTTAATCGTTATAATTCTTCCCTATGGCGGTCTATTTTTTCTCCGATGTTCATCTGGGAGCTGAAAAACCGGAACGGGAGGCTGTAAAGCTGTCCAAGCTGTATGCCCTGCTCGATATGATAAAAGCGGACGGCAGCAAAGCCTTTATTCTCGGCGACCTGTTCGATTTCTGGTTCGAATACAAGCATGCTATTCCCAAAGAGCATCTTCAGGTGGTGTTCCGACTGGCCCAACTGGTCGAAAAAGGGGTCGAGATACATTATATATCCGGCAATCATGATTTTTGGCTGGGAGAGTATTTGAGCCGGGAAATCAAGATCAATATTCATCGGGATTATTTCGAAACGGTGGAAGATGGCAAGCGGCTGTTTTTGATTCATGGCGACGGGCTGTCGCCGTCGGACTGGAAATACCGCGTCCTCAAGAAAATCCTTCGAAATCGCATCAATATCTGGTTGTACCAGAAAGTCCCGCCCGACTGGGGAATTCCGCTGGCGAAATATGTGTCGAGTTCTTCGCGGACCCACACGGGTAAACGAAGTCAGAAGTTTCTGCAGGATTACCGCGAATACGCTTCGGAAAAGGCCCGAAAAGGTTACGATTATATTCTAATAGGGCATACGCACGTGCCGGAGCAAATGGAATTCGATCATGGGACATATATCAATACCGGTGATATGTTTGTAAATTTCAGTTACGCCCGTCTTGAAAACGGCAAAATTACGCTGGAATATATTTAGTCGTACGAATCATGCAAATAATCAGATCGATCGATAAATTGCAGAAAATCTGCCGGGCGAAAGCCAAAACCGGCAAGGTCGGACTGGTCCCGACTATGGGTTTTCTTCACGAAGGGCATCTGTCGCTGATAAAGCAGGCCCGGAAGTTATCCGATTTCGTGGTGGTGACGATTTTCGTCAACCCGGCGCAGTTCGCTCCGCATGAAGACCTCAAGAAATATCCCCGTGATGAAAAGGGGGATATTGCCAAAATCCGTAAGGCCGGAGCCGATGCCGTGTTTATTCCGAAGGTGGAAGATATTTACCCGGACGATTTTCAGACCCATGTGAATATCGAGAAGATTACCGAAGTCCTCGAAGGTAAATCCCGTCCGGGGCATTTCAAAGGGGTTGCAACAGTGGTGGCCAAGCTGTTCAATATGACGCGGCCGGATGTCGCAGTATTCGGGCAGAAAGATTACCAGCAGGCGGCGGTATTGAAACAAATGGTCAAAGACCTTAATTTCCCGATCAAAATAATAATTGCTCCGACGGTCCGGGAAAAGGATGGTCTGGCGATGAGTTCCCGGAACAAGTATTTCAATCCGGATCAGCGCAAGGAAGCGGTTTGCCTGTACCGCGCTTTGGTTCATGCGAAGAAAATGATTCGGAGTGAGAAAATCAGAGATACGCAAGAGCTCATAAAGGAAATGAAAAAGGTCATAAAGTCGGTTTGCCCGACTGCGGAGGTCGATTACATCGCTTTCACCGATTTCGATTCGCTGCAGGCCGTAAAGAATGTCGATAAAAATACCATCTGCTCCCTGGCCGTGAAGGTTCATGGGGTAAGATTGATTGATAATATGAGGATGGGATAAACGAATCTTAATTTTCTTTAAAACGTAGATTAAGTTGGTTGACAACCTGACTGAAATAGTTATCTTTTAGGTCGAGATGAGACAAACGCGGATTCCGACCCCGAGAGTTGCCACCCTCACTGCAATCATCGGATTCATTTTTATCGTTTTTGTCCCCAGCGCCTTTGCGCAGGATTGGGGCGGACAGGTTTTCATCAAGGACCGCCTGACGGTCGTGGTGGAAATCATAGTCTTTTCGGCTGCCATCCTCCTCTATACCCGGTGGGCACGAAAAGGGAAGAAGCTCTTTGTCCGAAAAATCGCCGGAATCGACGCGATCGAAGAAGCGGTCGGACGGGCCACCGAAATGGGGAAACCGGTATTATTTGTCCCGGGAATCGGAGATGTCGAAGATATCGAAACGATTGCCGGGATTTCTATTTTGGGAAGGGTGGCTTCGGTGGTGGCGCAATACGACGCTCCCTTGATGGTCCCGACCCGCTATCCGGTGGTCCTGGCGGCCTGTCAGGAAGTGGTTGAACAGGCCTATGTCGAAGCCGGAAGAAAAGACGCATATAATGAGGAAATGGTTCGGTATGTTGCCGGGGAACAGTTCGCCTTTACGGCGACCGTAAACGGAATGATGATGCGGGATAGACCCGCCGCCAATATTTATATGGGGGCGTTTTTCGCCGAATCGCTGCTTCTGGCCGAAACGGGCAATGCCGCCGGTTCGATTCAGATTGCCGGGACGGCTCGACCGGAACAACTTCCGTTTTTCATTGCCGCTTGCGATTTTACTCTGATGGGGGAGGAGCTTTACGCGGCATCGAGTTACCTTTCGCATGAGCCGCTCATGCTGGGAGGATTGAAGGGTCAGGATTTTATCAAGGTGATTATAATTATCGCGATATTGCTTGGGACGATTTTAATGACCTTTGGCTACGGCGACTGGTTTAAAGCGATATTTGATGTACCTTAAGGATTTATGAAACGTACAGTCCCTCTTTTGACCGCATTTCTTTCCGGCCTGGCGCTGGTGGTCAGCTTTTTCTTCAATCCCGACAGGATTTTCCTCGGTGATATCCAGGAAGTTGTCCTGCAGTGGATGACCATTATCGGCGGATTCGCCCTGGTCCTGGGAGTCCATTCCATCATTAAAGTCAATATGGCCAAGGTAATCCGGAAAGATTCGGAATGGTTCTACAAGCTCGCGACGGTGGTTTCAGTGATCGTGATGGCACTACCGGCCATGCTGCCGAATTCGTGGAGCCCATTATTCGGAAACGGGCAGGGTTCGATTTATAACTGGCTTTTTGAGTATGTCGATTCACCCATGATGGAAACGATGTTCGCCATGCTGGCCTTTTATATCGCGTCGGCGGCGTATCGGGCTTTCCGCGCCCGTAATACCGAGGCGACATTATTATTAATTACGGCAACGCTGGTGATGCTCTGGCGTGTCCCGATGGGCGAGGCTTTCTTAAGATTGTTCAGCGACAAGCTTCCTGATTACATCAATATGTTCGTCATGAATGGATTCAATGTCTCGGTACAGCGGGGGATTATTATCGGCGCCGCACTCGGAGGGGCCGCGATGTCGCTGCGGATAATCCTCGGCATCGAACGCACTTACATGGGGAAGAACTGATGCCGGGAATCTGGGATAAAATCGCGACTATCGACCGCCGCTGGATTTATTTTCTGATGGCGCTGTCGATATTATTCCCGACCATATTCGTCTTCAAGTTCCCGGTAGAGATAACGGTCGAGGCCCGGCAGTTGTACGACGCCATCGATGCTCTTCCGGACAGTTCGATCATAATGCTAACGTTCGATTATTACCCCTCGGCTCGTGCCGAAACGGAACCGATGTCGAAAGCGGCGCTGCGTCATATGTTTTCCAAAGATATGCAAATCGTCACACTTTCCAATATCCCGCTGGGCGGACCGACCATGGCGGAAAATACCACGCGAGAAATCGCAATGGAATTCAACAAAGTGTACGGCGTCGATTATGTCAACCTGGGTTATAAAGCCAATTATGTGGCGGTGATGCAGGGGATGGCGTCGTCGATCGAATCGATTTTCCCGACCGACTGGACGGGAACTCCGTTATCGGAATTACCCCTGATGCTAAAAGTGAAAAATTACCGCGATATCAGTTTTATTTATGTAGTCGCGGATAACGCCACGGTCGATTACTGGATTTCCATCGTCAACGCCCAGTATGGAATTCCGGTCGGAGCCGGAGTAACCGCGGTCAGCGCTCCGAAAATGTACGCTTTCGTGGAATCGGGACAAATGACCGGTTTACTGGGAGGAATGAAAGGGGCCGCCGAATACGAACGCCTGATTAACCATGAAGACATGGCCATGCGGGGAATGGATGCTCAGTCGATGGCTCATTTCACGATTATTTTCCTGGTTATAATCGGGAATATCGGGATGTTCGTGATGTCTGCGCCGAAATCGAGAATCGGAACGAAAAGGGATTAATGCCATGACTTTCTGGGAACATTTTCAAATCTGGCTGCGGGCGTACTTGATCCTGTCGCTTTTTTCGTTCATGTACCGTGACAATAAATTCTATAAATTTTCGGAACATGTTTTCGCCGGTTTGTCCGCAGGATATTATGCCGGTTTAATCTGGCATACGGTGATTATCCAGCAGTTAATCGACCCGATGTTTGTCGACGGCAAGTGGTACCTCGTGTTTCCGGGGATATTGGGTATCCTGATGTTCGCGCGATTATCGCGCAACTATACCTGGGTGAGCCGGGTTTCGCTGGCCTTCGTGATGGGGAGTACGGCGGGGATTTACCTGATAAGCAACCTCCACGGGCTGGTGTTGAAACAATCGGCGGCGACCATGATTTCATTTGCGGATCGGGGAGGATTCGCCGCGACGGTTCTCCAGGTGCTGGTGGTCGTCGGTGTTATCACGACTCTCGTGTATTTTTATTTTTCGAAAGAGCATAAGGGATTTCTTGGAGGGACGGCGCGGGTCGGTATCTGGTTTATCATGATCGCCTTTGGGGCGCATTTCGGATACACAGTAATGGGGCGCATTTCGCTTTTAATCGGGCGGATTCAGTTTCTGGTTTTCGACTGGTGGGGCGGGTCGATCAGATCGCTGTTTTAGTCACAAAGAATAATTCCTCCTTCTGCCACGTGTTAGAAAATCAAATATACTGCCAGTGCAAGAGCTGCAAGAGTACTAATCTGACCCACTTTAGATAGACTATATTGATTCTTCGGCCGATTATAAGGTCGAATCAGATGCGGATCATTTGCGCTTCCTTCGAGTTCCAGGCCAACCCCCTCAACAATAAGAGAAATTCTAATGGCCCATACACTTTCATGGAAATAAATCCGGTAGCGAGTCCCGATAGATGAATAATTCGAATTATATGATTTCAAATACAATGACACTGTATGATAACCGCCATGCGTGGTTGAGTAATAGTATTCAAGCTTTTCATAATCATTTTCAAATTGTGCCCCGAAATCAAATCCCCATCTGGCACTAGAATAATCGCCGAGTTTTATTTTAGTGTTCTTTAAAGAGAGTAAGAAGGAAGTGTAAGGTAAGAACCTGCCTGACACATTCTTTATATATCTAAGTTTTAATGCTTCATTGAAATAATAACCATTTTTTGGATTTCCTTCAAATGAAGATGAGATTTCGTAGGTACTATTGGGAGTTGAAACTCCGGCAGATAAACCCCATCCCAATAGAAGGCCTTGTTTATTCTTAATCCCAGGGGACTTCGAACTATAGTAACCTGCTGCAGGAAACCATAACTCCATACCCAATCCAACATGAATTGGGGCAATATATTCCCATCTCGACAACTTACCGGTTTGATTGTCATTTTTTGTATAAAATGCTTCTAAATCTATCCGCCAAAAATCGATTATTTCTTCCGGCAAAATAATATACAAATATCCTCGAAGAACATCGCGGCCCAATGGATTCAAAAGCACCTTGCTGGAATCGAGAAACTGTCGAGCAGTGTCAAGAAAAATGATATTATTCAATTCATAGGATTGAGAACTAAATTTGATCGAATCGATAACACAATTTCGGAATTGGAATTTGTAGTTGTAAAAGACCGAATCATTTATAGATACAGGAAATATATTGCCATTAAAACTTGGGATATTTTCCATTTCCTGAGGATAAGCGGTTTCGTAAATAACTCCGATTAATAATACCAGGATCAAAAGACATGAGAATTTCTTGACCAAAAACATAATTTATAATATGGATTACATGGCAAAAGACAACTCATAGTTCTTAAAGTGATTTAGTTTTGCGAATCCACCCTGACGTCAATTTTCCCTTAAATATTTTCATTCTCATATTTTTAACTTTTGACTGGATTTAAGGGGGGATTCTTATATATTGTCTGACATAAAATTATGCCTTCAGATTTAAAAATAATTATACCGGTTGCGGGAGTCGGAACTCGGCTCCGGCCACATACTTATACCATTCCCAAGCCCCTTTTGCCGGTGGCGGGGAAAGAGATGCTGGCCCATGTGGTGGATCCTCTGGCTGAGCTGGAGCCGACGGAGATGGTATTCGTTATCGGCTATTTGGGGGACCAGATTGTCCAGTTTGTCCGGCAGCGATACAGTTTCAAGGCCACTTTCGTGGAACAGAAAGACCTATTGGGTCTTGGATTCGCTATTAAGGTCGGTCTGGATGTTATAGACCCGGGGCGGCTCCTGATTGTTCTTGGGGATACCATAGCCCGAACCAATTTCGCCGATTTTATCACCGAAGGGGATGCCATCGGGCTGAAACGGGTCCGGGATCCCCGCAGGTTCGGAATCGCGGTTATCCAAAATAACCGTATCGTGGAATTTGAAGAAAAACCGGCCAATCCCCGGTCGGACCTGGCCATAATCGGCCTGTATTATTTCGAAGATTCCAATATTCTCCGCAAACATGTCGAGAAACTGATTGATTCCGGAAAGACCACCAGGGGGGAAATTCAATTAACGGATGCGCTCGATATAATGGTCCGCAACGGGAACACGTTTCGCCCGTTTGAAGTGGAAGGTTGGTACGACTGCGGGAAAAAGGAAACAATGCTGGCGACCAACCGCGACCTATTGGACCATTGCAGTGAAGTTGCCGATTACCCGGGCTCGATTATCATTCCCCCGGTTTATATTGATCCGTCGGCTCGTGTCGAAGATTCCATTATCGGGCCGCACGTGACCATCATGCACGATGCCGTTGTTCAGAGATCGATAATCCGTAATTCCATTATTTCGCGCGACGCGGTTGTGGAACAAGCCCTGCTCGATGAGTCACTGATCGGCGAACGAGCAAGGATTTGCGGACGGTCCGATAAACTGAATGCCGGAGATTCTTCTGAAATTTGTTGATTTCCTTTTATTTCTATTGAGGGGAGCATATGACAGAAAAAAGCTATCTTTTTACTTCCGAATCGGTGACTGAGGGGCATCCCGATAAAGTCTGCGACCAAATCTCCGATGCCGTTCTTGACGAAGTCCTTCGCCAGGACCCCAAAGGGCGCGTGGCCTGCGAATGTTTCGTGACCATCGGGCTTGCCATTGTCGGGGGTGAAATCAGTACAATTGGTTATGTAGATATTCCGAAGTTGGTAAGGAATCTCGTGCGCGATATCGGCTATGTCAATCCCCAGTTCGGATTCGAATACAAATCTCTGGCAATCCTGAACGCGATCGGATCACAGTCTCCGGATATCGCACAGGGGGTCGATATCGGCGGAGCCGGTGACCAGGGGTTGATGACCGGTTATGCCTGCCGAGAGACCGAAGAACTGATGCCGATGCCAATCATGCTGGCCCATAAATTGACCCGCAGGCTTGCTCATGTCCGCAAAAACCGTGTCCTGCCGTTCCTGGGCCCGGATGGAAAATCTCAGGTGACCATAGAATATTTGGAAGGGAAACCGAAAAGGGTTGACGCTGTCGTGGTCTCCGCTCAGCACAGTGAAGATATCCTCGATGAATCAAAGAAGAAAATCACGGAAGAAGCCCGGCAGCAGATAATCGAAAACATCATTCGTCCGGTCGTTCCGGGGGAAATGATAGATAAGAAGACACGCTTTTTTATCAACCCGACAGGTAAATTTGTAATTGGCGGTCCGCAGTCCGATACCGGTATGACCGGACGTAAGATCATTGTCGACACCTATGGCGGCATGGCCACGCATGGGGGGGGAGCGTTTTCCGGAAAAGATCCGACCAAGGTCGACCGTTCGGCCTCATACATGTGCCGCTACATCGCGAAAAATATCGTGGCGGCTGGACTGGCCGAGAAATGCACTATTCAGGTCGCGTACGCGATCGGGGTTGCCGAGCCGGTGTCGATTATGATATTCACCGACGGTACATGCAAAGTTACCAATGTGCAATTGGTAAATATAGTGAAAAAGCACTTCGATCTTACCCCGAAAGGAATCATCGATACGCTGGATTTAAGGCGGCCGATTTATCTGAAAACGGCTGCGTACGGTCACTTCGGCCGGACGGAACCGGAATTCAGCTGGGAAAAGACCGACAAAGTCGACGAAATACTCAAGGATGTATGATATGAGAAATATTAAGCATGATGTTGCCGACATGAAGCTGGCTGCGAAAGGGAAACTGCGGATCGAATGGGCCGAACAGAATATGCCGGTTCTACGACTGATCCGGGAAAGATTTAGGAAAGATAAACCGTTGAAAGGGGTAACCCTGGCCTGCTGTCTGCATGTCACGACCGAAACGGCGAATTTAATGATAACCCTGAAGGCCGGAGGTGCCGACGCCGCCCTGTGTGCTTCCAATCCTTTATCCACCCAGGATGACGTGGCCGCATCGCTGGTGCAGGATTACGGCATTCCGGTATTTGCAATTCGGGGCGAAAACAATAAGGTGTATTATCAGCATATAAATTCGGTGCTCGATATGCATCCGCAAATAACCATGGATGACGGTGCCGATCTGGTGTCGACGCTCCATTCCGGGCGGAAAGAGCTTCTTCCGGAAATAATCGCAGGGACCGAAGAGACCACCACCGGGGTGATTCGCCTTAACGCCATGGCCAAAGACGGCGCCTTGCAGTTTCCCATCGTCGCCGTGAACGATTCCAAAACCAAACATTTCTTCGATAATCGTTACGGTACGGGACAGTCGACCATCGACGGTATTTTGCGTGCCACAAATCATCTCCTGGCCGGTTCGAATGTGGTAGTTGCTGGGTACGGATGGTGCGGACGGGGGTTTGCGGTACGGGCCAAGGGAATGGGAGCCAATGTTATCGTCACCGAGGTTGATCCGGTGAAGGGAATCGAAGCGGCGATGGATGGTTTCCAGGTCATGCCGATGGCTCAAGCGGTTCGTATCGGTGATGTTTTCGTCACTCTGACCGGTGATATTAATGTCGTCCGGATGGAGCATTTCGAAAAGATGAAGAACGGAGCGATAGTCTGCAATTCGGGGCATTTCAATGTCGAACTCGACCTGGCGACGCTCGAGAAGAAAAAGTCGAAGAAACGCCGCGTCAGGGATTACGTCGATGAATTCACTTTAAAAAACGGTAAACGGGTTAATATCCTCGGTGAGGGCCGTTTGATAAACCTGGCGGCCGCCGAAGGGCACCCGGCCATGGTGATGGATATGTCGTTTGCCAACCAGGCCCTGGCTGCCGAATATATTACCCGCAACTACGAGAAACTCGATAATCGCGTCTATACCGTGCCGGAAAAACTCGACAACGAAATCGCCCGGTTGAAATTGAAATCCATGGGGATTTCAATCGATCGACTTACTCCGGAGCAGAAAAAGTATCTCGCTTCCTGGGAAATGGGGACCTGATAACAGGCTCATTTATTTTCTATTTGCATGAGTCGCATGAAGGCGAACAGGAATATCCGGAAATTCGGCCGCATATCGTTCATATTATTCATACTGCTGTTATCATTGATATCTGCCGCCGATGAAACCCCGCATTATGGCTTTGTTGCCGGAGCAATCTATCCTCCGCTCGATGAAGCGGAAATAACCGGTTCGGTAATTCTCACCCCGTTGCTGAAAATCGAAGGTGATACCGCCCTGCGTAAGGATGAAAACATTCTTCCGATATATATCCGGCGGATGTTCAAGGGGAGATTTTTCTGCGACAGCATCCCCGCGGGTTTTTATGAAGCGGTCCTGAACGGAGTCGCTTACGATTCGAGCTTTCAGGTCGCGGCACGGTGTGTCGAGCAAAAACTGGTAAATTTCCGCGTGGCCCCGGATTCGGTATCGTTGTTGTTCGCGAGATTGAAAAGGGATTATGACGACGAATTTTCAAGCGAACGATTATTATGGCCCGAAATTATTCGCCCGGATACAGCCGAAACCCTTGCCGTTAGAGGAATCTACGATGACCGTTCCTATTTTGAAATATATAACGATGTCATTCTCAGAAAACGCGGGTATCTCTTTAAGTATAAGGCCGATTATTCAAAGGAGGGAGATGTCAAGGCGTTGAACCTGTCGATATTTTCGAATCGCTTTTACTTTGGTCAGGATAACAATCTGGATGTTTCGTACAATCTTGAAAACAGCGATGTTGTCGTCAAATTAATGCCGAGTATCAGGGAATCATCCGGCGCAGATTTCACATATCGTCAGCCCGTCTTTGCTTTATTCAACATTCCGATATCAAGGCAAGTGCAAAACATCCGGTTTATTGCCGGAGATACCGCGATTTACAAGGTGGTTGCGAATTCTTTGAATTTCGATATTGAAGAAATTCAGCCGGGTGAAGTTATGCTGTATCGGGAAAGGGAGTATATTCCCATCGAGGAATAACTATTTTGGGGCCCGCCACATTATTGTAAATCCGATCAGAAGGAACGCTCCGTTAATCAGCCAGGCGGCCATATCCGGCGACAGTTTTTCGCTGTACCCCAGGGATTGTACGACTTTAAAGCTGACGAAATATAACAGGGCTACTCCGGCTCCGAATGCGATCGAAAACGCGATACCCCCTCGCTTGGGATTCGAGGCCAGCGGAACGCAGATGAATATCACGATAAACGAAATGAAAGGATACGAAAACTTGAATTTCAGATCGACCAGTTCACGAACGTATGGTCCCCCGGTTCGTTTCATGACTTCGATATAGTTTTGCAGTTCCTCGTAGCCCATATCTTCGGGATGCCCCAAAGGCCTTTCGAAATCGCTGGGCTTGTCCTCGATGAAGGCCGCCGAAAGGGAATCGAAAGTGCTGTATTGTTCGGTGGTATCCTCGAAGGTCCTCCGAACCCCGTTATAAAGCATCCAATTCCGGGAGGTATACACGATTTTGTCCGCGGTAATCAATTCGGCCAGACGTCCTTCCTCGGATCGATAAATCTTGATTTGCTTTCCCTCACGCTTGGGAATGTCGTACGACCGGATCACGAAGAAAAGACTGGGATTTACCTGACGGTACAAATCGTTGGCTCGAAGCTGGTCGGCGCGGGAACGCTTCTTAATGGTGTATTCCTTCATTTCCACCCGTTTCTTGTTTCCGGGAGGAAAGATAACTTCATTGAAATATATATGGGCGACGCTCAAAATAAAGGTGAATAACAGCAATGGAGCGGCGATACGATACAATGATATCCCATTGGACTTCATGGCCAGGATTTCCAGGCGTCGGGCGAGAATTCCGATTGAAGTCAGCGCCGCCAATAAAACGAAGACCGGGAGAAACGACTTAATCACCCAGCCGGCGAAATAGACATAATATATTGCGATATCCATTAAGGCGACTTCATGATCGATAAAACTGCGAAGCTCCTCGACCATATTGATTGCGACAATAAGGATACCGATACCGATACTAATCATTAACAGCGATGCGATAAAGTAACGCAATAAATAGCGGTCGAGGACTTTTATCATATCGCCTATTTCCTGAAGAAATTAAACAACGGCTTTTCGGTTATCACCTTGACGAGGAGGTACAGCCCCATCCCGCCGATCGACAGGTTGGCGGTCCACATCCCCCAAAACGGAGAGAGCATACCCCGGTCGGACAGGTCTTCCCCTCCGATCAAAGACGCCCAATAGAAGGTGAAGATTAAAAGCGAAATCGATATGGATATGCCCATTCCGCCGCGACGGGAAAGAATTCCCAGCGGGGCGCCGATGAGCACGAAGGCAAACGATGCCGCCGGAATCGAATACTTTTTGTATATTTCTATGGTGTACTTATTGGCGACTTTATGCTGCTCTTTAATTTGATTTCCTTCCCGCTGGAGTTTGCGCAGCAGGCCATTACTTTCTATCCTCATTGCTTTCAATAATTCAATCACGGACTTCGTGCTGTCTTCCGCGGCGGTAAGAGTATCTGCGAATAGCGCGGCCATGACATTATGCACCGAATTTGTCATCCTCTCTCGAAACGGCTCTACGGCGGTATAGGCTTTGTCGACGGTTTCCTGCATCTGGTTGATGTTCATCTCTCGATCGCTGCGGAAACTGGTTTCGGTTCGTTTCAACTCCGAGCCAACTCCCCCGATATATATGACATGTTCGTTGAAGTCTATTTTCTGATAATTTTCGGGATTACGGCTGTCGAGCATATGCATTTCGCCGTTGTACAGAGTAAGTTGTACCGTCTGGCCGTTATCGATGAATTTCATCAACCCCGATTTGGCGATTATGATCCTGGGGTTATTGGGATCTTTGGTTTCGGATATGCGGATGCCTTCGACCTCGGAGGTCGTATGATTGATCTTATCCATTAATATGATATATCCTTCGATATCGGTTATAAAAACCCCTTCACGGAAGGAGAGGGTCGGCCGCATCGAGCGGATATCCCCGCTTAACAACCGGGCACGGTGATTCAATTCCGGAAGGACTTTATCCGAAAATTCAATCATCAAAACCGTCAATATCCCGGCCGCAATCAAAAGCGGCGTCAAAACCCGCATTAGGTTGACTCCGGAAGTCTTAATCGCCGTAATTTCGGAATCCGAAGTCATTCTTCCGAAAGTTAGCAAAGTCGCGACCAAAACTCCCATCGGGACCGAAAGGGCGATCATCCAGGCCAAGTTCAAAAAAATCAATTCCAGGACTATCCAGACAGAAATATCCTTGTCGATTACCATTTCCACTATTCGCGGGATTATCTCAAGAATCAGAATGAAAGTAATAACCAAAAAGGAAAAGATAAACGGGGGAATGTGTTCTCGTAATATATAGCGATTCAATATCTTCATAGCCGTTTCGAATATATATCTTATACACACCGGTTGCCAGTAAAAATCCCTTTACCCGGGGCGCTCCTTTTTATATCTTGCTATCAGGTTATGTCGGAAGAAACACCCAGAATTGTCGATTTTATTCCTTTTGAAGCGGTGACCGTTTTTCTGGTCGTCCGGCGAAAGGATGTCAAGGAATTCAGCGACAAGCAGTTTCTCAGTCTGGAATTCGGAGATTCCTCGGGAAGAATCGCCGGAGTCTGGTGGGATCCGGATCGGAGCGCCATCGAGGACCTTCAACCCGGCATGGTGGTTAAGGTCAAAGGGGAAGTCCAGGAATATCGCGGGAAGCCGCAGTTAAAGGTAGCCAAAATGCGTCCGGCCAAGGAAGATGAATACAACCTCGCCGACCTTTTGGCTTCATCGCAGTTTTCCACCGAGGAATTGAAATCGCGGGTCCTGGCCATAACCGACCGCATCGAAAACGGATATATCAAACAGCTGGCGCAGTCTTTCTGGAGCGATGAGTCGTTTTTGGATGGATACGCCAAAGCGGCCGCAGGCAAGCTCTGGCATCATGCTTATATCGGCGGACTGGCGGAGCATTCGCTTAATGTCACCGAAATCTGCCTCGACCTGGCCAGGAGGTACGATTTCCTTGACCGGGATATCCTCATTTTCGGAGGGCTGTTTCATGACATGGGGAAAATGTCGCAGTATTCCATCGGGGCCTTTATCGATTATTCCGATGAAGGGCGGCTGGTCGGGCATATCAACTGGGCCGACCACCTGGTCGCGAAGAAGGCCGAAGAGATAGAAAATTTCCCTCCCAAAATCCTGATGAAACTCCGCCATTTGATTCTTTCTCATCACGGCGAACTGGAATTCGGAGCGCCGATTGTTCCGCAAATCGCCGAAGCCTTCATTCTGCACTATGCCGACGAAATCGATTCCAAGATGGGCGCGGTGGAGCGGATTCGCGAAAAGACCGAATCGGGCTGGTCGGAATATGTCAAGCTGATCGACCGCCATCTCTATTTCGACGACGATAAATCCTAGAAAGGCTCCGGGTAACATGTCGTGCGGTAATGTGAAAGTTCTGGAAGCCCGCGCGGTCAGTCGCACCATCCGCAAAAAAGGCACGGAACTGACCACGGTGGATTCCATCGATTTTTCCTTCCATACCGGGACCGTTTACAATCTGGTAGGACCGTCGGGAGCGGGGAAGACCTCGTTTTTACGATTACTAAATCGTCTGGATGAACCGACCTCCGGAGAAATATTCTATCGCGATAAGCCGCTGCGAGAATATCCTCCGACCGGTCTTCGCAAGAAAATCGCCATGCTCTTCCAGGAGCCGTACCTCTTTGAAGGGTCGGTAAGGGACAACCTCAATTATTGCTGTCCGGATAAGTATGCCAATAATATCGAATTCCACCTGGAACGAGCCGGACTAAAGCCGGATATGGCGGACAAAGAGGTGTCGGGATTATCAATGGGAGAGAAGCAGCGAGTTGCGATTGCCAGATCTCTATTCCAGGAGCCGGAAATATTCCTGCTGGATGAACCGACTTCGGCGCTCGATCCCACCTCGTCGCGGAAAATCGAACAGCTGATATTGAAATTGTCACAGGAACTCTGCCTGACCGCGATAATGGTCACGCATAATCCCGATCAGGCCAGGAGGCTTGGAGGAGAAACCTTGCTTCTGGTGCAGGGAAAGCTGATTGAATCGGGCCAGACCGAACAGGTGCTGACCGAGCCATCGACCGAACTGGGACGGAAATACATAAACAACGAGTTGTCATGATCGAACTGGGATATTATCAGGCGTTAATCGGGCTGGTGCTGGTGGCACTGGCAATCGTTATTGCGCGCATCAAGAAAATTCCGACCGAAAAAGAAATGATTGTCGGCACGATTCGTTCGTTCGTGCAACTAATCGCAGTCGGCTATGCCCTGGAATTCATTTTCAATTCCGAATCGCTCTGGTTGATAATTCTGGCAGTGGTTGTAATGACCGTAGTCGGAGCGTACACCGCCGGGCAGCAGGACCGTCACAATAAGAACGGATTCCGCATCGCTTTGATTTCGATGTCGACCGGGTCGCTGGTCACCCTGGCGCTGATGATCGTGCTGGGGATTATCACGATCGAAGCCCGCTATATTATCCCGCTGGCAGGGATGCTGATTTCCAATTCCATGAACGCTTCGGCAGTGACTCTTGACCGGATTGGGTCGGATTTGAAAGCCAACCGGCTCGAGGTCGAAACGGCGCTTAGCCTCGGTAAAAACTGGCAGGAATCGACCCGCCGCCTTTATCGAAATGCGGTTAAGGCCGGGATGATTTCGATTCTCAATTATCTGAAGACGGTCGGGATCGTGGCTTTACCGGGGGCCATGACCGGGATGATCCTGGCGGGGGCGTCGCCGCTGAAGGCGGTTTTGATTCAGATTATCGTTTCTTACATGCTGTTGAGCGCGGTTACCATCACGGCTTTGCTATCGGGAGAAATGGCGATCCGGAGGTTTTTCAACGACGCCGAGCAGTTTGTGGGGTGAAAAGAAAAGGGCTTGCCAAAAGGCCCAAATTTGGTAAATTGACGATTCCGGTTTCGCGCCGGGCTCTATAGGTTCGTGAACGGAGAGGTGTCCGAGTTGGCCGAAGGAGCACGCCTGGAAAGTGTGTAGGGGTCAAAAGCCCCTCCTGGGTTCGAATCCCAGCCTCTCCGCTTTATTTTCCTTTATTTTCATAACTTTATACTTGACAACTGATTATAATATCCGATATTAGGGGTGAAAGGTCCCTGTGACCATATTGTGACCACAATTATCCTGAGTTGTCGATATGGGAAATATCTACAAAAGAGGCAAAATCTGGTATCTTGATATCCGGGTCAAGAATCGGCGTATTCGCAAACGGGTCGGGACATCAAAGAAAATCGCCGAGCTTGCTCTTAAGGATGCTGAGATAAAATCAGCTCGGGAGGAGTTCGGCTTTTCTAAGAATGATATTTCCCTCGATAAATTCTTTGGCCAGTTTCAGGATTATTCCCGGGTAAATCATAGAAATGCTACTACCAGGCGCTACAGTGCCGTTATAGACCATTTCAGAGCCTTCCTTAAGGAGAATGACCATATCACCTTCATATCTGAGGTCACCCCGGAACTGATAGAACGGTATAAAGTCTATCGTAAGGATTCATGGATTAATCCGAATGGCTCAGAAGTTAAATCAGAATCAGATCTAAAAGAACATACCCGCAAGGGGGCCAAGGCTCATACCATCAACTTCGAGATTGATACCCTGAGAGCCCTTTTCAATCTGGCTATTAAATGGGGATATCTCAAAGATAATCCTACGGTGCAGGTGAAACGGCTAAGGGTAACCGATACGATTCAATTGGAATTTCTCTCGATAGAAGATACCGAGAGGCTCCTTAAGGCGACTCCAAAGGAATTCTACCCCGTTTATTTCACTTTTCTGAATACCGGGATGAGGAAAGCCGAGCTTGAGAATCTGGAATGGGCAGACATAGACTTCAAGAGGAAGAAGATCAGGATAAGACGCAAGGAATTCTGGCAGCCCAAGACCGGGGAAAGGGAGATTCCCATCAGCCAGCCAATGTATGACCTCTTAACAAATCTGAAAAAGGAAAATGACAAGGGGCACAAGAGTAATTTTGTCTTCTCGGATCCAAAAACAGGAGGGAAGCTCAGGACCAAGCTAAGAGAGAAACTAATTCAGATAGCCAAACAAGCTGGTTTAAAAGGCCTTACCAAGCTTCATACTCTTCGCCATACCTTTGCCAGTCATTTAGTGATGCAGGGCGTGGACCTTCCCACGGTCGGCAAATTGATGGGCCATTCCGATGTCGAGACCACCATGATTTATGCGCATTTGGCCCCCGACCACCTCGCCCGCGCCGTGACTAGATTGCCGTTTAAAACCCGGGAATAGCAATTATCTGTCTATTTTAGTGCCAAATAGTAAGGGCCGGAAGATCCGGCCCTTTGCGATTGAGTCCTTTAATTTCAAAGCAGCATTTTACTTCAAAAGCAGCATTTTTCTGGTTTGCACGAAATCCCCGGCCTTGAGGCGATAGAGATAAATGCCGGTGGAGACATTATTGCCTTTGCCATCGGTACCGTCCCAGGTCGCCTGATAATGCCCCGCCGCCAATTCGCCTTTATGGAGGATTGTCACTTTCTGGCCCAGAATATTGAAAATCTCCAGCTCCACTTGCGAACGCTGCGGCAGACTGAAATTGATAGTCGTCGTCGGATTGAAAGGATTGGGGTAGTTTTGTGAAAGGATAAATTCCATGGGCAGGATAGAATCATGGTTTTCGGATTCGGATACGTCGGTCGGATAGTCCTTAGTCCATTGTGCCAAATAAGCGGAAACCCTGTCTCCGGCTATGGTGAAAGGAGATCGGAAGAGCACACGTCTGAACTC
>JBFZFV010000110.1:0-8201 GCA_041306185.1 Candidatus Zixiibacteriota bacterium
GAGGTTGATTCCGGTCCTGGTAGGGCCGACCGCTTCCGGGAAGACGGCAATGTCCTTTCTCCTGAAGGAGAAGTATCCGGAGATTGTCATCATTTCGGCAGATTCACGGCAAATTTATAAGTATCTCAATATCGGGACAGATAAGCCGACGCCCGAAGAAATTGAAAAAAATGATATTCGGCTGGTCGATTTCGTGGAGCCGGGAGAACGCTATACGGCGTTCGATTTTGTCGAAGATGCTCTCGAAATAATAAAGGCATGTTTTGGGACTGGAAAAATCCCCTTTATCTGCGGCGGGACCGGTCTTTATGTAAAGTCGCTGGTGGAGGGGATAGCCGAGATACCGGATGACGATTTGAAAATACGGGAAAGGCTCGAAGAGGAGGCCATTACAATCGGTCCGCAGGCGTTATTTGAAAGGCTGGAAAAAATCGATCCGCTGGAGGCGGCCAAGACTCATCCTCACAATATCAAAAAAATAATCCGGGCTCTAGAGATTTATGAGATTACCGGTAAATCGAAATCCGAAATTATGGCTTCGGCAAATAGCGTAGGGGGGAATTTCGCTTACGATTTAATGTGCCTGGTGCTTCCGCGGGAGGAGCTCTACGACCGGATAAATAAGAGGGTCGATAAAATGATGGAAATGGGACTTCCGGCGGAGGTTAAGGGTATAATAAAAAACGGCAAAAAAGAGGCGGTCGAGAGGGTCAATGTAATCGGCTACAGCGAGCTGATTAGGCATTTTGACGGTGAATTGGGCCTTTCGGAGGCCATAAATCTGATAAAACAGAATAGCAGGAGGTTTGCCAAAAGGCAGCTAACCTGGTTTCGGGGTATGAAAAATATCGTATTTTTTAAGAATTCGGAGGAAATTCTGCGTCATTTTGAAACAGTAAAGTATGGCGGGCCGCCAATATTGCCTTGACAGCTCGATTTTGTTTTTAGTATATATGGCAATAAGTTAGAGCGGTTTTATCGTAAAGTTGAGGTGACGCTTACCGATAAGTATATATATTGAAAATAATCATTTATAATAAGGGTATCGGCTTATAATGAAACAGGGATTGTTTTTCAGCTTGAGTATGCTGCTGGTCTGCAGCCTCGTTTTTTCGTGCACCAACCCTAACCTGAAGAAATCTGACGAAGAGAAGACATCAAACGCTGTCTTCACCGCGCATGAACGGAATTCCTCGCAGTACCAGGATGACAATAGTGATTCCACCGGGGTAACTCCCGACGGTGAAATCGTTTTCGATCCGGTCGGACAGCTTCCCGTCAACGGCGACGCCGTGGACGAGCAACTGGAGGATACTCTGGTTGCGGTTGATGATTATGTCTGGCGTCAGTTGAATCTCGCACATGAATATTGCCTGATGGGGGTTCTGGCCAACAGCGAGACGATCTGGGAGGAGGCCGAATACTATTTCGAAAAGTCGCTGGCGATTCTCGGAGATATCGATATCGAAACCGAAGGGGATACTCTGACCGAAGAAGGGGTCCAGTATAATCGCATCCTTTCGGAAATAGTCGCGAATTACAAAATAACGCTGGTCTCGCTGGGGCGGCTTCCGGAGGATATTTCCGCCGAGGCCCTGATCGATCATTTTGCCGAAGTCAACAGCCTGCGAGTAGACAGCACCGAATTCCGGCGACTGGAAGAATACGCCGAAGAAAAGGTATCTTACAATGTTCCGATCGTAATGAACGAGCGGGTCAAGAATTGTATCCTCTATTATCAGACGGTCGCGCGCGACGCCTTCGAAAAGTATCTTTCGCGTTCGACCAAGTACATTCCGATGATTGACAAGGTATTTGCGGAGCATGGAATTCCATCGGATATCAAGTATCTGGCCCTGGTGGAATCGGGGTACAATCCCAAGGCTTATTCCTGGGCGCGGGCCATGGGCCTCTGGCAGTTTATTGCCTCGACCGGAAGACTGTACAGTCTCGACAGAAACTGGTGGTATGACGAACGGAAGGATCCGGTCAAAGCCACCCATTCGGCCGCGAGGTTTTTGAAGGACCTGTACAATGAATTCGGCTCCTGGGAACTGGCCATGGCGGCATATAATGGAGGGCCGGGGAGAGTCCGCGGCACGATCAGGAAGCAGAAGACAACGGACTTCTGGAAGATGCGCCTGAAGAAGCAGACCATGGATTACGTGCCGTTCTTTATGGCGGCGACGATTATTTCGAAGGATCCCGGAAAATTCGGATTCGACAATATTGAGTACGAGCCGGAATGGGTGTACGACGAAGTCACTGTCGATAAATGTCTCGATTTGAATATTGTCGCCAGGGAGCTGAAATGCAGTGTGGATGAGCTAAAGGAGCTTAATCCCGAACTGCTCCGTCAGTTCACTCCTCCCGGTATAAGCAAATATACTCTCAGGATTCCGAAAGGAAGCAGTACCAGATTCCTTGCCGCCTATGATAATATGCCGTCGTCGAAACAAACATCGTGGGTGCAGCATAAAATCCAGCGGGGCGAAACGGTTTCGACCATTGCTTCCAAGTACGGGGTATCGCAGTATGCAATTCTCAGCGCCAACAATTTAAGCAGCCGCTCCAAGATTTATGCCGGGAAGACTCTGGTGGTTCCGGTTCCCAATGATAACGGCTACAGCGAAAGTTCTTCCAAGCGGGAGTACAAGGCGGATGGGAATCTTTACGTGGTTCGATCCGGTGACACCGTCTGGGATATTGCCAGAGCGTTCGGAATTTCGGCTGATAAGATCAGGGATTTGAACGGACTCGGTCGGGACGCGCGAATTTATGTCGGGCAGAATCTTCGAATTGCCGGTGAAGGTCAATCGTATGCCGGCGAGAGCCGCGGCAATAATAAAAAATCAGGGAACGATGGGAAATATGTTGTTCGAAAGGGAGATTCGCTCTGGGATATCGCCAGCAGCTTCGGGACCAGTGTTTCGACTTTGCGGCGGATGAATAATCTGGGCCGCAGAAGCTACATTTATCCCGGACAAAGCTTGAAGGTTCCGGGGGGCGGTTCCGGTTCGGACGGATTCCAGATTTATACGGTCAGGCGCGGGGATACCATATCGGATATCGCCACATTGTACGGCACGACCATTGCCAATATCGCAAGGTGGAATAATTTGCGGAATCCGAGCATGATAAGTGTCGGGGATGAATTGAAAATTTACAACGAATGAGATCTATGGCGAAGAAGAGAGATATAGTAATTGCGGTAATAATCATCGGTTCGGTGGTTATGACGATGGGCTTTTTCTTTATTGCGATCATTGCCGGGATGTCGGGCGGAGGAAACCTGGCGCTGGGGGGATTCGGCAATAAGGTGGCCGTGGTAGATGTTTTCGGCGGGATTTATGACAGCGGAGATGTTATACGGCAACTTAAGAAATGGTCGGAAAACAGCGGTGTTAAGGCCATTGTGCTGCATATTGATTCCCCGGGGGGAGGGATCGCTCCTTCTCAGGAAATCTACAGTGAAATCATGAGAATCCGGGAAGAGTACAATATCCCCATTATCGCATCGATATCGAATGTGGGGGCATCCGGGGGGTATTACGTGAGTTGTGCCGCCGACAGAATTATGGCCAATCCGGGGACGATAACCGGGTCGATCGGGGTGATAATTTCTTACCCGACGGCCGGGAAGCTGTTCGAGAAGATCGGGATAAAATACGAAACGGTCAAATCGGGAGAGCTCAAGGATGTCGGTTCGCTCGACCGTCCCATGACCGACAACGAGCGGACGATGCTTACGAATATGATAATGGATTCTTATGACCAGTTCGTTTCGGTCGTTGCGGAGGCCCGTTCGATGGATAAGGAAGAGGTTTACAAATATGCAGACGGGTCGGTTTTCAGCGGCCGAATGGCCTTCAATTACGGCTTGATAGACACGCTGGGGACTTTTGAGGATGCTATCCGGCTGGCGGCCGATTTGGCCGGGATAGAAGGGGAGCCGGAAACCATAAAAGAGGTAAAAAAGCAACCAGGATTGTTTGACCTTTTGGGGTCTCTAAACGAAAACCTGGCTGATTTGGCCCGGGGAATCCCATCCGAGGGTCCGCGGGTAATGTATTTGTATTAAGTTGATAAAAAGTATTGATTTACGTCAAAAAATGTCTTAATATCCGGCTTGGGTTCTCGAATTCGCAGGAGAGCACGGCGAGGAATTGAACCGACGCCAGGAAAACTTGGACAAGGGAATGAAAACAATAATTAACCCGGTAGGAAATAGAGGGAGGATAAAATGACCAAGGCTGATCTGGTTGAAAAGGTTGCTGAAAGAACCGGCCTCACCCGGACCGATGTTGCCGTGGTAGTCGATGCCTTTCTGGACACCGTCAAAAAATCGATGGAAACCGGAAACAATATTGAGATTCGCGGATTCGGAACCTTCAAGATTAAGTTAAGAAAAGAGAGGAAGGCGAGAAATCCGCGGACCGGTGATGTCGTACCCGTTCCGGGTCGCAAAGTTCCGGTTTTCAAGCCCTCCAATGAGTTTAAGAACCTGATTACCAAGCTGCCTGTCTGATTGGAATGGTATTGCTTCTGGAGGATTAATGCCAAGCGGTAAAAAAAGAAAGCGGATGAAGATTAAGACTCATAAAAGGAAAAAGCGCAGAAGAGCCGATCGTCATAAGAAAAAGAAGAGATAAATCATTCCTTTCTTTTTGGAAATTTAAGGAAAACGGTTCCCGTGTTTCGGGAACCGTTTTCCTCTTCTTATTTCATCCCGAAAAAATTCAAATCCCAAATGCCGTAAGTTCCCAATAGAATTTCTTTGGTAATCAACGGCTTAGAAATTTCTTCGTAGAATTTCCACGGTTGAAATGCAGAGGCATCATTATTGCAATAACGCGATAATGATGAAAAGGCTCTGGGTTAAACTATTCATCTTCATATTGCTCCCGGTGGGGCTGTTCGTGGTCGGGGAGTTGTACGCCGCGAACAAGTTCGACATAAAAGTAAGCGACGATCTCACCGGCGCCGAACAGAGTCAGCCTCGTGTGGCGGTCGGGTATTCCGGAGAAATCGCGGTAGTCTGGGCCGACAAGAGGAACGGTTATTCCGCTATTTATTATCAGTACCTTGACAGCAACGGGGTGACGATTGGAGCCAACAAAAAGATGGGGGGAATTTCGGCAACTTCTCCGCAATATGAACCATCGTTGAACGCCAACCTTCTGGGGCAGTTCGCGGCGGTCTGGAGAGATTATCGGAACGGAGCCTATCCTTTCAATCCCGATATTTATTATGCCCGGATGGATACATCGGGCGCCGGGACCAATCATGCGGTTACGGAAACACGGCTCGATTCCACCTGCCAGGCTCCCGATATCGCGGTTCTCCCGAATGGAAACGTCATCCTGGTCTGGGCCGATTATCGCAATAAAAACTGGGATATTTACGGGCAAAGGTTTAATAGTTCCGGCGGGGCGATCGGTTCGAATTTTAAAATCAATAATGACAATGGAACATATCAGCAGCATTCGCCCAGGGTTGCGGCGCTTTCCAACGGCGGGTTTGTCGTGGTATGGTACGATAACCGCGAAGGGGATGATAATATTTATGGGAGGCGTTATGATGCCAATGCTCAGCCGGTGGGGAACGATTTAAAGATAAATGACGATACCAGCGGAAAAAGACAGGCCTGGCCTTCGATTTCCGCGGATGGCAACGGCAGATTTTTCGTGGCATGGGTTGACTGGCGCAACGGTAATTACCCCGATAATCCCGATATCTATTTCCGGCGTTACAACAGCGGCGGAAATCCCATGGAAGAGAGCCGGAAAATAAGCTCTGCCAGCGATAATTCCACGTCGCAGCGGGATGTATCGCTCTGCAGCGACCGCATGGGGAACCTGGGAATTGTCTGGGCCGATTCATCGACGGGGCAGTGGAATGCAATCGGGAGGATCGTCGATTCCGAAGGGGAAATTACCAACGAAATTTTCCAGATTCATCAGAATACCGGAGGGAGGCAACGCCAGCCGGATATCGCTACCGACGGATACAAGTTCTTTTTCGTCTGGGCGGACGACCGAAGCGGAGATTTCGATATTTACCTGACTATAAAAGATTACAATAATCCCACTATATTGGTCTCTCCCACGGCACTGCATTTTACTATGGATGAATCGGACCCGGCGCCGCCGTCAAAAGCGGCGTCAATCAGTAATGCCGGGTACGGGGAACTGCACTGGGAGTGCCGGGTTAATGTGGATTGGATCGGGGTGAATCCTGATTCCTCGATGACTCCTGACGATATTGCAATTTCGATTGTAACCGACACTTTGCCTTACGGGGAGTATTTCGGGGAGATCCGGCTGGTAGATCTCGATAACGGAGATTCCACGGTAGTGATTCCGGTTTCATTAAGTGTCACGGCGCCCATCCTGGATTTGGTGCCCGATACGATTTCGTTCCGGGTTCTTGCGGAGTTGGGGAATCCTGCTCCGAAAGTGCTTGCGGTGAATAATGCGGGCAGCGGGACACTTAACTGGGCCGCATCGGAGAATGCCTCATGGTTCGAACTGAGTTCGACCGGAGGGAGCGCGCCGGATTCACTGGGAATTTCGCTTGATGTTTCGGGGATGATGTACGGTGAATATGCCGAGCCGATTGAATTTACTTCGTCGGAAGCGGTCAATTCGCCACAGACCGCCTGGGTTTCGCTTTCATTGACCGGGAACATGCCATATATATCTCCCTCACCGGGAATTCTGAATTTGTACGGGACGCATGATGATGTCATAACCGGCGAAATCCGGATTCAGAATCTCGGTTCGGGAAGCCTCCTCTGGACAGCATGCAGCGAAACTTCCTGGATAAATCTGGATCCTTCCGGAGGAATCGACGATGATATTATATCCGTCGAAGCAAGCACGAGTTTGCTGAACAGCGGTATTCATACCGGGGAAATTATATTATATGACAGCGCTTCGTTCAATGTGGATACGGCCATAATCGTGAACCTGTATTTGTCGTCGGCCGATTCGCTCGAATTCTTCGATGCCAATACCATGCCGGGCGGGACCGGGGTAGTGCCGCTTCGGTTGACTCTGTCCGACGCGGCGAAGGAGATATATATTCCGTTTACTTATGATACAACGACAGCCGTCCTGGATTCCATAATATTCGATTTCGGAACATTACAGGATATTATAAATCCGGTCGGGACAATAGGAGAAGCAGTTTGCGAAATAGGTGTTTCCATTATCCCGGAACTGGTTGATGATATCGTCATCCCGGCCGGTTATTATGATTTTGCCATGCTGTATTTTACGGCCGGAGAAAGCGACGCCATCTGTGAAATAGACACGGTTTCGAGTGACACTTCAGGGCTTTATATAAAAAATGCTTCGCTGCAGAAAACGGTTCCGGCGGTTTTCCCGGGGAATTTGTATATCGGTAATCCAACCGATATCGGAGACGAGACCTCCGATGGACCATTGCCTGAGGAATTCGATCTGGCCCAGAATATTCCCAATCCTTTCAATATATCCACGAGGATAGATATTTATTTGCCGCAGGGCGGGGATGCGAGGCTTTCGATATATAATATTCTGGGGCAGGAAGTTCGGGTTCTCCACGACGGCTTTCTGCCATCCGGCCCGAGTAGTTTTGCCTGGGATGGCAATACCAGGCTTGGGACCGAGGCGGCGACCGGAATTTACTTTTATCAGTTCCAGAGTGGTGACTATGCCGCGGTCCGCAAAATGCTATTGTTGAAGTAGCGAAAACTGCTCATCCAATTATTAATTATTTAATTTATTCGAAACTTTTGTGTTTCCGATATCGTCCTTAATACTAAACAGGCTAAGGAATTACACAGGAGTCACCGCTATGAATAAGAGGCACATTCTCTGTGGTTTGCTGGGGATATTTCTTATGGGATTCGCCTCGGCAACCGCGGACCCGGGATTGATTTACGGAAAAGTCTATACCAATGACGGAGAAGAGTTACAGGGTTACATTCGCTGGGACCGCAACGAAGCGTCATGGGGCGATGTTATCGACGGCGACAAGAAACTGGATCGGCGCTATCGAAAACATTATAGGGACCGTTATCGCGATGATGACGATGATGAACGGATATTCGGACGGAACCGGGTGGAAATATTCGGGATGGAAATTTTCAGCAGTGAATGGCCCAGTCAGGCCAGTTCCGGTCTGGTATTCGGGCACATCAAGGAACTTATTCC
>JBFZFV010000111.1:0-4198 GCA_041306185.1 Candidatus Zixiibacteriota bacterium
GAAAGCTTAAAATCACGGTCATATTGACGTCGTTTCTCCCCCATCCGGACACCTCCTTCTGTAATTCCAGTATAACTCATGCTTATTTTAGTGTCCACTTTTTCGGGGGAACCTCAAACCCGACCTACCACTGGGTATCCTTAGAGGCGTTTCAGGATAGCCGTGGTCGAGCGGGAGGGTTGGAGTTTGATACGCCGTACCTTGCCGCCGTACGATTGCACGAAATCGGCTCCGACAATCTCCGACAGCTTGTAATCCGCTCCCTTGACCAGCACATCCGGCGCCACAGCCCGAATCAGCCGTTCCGGAGTCTCCTCTTTGAACATCACCACGATATCGACCGGACGAAGCGCGGCCAGGATACGCGCCCGGTCCTTCTCGGGCTGGATGGGACGACCGGCCGCCTTGAACTTCTTCACGGAGCTGTCGCTGTTGAGCCCCACGATCAAAACATCCCCCAGCTTCCGAGCTTTGGTGAGATAATCGACATGGCCGTAGTGCAGGATATCGAAGACTCCATTGGTGAAGACGACCGTGCGTTTCCTGCGCCGCGGTCCATTTTGCCGCAATCCCGCGACCAGGCGCTTGATCGTCTGCGGGCTCCATGTGTAATATATGTTCTTTGGCTTTGTACTCATCATGCTATCCGTCATTGCTCGGGATTGAGACGCCGGATTTCCTCGGCGAGTTGTTTGGTGGTGACGGTGGCGGTGCCGATTTCTCCGACGACCACTCCGGCGGCGCAGTTGGAGATGTACGTCGCTTCCTTGAGGCTCGCTCCTGCGGCCATAGCGGCGGTGAACGATGCGATGACGGTATCGCCGGCTCCGGTGACGTCGTACACCTTGCGGGCGACGGTGGGGACGTGGTCCACGGAACCGTCGGCGGAGAAGAGGGACATCCCTTTCTCGCCCCGGGTGATGAGGACCGAATCGGCCTCGAGTTTGCCGAGGAGCTGTTTGCCGACGTCGAGGAGGTCGCTTTCGGAACGGATGCGGCGTCCGGCGACGAAACCGGCCTCGTGATGATTCGGGGTGACTACCGAGACCCGTTTGTAATTGAAGAAGTGGCTCTCTTTGGGATCGACGGCGACGAAGATTCCTTTTTCGCGGCAGGCGGGGATGACCTTGTTCAACAGCGAGGAGGTGATGACCCCTTTGCCGTAATCGGAGATGATGACCGCTTTGAGGTCTGAGATAACGGACTGGAAGCGGTCGAAGATGACCCGTTCGACCTCGGGGGAGATTTCGACGGCGTCTTCGCGATCGGCGCGCACGATTTGCTGCGAATGGGCGATGATGCGGGTCTTGATGGTAGTGCGGCGTTTCTTGTCGTTGACGAGGAAATCGCGCCCGATGCTGCGGGATTTCAGCAGTTGCGTGAGCTTGACGGAGGCGTCGTCTTCTCCGACGGTGCCGAGGAGGAGGGGGGTATCGGAGAGGGCCGCGATGTTGTTGGCGACGTTGGCGGCTCCGCCGAGGCGAAGTTGTTCGTCGTTGATTTCGACCACCGGGACGGGAGCCTCGGGAGAGATGCGGCTGACGGAACCGTAGAGGTATTCGTCGAGCATGATGTCGCCGAGGATCATGATTCTGGCGTTTCCGATGGATGCGATTATCTTTTCGAGGCGCTCTTTTGCAATTGTCATATCGTCGTTTTCACATTAGATTGTTTACGCTTGCTGTCCGATGGGGAATATATTGCATCGCGGAAAATCAAACAAGTGCTAATAAAAGGAGCCGCAAATGGAAATGAAACCGCAAAAACTGAATATCGAGATAGGGGAAAAAGAGGCCGAGGGGATATATTCGAACCTGGCGCTGATCGCTCACTCGCCGAACGAAATTATCCTGGATTTCGCGCGGGTGATGCCGGGGTCGCCTAAATCGAAAATTCAGGCGCGGATTATTATGACTCCGGCGCACGCCAAGATGCTGATGAAGACGCTGGAAGACAATCTGAAGAAGTTCGAGAAGCAGTTCGGGGAGATCAAGATTCACGGCGGGCCGGAAGGGATGCACGCGAAGAATATCGGGTTCGAGCCGATTGGGCCGGGGGATGTGGAAAAGGGAGAGTAAGGTCGTTTTGGAAAAAGCTGTTGCCGGAGGGATTTGAAAAATCTTAATTTGGGGTATGGCGATTTCGAGCGCAACGAGCAAATGCCCCTATTGTCTGGAAGAGATCAAGCCGGGGGCGGTGATTTGTAAGCACTGCCGGACTCCGCTGAAGAAGCCGGAAGGGAAGAAGAGTTCGGGCTTCTGGCAGACGAAGTTCATGTGGGGATTTTACAGCGGGGTGGCGGTGATGATCGTTCTGATTATTCTCTTTAATCGAATATTTTAAGCGGCTATCTCCGTTTGACTTATTGGCAATCCAGTATTATCTTATATTGTCAATTCAAACAGGGGACCAGATATGCCGGAGACGGCGCCGAAGATCAGGGACGATCTCGTCGTTCAGGAGATTGTCCAGAAAGACGGTTCGCGGAATTATGTCATCAAGGATCCGATTACCGGGGCGTATTTCCAGGTTCGGGAGCCGGAGTATTATATTATCCGGAGTTTCGACGGGCGGACCAACTACACGCTGATCATTCAGGGATTCAAGGAAAAATTCAATCTCGATATCGATAAGCCTTCGCTGGAGGCGTTCGCGGAGCATTTGCAGAGGCTCTGTTTTATCGACAGCGACCTGACCACGCGGGAGTTGTTACGGCGGCAGCGGGAGGAGGAGCGGAAAGGAAAGACGTTCCTGAGCCGGGTGCTGTTTTTCCGGGTGAAGGCGGTTAATCCGAAGAAGCTGTTCGACCGGCTGATAAATCCGACGCGGTTTTTCTTTACGAGGACGTTCGTGGTGCTGGCGTCGCTGGCGATCGCGACGGCGTTTTTGATTTCGTTATATAATGCAGAAGAGATCGGGCGGGGGATTCTGACGTTGTGGAACCTGGAAGGGATTATTCTCATTTACATATCGATTTTCGTGGTGACGGTGCTGCATGAATTCGCGCACGGGTTGACGTGCCGGCATTTCGGGGGTGAGGTGCGAGAAATGGGGCTGCTGTTTATCTATTTTCAGCCGGCGTTTTACTGCAATGTCAGCGATGCGTGGCTGTTTCCGGAAAAACGGAAGCGGCTGTGGGTTTCGTTTTCGGGGGCGTTTTTCCAGATATTTATCTGGGGGCTGGCGGTTCTGCTCTGGCGGGTGACGGCGGAAGATGCGTACATCAACAAGATTACGCTGGCGGTGATGACTTTCTCGGGGCTGGCGACGCTTTTCAATTTCAATCCGCTGCTGCGGTACGACGGGTATTATCTTTTAAGCGATTATCTGGAGATTCCCAATCTGCGGCTGAAAGCGGCGAATTACTGGAAAAATCTGGCGGCGCGGGTGTTTCTGGGGGTGAAGGGGAGGAATTCGCATCTATCTCAAAGAGAAAGAAGAATTTACTTTTACTATGGCTTTTTCAGCTTTATTTATATAGCTTTTGTTCTCGGTTACTTTTTCTATCTTCTTGGGGACTTTCTGGTATCCGAGTACGATGCGGCGGGTTTCGTGATATTCGCGGGCCTGCTGGGTTTCTTGTTCCGAAACGTGATAACGGGAACGGCCAAAGGAATGGCGCAATTTTTCAAAAGAAGAAAAGCTCTTATTATTACCCTCTGCCTGATTGCAGCCTTTATTGTAGTATCGCTTCTGGTCAGTGTTGAGCTGAGGGTGAAAGGGGATGTGGTCGTCCACCCGATGCATTCCTTACAGGTTAAGTACAGCAGCAACGGATATGTCGAACAGATTGCGTATAGCGCGGATAAACTGAACAGCGGCAATCAAAGGGAAGTGTCTTCGTTTTCGGGGGATTACACGGTCAGCAGCCTGCTTCCGCTCGTACATGTAAATGATACCGTTACCAAGGGGCAGACGATCGCGCAGTTGTCGAACAGCGAGACGATTCGCCAAATCAGAGAATACCAGGCGAGGCTGCAGAAAGCGGAGGAGGAGTTGGCGGTTTTGCGGAACGGGGCACGACCGGAAGAAATTGAGAAGGCGGGCAATACCGTTCGGGAGTATCGGGCGCAGTTAAGTAATGCCTCGCAGCACCTGGAGCGGATGAACGGGATGCTTCAAAAAGGATTAATTTCCAAGCAGGATTGGGAGAAGGCCTATACCGATTCCATAATCTGGGACAGCCGGTTGCGGGCGG
>JBFZFV010000112.1:0-46074 GCA_041306185.1 Candidatus Zixiibacteriota bacterium
AGTAATGCCTCGCAGCACCTGGAGCGGATGAACGGGATGCTTCAAAAAGGATTAATTTCCAAGCAGGATTGGGAGAAGGCCTATACCGATTCCATAATCTGGGACAGCCGGTTGCGGGCGGCTCGAAATGAACGGGACTTGCTGCTGGCGGGAGCTCGTCCGGAGGAGATCAAGGCCAAAGAAGCTGATATTTCAGAACTTCAGAGCCAGATAGATTTTCACCTGGGGCAACAAGATCAATTCGAAATCAAATCTCCGATTGACGGCTATGTTCTGTCCATCGATACCGGGGAGGTGGCGCTTGAAATCGCCGACCTCGACACCATGAACGCCGATATCATGATTTCGGAGCGGGACCTTGCCGATGTGGAAGTGGGGCAGGCGGTGAAATTCAAGGTTCGCAGTTATCCCGATAGAACATTTGCGGGGACCATATACCGCATAGACAGAAGGGTGTTCGAGAACGATGAAGGGAAGAAGATCCTCAATGTCGCCTGTCGAGTAGATAATACCGCACATTTACTCAGTCCCGGCATGACGGGAGTGGCCAATATTTATTGCGGCAAAAGGACCATAGAGCATCTGATATACCGCAAATTCTTCCGAACCATAAGAACCGAATTCTGGGACTGGTTTGACTGGTGATTGAGTTTTCGCCCATAGGGATTATCCATACGCCCTGGAAGAAAGGGGAGGATTGCCCGATTCAACCGAGCCGGTCGGATGAGGCAAAGGGGATGATTGAAGTTTTTCCCGAATTCGTAAAAGGCTTAAAAGACCTGGAAGGGTTTTCCCACATTTATCTGATATTCCATTTTCACAAATCCGAAGGTTTTTCGTTGACCGTAAAGCCCTACCTCGATACGGTTAAGCGGGGAGTATTCGCCTGCCGGGCTCCGAGGAGGCCGAACCAAATCGGGTTATCAATCGTAAGATTGGAAAAGATTGAAGGAAATCTGGTGCATATCAAAGATGCCGATATGATAGACGGAACACCGCTTCTGGATATAAAGCCGTACATCCCGGAATTCGATCGCAGAACAGTCATAAAGACGGGCTGGTTCGGGCAAGTGCGGAAATCTTCCGGCAAAAAATAAATTTTCATTATTTACTTGCCATAGCGCCGGAAATTGGACAATTTTTCATGATTCCATTCACACTGCTCTGAATATTGTTAAGAGAGGTTTGACAAGGCATGGACTACGAACTGGCATCGGAACTGTCTTCAAAAGGATATTGGCCCGCGGTGGCGTATGAATACTTCCGCGACCGGAAATACGGCAAGGCTCTGGAATTATGCCGCAGGAGATTGAATGAGACCCCTGATTTGATTTCAGGAAGGGTGATACTGGCTCGCGCATTGTATCACTCGGGGCGAATCGAAGAAGCGGAAAGTGAATTTTACAGGATATTACAATATGATCCGCAGAATCTGGTGGCTTTGAAATATATCGGCGATATCAGGTTCGCAAACGGAGATGACGACACGGCCTTTTCCTATTATGAGAAGGTGATGAAAATAGACTTGCATTCGCCCACGCTGCTGTATCCGATCGACGGCCGCTCAGGGAGCGGTAAAGCCATGGTATTGAAGCGGAATTCGGAGGACGCATCCGAGAAAAAAGAGACGGCGACCGAACGTCTTCCATTCAAAACCGAGACTATGGGAGATTTGTTGTTTTCGCAGGGGCATACGAGGCTGGCTTTCCATATATTCGATGAACTGGCAAGGGAAAGCGACCAGCCGAGGTTAAAGGAGAAAGCTGAAAAAGCACGCGCGCTGCTAAATAAAAAGGAGAAAGTGAATGATTAGGAAGAGGCTGAGCAATTTCAGGGCGATGATGAAAAGGGAGAATCTTGATGCCTTTCTTCTAACCCGTCATGCCAGTATTATATACCTGTCCGGATTCGTTGGAGGGACTCATATCAGCCCGGATGCGATCCTGGTGGTCACAGCCAAAAGCGCGCAGCTTTTAACCGACTCCCGTTACTGGGAACAAGCCGCGAAGGAATTGAAAGCGGTCAAACTGGAAAAGGTCAAAGGGGCGGCGGTAACCGGGTTATCCATGCTTAAGGAATTGAATCTCAAGAACCTGCGGATCGGAATTGAATCAGAATTTCTTTCTTTTGATTTATTTCAGAGAATCAGGGGCTTTTTGCCGAATGCCCTATTTGTTCCTTCTACCGGGGTTGTCGAGAGATTTTCGGCGGTAAAAGATAAGGAAGAATTGAAAGCGATTGAGAAGGCGGCGTCGATCGCCGATATCGCATTCGACCGGATACTGGGATATTTAAGGCCCGGATTGAAGGAACTCGAAGTCTGCGCGGAACTTGAGTATCAGATGAAAATGCTGGGGGCGGAGCAGCCGGCTTTCGAGACTATTGTGGCTTCGGGATGGCGGTCGGCATTGCCGCATGGGGTGGCATCCGCCAAGAAGATTGCCAAAGGAGAATTCGTAACCTTCGATTTTGGAGCCATTTACGACAGCTACTGCTGTGACATAACCCGGACGGTGGTGGTCGGCAAGGCGAATCCACGGCAGAAGAAAATATATAATATTGTATTAAAGGCGCAGGAGGCCGCAATCCGAAAAGTAAAGGACGGGGTAAAGGCCTCAAAAGTGGATGAAGCGGCCCGCTCGATTATCGCTAAGTCTGGTTACGGCAAGAACTTCGGGCATGGAACAGGGCATGGGATAGGGTTGTATATACATTCCGCTCCCAGTGTCGGGCCCAAGAGCGAGGATATCCTCAAACAGGGGATGGTGATAACCGTAGAACCGGGTATTTATATCCCTAAATGGGGGGGAGTCAGGATAGAGGATGACGTAGTAGTTACCGCTCGCGGCGGTCGGGTCCTGAACGCCTCTCCGAAAAAACTGTTGGAGATATAGTTTTAAATTAGTATCTTTTTCGGTCTAAATAAGACCGAAGAGGTTAATTATGGACGAAAATACGATTAGAAAATTAATAAGGCTGGTTGAGGAATCCGATATTGACCAGTTGGAAGTATCTCGCTGGGGAAGGAAAATCAAGATAACCCGGCGTTTGACCGGTAATAATGGGAATTCCGCGGCTCCAGCCTATATTCAGCCGACGCCGGCATATCACCCGCCCTCTCAAACTGCGCCCAGCGTTTCCGCGGCTCCGGCAGTGGAGTCGAAACCGTCCGATGCCGACAAGAAGTATGTAGAGATTAAATCGCCGATGGTGGGCACTTTTTATGCTGCCCCGGCGCCGGATGCTCCGCCTTACGTTAAGGCCGGGGACCGGGTCTCGGTCGGTCAGGTGGTTTGCATCGTGGAAGCGATGAAATTAATGAATGAAATCGAGTCCGAAGTATCCGGAACGATCGCCAGGGTTCTGGTTGAAAACGCCAAACCGGTGGAATTCGGACAAGTCCTGTTCCTGATCGACCCGAACGGATAATAACAATCCTTTTCGGGAGGTTGGTGATATGACGCTGAAAAAGATGCTTATGGAAATGCTGAGCCGGCAGGCGTCGGACCTTCATGTCAGAGTCGGCATTCGTCCGCATCTTCGTGTTCACGGCAGGCTGGAGCAGATCGCCTGCGATCCCATGACAATCGATGATGTCGAGGCTATGGTGGCTCAGCTTCTGAATGAAAAGCAGCTCGAGAGATTCCGCCGGAAGAACGAAATGGACCTGGCGCTATCGGTAGCCAAGCTGGGACGTTTCCGTATCAATATGTACCGGCAGCGGGGGACATCGGGCATTGCCATACGTGCCGTCAATACCAGCGTTCCGACTTTCGAGGATTTGAATCTTCCTCCGGTTATCAGAGAATTATCTGCTCAGCGGAGGGGGTTGATCGTTGTAACGGGGACGACCGGATCGGGGAAATCGACCACGCTGGCAGCCATGATCGAGCATATGAATGCCAACCGGACGGACAATGTTTTGACCATCGAGGACCCGATCGAATATATTTATCGGGATAAAAAATGTATTATTACTCAGCGTGAGGTCGGGGCGGATACCGAGTCGTTCGCATCGGCTCTGCGGTATGCTTTGCGCCAGGACCCGGATGTAATTCTGCTGGGTGAAATCCGCGACCTGGAAACGATGTCGATCGCGTTGACGGCGGCGGATACCGGGCATTTGGTTTTGACCACGCTGCATACTTTGAATGCCGTAGAAACTTTGTCGCGTATCATATCGTTTTTCCCTCCTCACCAGCACGACCAGATTCGGTTATTGTTGGCAGGGACTTTGAAGGCGATCATCTGTCAGCGGCTATTGCAAAGATACGATATGCCGGGACGGGTACCGGCCCTTGAGGTTTTGGTGTCTTCGGCGGCGATCAGGGAGGCCATTATGGACAAGGATAAGACGGTAACGATACCGGACCTGATCGAGCAGGGGGAACAGCAGTATGGGATGGTTACTTTCGACCAATCGATAATGCGGTTGTATAAGACAGGGATGATTTCGTTCGAAGAGGCCATGAACCAGTGCAGTAACCCGGACGATTTCGATCTGCGCGTCAAGGGAATCCGTGGCGCGGCTGACCGTTGGGATGCCAATGAAAAGAAGGAAGACGGGGAAAAAGATATATCGGAACCTATTGAAGATATGAAGAAGTTTTAATATATTATCAGCTTATTTTGGATTTTGAGCATTTGAGCATAGGATAGCCATTGTTTAAGAAAGTTCTAATCGCCAATCGCGGCGAAATCGCCCTGAGGATTATCAGGGCCTGCCGCGAATTGGGTATAAAGACCGTCGCCGTCTATTCCGAGGCGGATTCCGAATCGCTGCATGTGCGGTTTGCCGATGAAAGTGTTTGTATCGGTCCGGCCATGGCAGCTCTGAGTTATCTCGATCCCAAGCGCATCATTTCAGCGGCGGAAGTAACCAACGCCGATGCGATTCATCCCGGATATGGATTCCTGGCGGAGAACGCCGGGTTCGCGGAAATCTGCGAGTCGTGCGATATCACGTTTATCGGGCCGACTCCGGATATGATCCGCAACATGGGGGATAAGGGGGTCGCCAAGCAGGTGATGCGGGACGCGGGGCTTCCGGTGATTCCCGGTTCTGACGGGGTAGTCGGGAGTGTCGACGAGGCGGCCGCGATTGCGGCGCAGTTCGAGTATCCGGTATTGGTCAAGGCGGTGGCCGGCGGAGGTGGCAAGGGGATGCGTCTTTGCCGCGACGAAGCGGAGCTGCGGAAGGTTTTCGGAATGGCTCAGGCAGAGGCCAAGGCGGCGTTCGGCAACGGCGATTGTTATATCGAAAAAGTCATCATGAACCCTCATCACGTCGAAATCCAGCTGATGGGGGATAAATACGGAAACATCATACATCTCGGTGAACGCGACTGCACGGTGCAGCGGAGGCATCAGAAACTGATCGAGGAGACTCCGTCGCCGGTGGTGGATTCCGAACTGCGGACCATCATGGGGAATACCGCGGTCCGCGGGGCCTCGGTGATAAACTATCTCGGGGCCGGGACGATGGAGTTCCTGGTGGACCGGGACGGCAATTTCTATTTCATGGAGATGAATACCCGCATCCAGGTGGAGCATCCGATAACCGAGGAGGCGACGGAGATAGACATCGTGCAGGAGCAGATTCTGATCGCGGCGGGAGAAAAGTTGCGGTATCGCCAGGAAGATGTCATCATGAAGTGGTATTCGATGGAATGCCGGATCAACGCCGAGGATCCGGAGAACGGGTTCCGTCCGGCACCGGGGCATATTTCATCGCTGTACGTTCCCGGGGGACCGGGGGTACGGGTGGAAACCGCGGTGTACGGGGATTATACGATTCCGCCATATTACGATTCGATGATCGCGAAGCTGATCGTGAAGGACCGTGACCGGAACAAGGTCATACGGAAGATGCTGGGGGCGCTGGAGGAATTCGTGGTCGAGGGGATTCCGACGACGGTGGAATTCCAGAAGACGATATTGCAGCATCCGGATTTCGTTTCGAATAATTTCGATACCTCGTTTGTCGACAAGCGCATGGTCGAAAAGAAGCAGGGCCCTGCGATAAAAATAGAAGAAAAGAAATAGTACGGGAGGTACTGGGTGAACATACCTGGCGATCTTAAATACACCAAGGAGCATGAATGGCTCAGGGCGGAGGGGAATGTCGTCACGGTCGGGATTACCGATTATGCTCAGGGGGAACTCGGGGACGTGGTTTTTGTCGAACTGCCGGCCGAAGGGACGGAAGTGAAGAAGATGAAGGCGCTGGGGACGATCGAGGCGGTTAAGGCCGTATCGGAGATTTTTTCCCCGGTGACCGGAAAGGTCGTTGAGAAAAACGGGCTTTTGGAAGACGACCCCATGACCGTCAATCGCGATCCGTACGGCGACGGGTGGATGGTGAAGATCGAGGTTAAGGATAAATCCGAGATCGGGGGGCTTCTTTCCGCAGACGATTATCGCAAACTTGTTGAATAGGATCGAAATTCACTTACATGCCATATATTCCAAACACCGATGATGACCGCCGCATCATGCTGGAGAAGATCGGGGTTAAGAGCTTCAACGATTTGCTGAAGCCGGTGCCCGAAAATGTCCGGCTGAAAGAAGATTTGAAACTTCCGGAACCGCTTTCCGAGATGGAGCTGTTGCGGGAGATGAAGGAAATGGCCGGGAAGAATCGTTCCGGGATGGCCGTTTTCGCCGGCGGAGGAGTTTACGATCATTTTATTCCGGCAGCGCTGGAGAATTTATTGAGCCGTCCGGAATTCGTGACGGCATACACGCCGTACCAGGCGGAAGTTGCCCAGGGGACACTTCAGGTAATTTACGAGTTTCAGACGGGAATCTGCCGCCTGACCGGGATGGATGTCGCCAATGCTTCGATGTACGACGGCGGATCGGCCGCAGCCGAAGCGGTGGCACTGGCCATAAGCGCAACCAATCGCGAACGGGTGGTAATTTCGGATACGGTATCGCCGGCTTATCGCGAGGTGACGGCGACGTACATGTCGGGAAGAAATGTCGAAATCGTTACCGTGCCGAATAAGGGCGGAGTTTCCGATTTCGATGCCGTCAAAAAAGAATTGAACGAAAAGACCGCGGCGCTGGTGGTATCGTACCCGAACTTTTTCGGGATTCTCGAGGATATCGAAGCGGCGGCGGAGATGATACATGCCGTCGGCGGGAAATTAATCGTAGCGCTCGATCCGGTCGCAGCCGCGATTTTGAAAACTCCCGGCGATCTCGGAGCCGATATCGTAGTCGGCGAGGGGCAGCCGCTGGGGATACCGATGAATTTCGGCGGGCCGCTTCTGGGGTTCTTTGCCGTGAAAAAGGAACTGGTGCGGCAACTGCCCGGGCGTCTGGCCGGGAGGACGGTCGACTTGGACGGAAAGCCCGGTTTCGTTTTGACGTTGCAGACGAGGGAACAGCACATCAGGCGGGAAAAGGCATCATCGAATATCTGCACCAACCAGGCATTATGCGCCACGGCGGCGACGATTTATTTGAGCCTGATGGGGAAGCAGGGGCTCAAGCGGGTAGCGCTGTTGTGTTTGGAAAAAACGCATCGTGCCGCAGAAAAGATATTCGCGCTGGATGGATACGAACCGCTTTTCAAGGGAAATTTCGTAAGAGAATTCGCGGTCAGGACACCTATACCGGCGAAAGATTTGATCGACCGTATGATAATCGAAAAGAATATTCTGCCGGGGGTTAACCTCAGGCGATTTTATCCCGATATGAGCCACGGAATGCTGGTCAGCGTGACCGAGAAGAGAACCGACAAAGAGATAAATGAATTTGTCACGGCGTTGAAGGAATATTCCTCCGATAAGATCGTCTCTCGCGTTTAGAAGGCATCGGACCGAAGCGGAAATATGAACACCGAAAACAGCGGAAACGATTATCGGGAGAATTTCGAGGAGAATTCGGAATCGTGGATTTTACTCGGCAAGATACGTGATGTCACGAGCGCCGAATATGCCCGCGAGACGTTGAAATCTTATGAAATCCCGGCGGTATTAATATCGGAATCGGGATTTTTCGGTCAGGCGGGGCTGAACCTTCCATCGCTGTACGGGAAGAATAAAGGGCTTTTTCAGATTTTTGTTTTAAAGGATGACACGGATGAAGCTGTTGAAATTTTGAACATGATCCTTGGAGACAATTGGGAAAAAGCCGATGAATAAGATTAAGATAGAATTCAATTTAAGTTAACATAACAAAAAGGAGTTGTTATGAAAAAGCTGTTGTTAACAGGGACGGTCCTGTTCGTTTTGGCGGCGGGGGTATTATTGGTCGGTTGCGGCGGAGACGAAACTCCGGCCGGACCGAAACAGATCGCGTTCGTGTTCGATTATAATTCCGCCCTTACTCAGGCCCAGGCCAATAATCAGAATATCGTAATAGATTTTTACACCGACTGGTGCAAGTGGTGCAAAACCCTCGATACAGTGACCTATGTCGATTCAGCCGTGGTTGCCATGTCGGATAACATGGTCTTCGCCAAAATCAACGCCGAAGTCGATACCGCAACTGCGGCCAAGTATTCGGTAACCGGCTATCCGACCATAATCATTGCCAGGAGCGACGGCACCGAAATCGACCGTATCAACGGATATCTTCCGGGTGATGAATTCATCGCGGAAATAAACAACTATTTGAACGGTATCGGGACGCTCGACTATTATCTGGCCATCGCGGACACCTCGGAATCGGTCGATATCCTGATGAAAATCGCGGACAAGTACTACGGTCGCGGCGAAAATGAAAACGCCAATATGTACTATCAAAAGGTGGTGGACGCCGATCCGAACAACGATAACGGGTTCACTTCCGACGCCCGGATGCAGCTGGCCCATATTTTACGGAACGGTGAAAACTACGAAGAGGCCATCAAGAATTATACATCGATAATGAATGACTATAAGGGGACTCCCAACAGCGACGACGCCGAGATTTATATCGCGATCGCTTATCGCCAGATGGGGGATACACTGAAGGCCATCGACGCATTCCAGGGTTTTATAAAAAATCATCCCGATAGTCCGGATACCAGCTATGCCCTGACCCAGATCGAGAAATTATCCAATCCGGAAAAGACCGAAGAAGGGTTGTAGACAAGCGAATTCAGTTATTTTTAAATAGGATTTTAATTCGACTTCTATGGATGAAAAGCTTTTGATTTACGAGAAATCCGTGCCCGGGAAAACCGGGTTTACTCTGCCGAAGACATCGAAGGCGGAGGCGGACCTCCTGGGATTAATTCCCGGAAAATTCCGGCGTGAAAAGGACGCGGATCTTCCCGAAGTAACCGAAGGGGAGGTAATGCGTCATTTTGTGGGCCTGTCGGTAAAGAATCACCACATCGACAAGGGTTTCTATCCGCTGGGTTCCTGTACCATGAAGTATAATCCCAAGATTAACGACAAGGTTGCGGGTATGGAGGGGTTCGCGGCGGTCCATCCACTCGCTCCCTGTCATTCCGTTCCGGGGACTTTGCAGGTAATGCATGGACTGGCGGAATACCTGAAGGAGATTTCCGGATTCGATGCCATTTCGCTGCAGCCGGTCGCGGGAGCTCAGGGGGAATTCGTCGGACTGCTAATTATGCGGGCATATCACATTGATAAGGGAAAACCGCGCAAAAAAATCCTGATTCCCGATTCCGCCCACGGCACCAACCCGGCCTCGGTCAGTATGGCCGGATTCGAAGCGGTGACCATCAAGACCGGCCCCAAAGGGATTATTTCGGCCGAAGAGGTCAGAGGTATGGTCGACGAAGATACCGCCGGGCTGATGCTGACCAACCCCAACACGGTCGGATTATTCGAATCGAATATCGAAGAGATAGCGAAGATTATTCATGACGCCGGAGGATTGATTTACATGGACGGCGCCAATTTGAATGCACAGCTCGGGATAGCGAAGCCGGGGAAAATCGGTTTCGATATCCTGCACTTCAACTTGCATAAAACTTTTTCGACTCCGCACGGCGGCGGAGGACCGGGCGCGGGAGCGGTCGGGGTAGTGGCGAAGCTGGCGGACTTTTTGCCGGCGCCCTTTATCGACAAGGACCCGGAGACCGGTAAGTTGTTCCTGAATTTCGACCGTCCCAAATCGATCGGGCGGGTCCACAGTTTCTACGGGAATCTGGCCAATTCGGTCCGGGCATATGTATATATTCGTTCGCTCGGAGCGAAAGGATTGCGCCGGGTATCGGAGAACGCCATTATCAATGCCAATTATCTTAAGGCACTGGTGAAGGATGAGTATGACATGCCGTACGATGCGATTTGCCAGCACGAATTCGTGTTATCCTGCAGTCGGCAGAAGAAGAAGGGGGCCAAGGCGCTCGATATCGCCAAGCGGCTCCTCGATTACGGTTATCACGCTCCGACGGTCTATTTCCCTCTGATTGTTTCCGAGGCCTTTATGATCGAGCCGACTGAAACAGAAAGCCGGCAAACGCTGGAGGAATTCGCCAAGGCCCTTATAGATATTTCCAAAGAGGCCGAAAGCGATCCCGAAAAGCTGCATAACGCTCCCTATACGACACCGGTCCGGCGTCTTAACGAAGTGAAAGCGGCGCGGGAACTCGATGTTTGCTATACCGGATAAAATAAATAAGCTTGCGAATATCCGCCGGGGCCTTTAATTGGGTCTCGGCGGTTTTTTTATGATTGAGTTTAAAGAAGTAACATATCGCTTTCCCGACGGCAAGACAGCGCTCGATGATATCAGCCTGAGAATCGATGAAGGGGAAACGGCGGCGTTGGTCGGAGGGAACGGTTCCGGGAAAACCACCCTGATTCTCCTCTTAAACGGGATATTAAAGGCAACGTCGGGAGAGGTTTCGGTTTTCGGTTTGAATCCGGCGATTGAAGCCGACGCCGCGAAGTTGAAAAGCAAGGTCGGGATTGTCTTCCAGAATCCGGACAATCAGCTGGTATCGACCACGGTCGAACGGGAAATCGCCTTTTCGCTGGAAAATATGAATGTCTCCCGGGAGGAGATGCATGCCAGGGTAAAAGAATCGATGGCCTTTTTTCAACTGGAAGAATTGAGGGACCGGTTGACATCGGCGCTGTCAGGGGGAGAAAAGCAGAAGCTGGCCCTGGCGGCAGTGATGATATCGAGGCCCGATATCCTGGTCCTTGACGAGCCGGATTCGTATCTGGATGAATCCGGGAAAAGGCTGCTCGATGCCGCCGTTTCCGATCTGGCTGAAAAGAATCCGAAACTCTGTATCATACAAATCACCCAATATGCGGGAGCGGCGGAGAAGTATCCGCGGATAATCGCACTGGAAAAGGGAAAACTATTGGCGGACGGTCCGCCCGATACGGTTTATCGCGAAGTCAGGAAGCTATACGCCTCCGGGATCGATGTCCCGATTCGTTATCGCCTGGAAAGAAATGTCGATTATGTCATTCAGATTCCGGACGAGGTAAAACATCAGACCGTTCAGATACGGCGCGTCAGACTAAACAATGTCGGCTATGACTATGGTGCGGTGGACGGGGATTTCCGGCTCGAAAGTCTGAATTACGAATTCCGGCCGGGGAAGATTTACGGGATCGTGGGACCGAGCGGGAGCGGCAAGTCGACCATGATGCAAATATGCACGAGGCTCCTGGAACCGAAGAAAGGGTATGTCGATTTCGGCACCGAACATATCCCGGCGGGAAAGCTGGCCGCGGTATTTCAGCATCCGGAACGGCAGTTTTTTCTCGAAACCGTAAAAAAGGAACTGACTTTTGGTCCCGAGAATATAGGGTTGAAAGATATAGACGAAGTACTTCAGGCGGCATATCACAAGACCAATCTTCCGGAAGAGGTCTTTGCCGAACGAAACCCGCAGACATTATCGGGCGGGGAAAAGCGGCGGCTGGCGTTCGGGACGGTGATATCGATGGTTCCGGATTTTATCTTTTTCGACGAACCGACCTGCGGATTGGACACGCGTTCTATCGGGCATTTGAAATACATGATCATGGAATTGAAAGAGAGCGGGGCGGGGATAGTAATAATATCTCATTCGGGCGATATTATCCTGGATCTGGCTGAAGAGGTCATCGAGCTGAGGTCGGGGAGGATTGCGGTGACAATGGAAACATGTGAGTATTTCAGGCACCGGGATTATTCGGGGTTTTTGTCGAAACCGGATATCATTTTATTCCAGGAGCGGGAATTCGGCGAAGTGCGACACTTTAAGTTCTCCGATCTAAGAATGGCGCTGTGATTTCGAGCCGTGTTTATTTCGTTACCGGACATTCAATTACAGCATAGATATAATTAAATGGTTTTGTCCGCGGAATTCTTCTTGACCTCTTTTGGATTTTGCCTATAATCCTGATTCAGTTGGTAACCTTTTAAGGCCGCCCGGAGAGACGGCCAAAGGGATAAAGAGAATTTATCGTGTCCGGCCGTAATTTCAAACCGTACTTTAAGCATAAAAACGCATTTTTGAATCAGTTTTATTGTACTTCAAGGAGGAATCTTGCCCAAGACTAATACGGAAATAGTACTGGATAAGAATGCGATGGCTCGCGCCATAACCCGGATCGCCCACGAAATCCTGGAGAAAAACGACGGCGCGGAATCGCTGGTGTTAATCGGCATATTGACCCGGGGGGCCGACCTGGCGCGAAGAATCGCGGAAAAAATCAATGCCATCGAGGAGACGAAAATCCCGGTCGGCCTGATGGATATCAATCTTTATCGGGATGACGTTCATTCCAAGCTGGACCAGCCGATTATTCAGCGAACCGAGATATTGTTCGATGTCGTTGACCGCAATGTAATTCTGGTCGATGATGTTTTGTTCACCGGCCGGACAATACGGGCGGCGTTGGACCAGATAATCGATTTCGGGCGGCCCCGTTCGATACAACTGGCCGTGTTGGTGGATCGGGGGCACCGGGAACTTCCGATTCGGCCGGATTTTGTAGGCAAGAATATCCCGACGTCCCGGAACGACCGGGTTTTGGTAAGGACGCAGGAGACCGACGGGGTGGAAAAGGTGATTCTGGAGCGTTCGGGGTTGAAGGAAAAGGGGGAGAAGCCGAAGGCTTCGAAGGTCCGGAAAGGGGGTAAGGCCAAATGAAGTTGCGGTCGCGTCATTTGCTTGGTCTGGAAGGGATGACCCGCGAGGAAATTTCACTGATTCTGGATACGGCGGTTTCTTTCAGGGAGATTATCGAGCGTCCCATTAAGAAGGTTCCGACACTGCGGGGCATAACGGTTTTGAACCTGTTCTATGAGCCCTCGACGCGGACCAAGATTTCGTTCGAGTTAGCGGAAAAGCGGTTGTCGGCCGATTCCATTTCATTCGCTACGGCGACCTCGTCGGTGAAAAAAGGGGAGAGTCTCCGGGATACGGTCCAGAATATCGAGGCAATGAAAATAGACATGGTGGTGATTAGGCATTCTTCGACAGGGGCGCCGTACTACCTGACACAGTGCATCAATTCCAATGTCATCAATGCCGGGGACGGGGCGCATGAGCATCCCACGCAGGCATTGCTGGATATGTTCACGATTCGCCGGAAATACGGCAAGCTGGACGGATTGCGGGTGGTGCTCATCGGGGACGTCAAACATTCGCGGGTAGTGCGTTCGAACATCTGGGGATTGAAGGCGATGGGGGCCTCGGTGGCCATCTGCGGACCCTCGACCCTGATGCCGTACGAAGTGGAGAAGTTCGGCGTCGAATACTATACCAACGTGGAAAAGGCGATCGAGGGGGCGGACGTGGTCAATATCATGCGAATACAACTGGAACGTCAGACGGCGGGGCTGTTTCCTTCGATGCGGGAATACACCAACCTGTTCGGTATCACGAAAGAGCGGCTGAAGCTGCTCAACAAGAATTACACCATCATGCATCCGGGGCCGATGAATCGCGGGATTGAAATCTCCAGCGAAGTTGCGGACGGGGATTCTTCGGTGATCCTGGAGCAGGTTACCAACGGGCAGGCGGTCCGGATGGCGGTGCTGTATCTTCTCTCCGGCAAGAAGGAGGAGGCGGAACAATGAAAAAGCTTGAATACGATCTGGTCATACGGAATGGGCGGGTGATAAATCCGGCGCTGGGATTCGGGCAGGTCGCGAATGTTTATGTCAAGGACGGGAAGATCGCGAAGATCGATAAGGAATCGGCGGCTTCGCGGAAAGCTCTGGCGGGGTATCCGGAAGAGCAGATTATCGATGCAGCCGATCATATAGTGACTCCGGGATTGATCGATATACATGTGCATCTGAGGGAGCCTGGACGGGAGTATTCGGAGACGATAGTCTCGGGATGCAAGGCGGCGGCCTGGGGTGGGTTTACATCGCTCTGCTGTATGCCTAACACTTTTCCGGCGATCGATAACCAGGAGACGGTGCAGTTCGTGCATGCCCGGGCGGCGGTGGCGGATGCCCGGGTGTACGTGATTGGCGCGATCAGCAAGGGATTGAAGGGGGAGGAGTTGTCGGAAATCGGGGACCTGGTCAAGGCCGGAGTGGTGGCTGTCACCGATGACGGCAACTATGTGCAGAATTCCGATTTGATGCGAAGAGCGCTGGAATACGCCATGATGTTCAATATCCCGGTGGTGACGCATGCCGAAGACATGCAGCTGTGCGGCGAAGGGCACATGAACGAATCGTTCGAGTCGACCCGGCTCGGAATCAAGGGCCGGCCTTCGGTTGGCGAGGTTATTGCGGTGATTCGGGATGCCAAGCTGTGCGAATTTGTCGGGGGACGGCTGCACGTGGCGCACGTTTCGACGGCGGGGGCGGTGGCGGCGATTCGCCAGGCCAAAGCCGCGGGAGTGAAAATTACGGCGGAGGCGTGTCCGCATCATTTTGTCCTGACCGACGATATGATCGGGAAATCGTTCGATACCAATTTGAAGGTGAATCCGCCGATTCGAACCAAGAAAGATATCGATGCGATTATTGAAGGACTGATCGACGGCACGATCGATTGTATCGCTTCAGACCATGCTCCGCACCCGGAAGAGGAAAAAGATGCCGAATTCGACAAGGCTCCTCCGGGAATGCTGGGCCTGCAAACGACCCTGGGACTGGTAAAGACCTTCTTGATTGACAAGGGGTTTCTGTCGTGGGCGGATGCCATTCGCAAAATGACGATCAACCCGGCACGGATTATGGGACTTCCGGGGGGGACGCTTAACGAGGGGGCTCCGGCGGATATCACCGTTATCGATCCCGAAAGGAAATGGACCTTTAAGGAAAAAGATATTCTGTCCATATCCAGGAATTCTCCCTATGTCGGCTGGAAAATGAGCGCCAGGGCGGCCTATACCATAGTCGGCGGGAAGATAGTCTTCGGCAGATAATTACTAAAGTAGTCAGCATACCGATATCGGCGCCCCATATGTCGGGACGCCGGTTTTTTTGTATTAATCCCGGAACATAGACCGATAATATCTGTTTTAATTATTGAAAAAGGCGTTCGGGCCGTAATACAGATGAAGGCGTTATGGATTACGATATTGAAAAATACCTGCCGCATTACCCCAATCTTCAGGGGATGATGGAAAATGTTCCGAAACAGCTTTGGAATATTTTCCTCCCGTCCAGCGTCGGGGGACTTCCGGACATGGAAGCCAACGTCATGCTGTTCAAGAAGCGGGCTCGGGAACGGGAGCAGGCAATGGCGTTGCAGAAATTGTGCGGGCTGCCCTTCAGGCCCAATGAGCAATTGAACATAACGGAAGCAAAGGTCAGGATTCAGGGATTGAAGCAGCGCGAGCTATACCGCCGTTTCAGGAATAACGAAGACGAAGAAGAAGAAAATTAATAATATCAGATCCTCCTGATGTGATCAAAAAGAGGCGGGGTCCGTGCGGATCCCGCCTTTTATTTTAAAACAGGGTATAAGCCAATCCGAGAGAAAGTGTTTCTTTCATTCTTCCTTTTTTGCTGATTTGCTTATCGTAAAGAAGCTGAGTATACAGGATCACTTTCACATATTTGGAAATCGAGGCGGTAATGGAGTTTTCCCAGTTGACATCGATCGCCTTCCAATCGTCGTTCGGCTGCTTGTCCTTGTCGGTAATTGCGAACGCCTTGTATAGGGTCAACTTACCCATATAATCCATATTGTCCTTAAGAGAAATCTTAACATCCGTATTCGATTCAATACCGGCATCGGTTTTCGTTGCGGTCGAAGTCGACATGGCAACTTCATCATACACTTTATCGCGGTAGTGTTTCACGGCCAAACCGAGGCGGGTGAGGACTTCGTTTTTCTCGGTCGTATAGAGCGATTTGGCCGCGCCGGCGGAGAGAGTCAGGAGCATGGGATCGAGGTATTCCTTGTGAGCTTCATTTGACGCATCCAGAAACTGGCTTTCGAATCGTCCCGCAATAAACGGTTCCACCCAGGCGTGGATATCGACCAGCCCCACCGATTCGAGATCGATTTTATCCGAGGATTTTTGGGGTTTCGACCATTCTTTGCTTTCCTCATCCTGGGTAATGGTCTGACCGAAGGAAAGTTTCAAGGTATTTTTCGTGCGGAACCAGGGGGCCAGCCATTTTGAAAAGACGCCGTTGCCGTTTGAAACCCAGTTGAAACTTCCGGCTTCGCCGCCGGTCCAGCTGTCGGAATAGCTGGCCTGGGTGGCGGTCAAATCGACGCTGAATGATTTTTTCCATCCTTTGAAATACTTCACGCTGTCGGCTTCTTCGGCAAATGCCGCTGCCGCAAATACCGACACGAGGAGCATTGTCAGAATCGGGATTATTCTCGCTTTCATCGTTCCTCCAAAAGCAGGGTTTACTCGTCATTTTTGCCGGAAATTAAGAGAATATGGATTGAAAAGCAATTCTATTCGACCGAGCAATTATCTTGACTTGAAAAATCACATTTAATAACCTGCCATCATGCCGCAATTGAACCCGGAAACCAAAATCCAGTATATGAAGGGGGTCGGCCCGAAACGGGCGGAGGGCCTCGAAACGGTGGGAATTACCACGGTCCGGGATCTGCTTTATTATCTGCCGAGGAAATACCTCGATCGCACCATGATAACTCCGATCGGAAAGATCAAAGCCAATACCACGGTTACTATAATCGGCAAGGTCCTGGGGAAAGGAATTTTGAAGGGGGGACGGCATCGTCTGGAGGTAATAATCGGCGACGATACCGGGTATATCGCGTTGATCTGGTTTAACCGTCCCTATTTTTTTGAAAAGCTATTCAACAAAAACGAAGTTTATGCCGCCGTGGGACCGGTAACGTACTTCCAGCAGCTTCAGATCGTGCACCCGGAAATGGAACGAATCGGGGATGAAGACGACCAGCTGGTTCATGCCGGGAGAATTGTCCCGGTATATCGTTCCACATCAGAGTTGAAGACTTCTTATGTCAGCGGAAAGGTAATGCGGAGGCTGGTGAACGAGGCGGTCGAACAGACCAGAGGGAAAATCACCGATCCAGTTCCCGTAGAATTTGTAAAACCGCTGGGACTTCATGATCTGAATTTCGCGCTTTCGCAGGTGCATTACCCGGATTCGATCGAAAACGCGGATACAGCCCGCAAGAGACTGGCTTTCGACGAACTTTTGGAATTGCAATACCTGATATTAAGCTACCGTAAGGAAAAATCATCGAATCCGAAGAGCATTGCTTATAAAGGACCGGGAAAGACCTACAATGGATTCCTTAAGTCTCTTCCGTTCAGTTTGACCGAAGACCAGAAGAAATCTTCTTTGAAAATTATCGATGACATGCAGAAAGAGCGGCCGATGAACCGGCTGCTTCAGGGGGATGTCGGCTGCGGTAAGACCGTGGTAGCGGTATCGGCGGCGGTTTTCGCGGCGGAGAATAATCTGCAAACGGCTTTTATGGCCCCCACGGAATTACTGGCCGAGCAGCATTATCATACTTGGGAAAAGAAACTGGCGGAGGTCGGTATCAAATCGGGGTTATTGACCGGATCAATGAAGGCCGCAGAGAAAAAGGATACGATTGAGCGGTTGCAGAACGGAGAAATCGATATTCTGTTCGGAACCCATGCCTTGCTATCGGACCCGGTCGAATTTCCTCGACTGGGGCTGGTGGTGATAGACGAGCAGCACCGTTTCGGGGTCATGCAGCGGGGAAAGTTAATAGCAAAAGGACTGAATCCCGATATTTTGGTCATGACCGCGACTCCGATTCCTCGCACTCTGGCGCTTACTTTGTATGGCGATCTGGACATCACCTCCATACGGAGTCTTCCTCCCGGGAGGAAGGGGACGAAAACGGCGTGGCGTGCGGCCAGCGCACGGCCTGAGATTTACGATTACCTGAAGAAGGAAGTCAAGGGGGGAGAGCAGGTATTCATAATATATCCTCTGGTCGAGAAATCGGATAAGCTCGATTTACAGGCGGCCGAGGATGAATACAGCCGGCTGAAAGCCGAAGTATTCTCCGAATTCAAAATCGGTTTGGTCCATGGGCAGATGCCCGCAGATAAAAGAGACAAAACTATTCTCAAATTCCGGAATCGCAAACTGGATATCCTGGTTTCCACGACGGTTATCGAAGTCGGCATCGATATTCCATCGGCGAATATTATGATAATCGAACATGCCGAGCGTTTCGGCCTGTCGCAACTGCATCAATTACGGGGGCGAGTGGGACGGGGCGGGAAGAAGGGACTGGTCGTAGCGGTCGCGACTCCGCCATTGAGCGAACAGGCTCGTCAGAGACTGGCATTGTTTACGGAAACTGACGATGGGTTTAAAATCGCGGAAGCCGATTTGGAATTAAGGGGGCCGGGGGAGTTTTTCGGGACCAGACAGCACGGGCTTCCGGAATTAAAGATTGCCAACCTGGCGCGTGACGCCGACCTTCTGGAACCGGCCCGGGAATTGGTGGTGCGCCTGCTGGGAAAGGATAAAGAACTTGACAGAGGGGAAGCGGGCCTATTAAGCTATCTGAAAATGAAGTCGGCGGAACGGAGAAAATTGGCCGGATTCGCATAAATTTTGGTCTAAATGGAGAATTGATTCATATAAAATAGGGCGTTGTATGGCAGAAGATAGTATCAAAGTAGATCCCAATTTCCTGAACCTGATCATGATGCTGCAATATTCGGCGATGCAAACCATGGGGAAAATCGCATCGCCGATCAGCGGCAAGGTAGAACGTGACCTTGACCAGTGCCGCATGAGCATCGATATGCTGGGAATGATTGCGGAAAAGACCAGGGGGAATCTAAGTTCCGATGAGCAAAAATTAATCGACAGTATCCTGTACAATCTCCGGATGAATTTTCTGGAAGAGCAGAAGAAACCCGCCGCTGGAAAATCCGGAGATGAAGCCGGGGCGCAGAAAGAATCAGGGGTCGCTGAGGGATCCGAAACAAAGTCCGCAGAGGATGAGGAAAAAAATCAATCCTCGTAAAAATAAGCCGATTAAGTTAACAGACAGAGGAATTTACGAAAACCTGACAGGCCCGGTCGAGACGAATCAATTTGGCTTGCAAATGGGCGTTGAGGCCTTATATTTAAAGGGTTGCGGCGTTTATATGGATTTGGAACGGGCGATAACGGAATTACAGATGAAATTCGACAACCTGATGAAGCAGAATTTTCCCCTTTCCGGATTGAATACTTTCGGTACGGGAGGAAGTGCCCGGCTGTACGCGGAAGTGAAAACCGCCGAAGGGCTTGCGGCTGTGGTGAAAGAAGCGGCATCGCTTAAGGTTCCCTTCTTTATGCTCGGCGGAGGCTCCAATGTTTTAATTTCCGACCGCGGATATGAAGGGCTGATAATAAAAAACGCCATCAAGGGATTTGAAGTCCAGGGTGATTATATTATGTGCGGGGCCGGTGAGGATCTTCAGGATTTAATCGATTTCGCCACCGAACAGGGGCTGACCGGGTTGGAATTCGCTTCCGGAATATACGGAACGGTCGGCGGAGCCATCTATGGTAATGCCGGGGCGTACGGTTCTGAAATCAGGAATGTGATGGTATCGGCTGACTTAGTGGATCGGGAGGGGAATATCAGGACCGAGGAAAACGGATATTTTGAGTTCAATTACCGGACTTCGAAACTGAAACAAACGCACGAATTTGTTACCCGAGCCAGGTTTGCTCTGAAAAAAGGAGACAAAAAGGCGATTAAGAGTAAGGTGGAAGAAATCATAGCGATAAGGAAAGAGAAATTGCCGCTGGATAAGCCTTCGGCGGGCTGTTTCTTCAAGAATATTCCCGATAAGACTCAGGAATTCGGGAAATTGTCCGCCGGCAAGCTGTTGGAGCAGGTGGGGGCGAAAGAGGCATCCTGCGGTCGGGCGGCGGTTTTTAACAGGCACGCAAATATTTTGATAAATAACGGCTCTGCAACGTCTTCTGAAATTAGAAGGCTTTCGCAGGAATTAAAAAAGAGGGTCAAAGTGAAATTTGGAATTGACCTTCAGGAAGAAGTCATTTTATTAGGGGAATTCGAGGAGGATAATATATCGAGCGATATTTAAAGAATTGAAATTAATTTTAGGCTTTTAACTGCTTCGTGAAATTACAAATTGGCATACTTGTTTTGCTTGTCCTGATTCCGGTTCTTGTTTTCGGAAGCGAGCCGGGATTTAATGAGAAGCTGAAAACGCCCAACACCTCTTTTATCAGCCCCTATCCGGACGAATGGGACGATCCGGTTATTTCCCTTGATTTAAATGAAGAAGATCCGGCTTTCAATTACAAGCTGGTATACTTGCCGCCGTCGCGGGTCGATACTTCCAGTTTCGCCGAAAAGACCCTGACTTTCAAATTCGTTTATTACCGCCTGGGGCGGGATGAATCGTTTTATTATGTTCCGCGCACGGTCGATGCCGTGGACTATATGGAATTTCGCCGGAGATCGACACTGCGGCGGGATTTGTCACAGGTCAGGGCGGAAGCCCTGTCGAAGGAACAGCGGGATAAGCAAGGGGGGCTGGTTTCGATCAATGTCCCGATTAAATCGAAAACTTTTCAATCGATTTTCGGAGAAGGGGGCGCCGGGCTAAATGTCTCGGGTTACCATCGGATAAATATGTCGGGACGCTCGACCTGGACTGACGGGGCCGAGACTGCGACGTACAAGCAGAATAAATTTCCGTCGCTGAACATGGAGCAGGTTTCCCGTTTCGATATCAGCGGGACGATCGGTTCCAAGATTACGGTTTCGGTATCGCACGATTCCAAGACCGACATACCGCTTGCCAACCGGATCATGCTTCGGTATAAGGGGGACGACGACGACATTTTGAAGAGCGTCGAAGCCGGCAATACGACGCTGTCGCTTCCCAACACGAAGTTCGTGGGGTATTCGCAGAGTATCAAGGGGCTGTTCGGGTTGAAGGCCGAGGCGCAGGTCGGGAGTCTCAGGATGACCGCCATCGCCAGCCAGGAAAAGGGGAATTCCGAACGGACCGTGATCGACGCCGGGGCGAGCGCCACCAAAACGACGGTCCGCGATTATAACTATGCCTCCGGGAGGATTTACGATCTGGGCCGGAAAGATCCCTATGTATTCGAGCCGTCCGAAATGGATTTCGCCGATGGAGACTCCATCACGCATATCGAGGTTTACATTTACAGCGGGAATAATCAGAATGCCGGGACGGGCGATCCGACCGCGAAGCTTTGGGTTGATCCCTCGGATACGACTTTCCGCCCCGAAGAATCTCAGGAAACGACTGTTAAACAGGTTGAACCGGACCAATATATAATGTCACCCACGGAGCATTGGGTTTTATTCAATTCGACGAATGCCGGCACACAAAATGAAATCGGCGTATACATGATAATCAACCGCAGCAGCGGTGTGATCGACACGGTGGGGAATCTCTTAACGGAGCCATATCAGCTGAAATTGTTGAAGATGAAAACCCCCACCTCCAACCAGGTTACCTGGAATTACATGTGGCGAAATGTATACTATTTGCAGGCGACGAATATCGATCTGGATGGATTGGAAATAAATATATTTAAAGGTTTGGTAGGTACCGAGGGAGATGAATCCAATCTCGATGAACAGGACGGCATAAAGTACATCAAAATACTGGGCCTGGACCGCTACGATTTGAACGGGCAGAGGAATCCGGACGATCTCGTGGATATAAATACTCCGATTGTCGATAAAGACCGGGGGCTTTTGATATTTCCGGACCGACGGCCGTTTTTTCCAAATGAAACGTACGATGCAGCCGGTACAATTTTAAAAGATTCCATTCCCGAAATATACAATTCGAATAATCCCCAGGATATACTTCAGAAAAGCCAGTATTACATTGAGATTTCGAATCGGAGCCGCATGGCCGAAATCACGCTGGGGAAATCGAACATAATCGAGAATTCGGAGAAAATCACGCTGAACGGCGAGGTGCTTCAAAAGGGAATCGATTATAACATCAATTACGATTTCGGGCAGGTCACTTTCCTGACCGACAAAGCCACCGATCCCAATGCCGATATCAATATCGAATTCGAATATTCTCCGTTCATAACCGCGCAGAAGAAAACCCTGTTCGGTATCAGGGGGGAGTATGAATTCAGCGACGATCTCCAGGTAGGTTCGACTTTTCTGTATAAATCGGATAAGGCGACGGACCGGAAACCGAAAGTGGGGCAGGAAACGGCCAAGGCCACGGTCTGGGATGCCGACATGTCGCTCAAACTTCGTCCCAATTTCCTGACGGATATCTTTAATGTTCTCCCGATGTATTCGTCGGAGGCTTCATCCAACATGCAATTGTCGGCCGAAGTGGCGCAATCGTTCCCCAATCCCAATGTCGACGGTGTTGCGTACATCGACGATTTCGAGGGAAGCCGGGATTCGTATTCTCTCGGAGTATATCGGGAGAACTGGGGCATGTCCTCGAAGCCGAAAGGTCTGGATTCGACGAATGTCCGGGGAAAACTGATCTGGTTTAACCCGTTCGTGCAGCTTGCCACCGACGATATCTGGAACCGGGAAACCCGTCCGGGAGAAAGCGGCACGCATACCTTATCGCTGCAGTTTAATCCCGCGGAATCGTTACTGGTAGTCGATACGGTCGAAGGATCCGTAATCGATACTTTTATCACCGTCGATCCGCTGAAAAGCTGGGCCGGGGTCATCAGATCCATGACAGCGGGTTCGATTAACCAGGATAAGGCGGAATTGCTGGAGCTGAGGATGAAGGTGGAGTACGGCGCGGCCATCATGCACCTGGAATTCGGTGATATATCGGAGGATATCGACGGCGACGGTATTTTTGACGACGAAGACAAGGCCGTAGGGGAAAGAATTAAAAACAACATCCTCGATCCCGGGGAGGATGTCGGACTGGACGGCTTGCCGGACGAGCAGGAGCCCGGGTATGATCCAATAACGAACCCCGATCCAAACGGAGATAACTGGTATTATAATGGATCCGGCAAGGGGTGTAACGGTTGCGGACCGGAAGATTACTCGCATTTAAACGGAACGGAAGGCAATACCGACGATCCGGGAAGATTAGGGAGGCCGGATTCGGAGGATGTCAACCGTGATGGCGGCCTGGATGTTTTAAACAATTATTTTTCTTTCAAGATCGATCTGGCCGCGGGGGATTTTCTGGTGGACAGCTCGGAATATAACGGCTGGAATACTTACCGGATTCCGATTCGGGAAGAGGAATTTGTCGATACTACCGTCGGCGAGCCGAACTGGTCGCTGGTAAATTATGTCAGGATCTGGTTCGAAACGGCCGATGGACAGCCGTTTTATTTAAGGATTGCGGCAGCCGACCTGATACAATCCAACTGGGAGGATTCGCTGGTGGTTCGCGATTCCTCGGCGGCCAACAGGAGTATTTTCAATGTAGCGGTAATCAACAACCAGGAGAATATCAACTATGTATCTCCGCCTGGAGTCGAGGGATATTATGACAAGACCAGCGAAATCAGAGAGCCGGAGCAGTCGTTATTGCTGAAATATACCGATCTGGAGCCGGGCGACAGCTGTATTGCCGGGCGGACGTTGTATGATACTCCCAATTATATGGGGTACCGGACGCTCCAGATGTGGGTACATGGGGACAGCTTCGTAGAAAACGATTCCCTGCTGTTCTTTTTCCGAATCGGGACCGACGCCAAAAATTATTATGAATATCGAACGATACTGCAATCGGGATGGGATTCCGCGAATGCCGTAAATATGGATTTCGCCGATGTTACGATTTTGAAGGAACTTCTGACCGAAGCTCAGGCCGCCGATCCGGAAATAAATTACGCCTACAGCGAAGACAGCGTTTATAAGGTGCACGGCAATCCCAGCCTGACCAGGATCAAGTATCTCGCCAGCGGGATCGTTAATATGTCCGATACCTCCGATCAGTACGACGCCAATCTGAGGACGGGTGAAGTCTGGATAAACGAACTGCGCCTTTCAGATGTTCGCAGCGATCAGGGAAGTGCCGCGCGGGCATCGGTCAACGGAAATATTTCCGAGTTATTCACATACAGCGTTTCTTACGATTATCAGGACAGCTATTTTCGCGGGGTTTCGAGCTCTACCCGCGGCGGTTCGGGTGATAACCTGGGGAGCGGTAAAACGCAGTCTTCGTACAGCTATACGGTAAATATGAAGCTCGATAAATTGTTTCCTCGTTCCCTGGGGGCGAATATACCCATTTCTTACCGTTACTCCAACCGGACCGAAATTCCCCGTCTGCGATTCGGAACGGATATTGAATTGCCGGAAAATTTACAGCAGGAAGAAAAAACGGTCAATGAGAGCAAATCGTTTTCGGTATCCGAATCTTTCAACAAGAATACCAAAAACCCGCTGTTCACGGTTTTGCTGAATAAATTCAAAACGAATTTCTCGTACAACCGCTCCGACGGATCTTCGCCGAAAACTCCGATGTCCATGAGCGAGAACTACCGCCTGGGCGGAAATTACGGGTTGAATTTCTCGCAGAATAAAATTCCCAATATCAAGCCGTTTTTCTGGACGGCGCCGATACCGTACCTGGACAATTTGAGCGGGAGCAAGTTTTATTTTATACCGAACAGCTTCTCGGCATCGGGCGATTTGAATCGTACCCTGAGCATCTCTCAAAATACTACCGGAGTGATAACGCAATCGTTGCGGCGGACTTTCGGCGGCAACATGAAAGTGAGTTACCGCATTTCGGATCCGCTGACGGTCAATTACAGCATGAATACGCAACGTGACTTGAACGATCCCGAATCGGTGAAACTGAAACTCGATCCGAAAAAATTCAAACTGGGCCGGGAAACATCCTACAGCCAATCATTGGGCGGCTCGTATAATCCAAAGATCTTTTCATTCCTGACCCATAATTTCAATTATACCGCGGCATACCGTGAAAACCTTAATGTCAGCGACACCTCTCTTCGGGCCGATCAATCCAAGGCCTACGGGATAAGCGGGGAGCTGAATCATAAGAAATTTTTCGGAACCGACGAAAGGCGGGATCCCGGTAGTACCGGACGTTCGCGGGGCCGAAACCGCGGCGATGCCGAAAATGTAATCGTTATCGAGAAGAAGAACTTCCTAAAGGGTTTATTGTCGCCATTCGCCAAAACACTTGGATTTTTGACCAGCTGGCTCGATCCCATCAATTATGATTACAATGAAAAGTATATTTATTCATATTCAAGGCTGGATGGAAGGGCGTCATGGATGTTCCGGCTGGGCTTTACGGAAGAATTGGGGGCGGGCTTCAAGACAGCCACCGGTTCCGGTGGAATACAGCAGTCGTCATATTCGATAGCTAGGAGCACCGGTTATGCACTGAGGTCGGGGACCAAGTTTTTCGGCGGTCTAAAGACTGATATTACATTCAATCGCCAGGTCTCCCGGGATTTGTATAAATCCACCAATCCGCGAAAGACGGTCAACACGACTTTCCCCGATATCAAATTTTCGATTCAACCATTGACGACCTTCAAGTTTTTAAATTCGTTTATCAGGAAATTCTCGCCTCGCACCAGTTATACCCGAAGCAAATCCGAAGTGACCGATCTGCCCGGCGGAAATCTTCTTTCGGAAAAGGTTACGGTCAGCATGAGGCCGTTCCTTTCCGTAAATGTAAATGTATTGAACGGCGTCAACCTGAATATGACTCATGACAGATCGACTTCGGAAGATAAGCTATACAATTCCCAGACCAATGGGCTGACCAGCATCAAAAACAGCACTCAGACATCCACCAGCATCGGCGCCAAGTATTCATTCACGTCGCCGAAGGGTATTAAACTGCCGATTTTCGGAAGAATGAAATTCAAATCCACCATGACGATCCAGGTGGATATCAGCATTCGCAAGCAGAAGGACCGTTCGGGAACGCCCAACCCGGATTTCGGCGCCGATCCCAGTTCTGTCGACAGCTCCGCCAATGTTACAAGCGAATTTCTAATGGCCACTACCGGCGATCGCTCTGACCTGGTGGTCTCTCCGGTCATTTCGTATACGTTTTCTCAGCAAATCAAGGGTGGAATTACCGCCAAATGGCAGACCAGCGAGGACGCTTTGCTGAACCGGACCACACATACCCGGGAATTGCAATTCTGGGTGGATATCCGATTTTAAATAAATTCGTTGACAATACTGCCGGTTAGTAATTGATTCCCTGTAATGGTGAAATCATCGATTAATATTATCACCGTAATCGCGTCAATAATTTTATTTTTGTCGGCCTGCGGTGGAAAAATAGAAATAACCCATCCCGACTTCGACGGACAGAGAGCGTTTTCCTATATCGAAAAGCAGGTCTCGTTCGGTCCGCGGGTTCCGGATACGGACAACAGCCGCAGATGCCGGGAGTACTTGATCGAATTCTTCGACAGCCTTGGAGCGAAGACCGATACCATGGAGTTTCCTCACAATGATAAGATTACCGGCAAGGCGATGACCATGGTGAATGTCCTGGCTTCGTTCGATGCGGCAGGTGAGGGCGCAAAGAGATATTTATTCGCGGCTCATTATGATTCTCGTCCCCGGGCGGAATATGACCCGGATACAACCAAAAGAGGGGAATGGATCGACGGGGCGAATGACGGGGCTTCAGGGGTTGCGGTGCTGATGGAGCTGGCGAATCTGTTATCGCAGCAGCCGTTGAATGTGAGTATTGATTTCGCTTTGCTTGACGGAGAGGATTACGGACGGCCGGGAGATTTGAGCGAATATTGTCTCGGGGCGAAAGATATGATCCTGAGAGATATCAAAGGGAAATACGAATGGGCCATAATCGTGGATTTGATCGGGGACAAAGATTTAAGAATTCCTCGGGAAGCGAATTCCCAGAAGTATTTTCCCGATCTGAACAACCAGGTCTGGAATATCGCGAAAGAACTCGGTGAAACGGCTTTTGTCGATACGGTCGGAACGCCCATATATGACGATCACCTGTCATTCATGACTATCAAGCTCCCCGCTATCGTTATTATCGACTTCAATTACAAATATTGGCATACGACGCACGACACGCCGGATAAGTGTTCGCCGCAGTCGCTCCGGGCGGTCGGCAATGTCCTCACGACCTTGATTTACAGGTTATGAATGAAAAAAGAGATTATTTCACAACCCCGCGACATCCCGGCGGTCGAAATTATCGCTTCCGATGATAGTCTCATCAGGGAATCGGATAATATTCCGCGTCCGCTTCTCGTAGAAATCATCAGGGAACAGGTGGTCCGGTGCAAAAAGGAACTGACCAAGGGGGAGACAACTTATTCGAAATTCATCGAGGGAATCATTTCCGAACTGAGGAATATAAAACGACTGAAGATCGGCCGGGTGATAAACGGGACGGGGATACTGGTTCATACCAATCTGGGGCGTGCGCCGTTGTCGACGGAACTGTTCGATAAAATTAAGGGGCAGATTACCGGATACGGTAATGTGGAATTCGAAACCGCAACCGGTAAAAGAGGAAAGCGAGGGGTCCTGGCAGAAAAGTACCTGGCCCTGCTGGCTGAAGCCGAAGCGGGAACGGTCCTGAATAATAATGCTGCGGCCCTGTTCATTATTCTGAATACTTTCGCCAATCGGCGCAAGGTGGTCATTTCGAGGGGGGAACTGGTTCAAATCGGCGGCGGATTCCGGATACCGGACATTATTCGCAGGTCGGGGGCGAAACTGCTTGAAATCGGGACCACAAATATTACCACTTTGGACGATTATCGCACGGCGATTGAAGAAGAACCGGCCATGATTCTCAAGGTGCATCAAAGCAATTTTTCTCAGAGCGGATTTACGGACAGTGTCGATATCAAGGCGCTGGTCGAATTGGGAAAAGAACACGGTATCCCGGTGGTCAACGATCTGGGGAGCGGGGTTTTTGTCGATACCACGGAATTTATCGGAGTGCATGAACCGACGGTGCAGGAATCGGTCGGCCAGGGAGCGGCGCTGACCTGTTTTTCCGGAGACAAGCTGCTCGGGGGAATGCAGGCCGGGTTGATAGTCGGAAACGCCGAAATGATCGGCAAGATTAAAAGGAACCCCATCTTCCGGGCGTTGCGGGTCGATAAAGTGGTCTTTTCGTCGCTGGAAAATCTGCTTGGGATGTACCTCGATGGAACCTGGAAGGAAAATATCAAGCTTTGGCAATTGGCGTCGCGCAAGGAGGCGGACCTCTATAAGTGGGGACATGAACTGCTGAATAAAATCGGCGCAGGAGAAAAACTGACGGTGCAGGCGACCAGGGGGCGCATGGGAGGCGGGTCGCTTCCGGAGATTCCCTTGCCGTCGATTGCGCTGGTATTTCATTCGGGGATTTCGCCTCAAAAGCTGTCTGCGGAATTCCGTAAGTACGATCCGCCGATCGTCGGGCGTATCGATGAAGATTCTTTCATGATTGATTTAAAGGCGATAGACAGGGAAGACGGCGAGATTCTCGTCAATGCCGTTAAAGACATAATCGCGAAATCCAAATAGTACGATGTTCATTATCGGGACCGCCGGACATATCGACCATGGTAAATCTTCGGTTATCATTCGCCTGACCGGAATCGACCCGGATCGTCTGCCGGAAGAAAAAAGCCGGGGCATGACCATCGACCTGGGATTTGCATATTACGATACCGATTCCGGGCAGCGAGTGGGGATTGTCGATGTGCCGGGGCACGAACGATTCGTGCGGAACATGATCGCCGGAGCGGGAGGAATCGATGCGGTTTTGATGATAGTCGCTGCCGACGACGGCTGGATGCCGCAGAGCCAGGAGCATCTCCAGATCATCAGGCTTCTCGGTATAAAGTACGGGTTGATCATACTGACGAAGATCGATCTAGCAGAAACGTCATGGGCTGATCTGGTGGCGGATGATATCAGGCAGAAAGTCAAAGGGACCTTCCTCGAAGACGCACCGATCATTAAAGTCTCCTCGGAAACGGGGGAGGGATTCGAACGGCTTAAAAATGAAATTGAAAGCCTGGCATCCAATATTATCAGCAGAGAGGATATCGCAAAGCCCCGGTTGTACGCCGACCGGTCGTTTATCATACAGGGAATCGGTGGGATCGTTACGGGGACTCTACGGGGAGGGAGTTTGTCGGTCGGGCAGGAGGTGGCGGTGTTTCCGTCACGGATGAAGGGGAAGGTTCGGTCGATACAATCGCATAATATTGACGTGCAGAAAGCGGAGCCAGGGCAGCGGACGGCGACGGGATTCACCGGTATAGACAAGAAGTACCTGGAACGGGGAAGCGTGGTATCCCTGCCGGGAATTGTCGAGAAGTATCCGGAGAAGCCGGTGTTTGCATTGCACCTGGAAATGGTCGGCGAGTCGCCGATTATTGTCGAGGACCGGAGAAAACTGTTAATGGTGCTGGGAACGACGGAAACGGAGGGGGAAGTCAGGTTGTTTTCCGAGACGCCGCTGACTCCGGGGCAAAGTGGAATCGTGTTTTTCAAGCCATTCGAACCGGTGATGGGTTTTGTGGGGGATCATTTTATCGTGCGGCTGCCGACTCCGGCGGAAACGGTCGGGGGAGGAAGAATACTGGATATCATCGATGATTTCCCGCGAAAGAAAGACTGGCCGGAATTCGAATATTTGAACCGGCGAGAAAAACTCGAATTGGCCGGACTCATAGAAAGCGAATTGCGGAAGAAGAAATTCGTGAAGCTGCCGGATGATTTTCTATTTTCCTGTTTCGAGGATGAAGTGATTTCGGAGTACATACAGAAAATATCAGTCGAGGGACGGCTGGAATCGTTTGCCGGGGCGTATTACGATAAGGAGGCTATTTCGGCTCTGAATAGTACGGTCTTGAAAGCGATGAAAGGGAAATTCAGAGAGGCGCCGCACCTTGACGGGCTGCCGATCGATGAAATACAAGCTGCGGTCGATTTGTCTCCGGCGGAACTCAATATGGTATTGGAGTATGCTTCGGCCAAGGAAGAAATCGTCAAGAAGGGGAATCGGTACGACCTGGCCGGGCGAGGCCTCGATATCAAGGGGGGATTGAAAAAAGCGGCCGATCAAATCGAAGCCGATTTACTCAAAGATATGTACTCACCGCCGAGATTGAGCGAGATTGTCGGTATTGGTAAGGAATTCAGCGATGCTGTCAACTATCTGCTTAAGGCCGGAATCGCGGTCAAAGCGGATGCGGACATAGTATTTCACCGGCAGGCGTGGGACAAAATTGTCGGAGAGATAAAGAGCCTGTTCGATAAAAATGGGAAATTCATGGTGGGAGATCTGCGGGATCGCCTCGGTACCACTCGTAAGTACATCGTCCCGATACTGGAAGAAACCGACCGGCTGAAAATCACTCGGCGTGATGGAGATTATCGCGTAAAAGGGGAAAATTATGACAAAGCCTAAAGTTTTTTACAACGGCCGCATTTATACCATGGCGGGAGAATACTTAATCGCGGATTCGATGGTAATCAGCGGAAAAATTATCATCGCCATCGGATGCGACCTGCAGCACGACCGCGATTTCAAACATGCCGAAAAGATCGATTTAAAAGGGCGGACAGTGTTGCCGGGATTTGTCGATGCTCATACGCATTTCTTGTTTATGGCGCAATCGCTGGAAAACGTGAAGCTGGACGGGCTGCCATCGCTGGAGGCGGCTCTTAAAAAGATCAAGAAACATGCCTCAGGGTTAAAGAGAAACGAATGGATAATCGGCGAGGGGTTTTCGGTCGACCGCTGGAAAAAGTACATTCAGCCTGACCGGCACATGCTCGATAAGGTATCGGGGGGAAGACCGGCGGCGATATTTTCCAAGGACCAGCACCAATTATGGGCGAATTCCCGCGCGTTGGAGATTGCGGGGATAAATGCCGGAACACCGGAGCCGCGCGGAGGAAAAATCGACCGGGATAAATCGGGTGAGCCAACCGGCATATTGAGAGAAATTCCGGGATATTTCCCGGTTGTGAAAAAAATCGCGTCGCCGTCTTTGGCCAAAACCAACAGGCTCTATCGCAAAGCGCTCGAACTGGCATACTCGAAAGGGGTAACGGGAGTCCATACTATGGACGGCCCCGAAGCTTTCGCGTTCTTTGCGGAAACGAGCAAAAAAGGAAAGCTGGGACTGCGCATCACGCATTATCCTCCGCCGTCACTATTGCCTGAACTGAAGAAGCGGAAGGTGAAATTCAATTGGGGGGATGCTTACTTTCGGGTCGGAGGGATAAAGATATTTTCCGACGGTTCACTCGGTTCGCAGACGGCTCTCTGTTTTAATAAGTACATCGGATCGAAAAACAATTTCGGTGTGGAAGTGACTTCGACCGAAGAGATGATAAAGCTGGTTAAACTGTCAGGAAAAGCGGGTTTCCCTTGTGCCATTCATGCTATTGGAGACCGGGCAATCAGCAATGTCCTCGATGCTTACGAAAAAACTCCGAAACCTCCGCATAAATCACGGCATCGTATCGAGCATCTTCAGTTGATCAGGCAATCCGATATTAAGAGACTGAAGGAATTGAATGTGATTCCGTCGATGCAGCCCTCGCATTGTCCTTCGGATATTAAATTAATCGAGCGGTATTGGGGGAATCGGGGCAAAAACTGCTATATTTTTAATACCTTGCTTAAAAAGGGAATCCAGCCGGTTTTCGGTTCCGATACTCCGATAGAGCCGCTCGACCCGATCGCGGGGATTTCCGATGCGGTCAATCGCACCGCGCCCGGTTCGACAAAGCCCTTTTATCCTAACGAACGAATTAATAATTATCAGGCGGTATTCGGCTTCACGGCGGCTCCGTGGATTGAAACAGGAAGAAGCGTAGAGCTGGGCTATCTCCTGCCCGGGTGTTTTGCCGATTTTGTAATTCTTTCGGGCGATATTATCAATATTCCCGGTCCGAAAATTAAAAGCGTAAGGGTCGAAGGGACTTATTTCGACGGAAAACTCGTTTTCAAAGACAGCCGCCTCCATTTTTAGCCCGAATATTGCGGCTTCTGCCGGAGTATATATCTCAAAAGTAGGCAACTTTTTAGGTTGACAGGCAGTTCTATATATAAGAACTTAATTGTACCGGGAGCCTTATGAAAAAAACCATTTACTTATACCTGTTTTTTATGCTAACCGGAGCGGTATTCCTGATCGGGGCCGGTTCGGATTCGACTGACACGGCTGTGGATACCGTCGGTACGGAACGGAGCAGCACGGTATATACCTTAGCGCTTGACGGCCCGATCGGAACGGTAACGGCCGACCGCATCATCGATGCGATTCAGCTCTGCGAAGAAGAAGACGCCGACCTGCTCTTGATAACCATGGATACTCCGGGTGGATTCAACGAATCGATGTGGGCGATTACCCGTGCTATCATGAATTCGACCGTTCCGGTAGCGGTGTATATTTATCCGGTCGGAGCCCGGGCGGCATCGGCCGGCCTTTATATAACATATGCGGCGCACGTGGCCGCGATGGCTCCCAGTACCAATATCGGGGCGGCGCATGTGGTTGCAGGTGGCGGGCAGCAGGTCGATTCGGTGATGATGGAAAAAGTGATGAACGACGCCGTTGCCGCACTGAAAGGGATGGCGGAACGTCACAGCCGAAACGCCGAATGGGCGGAAAAGGCAGCCCGGGAGTCGGTGTCGATCACGGCAACCGAGGCTCTGGAACTGGGCGTGATTGATTTTATGGCCGACAATATCGAGGAACTTCTGGCCAAAATCGACGGGCATGAGGTCGAAATGGTTTACGGCAGGCAGGCCATAAATACTGCAAATCCGACCCAAACACCTATCAGCAAAACCTGGATTCAGTCTATTCTTGAAGTCATTTCCTCGCCGACCATTGCCTTTATTTTATTTTCCATCGGGGGGCTGGGACTGGTTATCGAATTGTATAACCCCGGTGCGATTCTTCCGGGAGTCGTAGGGGGAATCTGCCTGATTCTGGCTTTTTACAGTTTCCGAACCCTACCGGTCAATTATGCCGGACTACTATTGATTGTGTTCGCCATCATCTTATTCATATTGGAGGTAAAGGTGGTCAGTTACGGTCTGTTATCGATTGGGGGGGTGATATCCTTCATATTCGGGGGGCTGATGCTGATCGACACAAATGACCCTTCAATGCAAATATCCAGGACGGTAATAGTTATGGTTGCGATATTTGTCCTGGCCTTCATAATATTCGCTGGATATTTCGTCGTCAAGGCCCGCAGGTCGAAACCGACGACCGGGGTCGAGGGACTGGTCGGCCAGGTCGGACGGGCCAAAACCCGCGTGGATAAAAGAGGAATGGTCTATGTCGCCGGTGAATACTGGGAGGCGATATCCAAAGATATTATCGAGGAGGGGGAAGAGGTCGTGGTGGAATCGGTCGACGGATTGAAGATACATGTTAAAAAGAAATCCTGATAATTTTAGATAAACAAGGAGGGCGAAATGCCGCCATCAATATTAGGAATCGGAATAATCATAGCTTTTGTGCTGATTTTATTATCGAATGCGATAAAAATCCTCAGAGAATACGAACGAGGCGTAGTTTTCCGACTGGGTCGTCTCATCGATGCCAAGGGGCCGGGAATTATTTTCTTGATTCCAATGGTCGACCGCATGTTGAGGGTCGATTTGCGGACCATCACGTTCGATGTCCCTCCGCAGGATGTCATCACGCGGGATAACGTATCTGTGAAAGTCAACGCCGTGCTGTATTTCAGAGTTATGGATGCCAGTAAGGCGATCGTAGCGGTCGCGAATTTCTTCGAAGCCACTTCGCAGATTGCTCAGACCACGCTGCGTTCCGTCCTGGGCCAGGTGGAACTGGATGAACTTCTATCCAACCGGGAGAAGATCAACCAGGAATTGCAGGCAATTATCGATCATCAGACCGAACCCTGGGGAGTTAAGGTCTCGGTGGTGGAAGTGAAGAATGTCGATCTTCCGCCGGAAATGACCCGCGCTATTGCCCGTCAGGCTGAGGCGGAACGCGAACGGCGGTCCAAGGTTATTCATGCCGAAGGGGAATTCCAGGCGTCGAAACGCCTGTCCGAGGCCGCCGGAGTATTATCAAGTCAGGGGGGCGCTCTGCTGTTACGGTATCTTCAAACGCTGACCGAAGTATCTGCCGCCAAAGCGGCGACCATTATCTTTCCCCTGCCGATCGATATGATTGAGCCTTTCCTGAAGAAAGGAAGATATCTCGAGGATAAGAGAACCGAGGGGTAAACGCGGTCGGATTAAGCCAATCGAAAATCCCGGTCGCCCGCATGGGCGGCCGTTTTTTTATGATATGGGGAATAAATTAATCAACCTTCGTAATTGCGGAAGATGCGGATAACGTCGTAAGGGGATTCGGCATTAAGGAGTTCTTCGCGGAATTGTTCATACTGGAGATTTTCGGAAAGGGCCTTGAAGACTTTCAGGTAAAGCGAATCGTCATAAGGGGGAGCGGCCATAATGAAGAATAACCTGACCGGGATATCATCCGGAGAACCGAATTCAAAACCTTCCGGCGAACGGGCAACTCCGACAATCAGTTCCTTGGCCTGCATGGTCCGGATATGGGGGACGGCAATCCCTTCGCCGATGGCGGTCGTGGCCTTGCGTTCCCGATTTACGAAGTCAATCAGCAGCTTGGATTTATTCCCGGTTCTTCCCGAGCGGTCGAGAATATCCACCAGGTCGGCCAGGATTAACTCCTTGTTCCGGGTTTTCCATTTATCGGTCGGGCCATCCTCGGGAGGAGGCTCGAGTTCCGGCTTGAAATCGAGATCGATGAGATTCTCGTCCATGTAATGCCATATATTCATATCGTATTTTTTATCGGCTTCAAGTCGTTAAAATTGAAGCAATTATATTCTCCCCTACGGCTTTGTCAAGTCCAATCAAAGTGTCCGAATAGTCACAACATTATTAGCCGCAAGTTGTTCCTATTGACAAACAAATGGCCATTGCGTACTTTCGAACGCTGTGGCCGGCTGGGATTTATTTAAAACGATTTCATGCCGATTTAATAATGATATAACCGTTCGGAGCTAAATTGACTCTGTTTATGAATTTTAAGCGGACCCATACCTGCGGTGAAATCGGAGTTTCCGAAATCGATCGCGAAGTCGTCTTAAACGGCTGGGTGCAATCTTACCGCAATCTGGGGGGGCTGTTGTTTATCGATTTGCGCGACCGTTACGGTTTGACGCAAATTGTCCTGAATCCTGAAAAGGTCGAGAAATCTGTATTCGAAGCCGCCTCGAAGGCCCGTAACGAATTTGTCGTTGCCGCCAGAGGGGTTGTTCGAAAGCGCCCGGAAGGGACCGAAAACAAAACGATGGCGACCGGGGCGATCGAAGTGGAGGTGTCGGATTTCACGATATTGGCCGAATCGAAGACTCCTCCGTTTGAAATAGAAGATGAAACCAATGCCAGCGAGGTGTTAAGGCTGGAATATCGTTATCTTGACCTGAGGCGCAAACCGCTTCAGGAACGGATAAAAGCGCGCCATCACATTGCCATGGCGGTTCGGGAATACCTTTCGGGGCAGGGATTTTATGAAATCGAGACGCCGTATCTGATTCGTTCCACTCCTGAAGGAGCGCGGGATTATGTCGTCCCCAGCCGGGTGCATAAAGGGAAATTTTATGCCCTGCCGCAGTCGCCACAGCTATTGAAGCAGATTCTGATGATTTCAGGGTTTGACCGCTATTACCAGCTGGCCCGCTGTATGAGAGATGAGGATCTCCGGGCGGACCGTCAGCCGGAACATACTCAGATTGATTTGGAGATGTCGTTCGTTACCCGCGATGACGTTTTTCGGGTTATCGAGGGGATGATGGGATATGTCTATAAGAAAATATTGAATGTGTCATTGCCGGAAAGATTTCCTCAATATACCTACGCCGAAGCGCTGCGGCGCTGGGGGATCGATAAGCCGGACACCCGGTTCGGGATGGAATTGCAGAATATCGGCGATATCGTGCAAGGGTGCGGATTTAAGGTTTTCACCGACGTATTGAATTCCGGCGGCAATGTCATGGCTATCTGCCTGAAGGGGGGAGCCTCGTATTCGCGGAAACAGCTCGATGAGTTGACCGAATTCGCGAAGAACCTCGGAGCCGGAGGCCTGGCCTATATTCTGAGGCAGGCAGGCGGAGATAAATCGCCGATTCTGAAATTTATCGGTGAGGAAGTCAAAGATAAAATTTGTGAACGGGTCGGGGCCGGTACCGATGATGCGGTTTTTATTATTTCAGATAAAAAGCTGAAAACTGAAATGATCCTGGGGCAGGTTCGGCTAAAGCTGGGAAAAGAGCATAATTTGATCGACACCAAAGCCTGGAATTTTATGTGGGTGGTCGATTTTCCGCTGTTCGAATATAATGAAGATGAAAAACGTCTCGACGCCATGCATAATATCGTATCATCTCCGAAGGAGGAAGACCTGTCCCTTTTGAGCGAGAATGCCGCAAGTGGAGTTGCGTTCAGCGATGTTAATCATCCGCTGCGGAAAATCCGGGCCGAGCAGTATGACCTGGTTTTGAACGGGGTCGAGCTGGCCTCGGGAGGGATTCGCAATCACCGCCGCGACATCCAGCAGCGGATTCTCAATATCCTGGGATTGTCGGATGAGCGGGCCGAGAACATGTTCGGATTCCTGCTAAGGGCGTTAGAATACGGGGCGCCTCCGCATGGAGGGATTGCGGCCGGACTGGATCGCATCGTGGCTCTCATGACCGGGACGAATTCCATCCGCGAAGTAATCGCATTTCCCAAATCGACCACGGCCGCGTCGCTGATGGACGGGGCGCCATCGGAGGTCGATGAGGGATTCCTCAAAGAACTTGGTTTGAAACTAAGCGAATAGTGGTTATATTTTAGTTGTCATGAGTAGCAATTCAATCGAGAAAATTTCGAAGACTTATACTATCGACGACCTCGATCCAAGGCTGTTATTCGGTCAGAATAACATTTTCCTGAGGAAAATCGAGGGTTCTTTCAAGGTCACGCTGGTGGCTCGCGGGGACAAGATTATAATCGAGGGGTCGAAAGAAGAGGTTGAAAAAGTCTATAAGCTGTTTCGCGACCTGGGAAGCCGGCTGAAATCGGGGGAATTCATTTCCGATCAATACCTGAATTACGCCATCGAAATGGTGAAAGAAGGGAACGGCGGTCCGGCAGAAAGCCTGGGAGCGCAGTATCTTTCCGACGCCACCTTGAAGCTGAAAGTCCGGCCTAAGACTATCGGGCAGAAGATATACCTGGAGGCAATTGAAAAAAACGATATCGTTTTTTCCATCGGCCCCGCCGGGACCGGAAAAACCTATCTGGCGGTGGCGGTCGCGGTTTCGGCCCTTAAGGATAAGCTGGTCAGCCGGGTGGTTCTGGCTCGGCCGGCGGTCGAGGCCGGGGAATCGCTGGGATTTCTCCCGGGGGATATTCGGGCCAAAGTTGATCCCTATTTACGGCCGGTTTATGATGCTTTATACGATTTGATGCCGCCGGATAGAATCCAGAAATTAATCGAATTGGGGATTATAGAAATTCTCCCGCTCGCCTTTATGCGCGGAAGGACGCTCAATAATACCTTTGTTATCCTCGATGAGGCCCAGAATACCACGGCGGCTCAGATGAAGATGTTTCTGACCCGATTAGGGGAAGGCTCGAAGGCGATTATTACCGGGGATGTAACCCAGATCGACCTGGCTAAAGACAAGGTTTCGGGGCTGGTTATAATTCAGAAAATCCTGGCTCATATAAAGGGCATAGAATTTATTTTTCTGACCGATAAAGATGTTGTCAGGCATCGGCTTGTGCAGCAAATTATCCGGGCCTATGAAAAATACGAGAAACGTCGCACAAAGGAGTAGAATGGGGTGCGTATAAACCCCCGAGTATGTACAGGATACTGCTAAGGCTCAAAAGATTTTTCACGAGATATCTCAAGGTTAAGTCGGAATCGCGCCAGGGACCGGCGGTCGGCACCAAAAGTAAAATCTACAAATATATAATGCTCCTGGCCACGGCGCTTCTGATTGCGTTTTTGTACCCATCGGAATCTCCTCTGAATATTTTGCGCGAAGGGGAAATCGCTGCCGAGGATATTATCGCCCAGTTTCCCATTACGATCAACAAATCGGAGCGGGAGTTGGCTGAGGAACGGGAGACGGCCAAAAACGCCATTCCGATTATTATCGAATATAATTCCAGCCTGGCCGATTCCGCGCTGGCGAGATTCCAGCAGTTCATGAATGCCGCCAGGAGAATCGCATTAATACTGGATTCGCTGCGGGCGAGGAACGGATACGATACCGATCTACTGGATAGTATCACCCGGTTCAAGCTTGATACCTTGATAATTCGTTTTCCCTTGATGGATCGGACATCGGTGCGGGAACTGGTATTGCACGGCAATCCTGATACGGCTAAGAAAATTATCACGGATATTTTTAAAAATACCATTTATTCTTATGGATTGCTGTCGGACCTCGAAACGCTTCCTGATAAATCCAATCGTCCGATAATCATTCGCATCAAGGATCGTGATTATTTCGTGGTGCGGGATAATCTGCTCGACCGAAATCGGGCGTTTTTGAGTTTCCGGGCGGCGTTGAAGAATCAGGCTGCGGCCGACAGTATCGACGTCGACCAGTACTATCAGCTGGGACGACACTTCATAATTCCGAACCTGACGGTCAACTATACGGAAATGGAGCAGCGTCAGAATGAGGCGATCGCCGATATTTCGACGGTGAAGGAGACTATTTCCGAAGGGGACTTGGTGGTCAGTGCCGGGAACCGCATCACGGCGCGGCAGGAGATGATTCTGCGGGAGATAGAAAAGCACCGCAGGATATTTTCCGACGAGGCGGGATGGTACAGCTATTATATGCCGCTTCTGGCCAGGTTCCTGTTGATCGCGGGGGTGTTTATTACCCTGTATCTTTATCTCTATCAGTTCCGTAACCGGCTGTACCGTTCGAACCCCAAAATATTGTCTTTGCTTTTTATTTACGGGCTGGAGCTGGCGCTGATTTACATTGTCGATGTCAAGCTCGATTACCAGATGTATCTATTCCCGGTGGCCATATTTTCGATGCTGGTGACCATTTTGTATGACGCCCAAATCGGGATCGTCAACACCTTCATCCTCGCTGGGTTGATGGGAATACTGCACCGGTTCAATTTCGATTTGTCCCTGATTACGGTGGTTGCTGGGACTGTCGCCTGTTTCTCGACACAGCGGGTGCGGCGGAGGTCGGAATTTTTCAAGTCGATCCTTTACCTCGCGGTCACTTACGTGCTCCTGATATATATTCTGGAATCGTTCAAATTATCGCCGTCGGAAGAGCTTCTGGGTAAAATGGGAATGGGGATTATGAACGCCATAATTTCTCCATTGCTAACCATCGGAATTCTTCCCATATTCGAATCGCTGTTCGGCTTTACGACCGATATCAGATTGCTGGAATTGTCCGATTTGAATCATCATCTGCTGAAACGGCTGGCCCTGGAGGCTCCGGGGACATATCACCATTCGATTATTGTCGGTAATCTCGCCGAAACGGCGGCAATCAACATCAATGCCAACCCGCTTCTGGCGCGGGTGGGGGCGTACTATCATGATATCGGCAAGATCGAGATACCGGAATATTTCGTGGAAAATCAGCTCGGGATAAAATCGAAACATGAATCGTTGACCCCGACCATGTCGGCGATCATCCTCGCCTCGCATGTCAAGAAGGGACGGCTCATGGGAGAAGAAGCGGAGCTTCCGGACGAAGTCCTTAATTTCATCGAAGAGCATCATGGCACGATGACCATGACATATTTCTTGAATAAAGCCAAGGAACTCGGCGACGCCAACCCGGATGAAAGCGATTTCCGATACCCCGGTCCGAAACCGCAGATGCGGGAGACGGCAATCGTCATGCTGGCCGATTCGGTCGAAGCCGCCAGCCGGACCCTGGCCGAACCCAAGCCGGCCCGTCTGCGCAATCTCGTGCAGAATATCATCAACGACCGTTTCCGTTCCGGAGAACTGGAAGAATGTCCCCTGACATTGAAGGACCTGGCCATGATTCGGGAATCGTTCGTACAGATTCTGATCGGCGTATTCCACCAGCGGGTAGAATATCCCAAGAAAGAGGCGGTGGAATAATGAGTTTCAATATCATATCGGAGAGCGACCGAAGAATTCCGCGAAGAAAAATCATCGAGCTTCTGAGTCTGATTGAAGAAGAAGAGGAGCCTCCGGCATCCGGCGTAAATATCGTTTTCACGCGCGATCCTCAAATCAAAAAACTGAATAAGCTGTATCGCGGGATGGATAAGCCGACCGATGTCCTCTCGTTCAATATCGACGACGAGGCGGGTGAAGATGCCGTCCTCGGGGAAATATATATCTCGACCGATACCGCGGCCGTGAACGCCCAAAGGTTCGGGCGGATATTCCACCAGGAAATCCTGATTCTCTGCTGTCACGGGTTCCTGCATTTGCTGGGGTACGATCATATTCGCGATAAGGACCACGCCAAAATGCAGGCGAAGGAAAAAAGATACCTGGAGATGATTGGATTATGATACTGCTATTGTACATCGCGCTTTTGATCGCGGTTTATTACCTCGGTTATATCATATCGCTGTATTCATCGACGGCCTACCTCGAATCGGAGGAGCTGGAATACCTGGCCGAGCAGGAAGAGGGACTGAGGAAAAAATACCTGATGCTCCTGATCGAAAAGCCGCGTCTCATCATCCAACTGGCCATGGTGTTCAAGTCGTTCGTGCTGGTGGCGGCGTCGCTTCTGGCCGTCCTGATTTCGGCGTATACCGATGAGGGACACCCCCTGCCGTTTGGAGCGGCCACCGGCCTCAGCCTTCTGGCGGTCTGGCTGATGTACCTTTTGTTCGTGGAATTCCTGCCGCGCCGGAGAGTGCTGAAATCGTCGGAAAAAGACTTCATGCGCTACCTGGCCTTGTTCGCCATCGTGTATGTCTTCTTCAAACCGTTCATCGCTTTGTACGGGAAGGTTCTTCCGGTCGGAAAACGGCAGAAGATCACCGACGATATGAAAGAAGACCTCATCGAACGGGCGATCGAATCGCTGGCCGAGCAGTCGGGCGTGGATGAAGAGATCATCGACGAAGAAGAGAAAGAGATGATCGGGCAGATATTCCAGCTCGATGTGACCGAGGTGCGGGAAGTGATGGTGCCGCGCGTCAATATCAAGGGAATCGAAAAAAGGGCGACGCTGGAAGAGGTCCGCGATATGACCAGGGACTCGGGCTTTTCGCGCTACCCGGTGTACGATGAGACGATCGATAAGATCCTCGGAATCCTGTATGTCAAGGATTTGTTCACCGATTCGGCGGCGGGACATGGGAGTTTCGAAGTAACCAATTACATGCGGGAGGCGCATTTCGTTTCGGAAACGATGATTATCAGCGAGCTGATGGAGGAGTTCCAGGAATCCAAGGTGCATATTGCGGTCGTCGCCGACGAGTACGGTGGGACATCCGGCCTCGTTACACTGGAAGATATCCTCGAGGAAATAGTCGGGGAAATCCGGGACGAGCACGATGTCGAACGGGACCCGCTGATAAAGCTCCCGGACAATTCCTACCGGGTCGACCCGAACATGCTGGTGGAGGAGTTCATCGAGGAGTTGGAGATTGACCACGACAACAGCGAGTTCGAGACGGTCGGGGGCCTGATTTACGATATCGTGGGATCGGTACCGTCGGCGGGGGCGAAGATCAAGTGGAAGGATGTCATCTTCGAAGTGGAGCAGGTCGAGGGGCAGCGGATCAAGGCGCTGAAGGCCTGGCTGAAAAAGCCCTCGGAGGGGTAAGTGTCGAGGATGTCCGCATTTCTTAAGTCTTAGAAACGCAAAAATATAGATAAATCTTCCCGGTTTTTATCCGAAGTATTCAATAAATAATATGTTAGTTTTTTATTGCGTATATATTAGGGCAATATTAGTATAGAGTTCTGATTGTATTAGATAAGCAAAACCATATTTCGGATATAATGAAGGGAAGGGAATCCATGAGAAATTTTGCTTTCTTGAAGTTTTTCCTGATTATTGTCGTCGTTTGCTACTTTGTCTATCCTCAAAGAGCATTTGCATATTTGGATCCGGGAACCGGCAGCCTGATTCTTCAGATGCTTATCGCCGCCCTGGTGGCGGTATCATTCTCGATTAAAATATTCTGGAAGAAAATAATCGCATTCTTCTCCAGCAGTCATGCCAAAGAGCAGTCGGGACGCGAGCAAAATGACTAGTTCGGTCTTGCCGGGTTCGTTTCGGGACCCGAGCGGATTTTTGTTCAATCGCGACGGCCGGATTTATCGCCAGGTCAATCATAAATATCAAGAAGATTACGATCGACTGATTTCCTCGGGGCTTTACGAAGCGCTCGTCAAGGGGGGGCTTTTAATTGCGCATGAAGAGGTCGGCGACGATCTGGCCTTGTCCAACGATGCCTATAAGATAATCAAACCGGAAATGATTCCGTTCATTTCGTATCCGTACGAATGGTGTTTCAGCCAGCTGCGCGACGCGGCTCTGACCACGCTGCAGATACAGAAAAAAGCGTTTGATTTCGGAATGACCCTGAAGGACTGCAGCGCCTATAATATCCAATTCTACAAAGGGAAGCCGGTTTTTATCGATACCCTTTCCTTCGAGACATATCGCGAGGGGCAACTATGGACGGCGTACCGGCAGTTCTGCCAGCATTTCCTGGCCCCTCTGGCCCTGATGGTCTATACCGACATTCGTCTTAATGAATTTTTTCGCGTTCATATCGACGGCGTTCCCCTGGACCTGGCCAGTTCTCTGTTGCCGTTCCGGACCCGCCTGAAATTCCCAATCCTGTCGCATATTCATCTCCATGCCAAAAGCCAAAAGCACTTCGCGGGTAAGGGAGTAAAAGTACGGACGCGCAAAATGAGCCGCCTTTCCTTTTTGGGGATTATCGACAGCCTTGAAACGGCAGTCAGAAAAATGAAATGGCAGCCATGGGGAACGGAATGGGCCGATTATTATAACGATACCAATTATTCGTCGAACGCATTTCAGCATAAGAAGCAAATTGTTGAAAATTTTCTGGTGAAAATCAACCCCGGGATAGTCTGGGACCTTGGCGCGAATGACGGAACGTTCAGCCGGATTGCCAGCGATAGAGGGATTGAGACCGTGTCGTTTGATATCGACCCGGCCGCGGTCGAAAAGAATTACCGGGATTGCCGGGAAAAAAAAGAAACCAGCATTCTTCCATTACTGCTCGATTTAACCAATCCCAGCCCCGGAATCGGGTGGGGTAACCGGGAACGTATGGGGCTTGTGGAACGGGGGCCGGCCGATGCGGTCATGGCGCTGGCTTTGATTCACCACCTGGCCATATCGAACAATGTCCCGCTCGGAAAAATATCAGGATATTTCAGGGAACTTTGTAATTATCTGATGATAGAATTCGTCCCCAAAAACGATTCGCAAGTCCGGAGACTGCTGATCAACCGCGAAGATATTTTCCCCGACTACGTGCAGAGCGAGTTCGAGAAATCGTTCGGGCGCGATTTCGATATCGAAGCCTCGGAACGGGTCAATGATTCCGAAAGAACCATGTACCTGATGAGGCGGAAACCGGGCGAGGTATGAAAAAATCACTTACCCTCCATCCTTTCCTGTTCGCCATTGCTCCCATACTGTTCCTGTTTTCGTACAATGTCGGTGAAGTCTCTTTTTCCGATATCGTGATTCCATCGCTGGTTTCGTTGGGCGCGGCATTGGTCCTTCTGGTCCTGTCGGGATTGATACTGAAAGATTTCGTGAAAGCCGGCGTCTTCGTTTCTTTGGCGCTGATTCTGTTTTATTCCTATGGGCATGTGTACGGCATAATATCCGACTGGCGGATCGCAGGTTTCGCGCTCGGAAAGAATAAATACTTATTCCCATTATGGGGGATAATATTCATCTTCGGGACATACCTGATTTACCGGACAAAATTCACTCTTCGCAATCTGGCGAGCCTTCTGAACGTGATGGCGGTGGCATCGGTGGTGATTTCGCTGTTCAATGTCGGGGTGTACAGCCTCGGGACAGGAACCGTTTCGCAGGTTAAAACCGGTGACGAACGGGTCGAAACGGCGGCGGATAGGACTGCGGCGGTGTCGTTCGACGGCGATATTTATTATATCATCCTGGACGGGTATGCAAATGCGGCGACTCTTCAAAGGGAGTTCAATTTCGATGATCAGACTTTTATCGATTACCTGACGCAGAAGGGATTTTATGTCGCATCCGAGAGCCGGAGCAATTACGCTCTTACTTTTCTGTCGCTGGCGTCATCGCTGAATATGAAATTCGTAAACTATCTGGCGGAAGGAGTCGGTGGAAATTCCCTTGACCGGAAAGCTGCGTACGACCTGATAACAGACAATGAGGTGATGAAGTCCCTGAAATCGCACGGATATAAATTCGTGCATTTCAGTTCCGGGTGGGGGCCGACGGATAAAAACCGAAACGCCGACGTGAGCTTCAAAAGCGGAGCCGGGAACGAATTCCTGATGATCCTGATTCAAACCACGATTCTCCGTCCGCTGGAAAAATACCTGGTGGGAGACTTTGCCAGAAAAAAAATACTGGGGGCATTTGAGGGACTGGCGGAAGTGTCCAAAATCGAGGGGAAGAAGTTCGTTTTCGCGCATATCAACTGCCCGCACCCTCCGTACCTGTTCGGTGCGAACGGCGAAGCGACTTCCGGGGCATTGCTGGCGATGAGCGGGGATGTCTGGGCGCAGACGCAGAATTACGTCAACCAGGTCATGTTCGTGAATGGCAAGGTCGAAAAGATGGTCGACGAAATACTGGCGAATTCACAGGTCGCTCCGATTATTATCCTGCAAGGTGACCACGGGTCGGCTTCATTGTTCAGTATCAATAAAGAACTTGGGTGGGAGCACCCCGATGAGGCAATGCTCGAGGAGCGAATGCGGATTTTCAACGCTTATTATTTCCCTAACGGAGGGGATAGTGTCCTGTATCCCGGGATTACGCCGGTGAATACTTTCAGGCTGGTTTTCAATAAGTACTTCAACACTGATTTCGAATTACTCGACGATATCAGTTATTATTCGAGCTACGAAGAGCCGTATGTGCTGAAGGATGTCACGGCCGAAGTGAGATAGAACGCCGCATCCGTGTTTCGAATTGCATGGCCATAAAGGCTCTCCGAAAAATCTAACCAAACCAGAACTGCTGATCGGTGGTGTTCCGAGGGATTTCCGCCCGGTGCCCTTGAGATATGGTACGACGTCGCAATCTTGGTAACCGTCGGCACGCCCCCTTACCGTGCGCGGTAGATGTCCACATCCGCCCGTCCGTTACGAAATATCACCACCCCCTTTAACACCTTCCCTGTTCCCTTCGGAGGGGCGATTCGCCGCAAGTCGATGTCCCGCTGTATGGTGCGAGAAAATGGGTTTGTTTTTCATTTTTGAGTGTGTTAACCACCCCCCAGCCCCCTCCTTGGTAAGGAGGGGGAGAAATCCAAAACCCGGCGGGTTTTGGTCAGGGTATGGATTCCCGCGTACGCGGGAATGACAAGTGAGAGGAATTGCGAGGAGGGGGGGCAAACTGGAAGTCCTGGCGGACGTTCCAGGTAACTCGTGCGCGGCAGGTCTTCCGACCTGCCCGAC
>JBFZFV010000113.1:0-11086 GCA_041306185.1 Candidatus Zixiibacteriota bacterium
TATGGCCCCCCGCCGATAAATTAAGGGAATTCGCCCCTTATCAGACATAGGGAACGGGTTCCAACGTAACCGCATTGGGAGAACTTTAATGCCGAGCATTTTGGTAATTGACGACAAGGATTCGATGCGAACCATGCTTTCGCAGACCCTCAGCGACGAGGGATACCAGGTCGATGTCGTGGAAGCAGGCAACAAGGCCCTGGATCTGGCCCGCCTGAAAAACTACGATGTCGCTCTGACCGACCTGAAAATGCCGGCTATGGATGGCCTCGAGGTATTGACCGGTCTGAAAGAAATCGACAACGATATTGCGGTAATTATTATGACCGCCTACGGCACCGTAGAGACCGCCGTGGAGGCGATGAAGAAGGGGGCCTTCGATTTTATCACGAAACCGTTCGATCCCGATCACCTCACCGTCCTGGTCCAGCGGGCGCTGGAAAACCGCCGCCTGCTCGCCGAGAACAGCCTCCTCCGCGAAGAGCTGGCCCAAAACCTGGGCTTCAGCGAAATCATCGGCCAGAACGAAAAAATGAAGGAGGTCTCGCGCCTCATTCAAAAGGTAGCCGGATCGGATACCTCGGTTTTGCTTCTGGGAGAATCCGGCACGGGTAAGGAGCTCTTTGCCCGCGCCATTCATAATCTGTCCAACCGCCGGGATAAATCGTACGTCGCCATCAACTGCGCCGCGATACCTTCGGAGTTACTGGAAAACGAACTTTTCGGTTCCGAAAAGGGAGCCTTCACCAGCTCCGTTTCGCGCAAGATGGGGAAATTCGAAATCGCCAACAACGGGACCATTTTCCTCGATGAAATCGGCGACCTCGATATCGCCCTCCAGGCCAAGCTCCTGCGGGTCCTGCAGCAGAAAAGCTTCGAGCGCCTCGGCGGCAACAAGACCGTCAACGTCGATGTTCGCGTCATCGCGGCGACCAACATGGACCTCAACGAAATGATCCGCAAGAAGCAGTTCCGCGAAGACCTGTATTATCGCCTTTCGGTCTTCCCGATCACCATTCCGCCGCTGCGGGAACGTTCCGACGACATCCAGCCCTTGGCCGACTATTTCATCGGGCGCTATTGCCGGGAAATGAAGAAACCCTCCAAGTCCCTCTCCCGCGAATCGGTCGCGATCCTGCAGAAATACCACTGGCCGGGAAATGTCCGTGAACTGGAAAACACCATCGAACGGGCCATCATTCTGGCCGAAGGCAAAAAGATCAATCCCGAACACATGGCGGTCCGACTCAGGAGCACCGATGAAATCCGCCTGCGGGAAGGAGCCGGCCTGAAGGAAATCGGTGCCCATGCCCAGATGCAGGCCGAACGGTCCGCGATTATCAGGGTCCTCAAACAGGTCAGGGGGAACAAACGGAAATGTGCCGAAGTCCTCAAGATCGACTATACTACCCTCTTCGATAAGCTGAAAAAATACGAAGTCGATTCCGGGCAGGTCTGATTTGAAACGAAAGTGTCATTAAAAAAGCCGCCTTATCAAAGGCGGCTTTTATACTTCCAGCCCGACCATTTCATACAATCGCCGGACCTCCTCGATTTTTAGAAACCTCCAGCGTCCCGGCTTTAGATTCCCCAGACGCAGACCGGCGAATTCTATCCTCCGAAGAGTCACTACCGGATGTCCGACCCCCTCCATGATATGCTTGACTTCCCGCTTGTGCCCCTCCGACAGAGTCAGGACAACCTTGGTCCCTCGCGGAGTCTTATCTCCCAGTTGCGCCCTGGCGCTGGCCATATGCCCGTCGGGAAGTTCCACCCCTTTTTCAATCTCTGCAATTTTCTTGTCTGAAACATCCCCCTTCACGATGGCACTGTAAACCTTTCTAATCTCATATTTCGGGTGGGCCAGACGGTAGGCCAGTTCGCCGTCGTTGGTCATCAGCAGAACCCCATCGGTATCATAATCGAGCCTTCCGACCGGATAAACCCGAGCCCCCACCTCCTTCACCAGCTGTGCGACCGTGGTCCGCTTGTAAGGATCGATCATGGTCGTAATGACATTCCGCGGCTTGTAAAGGAGGATATATATTTTGCGGTGATGTATCGCGGCGACCCTTCCGTCGACCCGCACGATATCGTTATTTTCGTCAATAATGGTCCCGAGCGATTCGATGACGCTTCCGTTAACCGAAACGCGCCCCTGTTTGATCATTTCTTCGGCGCCGCGACGGGAAGAAATCCCGCATAAGGAAAGATATTTATTGATTCGAATCAGTCCAGGTCCCTCTATGGATTTTATATCGCGACAATTCTTAACCGGGATTACCTTTTCAGGGCTTCCTCTTCTTCCGATTCCAACTCTTGTTCCATCTGATCTTCGGCGAACTCCTGCGGGTCCGCGGAATCTTCTCCCGTATTTAGAAAATCAACCCGGCTATCCCGATCCGTCTCGATATTTCTTGCAATTGTTTCATCAATGGCTGAATCCATCATCTCGGTCAGTTCCGCATCCTCTTCCGATTGCTCTTCCATCGCCTCTCCGGCGAGTGCAGATAATCCGGGATTTTCGGTTGATTCCTCTTCGAATTCCGTGTCTTCCCCTTTAATCCTGGGCTCGAAACTCAGGCTCTGCTGACCGTCCGGTTCCGCCGAAGCCAGCAGCTCCTCGATTTCCTCCATTCGCGGAAGGTCCTCGAGCGAATTCAGATTGAAGTATTTCAGGAATTCCACCGTGGTGGCATACAGGAGCGGCCGCCCCAGGGTTGTTGCCCGCCCGGCCAGAGTAATCAGCTTTTTTTGCATCAGGGTATTTATCGCTGAATCGGAAGAAACCCCGCGGATCATCTCGATATCGGCCTTGGTTACCGGTTGACGGTATGCAATTATCGCCAGAGTTTCCAGCGCCGCCCGGGACAATTTGGCCGAACGCCGCCGGGTGAATAATTCATCGACGAAACCTGCGTAGTTTTCGAGGATATAAAGCTGATAACCTCCCGCAATCCGGCGGATCCGAAACGAGGCGTCGCTGGTCTGGTATTTATCATTCAACGCATCAACGATTTCATCCACCTGTCCCGGTGTGGTATTATCGACCAGGTCGGAAATCCGGCGCGAAGTAATCGGCTCCGGCGAAGATATAATCAAGGCTTCGATAATCGGAAGGCGGTTTCCATTTAAATCCATAATGGTTTCCCTTTAATAAAGCTCAAAATCTTTTTCCTCAGTCCCAGAACTTTTCAGTGTCAGGGAATGAGCCCCCTCGAAATTTTCACCGCGATAGACCCGAACCTCCGAAAAAGGAAACGACTGCCGTACCAGAATCTGCCGGGTCCGCACCATTTCCAGGATGGCCAGAAAGGTCATGATGGCAATCAGCTTTTGCGGCATGTCGCGAAAGAATTCCATCAGTGTCGCGGACTCTTGCGCGTTCATGATTCCCCGGATTATTCCCATCCGGTCTTCCACCGTGGTTTCCTCCGGGCTGATTTCGTACAGCCGGTCCTCTTTGACTCTGTCCAGCACCTCTTTGAAGGCGGTCAGCAAATCGAACAAAGTCGTGGTATCGGAAACGACTACTTTCTCTCTTTTGCCATTGTCGCCGCAGCCGACCGCCTGCGGCACGTAGAGACGTTCCTCCAAGGCCCGTTTTTCCTCAAGGATTTCTCCGGCTTCCTTGAACTTCTTGTATTCGAGCAGAGCCGCGACCAGTTCTTCGCGGGGATCCGGTTCGTCCTCGGACGATTCATCGCGAGGCAGAAGCAGCCGTGCCTTGATGCGGATAAGGGTCGCCGCCATCAAAATATATTCTCCGGCCAGTTCCAGGTTGAGGATTTTCATCACTTCAACATAATGCATGTACTGGTTGGTGATCCGCGCGATAGGTATATCGTATATGTCTATCTCATCCTTGCGGATGAGGTAGAGGAGCAAGTCCAGCGGCCCCTGAAATATTTCCAGGTTGACCGAATAATTTTCCTGAGTCTGCATATTCACTTAGTAGTAATCCATCTTCATGGCCTTGCGGACTTTCCCCATAACCTCCGTGGCTTTGGCCCGGGCCCGCTGTTCGCCATTCTTTAATACATCCCACACATAATCTTTATTTTTTTCAATTTCAACCCTTTTTTCGCGAATCGGAGCCAGCGCCCTATTGATATTGGCAGCCAGACGCTTCTTGCAGTCGACACAACCCAGCGCCCCGGTTCGGCAGGGAGCCGCAATTTCCTCTGCCGCATTTTCAGTGTAAACCTGGTGTAAAGTATATACCGGGCAGATTTCCGGCCTCCCCGGATCACCCTTCCGGAGTTTCTGCGGATCGGTGAACATCTTCATTAGCCGCGAATTTGTCTCTTCTTCAGTCGCCGAAATCGATATATGATTGTCGTACGATTTCGACATCTTCCGCCCGTCAAGTCCGGGAATGGAGGGAATTTCCGTAAAGAGCGCTTCCGGCTCATTCAGGGTCGGGCCGTAAATGCTGTTAAATCTCTTGGCAAGATCATTGGCCAGCCAGATATGCTTTTCCTGGTCTTTTCCGACCGGCACCTTATGCGCGTCATAGATGATGATATCTGCCGCCTGCAGGACCGGATAACCGAGAAAGCCATAGCTGTCGAGCCCCTTGTCTTCTTTCTTCTCCGTATAGGTTGGAAGCCGGGTCAGAGTCGGAACGGTAATCAGCATGGAAAACAACAGATGCAGTTCGGCATGTTCTTTAACTTGCGACTGAATGAATATGGCGCATTCTTCCGGATCGAGTCCCGCCGACAGAAAATCGATGGCCATCTGCTCGATTCGCTCTTTCAGAACCCCCGTGTTTTCGTAGTCAGCCGTGAGCGAATGCCAGTCGACAATACAGCAGTACATTTCGTAATTTTTCTGAAGACGGACCCAGTTTTTCAGCGCCCCTTCGAGATTCCCAATATGTAAGGCCCCTGTCGGCTGCATTCCCGACAGAATAATTTCTTTCTTACTCACCGTGATTACTCCATAAAGAGGTATGGTTTCCAGCGGTCTTCGACATTTCCTATAAAACGCTGGATATAAGTGATATGATTGGGCCGGGTCGGCTTGCGAAGCAATTTCATCCCTGACGCCGAAGGAGATAAATCCCCTTTGCGGTTATTGCAATGGTCGCAGGCGCAAACCAGATTCTCCCAGGTATCCTGCCCGCCCTGGTTCTTGGGAATGACATGATCCACCGTCATCGGGCCTTTCCTCGTCCCGCAATAGCAGCAGGTATAATTATCCCGGATAAGAACGTTTTTCCGCGTCAGGACCACGTTTTTGCGCGGGGCCTTGATATAGCGCCCCAGGCGGACCACCGAGGGAAGCGAATAGCGGTCGTTTATCGCCCTGAGCTTGAGACCGTCGGAGGTTTCAATCATTTCCGCCTTTCCTAAAAAAAGGAGCAAAAACGCCCGCCGGGCCGAACAAACTGAAAGTGGCTCGTAATTCTGGTTTAGGACCAGGACATTTCGGCTCAATAATGACATTTTGCCAAACCGGTTATTAATGGCAATCCTTCAGTTTTCGAAGGATCGCGATAAATATTGTAAGTTAGTCCGAGCGACATATTTGTCAATAATTATTTGGGTCGCCGCCCGGCCCTATACATTTTGGACGACTCGCTTGTGCAAACCGCTTAACTGTGTTATGTTTGGTCATGCCGCATCTGAAAAAACTCTTCTTTGCAGCTTTTGCTCTTTGCGTATTGTTTAATCTTTCGTCGGGCGCCGATCTCGCCGCCGAGCGTCCTCTTTTTTCTTTTTACGCCTCAAATGTCCATTTTCTTCCGGTTGTCGATTCCGCTGTGGCCTCGGCCCGAGCCGAATTAAAAAATATCCTTCTCGATACCCTTGATTATAAGCCCGATATTTTTATTGCCGAAACCCTCGATGAATTCGAGGAACTGGTCGGAGGAAACATTCCCGACTGGGGAGCTGCCGTGGCGATCCATTACCGGCACCGGATCGTCATCAAATCGCCGGCGAAATTCAACCTGGGAAAATCGCTGTATGAATTGGTCAAACACGAGTATTCTCACCTGGCCCTGGCTGACCGCTTCGGAATCGTCCAGCCCCCACGCTGGCTCGATGAGGGCATTGCCATGTATATCGCCTTCGAATGGCGCTGGTGGAACAGCTTCTCGCTGTCGCGGGCAGTCTTATTCGGAGGATTGATGCGGCTGGAAAGTATCGAAGACATGAATCGTTTCGACCAGACTGCCGCCGAGATCGCCTACGCCGAAAGTTACATGGCGGTCAAATATCTCCTTGATAGCTATGGGATAGAATCGTTAAATATACTGATTAACGAACTGGCCCGGAAAACCCCGATCGACCAGGCCATGATGGCCGCGACCGGATCCGACCTGGCCGGATTCGAAGAAGAATTTATAAATTATTTAAAGGGCAGATTCAATCTCCTGACTCTGTTTATCGATATGTCATACCTATGGATTATACTGGCGATTGTTGTGATTATCGGGGCCTTCTTGAGGTACCTTAAAAAACGACAGGCGTACCAACGCTGGGACGACGAAGAAAAACTGCACTCGACCGATTTCGATTACGGCGATCCCGACAACCCGGAGCAAAGCGAAGATGAAGACAAGCCATGGGCTTGAATACGCCGCGATTTGGACTCTGACCAAATTCGTGCAGATTATCCCTGGACGTATCGCCGACTGGATGGCAGTCGGGCTGGGGAAACTGACGCATCTTATCCTTGCTTCTCGCAGACGAATCGCCCTCGATAATCTGAAACGTTCCAATCTCGGCATTACCGATGAAGAACGACTGAAAGATATCGTCAAGGAGGTTTTCATCAATATCGCCCGGACTACTATCGAATTCTGCCGCCAGCCTGTTTATACTTCCGAACGAATATTGCAGATGTACTCCGGAACCGAAGGCATGGAATATCTCGAAAAAACTAAGCAGGACGGTACCGGAGCCATGCTGATATCGGGGCATCTCGGGAACTGGGAACTTCTGGGCGGATGGCTCAAGGCCAGCGGCTACCAGATCGATTTCCTGGTCGGCAAACAGCATAATCAAAAAGTCGATGACCTGTTTGTTTCGTTTCGCCGCTCGCTTGGTGTCGGTATTATCCCGGTCGGGGTGGCCGCGCGCAGAGTAATCAAGGCTCTCCGTGAAGGACGTTTCGTGGCGGTGGTTTCCGATCAGCACGCCGCCTCAGGAGGAATCGTTGTCGATTTCTTCGGCAGAAAAGCCTCGACCCCGGCTGGCCCGGCCGCTTTCGCAGTTAAAGTCGGCTGTCCTATCCTCTGCGGAGGATCGATCCGGCTCGGCTATAATAAACACAGGGCGATTATCATGCCTCCCATTTATCCCCCGAACAGCGGCGATATCGAAAAGGATATAAAGGCGATGACCCAGGTATATTCCACTCAATTCGAAACCCTGATTCGAAAATACCCGGAGCAGTGGATGTGGACCCATCGTCGCTGGAAAATAGATTGAGGACTGCATCATAAGTACTGCAAGGAAAATACTGGTTCGCGCCCCCAATCATCTGGGGGATTGCATCATGGCCCAGCCGTCGTTGAAGGCTTTCGCGGAACTGCTCCATGACGACGAGGTTTTCGTCGTCTCCCCGGAATGGGCGAAACATGTCTTTAGCGTTGAACCTAATATCAGGGCCGTTCCGATTCCTTCCGATGAACTGCACGGTTTGCGTGGTATCGCGGCGCAGGTAAAACGGCTTAAGGAACACAAATTCGACTCCGGAATAATCCTGCCGCCGTCGTTTTCTTCCGCCGCTGTCTTTACCATGCTGGGAGTGGAACGGCGTTTCGGTTTTCCCACCGATGGCCGCCGCCTGATGATTAATTTCCCGGTAGAAAAACCCGTTACCCCCAAACTCCACCGGATGCATCAGTATCAGCTCATCTTCGAATTCGCTGCCGGATGGAAAGTGAAAGCCGAACCGGCCCGTATCGAAGCGGCCGAAGATGCTCTCGTCACGGCTTCGGAATTGCTGGAAAGAAACGGCATCGAAGAAAAGACCCCTTACGCCGCCATCGCCCCTCAAGCGGTGGCCGAATCCCGTCGATGGGGAAGCGGCAATTATGGCGCTCTGGCAAAACGACTGGCCGATGAAAAGGGGTTAGCAGTCATCCTGCTCGGAACCAAAGCGGAATGGGCCGCCGGAGAAAAAGTCCGCAACTCCGATGGCCGTATTTTCAATTTCTGCGGTAAAACCGATATCCCGACCGCCTCGGTGATTCTCTCCAAGGCGAAAGTCTTTGTCGGAAACGATTCCGGCCTGGCCCACCTTGCTGCCGCCTCCGGCGCCCCGCTGGTAGTCCTTTCCGGAGCCGACGATCCCGAAGAAACTTCCCCCATGACCCCGTACAAAACCGTGATTATCCGCAATGAATTGGAATGTATTTCCTGTGTCAGAAACAAATGCCCGCTTTCCGGAGACGCCTTCATGCGCTGTATGACAGATATTTCCGTCGATGAAGTCTTCAAGGCAGCAACTTTCTTTGTCGAGGGTTAGCCTATGCCGATCGGAGTAATCGGAACCATAAATCGCGATACCGTGATTTTCGCCGACGGCACTCGCCGTCTCGGCTGGGGCGGCATCCTTTATAATATTCGGACCCTCTCTAAACTGCTCGGCAAAGACGACGTCGTTGTCCCTGCCTGTCATGTCGGAGCGGATTGCCATGCACCGATCATGCTGGAGTTGAAGCGGCTGAAAAATGTCTGGACCGACGCAGTTAATAAGGTCCCCCATAAAAACAATCATTGTCAATTGACCTATAATAGTCTCTCCGAAAAGCATGAAATCCTCGATGGCGGGGTCCCCCGGCTCTATTTCGACGACCTGAAACCGCTTACCGACTGCCGTATCGTTCTGATTAATTTCATCTCCGGAAGCGACCTCTTTATTCCATCGCTGTCCAAATTCCGCAATAATTTTTCCGGCCTGATTTATACCGATATCCATTCCTATACCCTCGGACGCTCAAAAGACGGCTCCCGTTTCCTCCGCACTCCGCCCGCCTGGGATAAAGTCGTCGCCTGTACAGACTATCTCCAGATGAACCGCCTCGAACTGGCTGTTCTGATAGATAATGACTATCAAATGGGGCTATCAGCCCCGGTCGAGGATGGCCTGAAAACAATGCTGGATTTATATAAGGAAAAGCATGAGGAAGACCGTAAACTGGTTGTGATCGTGACGGAAGGTTCTGCCGGCGGACATATCTTCGACTGCCTCCTGGCAAATGGGACGTGGGAATTTTATACCTATAAATACGAAGCCAGGGCAATCGATGGCGATACCACCGGCTGCGGAGACTGCTTCGCCGCCGGATATGTGTCCGGCCTGGCCCGGAATTACAACGTCGCCAATTGTCTCGACCTGGCGCGCGGCGCCGCCGAGGAGTGCATTCGCGAAAATGAAAAATGGCGCAACAGCGGATATTAGAATCATGATTCCCATTTTCGACGGACACAACGACACCCTCACTCATCTGCTGAATCCGAAAGAGAGCTTTGGGCGCTCCTTCTTCGAACGGAGCGACATCGGCCATATCGACCTCCCGCGCGCCCGCGAGGCCGGGATGTGGGGAGGATTCTTCGCCATCTGGACCCATCCCCCCGACGATTCCCCCGAGCGCAACCCCTTGTACGGATTTCGCAAAACCCCGGACGGCTACGAAGTTGCGATGCGTAGCCCCCTGGAGCAGGGGAGAGCCGAAAAGATCACCGACTCCGTTATCGAATTCGCTTACCGGCTCGAGCAAGAATCCGTCGGGCAGGTGAAAATCGTCAGGGAGTACGATGGCCTCGAACATTGCCTCGACAACAACGCCATGGCGATGGCGCTCCATATCGAAGGAGCCGTTGCTATCAAGGAGGACCTGAGCAACCTCGAAAAGTTCTACCGCGCCGGTATCCGCTCCATCGGCATCGTCTGGAGCCGCCCCAACGATTTCGGCGAAGGAGTGCCATACCGCTATCCCCATTCGCCCGATACCGGCCCCGGCCTGACCGAACCGGGCAAAGCTCTGGTCCGCAAATGCAACGATCTCGGTATCATGGTCGACCTCGCCCACATGAACGAGAAGGGTTTCTGGGACGCCGCCGAAATCACCGAATATCCGCTGGTGGTCAGCCATTCCGCCGCGCATAAGCTCTGTCCCTCGACCCGAAACCTGACCGATGAGCAGATCGACGCGGTCGGCCAAACCGGCGGCCTCATCGGCATCTGGTACGAGCCGGTCAACCTGCGCGGGGACGGCGAAATGGATCGGCATTTGACTTTTGACACAATTGTCCGACATATAGCATATATCGCCGATCGAATTGGGGTCGACCATGTTGCCTTCGGTTCCGATTTCGACGGGGCCACCATGTCGGATACCATGAAGGATGTCTCCTGTTATCCGGCCCTGCTGGAGACGATGAGGAACGCAGGATTCGAAACGAACGATCTCGAGAAAATCGCATATAAGAACTGGTTGAGAGTGATAAAGGAAACCTGGAAATAAAATTATGAAACGAATTACGATTGGACTGCTCATATTCATCTCCCTCTGTACGGCTACCGCATTCGGCGACACCGCCGCGACTTTCGAACAGGGGAAAGCCTGGTCCGCCGATTCCGGCAAACCGCTCCTGATGGAGTTTGTCCGCGAGGACTGCTCCTTCTGCTCCAAGGCCGCCGAAGACGCTGCCTCGGAAGAGGCCGTGATGCATGCGCTCGACACCGTGGTGCATCTACCGGTCGACGTTTTCACCGAGGAGGGCAAGGTCCTTAAGGAACGCTACCAGGTCGGCAGTTCCTACCCGGTTTTCATTCTCGCCGATTCCACCGGCGAAGTCATCACCCGCTGGACCGGCTACACCAGTTCGACGGCGTTCGTCAATTCGCTGGGGCGGGCCATGCGGGACCTCACGACCGTGAAGGAACGAGTGGCCGAATTCGACCGTGATCCCGACCATAAGAAAGCCATCGCGCTCGGAGAATTCTTCACCGATTCCGGTGATTACCTCCTCGCCGCGAAATTCTACCGGACCGCCCAGGAACTGGCGCCGAACGACAGTTTCGATTTCTCCTACAAAATTTTCACCAACACCGCCAATTC
>JBFZFV010000114.1:0-9992 GCA_041306185.1 Candidatus Zixiibacteriota bacterium
CGCCGAATACGTCTGCCTGTTGACCGGTACCGTCAGCGATACCGTCGTAATGCCCACCCCGCTTTCCATGGAGCAGGTCGATTTCGTGGTGAAAGTCGACGACCCCGGCCTCAATTCCGGAATCGGCTCCGGCACCCTCGATATGAAAAAAGCCATCAGCAATCCCTTCAACGTGCATGTCGCCAATAATGTCACCAGCGTGATAAAAGCCTCCGGCGTGGTGAAGAATAATTTTTCGTTTCAGGTCGGCTCCGGAGCCGGACTTATTATCCTCAACAACATCCGCACTATACTCAAGGAAGAAAAAATCCGGGCCGATTTTTCCATCGGCGGAGTTACCTCGCTGCACGTCGATATGCTCGACGAAGACACCCTGCACCAGTTGATGCACGGCCAGCTTTTTGAACCCAGCGAGCGGATGTTCGACTCCATGCGTAACAACCCCCGCCATCATGAAATCACCACCGCGTACTATGCCTCGGTGGCCAATAAAGAAGCCGCCGTCAACCTCCTCGACCTGGCGGTGCTGTCGGCCCTTGAAGTCGATCTCGAATTCAACCTCAATACTGTTTGCGCCAACGGACGTATCATCGGAGGGATCGGCGGAGGACAAGATGTTGCGGCCGGCGCCGATTTGACCGTCATTTTCCTCCCGCTCGCCACCGGCAAAGATGGGAAAGGCTACCCCAAAGTGGTCGACCGCGTCTACACCCGCACCACTCCCGGCGAAGTTGTCGACGCCGTGGTGACCGAGGAATATGTCGCGGTTAACCCGAACAGCGCCAGCAGTTACAAATACGCCATCATGCAGCGGGCGAAAGAATTCGGAGCCAAACTGGTGACTATCGAAGAACTGAAAGACCTGTCCGAAAGGAAAGCCAAAGAATTCGGAACCATCCCGCCGAATAACGAAACCACCGATGAAGTGGTGCACGTGATCGAATGGCGCGACGGAACCTTACTGGACACCATCAAAAAGCCATTAATATAGCGATGCTTACCAAAGTGGAATGGGAAGAGCTTCGCGCGAAGCTCGATAAACAACTGAAACCGGATGTGAAAAAGCGGCGGATAAAAGCCATTAAGATAAATTCCGCCTATCACTGGCAGCCGCCGCTGTACATTGAAGTCGGTAAGAAAGTCGGCCCGCTCGAACCGGATGCTCCCCCGGAACTGATTGTCGCGATTTACGAATCCTCGGCATTTATGGTGGTCACCCCGAAACACGGCTATGACGAAGGCCTCCCGCACTTCTTCGCCAAAGAGGACGTACAACAGGTCGTCGAGTTCGAGGATTGAGTATGGCAAATCCAGAAACCCATCCGGAATTTTTGTACAAATACATTACATGGCCCGATAATAAAAGCGAAGATCAATGGCGGAGGCGAATTCTAACCCATAATGAAATGTACTTCTCCTCACCTCTACAATTTAATGACCCATTTGATTGTGGCGTTGGATTTAAGTGGGAGGGATTGTCTCTTGAAGATTATAGGAATTTTGTATATGAGTTTGTAGATAGCGAAATTACCTCTGACACCGACAGAATGAAGATGTTATTAAAAATGAAGGAAACTGCTAAGAAATTCGCCAATAAAGATGTTTTGGCGAAAACAGTCAAAAAAACTATAGATATAGTCAATAGAAAAATGGGGGTTTTTTCTTTATCCGGAAATTTAGATAGCATTCTGCTTTGGTCGCACTATACGTCTGCTCATAGAGGTATATGTCTCTGCTATAAATTCGGAGAATTAAAAGAATTTATAAAGGGCCTTATACGCATTTATAAATCAATAATACTATTTAGGAGAATTATTTATAGCCAACAATATCCTAATGTAATCCCGAAAAACATGAATGATGAAGAAAGGTTTGTGGCTCCCTTGCTTATTAAATCTTTAGAGTGGAAATATGAAGACGAATATAGGGTTATTGGATATAATATGGCGCGTAAAACCTATCGATATGAGAATTATATTTTGGGTCGAGTCATACTCGGTGCCAGAATAAATCAGGAACATAAGAAAGAGATTATTGATATTATTAAGAATAAACATTCTAAAATAAATATTTTCCAGGCGAAACTCAAAGATAACGAATTCGGACTCGATTTCGAGGAAATTAAATATTAAACAACTGTAGGGCAAGAGCCCTGTGCTCTTGCCATCTTCTCTAATGTCGGAGCAAGGAGGCCCTAATCCCCCAGCCTCAAAAACTGCATCGGCTCGTCCCAGGCTTCACTTACCGGAATTGCATCGATCACAAACTGCCGGTATTTCTCCGTCGGCGCAATTATCAGCAGGTGCTCGTGAATGTACGTATGCTCCAGCATTTCAGGATTGGCATCCACGGTTTTCTTCACCCAGTCATAGTCGATCGGCACCAGCGTCAAAAGCGAATCGATTCCATCCACCCGGTAAATCGAATGCATCGGCATCATGTGCATAATCCAGCTCTCGTTGATGTCCTCGGATGGATCTTCCGGATAGACATCGAGAAACATTTTATTTTCTAAACGGAACAGATGTGTCTCGAACCTCCCCAGCCGCCCCTCTTGATCATCGATTAATAGATATGACAATTCCCCCGACTTGCTCACGGTGAAATATCCCGGCGATCCCTCTTCTCCCCACGTACCTATCAGAGCGTTTTCGAATACCAGATCCGATGTTTTGAACACAGGATTGGTCGACAGCACGATACAGGAACATAAAAGCAGGATCGCAACCGGAATAGTAATCGCAAATCCTTTACGCATGTTACCCTCGCTTATGTTTAAGAATTGTTGTTCGAACGCCGTTGAATTATACCTGCCACAGGATTACCCCGGCAATATAAAAGATACTTCAAGCAGTTGCGGCAGGTCTTGCTGCCGCCCCGGGCTATTGAGCGAAGCGGAAGTGTGACCTGCCGCAGGTCGGGCCTATTATATTAGTGCATTGATTTCTGGCCCGGAACAAATTATGTGCAAAGCCATTTATGGCGACTATGCATCAGCAAAAGTGCTTGTTGTATAACAACGGGTTACGCCGTTTGGCATATTTATTGAAACAGCAACCCCATGTAAACGTAACGATAACTATAAGCAATATCCTTATTCACAAGGGAGGCACCCCATGCCAAAATCTTTCGGAAAACTGCTGCTCACATCGGTCCTGCTCTTATTCATGCTCGCTTCGGTCGCCAACGCCGGCTTCCTTGAAAAGCGGACCCGTATCGAATTAAAAGGAGGAATCTGGGATCAGAAAACCGATGTCGCTTACACCGTCTCGGGCGGGACCGTCGAAACCAACTACGGCGGCGAAGGGGCAATGGGCGGAATCGCCGTGTCTCACTGGGTCCGGGAAAACCTCGCCCTTGCCATAAGTGTCAACGGCCTCGGAGTCAGTGTCGATAATCGCGTCGCCGCCGGCTCGGTCTACAGCCATACCGTAACGGTGGCCCCGATTTTATTTGGAGCCCGGTACTATTTCCCGAATTCCACCTTCGGTTCCTCCTGGCGGCCGTACATAACCGCTTCGGTTGGCCCGGTTATCGGGTACGAATCGATCGAGGAAGTAACCTCCTCCGCGGTCACTCATAACGAAACCACCGAAACCACTTTCGGCGGACATATCGGAGCCGGACTCGATCTCCAGCTTTCACGCCTGTTCATGCTCGGTTTCAGCGGAGGCTATTTCGCGCACAGCGATTTCGACCGGCCCATCGGCGATAAGAAAAACTTCAACGGACCCGAATTCGGAATCAGTTTCAGCATTCTTCTCGGAAAAGGAGCAAACTAAAACCAATCGATAAAGTACTGGAATAACCCTGAACCAATAATTTATTCCGTCCGCAATACCCGACCGTAACCCCGGCCGGGTCTTTTTTTGTGCTTATTATTAGTAATCGCGGCGGGTGAAGATAAAAGCCGCCAGCCCCCAGATAACGACGGTAATGAGAATCGTCGACCAGACCGGATAAATCTGCTTGATACTCCAGTCGGTTAAAATCGTAAGATAGTTTTCGCCGAATTCGCCGTATTTCGGAAGAATATGATAAGTCACATCCAGAATCGTCTTCCAGATGGAATCTCCCAGGAAATCGTAAATCATCATGCGCTGAGCCAACAGCCCGGATGCGACCAGAAGCACGAAATACCCGATCAACGATACCGCCCCCGACCTGCTGATTAATCCCAGCGAAAATATCAGGCCGTACAACAGGAGGAAATCCAGCATCGCATACAAAAGCCCCCCGAAATAGGTCATTGAAAAAATGTCGAGCCTGATGGAAAGTATCAGCCAGATCGGCATCGTTCCCAGGATCAGTATCGCCGACATAATACAAAAAACCGCAATGAACTTCATCCCCGCCAGCGGTATTCTCCCGATCGGTTTCGACAGTGCAATCTCGACCCGCCCTTTCCCCAGATATCTCGGCAACAGCCAGGCAGTCCCGAACAGCATCAGCAGGACATAAAACCCCAGGAACGATTTATAAAAGTACGCCTGCGCCATCGACATCATCTCCTGCGGCACCATTCCGTCGGCGATGATGTCTCTTCCGTCAATCTGGAACTGCGGAGCCAGGGCCATCCCGACAAAAGTCACCAGGGTCAGAGCGCCGTACAGATAGATTATTTTCCCGCTCTTGATTTCAAGGAATGTATCGTACAGGATCGCCAGGAACTTGTTCATGCCGTCCCTCCCTGATTCTCCTGCGCCCCCCGTATGAGCTGAATGAAGTTTTCTTCCAGACTTTTCTTATCCGGAATCACCGCGAGGATTTCGATCTTCATCCCCCGCAGAAAGTCTATCAGGGCATTGACATCGCTCTCCTTATGGAACGATATGCGAATGATATTCTTATCGTACAACCCGTGCGAAAAAGCCTCCTTGATTTTCGCCTGCTGCTCTTCGGTTATTCCCGAAGTTTCGATACGGAACGTCGGAAGCGCCTCGATCAGATTCCGGGCCGGGCCGCTTTTTAAAAGTCTTCCTTTGTCCAGCACCGCCACCCGGTCGCACACCGATTCCACTTCGGCCAGAAGATGCGAATTCAAAAAGATGGTTTTCCCGCGCCCTTTCAAATCCAGCAATATCTGACGGATTTCATGCCGCCCCACCGGGTCGACCCCGTCGGTCGGTTCATCCAGGAAAATTAAATCGGGATCGTTCAACAGCGCCTGCGCTAACCCTATCCGCTGCATCATCCCCTTGGAATACTTGCGGATTTTCGTCTTCTGCCACTGCTCCATCCGGACCAGCATCATCAGCTCGTCGGACCGTTCCGAGATTGTCCCCCCCGCGAGCCCCGCCATCCCGCCGTAAACCGCCAGAAGTTGTTTTCCCGTTAAGTACGACGGGAATCGGTGGTTTTCCGGAAGAAAGCCGATTCTCTCCCGCGATGCGGCGCTTCCGATATTCCGTCCGTAAAGTTCGCCGTCGCCGGAAGTCGCACTCAATGCTCCCAAAAGGATTTTCACCAGGGTGGTTTTGCCGGCCCCGTTCGGGCCGAGCAACCCGAAAATCTCGCCCTGTTTTACTTCGATGGAAACCCGGTCGAGGGCACGCACCCCGCCCCGGTAGACTTTGGTCAATTCTCTGATATTAATCGCGTTGGAATTCATTAAGCTATTAGACGGCAATTCCTTCATTTGGTTCCAATTTAGCACTTTAACGCCGCGAAACAACCGAATTTCCGTATTATATGATGAACCAATATCTTATAAAAATTGTTTTATTCAATAGATGAACGGCAATGGACGAAATATCCTGGTCATCTTCGACGGTCTCTGTTCCGTCTGCTGCCTCCTTAAGCGCTTTGTCGAAAGGAGGGAAAATACTTTTAAGTTTATCCCATTTCAGAAAGCCAACTTCGGAAAACTCCCCCCCTCGGTTACTTTATCCGAATCCCGCCGCGCGGTGCAGGTGATCCTCCCATCCGGCGAAGTTTATTCCGCGGGACGAGGAGTCGCCGAAATCCTGAAACGAATGTCCCTGGGCTGGAAAATCGCCGGGCTGTTTCTTTCACTGCCTTTGGTCGACAGCTTGACCGAATCCGGCTACCGCTTTATCGCGAATAATCGCGCAATATTGTCACGAATATTCCTGCTCCCGCAGCAGAAAGCGCTCTGTAATTGAACAATTCTGGATCTGCTATGACCTGTTTCGCACAAAATTTACCGATTGACTCCAATTTCGTAAACCCGAATACCGTTTCTGCCGAAATTGAAATAACAGCCGTTAATAGAGCTTTCAATGAACGGATTATTAATTACGAAATGAGATATCCTGAGCGAATTTTGCGTGTTTTTTTTATGAAATATCGTATCTTGAGTAAGTGCCGTTCGCAGGACGATCGGCACCGTGTAGGGAATGCTCATTTGACATATTTTTCTTTTCTGCCCGATTGTCAGGCGCGGATAATCGCACGTACATTTGGTACCTGCCGGACGTACATAATGGGGGATAGCGAATAGTAATGACCTTTTTAACCAGCATAAAAAGGTACATACCTAATACCGTTATCAAGCGCAGGCTCGATGACGATGCCGGCAATTGCGTCCTTCTGACTTTCGACGACGGCCCTCACTGCCGGATTACCCCGGTGGTCCTGGAATTGCTCGCCAAATACAACGCCAAGGCTATCTTCTTTTTGGTCGGCAATCGTGTCGAAAAAAATCCCGATCTCCTTTTACAAATACTGACGCAGGGACACCTGATCGGAAATCACACCTACCAGCACCCCAACAAAACAGTTTTTACCTTTAACGAATACCGCAAAGATATCGCCCATTGCCAGAAAGTCATAAAGAAGATCTCCGGAATTTCTCCCCAGCTTTTCAGACCCCCGCGCGGCAAAATCACCCTCGCCGGCCTGACCGCAGCCAGGATGAGCGGTCTGTCGAGTGTTTTCTGGAGTAACGAAGGGGGCGAAAACGGCTCGAACAAAGGTCTCAATGCCGGCACTATCGCCGCCAAGATCATTTCAACCGTCAAGCCCCGCGATATTATCCTCCTCCACGACGACCATTCCGCCATGCCGGAAGTCCTTGAAAAAATACTCCCGTTCCTCAAACAGGAAAATTTCAATCTTACCGATGGCATCAATTACCTCGGCGGTCACGCCGCCCCGCAGGTTGGCACCCTTGGCGCCCGCGATATTTAAAAAATCCCCATATCTCCAAAAACATTCCCCAATTGACAAGCGGCCGCTTTTGACTGATATTCCTGTCTGATAACCGTTACCACCGTAAGGAGAATTCAGGGCATGGCCTATAATTTCGCTTTAACCGGAGCCGCCGGATATGTCGCCCCCAGGCACCTCAAGGCAATCAAGGATACCGGAAATAATTTGATCTGCGCCGTCGATCCCAACGATTCGGTGGGAATCCTCGACAGCTATTTCAAAAACTGCCGCTTCTTCACCGAATTCGAACGCTTCGACCGCCATATCGAAAAACTCCGCCGCATCGGCGAAGAACAGCGCATTAACTGGGTCAGTATCTGCTCCCCGAATTACCTCCATGACGCCCACGCCCGCTTTGCTCTACGGGTCGGAGCCAACGTCATCTGCGAAAAACCGGTCGTCCTCAACCCCTGGAATATCGACGCCCTTCAGGAACTGGAAAAAGAATACGGCAATAACATATACACCGTCCTTCAGCTCCGCATTCATCCTTCATTGATGGAACTGAAAAAGAAACTCGATTCCGAAAAATCCAAAGATAAAAAAGACATCCGTCTCACCTACATCACTTCCCGCGGCCCGTGGTACCTCGTCTCCTGGAAAGGACAAATCGAACGCTCCGGCGGCCTTGCTACCAACATCGGGATTCACTTCTTCGATTTACTGATCTGGCTCTTCGGTAAAACCATCCTGAACGAAGTCCACCTTTCCTCTTCGACCAAAACCGGAGGCTATCTGGAACTGGAACGAGCCCGCGTGCAGTGGCTTCTGTCGATCGATAAGGAAGACCTCCCCCCCGAAGTCGCCCAGAAAGGGCAAACCACCTATCGGTCTATCACCATGGATGGAAGCGAAATAGAATTCTCCGGCGGATTCACCGACCTGCATACCGTCATCTATCGCGAAACCCTTGCGGGGAACGGCTTCACCCTCGAAGATGCCCGGCCCTCGGTCGTCCTGGTCCACGAAATCCGCAACGCCGTCCCGATTGGAACCAAGACCCATTCCCATCCGTATCTCTCCAAACTGAAATAACCCGGGAGGATACATGAAATTCGACGTTATCTGGTTTGACCGTAAATTCAATTTCGTTTTGCCGCCGGAACAATTCCCGGCCGTGGTGGAACGTTTGCGTGGAGCCCCCTCCAGACTCGAAGAAAAGCTGAAAGGATTATCGAAAGATATCCTGACCCGCAAAAAGGGGGAATCCTGGTCGATCCAGGAACAGGTCGGCCATCTGCTCGATGTCGAAATTCTCTGGGATGCTCGCGTCGATGATTTCCTGCAGAAAAATGAAGTGCTCCGCCCCGCCGATATCACCAATACCGTAACGAAACACGCCAATCACAACGCCGCCGATATCAACGACTTATTGAAACGATTCCGGAATACCCGCGAAAAACTGGTCGCCCGGTTCGATACTCTCGAAAAGTCAGCCCCGGCCATGACCGCCAAACACCCCCGGCTCGACCAGCCCATGCGCCTGATCGATCATGTCCTCTTCATCGCCGAACACGACGATCACCATCTCGCCAAAATGCAGGACTTGATTCGGGAATACCGGTAAGTCGGTCTCATTTGAACGGGCGTTCCTTTCCGAGACTCCGCAAGGTTAGCACCACCTGCCCGGTGTGATAAAACTCGTGCGCGATTAAAAATATCAGCGCCTCCATCCGGGTCGGTTTCCATTGTTCGCTGAACGTGATCTCTTCTTCGAGAAATTCGTCGGTTGTCTTATCTATGGCCAGGTTGACCTTGTCCCAGGTGGCATAAAGTTCGTCGCGGAGTTTCGAAAATTCCGGATACAAAGAAGCCTCCCCGCTGATCTGTGACCCTCCTCCGAATAGCTTCTTATCTTTCTCGGTGGTTACCGCGTCCTCTTTTAAAACCCGTAACATCGACTGAGCGCCCCCCAGCATATGACCGGTCTGCCAGCGGATATGATTCATGTCCGCAAATAACTGGTGCATGGAATCTTCTTCGCTTACCCCGTCAAGAACCTTCCTTACCGCTCCCTGACCGAACAATAGGGATTTTTTCAAAATCGCCTTCTTTTCCAATTTTTTCCTCCTTAATCTATTTATTAATACGAAACCCGGTTTCATCGGTAATTCGCCGCTACGCATTTTTTGATTTTCGCCGGCCCCCTTATTTTGTAATATTGTTATACTTAAACGGCAAATTCCATTATCGGGGAGAAATAAATATGCTGATTACCACCACCCCCACTATGCAGGGGAAAAATATCACAAAATATTTCGGCATCGTCAGCGGCGAAGCCATCCTCGGCGCCAATATCTTCAAAGACTTCTTCGCCAATATCAGAGATATTGTCGGCGGACGATCCGCCGCCTACGAAGAAGAACTCCGCAAAGCCAAGAGCATCGCCATCGAAGAAATGACTCAATCCGCCGCGGCCCTCGGAGCCAACGCCGTGGTCGGAGTCGATCTCGACTACGAAACCATTTCGTTCAGCAGCTCATCGATGCTCATGGTCTCGGCCAGCGGCACCGCCGTTTATTATGAATAAGGCGCAATCTTGAGGTTTAATATGAATAAGAAACGAATCGTCGGCCTGCTACTGGCGGGGTTGCTGTTTCTGGCTTGCTCAAAACCAGACGTGATGCACTCCGCAATCAATGGCGAAGTTAAGCGGATAGCCCTCTGGAAATTGGAGTACAACTCATCTATTTTGAAGGGAATCGGCGAAACTGAAACATCGGATTCGGAAGATGAATCGAATAATAATACCGCCATGGAAAGCCATTCACGCGACTACACTGAAAAGCTTAAGAAGGAATTGACAAAACACGGATTCA
>JBFZFV010000115.1:0-10726 GCA_041306185.1 Candidatus Zixiibacteriota bacterium
CTGCGGCTGTCGTACAGCGGGCAGAATTCGGACGGTAATTTCGATTATAAATATTCGGTATCGGGGACAGGAGGGTACGACACGACCTATTCCGATACGCGGATAAACAACGATTCGGAATCGCGGAATTTCTTTGCATCGGGGATTTGGCGGATATCTCCGGTATGGTACTGGAATTTTTCAGGGCAGGATTACCACGCCGAGAACGGCCTTCCGGGACGAGCGTCGCGGCAGAACGAATTTGCCAGAACCGAAGATAACCGGACGATGATTACATCGGGATTTGCCAGGGAAACGTCGAATTCGAAATTGCTTTTCGAGTTCGGCTATTCGGGATTCGATCAGTTATTCGTCGATACCCAAACGGCCCAGGCGGTCTATCAGTTCAATGATATATACGACAATGACGTCATAACGCTCAGGCATTCGCAGCAGTACAACCTGTTCGGTTCCAATGTGATTCGGCTGGGGGCGGAATATCGAAACGATCAGTTAAATCATGAAAACCGGCTGCGGGCGAATTTGAGCATGGGGGAATCGTCGCGGCACTATTCCGGGATTTATTTCAGCGACGAGCAATACATAGATCTGTCGATCTTAAAGATAGTAGATCAGGCGGCGATCAATACCGCCTTGCGGTACGATTATTCCCGGACATCCAAGGATTCGTCTTCATGGGCGGATACGGTTAAATCCAACAGCACCGAATATCTGTCCCCCAAATTAGGGATTGCACTGACCAAGGGGGATCGACTTTCGGTAACGGCCCGGGCCAATTACGGCCGTTCATTTCGGCTGCCGTCGCTTAATTCTCTTTTCTGGGATGGAGGTGTCAGGGCCTCGGGGAATCCGGGCTTGAAACCTGAACGTTCGGAACACAGCGAAGGGACCATCGAACTGAATGCGGGATACAATCCGGTCGCTTTTGCGGCCGGTATTACCTATTTCCATAATGTCGTTTACGATTTGATTGTCTGGGGGGCCAATGCCCAGGGGACCTGGACGCCGCAGAACCTGTCGCGAGCATTAATTACCGGTCATGAGGAATTCATCGAACTATCGTTGCTCAATAATACTATTACGGTGCGCTATCAAAACAGCGTGACCTCTCCCCTGTCCAAATCGGGCGTTCATACGACGGACGGGAAATATCTACCGTTGTATCCGGGGTACATTACCAGGTTATCGGCCAAGGTAAAATATAAATATATTCAGGGGTCGTACTCGGTCAGGCTGGTCGACCGAGTTTACACCAACGATGCCAATACGCGATATTATGACGGATACCGCATCGACGATCTGGCTTTCGGAGTCAGATTCGATATCAACCATACCTGGGAGTTTTCATCGGATGTTGCTTTGAATAACATCCGCGATGTCGATTATGAAACGATTTCAAATTATCCCATGCCGGGAAAAGATTGGAAAATTGGATTGGGTATTATTTTCAAACTAAGCGGCGACAAGAGGTAAGAAATGATACGTCATAGAATAATCCTGAGACACAAATCGGGATTGGCAGCAATCGTGATGGCGATATTTCTCTGTTCAACCGCGCTGGCGGTCGATCCGCACGCCTATGTCGTTAATTCTTCAGGGGAATCCCTTTCAAAGATAAATCTCAATTCCGGGATGGTTACCAATAATTTCGTGACGCTCGGTTCGGATATATTTTCTTATGCCAACCAGATTGTCATTCGTGATACGCTGGCTTATGTCATTGCATCGGGGACGGATGAACTGCAAATTATCAATCTCAATACCGAGCAGACGGTGGATTTTATCAATACCGGAGAATTATCGAATCCGTACTGGATGGCCTTTTACGATTCGCGGTATGTGTATGTTACTCTGCTTTTGAACGATCAGATAGCGAGGATAGATTTGACGGACAAAAGCATAATATATATCAACACCGGGGTTGCTCCGGCCGGAATTGTCATTTATGACAACAAGTTGTTCGTAGTATGCTCCAATTACGATTTCGTGAATTTCGAGGCGCATCCATCGGATGTATATGTTTACGATATCACAACCGGTGCCCTCATTACCACGGTACCGGTCGGGGTGAATGCTCAGTACGCCGCAGTCGATTCCGAAGGAAGGATTCACGTTGCCATCACGGGCGATTACTTTGCGATTTTCGGAAGCGTTTACATAATCGACGGCGACGATTATACGGTCGTCGATGATTTCGCGATCGGAGGTTCACCGGGGCAGATAAGTATCGGGCCGGACAATATCGCATATATCGCGGCCGCAGGATATACTTTTTCAGGATACGTGTTTTCTTACAACGCTATGTCAGGCCAGGTTTATCACGATTCATCAAATCCGATCGAGGTGGATTTGAATTGCATCGCCGTAGGACCCTATCAGGACAGCACTCTTTTTACGGGGAGCTTCACCGATTATATCAGCGTGATCGATTCCGCGGGAAACTACCTGGAGCATTATGCCGTAGGTGACGGGCCGGTGCATCTCGATTTCAATTATCTTCCGGGCGACGTAAACGGAGATTTCGAAATAAATGTCCTCGATATCGTTTACTACGTCAACTACAAATTCAAGAACGGGCCGGATATCCCTTATCCCCGCTGGCGCGCGAATGTCAACGCCGATTTTTACTACAACATTCTCGATATAATCTACCTGGTGAATTACAAATTCAAATCGGGGCATCGTCCGAAAGTGGGGCCGACCTGGTTCGAACCGTTCAAGGGGAATTAAAAAACCCCCGGAAAATCCGGGGGCCGTTATTCGATAGTCGGCAGGCATTCGGTGCCTGCCGTTTTTAATTATATTTTCAGACGACGGCGGCCTTTTTATCGGCGCTGTTTTCCATCATATTCAAAATATCGTCGGACAAAACAATATCGGCGAAACCGAAGGAAAGATTCAAGAGGCTGGCCCGGTGCATTTCTTCGATGACGCTTCCGGTGGCATCGGCCGGGAAAAATACCCGATAATCGCGATAGTAAGCATCCCGCGCGGTCGATTCGCAGCACATGTTAGTCATGATACCGGTTATGACCAGATCTTCGATTTTCTGACAGCGTAAAATCGTTTCCAGGTCGGTATTATAAAAGGCGGAATAGCGGTGCTTGAGGATTTCCTTTTCTCCTTTCAGCGGAGCGATTTCGCGATGGACCTCGCTTTCCGGAGTTCCTTCTTTGCACATACCTTCCCACCACCAGCCCATGATGCCGGCATCGAATCTTTCGGGATGATGCACGTGGCGGGTGTAAATAACCGGCCGGTTGGCTTGGCGGAAGCGAGCGATAAGTTTCTTGACGGTCGGCAGAATCGCCAGACCTCCGCAGGTGAAAGTCGGCGATGCGGGATCGAGAAAGAAATTCTGCATATCCACCACCATCAGCGCCGCATGGGGAACATCGAGCTGCAGTTTATGGACGTTAAACGGTGCGATTTCTTTCATCCATTTATCGGCCATCCCTTTCAGGGTATCGGGAGTCACATATTGGTCCATACAAACCTCGCGAATACGTTATAAGTAAATATTACCGGACAGGAGATTATAATCTACCCGACCAATCCATTATAGATCAGGGACAGCTCAATATAGCAAAATCGATTTGAAAAGCAAACAAAAGCGCTATTTCGCTTCCGCGTCCTCGGTGCCAAGATGAACCAGCACGTACATCGCCCGCAGGGTCGTATCGGGGGCCGGACTGACTGTCAGGGGGAACATTTCATCGTATTTGGTTTGCGGAAGTCTGTAGATCAGGTTCGCCTCATTGGTATTTTCGGCCAAAAGAAAAGTCTCCGACCAGAGATTGAGAAATGCCGCTGCCTCGGGACCGGCGAAGCCAAGGTCGGTCATATCGTCGGACCATGATACCGGGATGTATGCATAAAAAGCTGAAAAAACGGCTTCGCCGGGAAGCAATGAATCTACGAAAACGAATCGATACGGGAGAACCGGGGCGGCAGCGGCTTCCGACGCCACGAAAACAACCTGGTAAATAGCATAATCGGCATTATTGGTTATTTCGGCGGTTCCTATATCAAAATCGTACGACACGTCGACTTGATTTTCGAACGGCACGATTCCTTCATAGAAGAGAAAACGGGAAGCGGTTAAACCATGATATAGCAGGTTGGCATCGACATTATTAAGTTCGTCGATAATATCTTCGAGGGGGACGAAATCAAAGGACTTTTCCAGAGGTGCAGTTTGCACCAGTTCGACCTCGACATTATCCCAGAAGACACTGGAACCCGTGGTATCGGTTTCGGGGTAGGTCAGGGTGGGGTATCCTTCCGCGAAGTCCACGGTCACATCAATGTGGTCGATGGAATCCGTATAAACATAAATTACCGGTTCCCGGACCAGGCTTCCGATTTCAGGTCTTGAGGTTGCGGTATATTCGGTATCGGCCACGCACGCGACCATGACTCCCCACTCATGGATAATCAAAGTTCCGACTTCGGGGCGGGTGCTGTCGCCGCAACGGGAAAACGTAATCAATAAAACGGTCAGGGAAAGGGTAAGACATACGGGAAAAAGGCGGTTTTTCATAGTATCCTCCCGGATAATTGCCTTCGTTTGTGCAAAATCTACAATAATTAGACGAATAAGCCGGGACAATATAAAAACAAAACGGACAGACTTCGAATCTATTGTGATTCAAGCTTCTAAACTCCTTGCGGTTTTATTCTTTATCCTGTTATTTTACATTGAGGTGCGACAGATCGAAAATAGCCATGCCAGCCGTAAAGATTCGATTGCGGATGGGGTATTCGGACGTGGATGAACAGGAAAGATTAAACGCCCGTATCACTGAAATCACGGGGTGGCCGCCTCGGGGCCGTGTGGAGATTATCACCGATACTTCGGACTGGCTGAAAATAACCCGCGGCTGTATCGTTCGTTTGGGGGGGCGCGATTACATTATCAAGGGAAACGAGTACGAACGGCGGTTCGGGATTCAGGATCAGCCGAAGTACTGGGTATTCAGCGCATTCGATATGGAAACGGGGCGAAAGAAAATCATCAAGACCGTTTTCCATGAAGAATTCAATGTGCATATCGGGGTTTTCAAGATCCACTGCTATCGTTCTCCGGAAAAAGAGGCCAAGGTGCTGGACCTGGTGCGGGGGGACGAGCGGTTCATGCAGGGGTATACGGCGCTGGACGACCAGAAGAATCATGTCAGGATAATCGATTTCATTCCGGGGAAAACTCTGTTCAATTACATTTTCAATGTTCCCAAACCGCATGAGCAGTACTATTATGAGGATCTTCCGGGGATACTCTGGAAACTGATCGATTGTGTCGAGGCCATCGAGCTATTGCACGAGAACAAGCTCTGTCACGGGGATATCCGCAACGATCATATAATTATCGATGCCGAGACCGGGAAATACCGCTGGATAGATTTCGATTTGAACCAGCATGTTTCGGATTTCGATTTATGGAGTATCGGCAATATTCTGAATTATGCGGCGGGAAAGGGAATCACGGCGTTCAACAATGTCCTGAAGAGCGAGCTGTTCAGCCCGGAGGTGAAGCAGAGTTTGACCGGTGATGATGCTTCGGGGTTTTTCGAATACCGGATCATGAATCTGGCCAAGCTGTATCCTTATATTTCACCAAAGCTGTCGGACATGCTGCTGCATTTCACGGTCAGGCCGGAGAAAACATATATTAACATGAGGGGATTCGTGGAGGACTTTCACGAGTTGTTATATAAAGAGTTTTTATCGGGGAAGAAAGAGCTCGAAAATCCCTCGCCCGACGCGGCGGCGGAATTGTGGTAGGGTGAAGCGATGCGGACGGTATTAATCGGCGGGGGCAAGGGGGCGAAGGCGATTATCGACCTGGCCCGGGGAGAATTCCTCAAGGAATTTTCGATGGATATCGTTTGTGTGGTCGATCCGGATACCTCGGCCCCGGGGATAATCTACGCCAAAGAACTCGGTATCGAGACCAGTCCGGACATGCACCATGCGCTATCGTGGATCGAGAATATCGAACTGATAATCGAGCTGACCGGGGCGGACGTGGTGCTGGAGCATTTGTACCGGATCATGCCGACCGGTGCGGCGCTGATCGATCATACTTTCGCACATATATTCTGGGACCTGGTCGGGGCGCAGGAGAGGCAAAGGCTGCAGCTGGAAGAGATCACGACTCTGGAAAAGAAGATCGAGCAGGAGCATCATTTCCTGCAAAGTTTGTTCGACAATATTCCCGACCCGGTGGTGGTGCTGGACCGGAACAAGAAGGCCATCAAAATCAACGAGAGTTTCAGCCGGTTTACCGGGTTTTCATTCAAGAATGCCATGGGAAAAACGTGTGATGAACTTCTGGCCGACACCGAACTGGCCAAAAAATGCCGTGAGACCGAATACATGCTGGATGAAATCCTGCTGACGGGAAAGGCTCATACCATTGTCTGGAAGACCGAGCCGCCGGATGAGGCGTATTGGGAAGTGACGAGAACTCCGATTATGGATAAAGAAGGAAGGCCGGATGCGATACTGGGTATCTGGCACCGGATTACGGAGAAGGTCAAGCTGCGGCACGAAATCGAAAGCGCCGAGCAGCGGTTCAAGAGCTTTATCGATTCGGCCAACGACTGGATTTCGATAAAAGATTTGGAAGGAAGATATTTGGCGGTGAACCCGGTTTGCGCGCATGCGTTCGGCAAGGAGGTCGATGATTTTATCGGGAAGCGGCCGGAAGAGGTTCTTCCTGAGGGGCTGGCGCATACTATCAACGTTCACGACCAGGAAGTTATCGACACCAACCGGCATCATACGTACGAAGAGATAATCCAGATCGACGGGATCGACCACCATTTCCAGACGGTGCGATTTCCTTTATCGGATTACCGGGGGGAAACGGTGGGGTCGTGTACCATCATGCGGGACGTGACTTCGGAAAAACAGATGCAGGGGCAGTTGGTGCAGGCGTCGAAACTGGCGGCGGTGGGGCAGCTGGCGGCCGGGGTAGCGCATGAAATCAACAATCCCCTGACCGGGGTGCTGGCGTATGCCGAAGAAATGATGGAAGATTTGCCGGACGACGACGAACACCGGGACGATTTGAAGGTGATTATTCGGGAGACACTGCGGTGCCGGGATATTGTCAGGAACCTGCTGAATTTTGCGCGGCAGGAAGAGCCCAAACTCGAACATGTCAGTCCGAACGAGGTGGTGGCGGAATCGCTGCGGCTGGTCGAAAAACTCCCGAAATTCAGGAATATCATAATCGAAAAACGAATTAAAGAAAACATTCCGCCGATTCAGGGAGACCCCCGGCAATTGCAGCAGGTGGTGCTGAACCTGATGCTTAATGCCGCGGATGCCATGAAGGAAAAGGGGACGATAATAATCAGAACCGACTATATGCGCCGTCAGGATAGATGTATCATCGCGGTGCAGGATAACGGGCCGGGGATTCCCGAAAATATGATCGATAAGATATTCGAGCCGTTCTTTTCCACCAAGGGGACAAACGGACTCGGGCTCGCGGTATGCTGGGGGATCGTGGAGCGGCATCGGGGCTCGATCGAGGTTGACACGCCGGAACAAGGGGGCGCAGTGTTCCAGGTGATTCTTCCGGCGGCTAAGAGGTAAGACGATAAATCGGAGTGGAAGGCATGGATAGAAAAGTAAATATTCTGGTGGTCGACGACGAGCAGATAGTCCTCGACAGTATACAAAAGCTGGTAAGGAAAGAAAACTATGAAGTCCACGGGGCGCTGTCGGTCGGTGAAGGTCTGAATCTGCTGGAAAAAAAGGAGATAGACATCGTTCTGACCGACCTGATGATGCCGGAAGTGGACGGGCTGGAATTCATGGCTATGGTCAAAAAGAGCCACCCGCGGATTCCAACGATCATGATTACCGGATACGCCACGATCAACACCGCTTTGCAGGCGACGCAGCTGGGGGCGTTCGATTATATCGCCAAACCTTTTTCCAAAAAAGAGCTGCTGGGAGTATTGAAACGGGCATCGGACCTGGTTTTGGGAACGGAGGAGGAGAAAACCAACGGTAACGGAGGCGAAAAGCGTTCCCGCGAGAATATCAAAACGGTGGGGGATCATTCCTGGATGATGATGGAGGAAGACGGGGTGGTCCTTCTGGGGGTGGAAGGTTCGTTTATTCAATCGATCGGAAAAGTCCAGACGATTTATTTGCCGGAAAAGGGGGATGAACTGCGCCAGGGAGGGGCCTATCTGCAGATATTTTCGACCGACATGCGGTCACATTCGATATTGTCTCCCCTGTCGGGAACCGTGGTTGAGGTTAACGGCAAGGTTCTGGAAAACCCGGTATCGGCCCTTCAGGATCCGTACGGCGAGGGGTGGCTGATCCGCCTGAAGCCTTCCCGCTTCGAAGAAGAACGCCGCGTCCTCGGTTTATAGACATCACTTTCAGGATAAATCCTGAAACATAAATAAGTCCGTTTTCGTCTAATAATTGAAATCCGAAATAATTAGTTGGGAGAGGTAAAATGCGCAAAATTATCATACCTTTTTTGGCACTGTTCCTCATGTGCGTAGCGGTATCGGCGGACGATTCGGAAACAGAAACCACCTATCCGGGACATAAGACCATGGAAGTTCGTCACGGTGATTGCCAGCTCGACAATATCAATATCGAGTTCGATAATCGCGACCTGATTATGACCAACCAATATCGAGGCGGCAAGGTTCGCATCACACCGGAATACGACCTTTATGTTAACGGTAAGAAGATCGAGATGGACGATCGGCAGCGCAAGACGGTCCAGGAATTCTATGAAATGATGTTCGACTTCACCGACTATGCCGTTGACCTTGGTATCGAAGGGGCCAAAATCGGCGTAAGCGGCGCGGCACTCGGAATCAGCGCCCTGGGCAAGGTGTTTAGGCTATTATCGGACGATTATGACACCGAAGACCTCGAACATGAGATGGAACGGGAGGCCGCCAAAATCGAGCGGAAGGCCGAAAAGCTGGAAAAGCGGGCCGATGAGGTCGAATGGATGGCAGAAGAACTTCAGGATTTATACGGCGACATGGAACGGGAATTCGTCGAGCTGAGGGATCTTCGCTGGGATTAAAAATTCTCTCTCGTCAGACAGGAACAGGATTGGGAGTCATTGCACGATGCAAGGCTCCCTTTCTTTTGTACTGACCGGGTGTCGGGGTTCTCACTCGTTCACGGGGGGAAGGCATTTGAAATCGTTCCCTCATTTGATAAATCCAGGCTTTATTCTACGATAACACGTGCGATTATGGCGTGATTTATTGAATATACAATTAATTTGACCGAATCTCTCCAAGGCATTATATTAAGTCAGGGAATCAGTTAATCAACTAAACTCGCGGACAATCGGGTAAAGCATTGGTTCGGAACGACAGCCGATCCCTTGCCGCCATTTTTTTAATATTGGCGGCGATGGGTTTATACTTTGGGTGGCGGGAATTTCGGTTCCTGACGGACGATGCTTATATTGCTTTCAGATATATCAGCAACGACATTCTCGGTAACGGCTTTGTCTGGAATGCCGCTCCATTTCGGGCCGTCGAAGGGTATACCAGTTTTCTGTGGGTTTTAATTCTCGATATAGTCTGGCGATTTACCGGAGTGGAACTGCCTGATTCCGCGAATATCCTTTCGCTGGTATTTTCGTTTGGGACGATGGCTCTCCTTTCGTTCGCCATTCTGCGCATGAATCTGAATAAAGAACTTGGGCGAAAGAGAGCGATATTACTCGGTTTGGCATTAACGGGGCTTCTGGTCGATACCACTTTTCTGACCTGGTCGAGTTCGGGGCTTGAAACGGCATAGTTCAACTTCTTATTCACCTTCTGGATAATAGCGATTGTTTTCGGCAATCACCATAGTCCCCTCTGGCGATTTACGGTTACGCTGACGGCATCATTGGTTTACCTGGCGCGCCCCGACGGGATTGTGGTTGTAGTTACCACAATGGCTCTTATGGTTCCGACTTTAATCGGGAGCATTTCAAGGAAGGAATTCAATGTCAAATGGGTATTGACAATTTCACCTCTGATTATACCGCCGATGCATGAAATCTGGAGGCTTTATTATTACGGGGCATGGCTGCCAAATACCTATTACGCGAAATACGTAACGGCATGGCCGGAAGCCGGTATCAGGTACTTAATATCATTTTGTCTGGAATACGGGGTATGGATCTGGTTGATATTGCTTGCGATTACGTTAATAACCGCATGGAACAGGTCAAGAAGGAAAGGGGAAGGCATCGCCGCAATAATCCAGGGTTACTTTCCGGACGCCAGGGATCTGCCGGGGGATTGGTTATGTGTCTTCATTGCCGTCATAACGCTTTGTGCTCAATTGGGAAATTATACCTTTTCCATAGGGGGAGATCATTTCGAATGGCGCGTATTCAGCCACCTCCCTCCCTTATTACTGCTTTCGCTTATTTACGTGTTGAATAAAATGCGCTTGCGTCCCAAATATGCGATTGCGGTAATGGTTATATATATCGCGTTTTCAATTCCAATACCGTGGACCATACATTTGGAGGCAAAGAAAGTATCGTCAATGACAGTTTCCAGCACGCTGCATATTTCAACCGCGGATAAACTTCCCATCTTTCTATGGCCCATCGCGAAAGCGGATGATATTCTGCAAAGGTGGTTGAGCGCTCATCTTGTCTGTATTCGCCGCCAGGAACATAAGTTGTTTCTTGAGTATCAGCTGAAAAAATATC
>JBFZFV010000116.1:0-4287 GCA_041306185.1 Candidatus Zixiibacteriota bacterium
CGCAATCGATATGGCGACTTCGTATCCCTGATAGAAGTAGTTATCCATATAGCCGCCATTGGAGCTGTATGATTCGTCGTTGCCCGCGGAATGACAGACGACCATGCCGCTTATATTCGCCTGGGCAAGTGCGGCATCCATTCCGCTCGCTCCGCCGGATCCCCAGGAGCAGTTGATCACGCATGCTCCCATCTCGGCGGCATAGTCTATAGCCTGGGCGGCATCGGCGCTGTTGACATAGCCGGTTTCATATCCAAGATCGGGATGCTCGTACGAGCCGCCCATCCTGAGGGCCATGATTCTCGGGCCGCGATTGGGGCCGTTTCCTCCGCCCCAGCCTCCGGCTACACCGGCACCGAATAGGCTGTTATTACTTATCATCGCCGCAATTCCGGAGCAGTGCGTCCCGTGACCGTTAAAATCCTTGGGATCAATATCCTCGACGCTGCCATCTTCACCAGGCCAGAGAGTCAAGCCGCCAAGGCCGTCGAAGAAATCGTATCCAATGAGATCGTCGACGATACCATTACCATCGTCGTCAATTCCGTTGACATCATTCATATCGAAAACAACGTCATCGCCGTCGATATCTTCGCCCGGATTTACCCACATATTGTCTTCAAGATCGGGATGATAATAAAGAACGCCGCAATCGGCGATCGCTATAATTGCTTCCTCCGATCCCCGCTCGTAATTCCAGGCGGCAGTATCGTTGATTTTCTTAATTCCCCATTGCGGCAGGAAATTGGGATCATTGGGATTAACATCGACCGGCATGGCATACACCGGAGAGACCGAGCGGATGTAAGGATTTTTTCTAAGATCATCGACGACGGCCTCATAATCGGCTCCCGCGGGAATATAAACCTGATACATCCTTGACATATCGCTGACACCGACGATGGCTTTATCGCCGGACCGCCAGGGGAACATTTTTAGAGCGTTGCGGATGGCGTGTTTTTCGAAAACGGCATCAAGGGAATTCAATCCGAGGCTAAGGCTTTTGGTCCCCGATGATAGCCTGCTGACGTTAACATCGGATTCGAATTCGACCTCCAGTTGATCGGTCATCAAAACCGGCTGCGGAGGCGGAAAGCCTTCGTACATGCGGGCGTCGGCACTTCCGAATACGCATAGCATCAGTAGGGCCAACAGGGGGATAAGTGAAAGATTTCTTTGGTGCTTCATTTTAAATCTCTCTCAGGGCTAAGAATGTTTCAAATTACAAATTTTTTTATGACAAGCTTTAACATTCGATTCCAGCGGCGGTGAAGGAACCAATAAACTTATTATTCCTCAACAATTTATACGCCCGGTTTGTTTCTCGTTCAAGTGTCTTTTTATTGAAATTATCGGAAAATTTCCGGGCTTTTATACTGCCTTTCGGGCCGCCCTTTTTATCCCTCTAGAGAGCCCGCGCTTTTCATTAAAAGGGGAAGCCAGCCGGTATTGCCGGCCAGCTTCCCTTTAGATCGGTCAAAACCGTCGCGGCGGGTTAGCGCCACGGCGTTTTCTACATCAAATTACCACGGACAAACCGGCGCCGTGCCATTCTTAAACTTATAGTTTACAAGAGCGACAATGTCGAGCACGTTCACAGCGCCATTGCCATCGGCATCCATGAGAGATTCGCAAGGATACGAGGCAGACGGCCACTGAACATTCGGCCCGCTCTTGAACTTGAAGTTAACTATGTAAACGATATCAAGCACGTTTACGGATGAAGACAGCGAGCCGGTGGCATTCGGCACGCCAGGAAGACCGGTAGCGCCGGTAACGTCGCCCGGATAACCGAGGACACGGCAGCAGAAACCGGCAGTACGCTTCAGGCTGGCAACCGCCGAATCAACATTCGTGAAGAAGCTGATCGGGGTTCCATCAGAACCGTTGTCCTGATACTTGTTAACCAGGGCCTTGAAGAAGTACAGGGTATCATTCACGCCGAGGTCATACTGGCCGTAAATGGCTATGTTAAACAGGTCCATGAAAACCGAATCCGGGCTTTCGCTCGGATCCTCAAACGCGGTATAGCCGCCGCATCCGCCATCGAGCTTCTGCTGGAACAGCGAGTCATAGCGGAGGTGTCCGCCGGCCATGTAGGTCGACAGCTTCCAGGTGAAGGCACACTGCTGGTTGGCATTGAAGGCGTAACGGCTGAGAGTTCCGGAGATATCCGGGTCAACCTTGAACTGGCCGATAAAGGCCGAACCGCCGTAACGCTTGTTGGCGTCGGCGCAGTCGTTCTGACCTTCGCAATAAGTATCAGCCGCGGCAGTCTCCCAGCCCCACTGGAACATCAGCTTACGAGACGAGCTGAAGTTCGAACCGTTGTTAACCAACGAGTCGGACGGGATATCCCAGTCTTCGAACTGGCCAATCCAGAGGTCGTTAATCGGAGCACCGGAAATGTTATAAACCTTCAAGCCCTGACCGAAGAAGTTACCGCCATCGGCCTGGCCCTTAGGAGCATAAACCATGTTTTCCAAAGCGACGGTGGAGTCCGCATTGTAGAAGATACCGGAATAGGTGATCTGCTTGTACGGATGGGTACCGACAATGCTCTTCGGAGAAACCGTATTCTGAGGACGGAAGCCGTCTTTCAGTTTGCTAACCGGGTGCTCGGAGAGCCAGCTATGATTCTGGACGTAAGCCGAAACGAGAGTATCGGTTCCGTCATCCAGCATCAGGAACGGAGAAGCTTCGGCCAGGTACTTGCCGGCATCGTTATGCGGAGCGCGGAAGCAATCATCGCATTCGATATTGCCGTTGAAGTCCATCTGTCCGAGGGTATCTCCGATATGAGAGAGACCCAAACCACCGGCGTTGTTGATAACCAGCGAAATGGAGTTGGTGAGCAGGGTATCCATTTGCGGAATCTGTATCGTATCGGCCACGATAAAGTCAACCGGGAAAACGGTAGTCTTGGAGCCTTCCCAGGTAATGGTGGCATGGCCTTTGAGAACGGCCGGAGCCAGGCCGGCATTAATGACGCCGCCATTGTTGACGGTAACCGTGACATTACCGAAGTTATTCGGTACCTGTTCGGTAATCGAGGTCGGGAAGGATCCGATACCGAGCCATCCGGTCGTCGGACCTTCGGTTTCGGTCGCAACGATGCTGTTGATGGTCAGCGGAGAGTTACCGATGTTGAACAGGGTAACGTTATAAGGAACCGCTACGCCCGGCTTATTCCAGGCCGGCGTGAAGACGCCGAGCGGGTCGATGGCGAGAATCGGCTGGGCCACCGGTTCAACGCAGGGAACGCGGAACCACTTAAACGGGTTAACCGTCCAGCCGCCTTCGCCCTGAATGACACCACCGGGGTTAAGGTCGTCGACATAAGTGACATCAAGATAATAATCGGTAGAGGTATAGGTCCAGGAAGGATCCTGAACGACCACGGCATCGCTGAAATCATCCAGGCCGCCGGTTTCCATACCGTAACGGGCAGTAGAATGCCAGAAGTGCGAGTGGCACAGGATGGATCCGGTAGTATCGCAACGAGGGGTCGTCGCGGTCAGCGGACGAGCCGGATCCCAGTTCAAACCGCCGTTGTTCATGGTCGAAACCGAGAAGAACAGCAAGCCGTTGGCCGAAGCACTGGTGGCAAGCTGAGTGAAAGCACGATTGTGGCAGTTGTCCCAAACGCCGTTGTCAAGATCCTGGAACTGCGCAAATACAGTGTACAGCTTGTCGTCGCACTGAGTCAAAGACGGGTTGTTGAGGGCCATGGAATGCCAGGCACCGCCGATACAGATGGTATCGTCGGATTCGTCATCCGTGGTTTGCCAATCCCAGGTTCCGTCTTTCACGACCGTAATATAGTCTGTTGAGTTCGCGTCGTTGATATACTCGTCAGACCAGTGCAGAATACGGCTCGAGAACGGGAAACGCGGCCATTCCCAGTCGAGAGCGGAGGAACCGGTGGTTCCGGGGCTTAGCGGACCGGTCGGGGCCGCGGCCCAAACCACATGAAGACGACCATCAGTATCGATAAGGCCGCTCATGTCGCCGAGAATAACAAATCCGCCGACCGTGGAGTCGGTCTGCGAAATATTATGCACGTCATCCCAGGTTTCACCGGCATCGTCCGAAATCATACAGTAAACATCATTCTGCATCTGTTCGACCAGAAGCGAAAGTGCGCCGGGAGTGGTCGAAACCGGATCCCCGGGAACTGCCGGCCAGTGAGCCGCCCAGACAATCGCGGCTTTATCCGGATTGGGAGCGGTTGACGGAGCGATTTCTACCACATAGGAAATCGTGGCAATGGTGTCGATGGTGAAA
>JBFZFV010000117.1:0-74817 GCA_041306185.1 Candidatus Zixiibacteriota bacterium
TACAATCGCATCAGACGCCATTCAACCCTGGGATATCTAAGTCCTGTTGACTTTGAGAAAATGAATACTTAACCTTATAAAAGTGTCCACCAAATCGGGGGAAGATCAGTTTCGACCTACCGTTCTCGCTAGGTTCTCGCTCGGAACCGGCCAATTACAGGATATTCTATAATCCCATGGTAAATCCGATTAATGCCTTGGTTTCTTCCGCTTCGACATCGTAAATGATTTCGCCGGTCAGTCGTAAATTAGTGCGAAGAAGATATCCGGCGTGGGCCGCTATCGATTTGTATTTCCAGGTTCCTTCGAACGATTCGACATAGTTCCCTAATAGTACTCCGTAGTAGCGGCTGCGATCGCCGTCGGGAAGAATAATCAGTTCTGCGTGTCCTCCGCGCGATTCGACATCTTCAGTATTGCCGACGAAGTCAGGGTCGGTATCGCGGCGTTCCATGTACTGGACATTCAGCTCGGCGATATCGTTGTATGACAGGGTTAAATCGGGACCGGCCATCCAGACTTCGTTTTCGAAGTTGTCCTGCGCCTCTTTTCCGTAATATCCGAAACCGCCCAGCCTGATATTGTCGTTAATATCCTGGCTGATTCTTCCGGCGAAGCATTTGAATTGGTCGCTGTCGTACACTTTCGAGTCATCGGCTGCGGACAAGCCATTGCCGTTAAGGATTTCGACGATAATATCGGTTCCGGATTCGAGGCCGAGGGTGATCATCATTCCGCGATCGTAAGCGAGGGCGATATTCGATTCTCCGGGAGCATGCTTATATATCTGGTAATCCTCGTAGGTTAGGCGGAGCTCTCTTTTGAAAAGAGGGTCGCTGACCTGGAATTGTCCGAGATAGAGGTCGAGGTCCTTGCCGAAGAGGTCGTTGAACATGAGGTAGGCATCTTCGACCCCGGCGACTTCGCCTCGTTCATTCATATAAAAATAGAAATAGTAAGCGAGGTTTTTGGCGAGAGAGCCGCCCGAGAGGAACTTAACGAGATATGGCGCAGCCAGATCGACATCGCGATCGGTTTCGCTGTCGTACTTGATAAAGCCGTCGATTCTAACGGCGACCGGGAAATCCCTGATTAGGGAGAGGTGTTCATCGCCGGTTTCGACGAAGTACCGGGTGGCATCTTTATCTTTAAGGACGAAGCCGTTGCCCGCGAATTCGTCGCCGTAGGCTTTGAGCCGGGGAATCGGGGCATGGCAGGTGGTGCAGGACATATTGTACTTTCGCGCGAAGGCGGGGATCGCTTCGGCAGATTCGGTATGCACGAAGAACGAGGTCAACAGTGAACCGAAGAACAGTATGGCTGCGGCTATTGTGAAAAAACTTTTTCTCATTTTTAAAAGCTCCTTTTACGGTAGAATTTCGATTTGCGTAAAGTGCCGTCCGACTTCGATCGGTTCGGTTTCATCTTCGGGGACGTTCAGGAAATCGGCGACCGGTTTGACCAGGCGGCTGTAGTTCATCACCGCGGAAATTTTCATGGGACCGGGGGCGGCGTCGATCGGCACATTGAAAGTATAGGTTTCAATCTTGGTTTCGCGAGGTCCAATGCGGTAGTCGTGCCCCAGTGAGGCGGTATTCCACTGCTGAATGGTCATCCGTCCCTGCGGGTCGAAATAGGCCATGCGGAAGATGCGGTCTCCGACGGGGACGCCGTCCCGCTGGACCCCCTTGAAATTCGGATCGTTTTTGGCGATGCCCATATCCTGGTAAGCCAGGACATCGGCGGCGATGGTGTATTCTTCGCCGTCGAATCCTTTCTTATCGACCGGGAGGTGGTAGACCTTTCCGGCGGCATCGACCGCTTCGACATGGCACCAGACGATGCGGTCTTCGACCGAGCCGGTCGGGAATTTGTGGCCGGTTTTCTGATTGAAGAGAGCGAGGGTGAGCTTGACGACTTCTCCCGGTTCGACTTCGGTGATATCGGGATGGATGCGGAGTTCGACGGTTCCCTGAACTTTGCCGGGATCGTGGGCGCCATGAAAGAGATGCAGGCGGGCATCCTGGTGGACGGGGCCCATTTCGGCCGTCTGGAGGGGACCGGTGGTCATATGGCAATCGTGGCAGCGGACACCTTCCTTGGCGTAGGGGCCCTCTTTCCATTCGAGGTGCGTGGATTTTACCCAGACATCGTAGGGGCTCATCTCATTATGGCAGGTGCCGCAGAATTCCGCTTTACTGAGGAAATCGGATACCGCACCCTGATGCGCCGGTGATTCCACCATTTCACGCGGGCCGTACTTGACATCTCCGGGAGAGGTAATCCAGTTGAAGTTGTATGGGGTGTCTCCAGAGTGGCCGGTGACGGTATGGCAGAGATCGCAGGAGACCGATTCGTTGGCCCGGGTTCCGGCCTCGGGTTTTTGAGGGGGGACATCTCCGGCGAGGAAGGCCAGGGGCGAATGGCAACCGTTGCAACCGGCTTTGACACCGGCGACTTTGGGGTCTTTTTCAGCGTGGGGAACGGCCAGTTCAAAATATTCGATTTCATCCCAATGGTGGGTATAGGCCTGGGACATCATGGCCTGCCGCCACTGGCGATACAGGTCGATATGGCATGAAGCCCCGCAAAATTCGGGGGTTTCGTAGCGATCGTATGGTTGGGTCCCAAGGGCGTCATCGCCGGTCGGGGTTTGGCCCTCTTCGGCCGGCACCGGCCCGGCGGCAAAAACGGCAGCCAGGATTAGGATAATTATCCCGATTGCGAGTAGTTTTGAATTATGCTTTTTTTGTGAGAGGCGCTCTTTCATTTTTCTCTCCTTGATATATTGTGACAGAATTCACATATCCGCTTCCAGCTTTACATCCCATGTTATTAAAATAGATAATAAAAGGCCATGATAGGGTCAAGTAATAAATGGCGTAAGTGATTGATATGTGGACATATACAGGACAGTTAAGGTCCGCTTTATTGGATGGGCGGAATGGTTCCATTTATCCAATAGAGAGGAAAAATGCCGATTCAGGACAGGAAAGGCGCTGAATAATGGCAAATATGTGGTAATTCGGTCAATATTCCGATAAACCGAACAAAAGTTTTTGATTTTCTTTGAATTGCCGTAGATGTATAGATAGATTTGAGAGAGAAATGCAGCTGAACATTTTTTTTCGGGGATTGTTTAAATAATTAATATTTAAGGAAAATATTCGGAAATTTGAGGATAGATATGGATGACGTGAAAAACGGCGAAGTCGAAAATATAAACGATGTCGAAGAAAAGAAATTAAACGGCGAAATCAAGGAACGGTTCGGCGACAAAGAGACCGCTCTCGAAGACAAGGAATGGTTCGAATCGCTGGATGCGGTATTCGAGGATGAGGGGCCGGAACGGGTCAAGGATTTGCTCGAGAAGCTGCGTCAGCAGGCGCGAAAACACGGGGTGAATACCGGTCAGGCGCGGAATACTCAGTATATCAATACCATTCCCGAAGAAAAGCAGGGGCCGTATCCGGGAAGCCGCGAAATCGAGCGGCGGATTAAATCGATAATCCGCTGGAACGCCATGGCGATGGTGGTAAGGGCGAACCGGGAGTTATCCGGGATCGGCGGGCATATTTCGACATATGCTTCGGCGGCGACGCTCTATGAAATCGGATTCAACCACTTTTTCCGGGCCCGGAACGAAAAGCATCCGGGGGATTTGATTTATTTTCAGGGGCACGCTGCTCCGGGAATTTACGCTCGGGCGTTCGTAGAGGGGCGGCTTTCGGAGAAGGACCTCGAAAATTTCCGGCGGGAGCTTCGTCCGGGGGGCGGGCTGCCGTCGTATCCTCATCCCTGGCTGATGCCGGATTTCTGGCAGTTCCCGACGGTATCGATGGGGCTGGGGCCGATCATGGCAATTTACCAGGCGAGATTTAATAAATATTTGCAGAATAGGGGATTGAAAGATACTTCGGATCAGAAGGTTTGGGCGTTTCTGGGCGACGGTGAAACGGATGAACCGGAAGCGCTGGGGGCCATCAATATGGCGGCTCGTGAGGAATTGGATAATCTGATTTTCGTGGTAAACTGCAACCTGCAGCGTCTGGACGGGCCGGTTCGCGGGAATCACAAAGTCATCCAGGAGTTGGAGGCGACGTTCCACGGGGCGGGCTGGAATGTCATAAAAGTCATCTGGGGGTCGGACTGGGATCCGCTTCTGGCGGCCGACAAGAACGGCTTTTTGGTGAAACGGATGGGAGAAGTCCCCGACGGGCAGTACCAGAAATACGTGGTATCGGACGGCGAGTATATCCGGGAGCACTTTTTCGGGAAGTATCCGGAACTGTTGGAGATGGTCGAAAAATATTCCGAAGAGAAACTGCGGAAATTGAAACGGGGCGGGCACGACCCGGAAAAGGTGTACGCGGCGTACAAGGCGGCCATGGAATTCAAGGGGGCTCCGACGGTGATTTTGGCCAAGACGGTCAAGGGGTACGGTCTGGGCGAAGCGGGCGAAGGGAAAAATATCACGCACCAGCAGAAGAAGCTCAATGAGCAGGAGATGCGGGAGTTCCGGAGCCGGTTCGGGATACCGATCGCGGATAAGGATATTCATGAAGCTCCGTTTTATCGTCCGCCGGACGACAGCCCGGAGATGAAATATATCAAGGAGCGGCGCGAGAAGCTGGGGGGGTATCTTCCGGAGCGGAAAGTAACGGTCGGCCCGATTACGATGCCGGACGAGAAGATATTCGAAGAGTACTTCGAAGGGACCGGCGACAGGGAAGTTGCTACCACCATGGTGATGGTGCATATCATATCGAAACTGCTCGGTGATAGTAATATCGGGAAATCGATAGTGCCGATCGTGCCGGATGAGGCGCGGACATTCGGGATGGAATCGCTGTTCCGGAGTCACGGCATATATTCCAGCGTAGGGCAGAATTACGAGCCGGTCGACAGAGAGAGCCTGCTGTACTATAAGGAAGCCAAGGACGGTGCGGTTCTCGAAGAGGGGATAACCGAAGCGGGTTCGATGTCGTCGTTTATCGCGGCCGGAACGGCTTATGCCAACCAGGGGATCAACATGATTCCGTTTTTCCTGTTCTATTCGATGTTCGGGTTCCAGCGGATCGGCGATTTGATCTGGGCGGCCGGGGACATGCAGGCGAAAGGATTTTTAATCGGCGGAACCAGCGGGCGGACGACCCTGGCCGGTGAAGGGCTGCAGCACCAGGACGGCAACAGCCAGCTCCTGGCGTACCCGGTGCCGAATATCAAGGCGTACGATCCGGCGTTCGCGTACGAGCTGGCAGTGATCGTGGAAAACGGCATTTACCGGATGTATGAAAACCAGGAAAACCTGCTGTACTATATCACGGTGATGAACGAATTCTACAAAATGCCTCCGATGCCCGAAGGGGTCAAGGCGGATATCCTGAAAGGGATTTACCGGTACAAGAAGAGCGAGATGGACAACGGCGGCAAGAAACACGTGCACCTGTTCGGAAGCGGTGCGATTTTGAACGAAGCCATCAAGGCCCAGAAGATTCTGGAAGAGGATTTCAAGATTCCGGCGGATGTCTGGTCGGTGACCAGTTACCGAGAATTGTACTACGATGCCATCAATACCGAGCGGTGGAACCTGCTGAACCCGACGGTCAGTCCGCGTAAGCCGAATATTACGGCAGCGCTGGAGAACGAGAAGGGGGTGTTCGTGGCGGCGAGCGATTACGTGCGGACGCTGCCGGCATCGGTGGCGAAATGGGTGCCGGGTCCGCTGGCCTGCTTGGGGACCGACGGGTTCGGGCGGTCGGACGGACGGGCGGCGCTGCGGGACTTTTTCGAAGTTGATGCGCGGTACATCGCGCTGGCGGCGTTGAACGAGCTGGCGAAAGACAAGAAGATCAAAACATCGACAGTGGCACGGGCGATGAAAAAGCTGGAGATCGATCCGGAGAAATTGAATCCGCTGTTTTCGTAAAGGTGAAAATCAGGAGCAGATTATGGTATTCTGGCAGTGTCAGGCGTGCAAGTATGTGTATGATATGAGGAAAGGGGACCCGGAGAGAGGGATTCCTCCGGGGACGACGTTCGAGGAACTTCCGGATGACTGGCATTGCCCGGATTGCGGGGCGGCGAAGAGTATGTTTAGTAAGGTGCGGTAGTGTTGGTTGACGGGTGTCGGGTTTCTCGTTCGATTGGAAATCTCACTCTAACCTGCTAATGCTGTTACCCATGTGTCCGATTTGTACCACCCCCTAACCCCCTCCTTGGTAAGGAGGGGGATGTCGAAACTGCCCTTCGAAGCTCAGGGTCTACGACAAGAGTTTCGACCTGCCGGAAAAGCGTCAAAACCGCCCTTAGAAGCTCAGGGTTTACGACAGGGGTTTTGACTTGCAGATTACTCCGATTTACGTATTATTATAAATAAACGGCGTCAGGGGAGATTCCTGACGCCGGTTTTATATAAGCAACACTTCGATTAATTTGAAAAGATCGGTTTATCCGGTCGAGAAAATATTGGCATAGCTTTATCGAAAGGATTGTCGCCGTAGAATCCCTGTAACAGCCAGAAATTATCACCTACCACGGTCTGGAATTTAATATCCAAATCCACAACGCGGCAGTCCACTTCGACGGCATCGAGAATATGATCGCCATTGGTATCGACGGAATCGCAATCGCAGTTTTTCCAGCCGGCAAGTTTAGCCGAAATGGCACCTTCAATTGGTGCACCCAGCTCCGTGGAGAATTGAGTAAAAATGACATTCCCCGGATATTCAATATCGCAATCGCATTCCGACATTCCGGGAATTCCAAAGGCGCCAAATGAAACCGAATCTCCATCATCGCATAATATAGCCGATGTACGATAATCGGTGCGTACCCATTTTTGGTTAGGGAAATCGCTGTAAATATGGCCGATATCGTAAAATCCAGTTTCATTTAATTTAGCGAGATTTATTAACATATAGAATTCATGATAAGTGCTTCCAAGGATTCTCGCTAAGAATATCATGCCCGTTCCGGACCAATCTGTTATGGGTGGAGTGCAGGCGAACTCGCTGAAATCGATATCGAAGGGGGAGCCGGCGTATTCGGAAATATAAGTGTTTTCGGCTTTCATGTAGCTGTCGGGGTGCATGCGAAGCGGACGCGAAAGATTGACGGTTTGATCTTCGAGAATCGTTACCTGAAGAGAATCGGACTTGTAGTACGAACTGGAAACGACCACCCAGAAAGTGCCGACGGGGATTTCCTTGTTGATAGTCCCGCTGGTGAGGCTCCAGCTGACGTCGTACTCTTCATCGCCGACCATGCCGTAAATCCTGAGGTTGGTTTCGCGGCGGAAGAGAGTATCCTGTGAGGGATTGCCTTGGGGATGAGCACGCCATTTCGATTTGATATCATTGACGATTAATCCCGCGACGGTCCCTTTGTTGCGTTCCAGTTCGATGGTGATTCTGGTTTCCTGGTTGTCGAGGACGATGACGTCGACGGTTTCGGATTTGTATCCTGCTTTGCTGGCGGTGACGGTTTTGCTTCCGGTCAGGCAATCAGCGAAAAGGAAGCCTCCGTCGGAGTCGGTGTTCCACTGGGTGGCGTGGCCCGGAAGGGGGTTGGCGTCATCTCCGCCGAGGACGACTCTGGCGTCTTCGATGGGCCCGAAGGGGGAATCTTTTTCCATGACGTAGCCGCTGATGTCGCCGAATTCTCCGTTCTCGCGGTGAACCTTAAAGGTAGTTTTCAACTGGGCGTCGCCGAAACCGTAGACGGTTTTCATAACGTTGGTGACTTTGTTGCCGATGGTGACTCCGGCCACCGCGGCACGGAAGGCGGGAGACAGGCGTAAGGCTTCGATGACGGAAATTTGTTTATCGTTCAGGGCTTTGCCGGCGATTTTGGCGGCGAGCTTGCTTAAGAATTCGTTGGAGGATACGATTTCGAAGCATTTCTTGAAGATCAACCAGAGCATGTCGTAGTACTGTTCCTGGGAGTACAGGAGTTCGACGTTGGCGATAAAGGGGGCGTCGGATATCAATAATTCCAGTAAGTACATTTCCGATTTGTCGGGGAAGGTCTTTTCCCAGCCGTCGACCGCTTCGAGGTTGTTGACGGTATTGGTCATCACGGAAACGAGGTTGTTCAAAAGTTCCAGGATGACGGTCAGGCATCCGGCGTTATGCACCATCAGGGCTTCATCCTGAGTCAACTGGTTGAAATTGTTGGTTCCGAAATTCGAGAAACCGTAGCCGTAGACATTGACCAGGACGGTATCCTCGGTGGCGCTGACCGGCATGTCGAAAGTATATTCGGAGGGGGCCCAGGGGCGGCCGTCCTTGATGAAATCCATCATGCTGCCGTTGGGAGAAAGATATGCTTTCTTGCTGTCGCGGGGGATATGCATCAGCGCCCAGCGCCCGTAAGCATTGGTGATCATGAATTTGTCTTTGCCGAGGTATTTCAGCAGGTGGCCGGAAACCTGGGTGGTCGGGATAATGGCAACCCCTCCGGCATCTTCGGCGGTATAGGTCGGCTTTTGCGGTATAAGCGAGCTTTCGAATTTCTTTTTCAAGTAGTCGGGGTAGGAATTAATGTAAGCTCCGACAACATCGAAGATGGCATTGGCAATGGCGGAGTTTTCCGTCCCGAGGGCCTTGGGGTTGGCGGCGAGCTGGGTTTGGAGGATGTTTTCGAGAGTGGTAAATTCGGGAAGGCTGTCGATCCGCGACATAACTTCGAGACATTCATGGTAATCGCCGCCGACGGTAATCAGGGGGTGTATATAGACCAGGGCGATGGCGGTGGAATGAATATCGAGCTCGATTTGTCCTCCGGCAATGGGATGGGGGACAATGGCGAGGAGCATGAGGGTGCTGTCGGTGTGGTCGTAGGCGGTGGCGAGTCCGGGGACAAGTTTGTTGCCGCCGATGGAGAATTCACCATCCTGATCGGGTATACTTGAAGATTCGCCGAGGACGATGGTGATATTATCGAGATCGACGTCGCCGGGGTCGGCGAAATCGAGCGAGCCGGTCATCGGGACGATTTCCACGGCGATTCCGGTTGGCCCGCCATTGTCGCCTCCGCATGAGAGGAGCATTACCAAAAGAAAGATGGCGGAGATTGATTTGATGATGGTCGTGGTCGGGGGTTTACACATAGCCGGTCTCCATTTATTGGGCCGATCAGGAATGGCGCCTGTGGATCGGGCCGTCCTTTCGGCCGGGGAATTATTCTCAAATCATTGCCTTACAGCCGCAAAATATAAAAAAAGAGAGGAAAGTCAATAAAGACAGGAGTCGGGAATGACTTATTGATCGATATCGGCCAGGACCGATTCGAATGGGTTCAGAGTTATTTTTTTCGGTTTGCTGTCGAGAGGCGGGAGCTGGAAGCGGGTCTCCTTTTTATCAATCAAGTATCTGACATAAGCCTTTCTATCCTTCCCGAATTCGATTTCGAGGGGAAGGTACATTTTGAAATCGTCGGAGACGTTTTCGGTCAGGATTTCGCAATCGGCGATATACTTGCCGGTTTCATTTTCGGTGATTTTGTACGAAAATTTGTATTTGGGGATTTCGTTACGGTAGATCCATTGTTCGAAGAACCAGGACATATCGATTCCGATATGTTTTTCGACGATCAGGCGAAAGTCTTCAGTGGTCGCCTTTTTACCGTAAAAACTGCCGTAGAAGTCTTTCATCATGTTGAGGAAAGGGTCTTCGTTCATGGTGCTGTAATCTATCATCAGATTGCGGAGCATATGGAGGACGTATGCTCCTTTTCTGTAGATTATCAAACCGTAATCACCCTCGGTTTCGGTGCTTTGCGTCCGTCTTCCCATAATAATCGGACCGGACTCGGTCCCGGAAGCGAAGATATAATCTCTGACGTCAAGGATATCCTTGCGGTAGTCTTTAAGCATATCCAGGAAGGCTTTATTACCTTTAACAGCCTGAACGAACATCATTCCGGAATATTCGGCGAAGCCTTCGCTGAGCCATTGGTCGTGATAGGTTTCGAAATCGACCCCGATTCCCCACCATTGGTGAGCAACCTCATGAGCGCAGAAGGAGGCTTGAAATCCTTCGCGATCGTCCTTCACCCAGCCGTGGATACCCAGATGAATAAATCCGGGAAAGGATTGTCCGTGAAATGACATGACTTCGCTGATCTTAAGATGATCGACAGGGCAGGATCCGAAATAATGTGTGAACAGCCTCCAGGCGTTTTGGGCCTCGCTTGCAACCACTTTTTCCATATGACTGGTGGTGGATTCGAGGTTTTGCGACATAATTCGCGAAATGTTCCAATGGAGGTTATCATCGTAGTAAATATCGACGGCCGGAACATCGGGTTCGGTAAAATGATATTCTTTAAGGTAGCCGACGGTGAACCCCGCCTGATCGGTAGGATCGGCGATCTGCCATTCGGTATATAACCAGGGGTCTTCGGTTTTCTCTGATAGTTTGTTGCCGGTTGCAAGAAAACGGCAGTCGTACGGAGTCCTAAATTTCAAGCTGAATGTAGATTTGCTGTCACCCTCAAGTTGCCGGGGATACCAGGCGGAACTTGCGGTGACGTAATATACTCCAAGATTGTTATCGGCGATGTCGCCGTGATAAAAGAAATCGAGCGTAATATAATCCCATTTGCGATAAACTTTGTCGAGAAACAGGAATAGCTCCCCTTTGCGATGACTGTCTTTATCATAGCGCAGGAAATTCAGATTGACTCCGGCATCGGTTTTGATGCTGTCGACCTCAAGTTTCGAATGCAGATAAAAGCTCAGGCATTGAACCGGTTCGACCAGGCCCTGCAGCAGGATTTCGACTTTGCCGGTAAATGTTCCATTTCGATTTATTTCGGCATCGATATCGTAATTTCTAATTCCCAATTCGGCCTTATCGTACCCTCCAAGCCGATGATGCGGAGCAATGGCGTCTTGGGAATAAGAGCAAATCAGTTCCATGAATCCGGCGCCGGGGGCGAAATATTCTTTGTATAACGAAATTTCCTCGCGTGCCAGGGGATCGAACATATAGAATAAACGATCGTATTTTGAAGAATTTACATTTACAAGAAGGAAAGCGCCGTCATGCGGTTCGTATCGGTTTTCCAGGGTACGGAAAGTAAAGAAGTGCTCTTCATCCTCGGTCAGCTGTTGCATTTTATCGCGGGCTTTATCTTCCTGCCTTCCGCCGAATATTTCTTCCGCGAACCTGCAATTCTGCTTAATGTATGTGTAGAGAGAATCGTCGAATAAAAGAAGCATCTCTTTGAATTCGGAATCGAGTTTTTCGGTGTTGAAAAATCGTCTGAGCTGGTCCCGTTCGAGATCGATGCGGGGTTTAAACTGAATCCGTCCCTTTCCCTCGAAATACGCTCCATAATAAAGTTCCACGGAATCGAGTTTGAGAGGCAACAGAAAGGCGATTCGTCCGGTCTCGAAGAATATGGTAAAATCGTGACTGACGATGGTCAGGCTGTCGGCGGTCAGGGTGGACGAAAATTCCATTTTGCAATCGACGATTCTTTTATAAGCGGCGGCGAGCTCATCTCCGGTTGCGGAATGGATTGTCCGAGAAAACGTATTTATAGCGATTAGCAGCAATAAGACTACCATTAAGCGGATTGAAGACATAGTTCCTCCGTGACGGCTATTTGATTCTATATATAGAATTTAATCCAGGATTTATAAGGTGTAAAGGATTTTTCGCTTAGCCGATTTTCGAAAGCAACGGGCGCATGAGGGCGACCCAGACGACCGAGGCGATGAATGAAATGACAGTACCGAGGGCGATGCCGAGAGGGGGATAGGTCAGATGGAGCATGACGATGTAAACGACGATGTTAGAGGACGAAACCAGAAGGATTTTACCGGCGGCGCGGGCAAATTGGGGAGACTGGTTGACGGCGAGAATGACGAGGGTGGAAAGGAGGACGGCCGGGAAGGAAGCGAAGAGGCCGGTCCAGAAGGGTCCGGCGAGTTGGGCTACGACGACGGTCCCGGCAACGATGGATCCGGCGAAGAGGGCGCGGATGAGAATCTGGTAAGGGCGGTAAGCCTTCGGGATTCGCGGGGCGGAGGGGATTTTAAGGACATATTCCGCGATGAGAAAGGTAATGAACATTACTGCGAGGTAGATGATGATTCCACCGGTCCAGCCGCTGTACCCGGCTTTGCCGGCAGCAAGAATTGCGGCCAGCCATCCGAGAAGACCGAGTAGCGCCGAAAGGAGGATTCCGTAGCGGAGGGAAATAATCATGACGAAGATGAAGATGGTATTGGCGGCCATACCAAGGGGGAGGGTGCGGACGGCCTCGGCGGCGAAAAAACGATCCTGTGAGAGGGCGACGAAGATCATGGAAACGAGAATATTGGAGGGAAGGTTGGCGATGAGGCCTCCGATTTTGGAGCCGAGTTTTTCGGCCAGCATGGTGGAGCCGGCAATCCAGATACCGGCGGTGACGAACGATGCGGCGGTCTTTAGCCAGAAAAGGGAGTCCAAGATAAATTCCTTTCAACGGCGGATAAAATATCACTGTGAAACGGGATTGGGAAGTCCAAAAACATAAATTTGGGGCGGGGCTTGCGAATTCACGTATATTCCATAAATTAGTGGAAAGTTGAACGGGGTATGTCAGGAAAGGAAAGCCAATGAATCCAACCGCTGAAGCAAAAAAAGGGACGACCATTCCGCAACGGGCCGATATTGAAGAAAAATATCTTTGGAATCTCGGCGACATTTTCGCCGGGAACGAAAAGTGGGAAGAGACTTACAAAAAGGCACAGAAAGACCTTGAAAAAGGAGCCGAGTTCAAAGGAAAGCTCGAATCCTCCCCCGACATTCTGTATGCATGCCTGGCGGCTCGGACCGCACTTATGAAAACCTGCAGCGACCTGTTTCAGTATGCCAAGCTGAGCCAGGACCTCGATACCCGGGTTTCTAAATACCAGGAAATGACCGACCGGGCGGCGCTGTTGATGTCTCAGGCCCGGGCGGCCTATGCCTATGTCGAACCGGAATTGATGAAGATCGGGGATGAAAAGCTAAAAGAGATGGCGTCGAAATTCCCGGATACGAGTCAGTACGATTTTTATATCCGGGAGCTGATTCGTTCCCGGAAGCATATCCGTTCGGAAGAGGTCGAGGAGTTACTGGCGCAGGCGGCGATGATCGCTCGGGGGCCGGACACCATTTTCGGGATGCTCGACGACGCCGATATGAAATACCCGGTTATCACGGATGAAAACGGCAACGAGATTCGTCTCACCAAGCAGCGGTACGGGAAGCTGATGGAGAACCCGCGCCAGGAGACGAGGCGGAAAGCGCACGAGGCGTTCATGTCGGCTTACAAAGACCACACCAATACCCTTGGGGCGTCGCTGGCGGCTTCGTTGAATAAGGATCTTTTTTATGCGAAGGCGCGGAGGTACGAATCGGCATTGCATGACGCTCTGGACGATCATAACATTCCGGTTTCGGTATTTCATTCTCTGGTCGATACCACCGAATCGAATTTGGGGGGATTGCACAAGTGGATGGGTCTGCGGAAGAAGATCCTGAAGCTGGAGAAGATGTATCCGTACGATGTCTATTGCCCGTTACTTCCGGAATTGAATTATGAAGTGCCTTATGAGAAGGCGGTGGCGCAGGTACTGAAAGCGGTGACGCCGCTCGGCGAGGAATATCGGAAGGTCATGAAGCGGGCGTTCGACAACCGCTGGATCGACGTTTATGAAACGGAAGGAAAGAGCGGGGGAGCGTACAACTGGGGGAACTATTCGGCACATCCGTTCATCATGATGAACTACAACGAGACTATCAACAATATGTTCACGCTGGCGCACGAGATGGGGCACGCCATGCACAGCTATTTTTCGTCCCGGAACCAGCCGTACACCAAGGCGCAGTATTCCATTTTCGTGGCTGAAGTGGCATCGACGCTTAACGAAGGGCTGCTTCTGAATCATCTCCTGCAGAGCACCGACGACAAGAAGATGAAGCTGTTTTTATTGAATCGGCAGATAGATAACACCCTGGGGACGTACTTCCACCAGGTTTTCTTCGCCCATTTCGAGCATGAAATACAGGAACTGGTCAGGAGAGGGGAGGCGCTTTCTTCGGACAAGGCCAGCGAATTGTGGGAGGTGTTGAACCGGAAGTATTACGGTCCGGAGGTGGAGATGGACGGGTTCAGCAGGTACAAGTGGTCGCGGATTCCGCATTTCTACATGACTTATTATGTTTATCAGTATGCGACGTCGTATGCGGCTTCGCAGGCGATTTTGAAAAAGTTCATGGCGGGGGAAAAGGGGATAATCGAAAAATACCTGACTTTGATTTCTTCGGGAGGGAACGATTACCCGATCAACCAGCTGAACAAGTGCGGGGTCGATATGACCACGGCGGATCCGTTCCTGGCCAATATCAGGCTTTTCGACAGCCTGGTGGACGAGGTGGAAAAGCTGTTATAACGGGATCAGAAGCGTGACAATTTATAAGCCGGCGGCCTGTTTCGGACGCCGGTTTTTTTGTATAAGTTTCAGTGTTTTATGCGAATAAGAGGGGCCTGTGAAAATCTTAAATAATCAATAAATTATATGTAACCACTTACATAAATATTGTGTATAATGGGACAGGAGATGAGCGTGGATTTAATCAACGAACTGGGGGAACTGGCTTTTGCCAGCAGGCTGAAAAGGCTCAGCGAGCGGCTTTTAAAGGACGTTACCAGGATTTACAAGGAACTGGAAGTCGACTTCGAAGCGCGCTGGTTTCCGATTCTTTACAGCCTGACTTTGAAGACGAAAATGAGTATCACCGAACTGGCCGGAAATCTGAGTTTGACTCATCCCGCGGTGAACCAACTGGCGGCGGAAATGGAAAAGGCGGGGTTGATAAATTCCGCGAAGGATCGCCGGGACGAGCGGCGGAGGCTATTGCAGCTGACGGCGAATGGAAAGAAAACCGCGAAGATATTGAAGCCGGTATGGGACGATATTGCGATATCGACGCGGGAGGTTCTGAAGGAGACGGGGAAGGATATTCTAAATGGAATTGAAGCGGTCGAACAAAATCTTGATAAGAAAGAAATGTACGATCGGGTGCGGGGAAAGATTATACGGCGGGAGATGGCGAATCTTACGGTGGAGAGGTATCGACCGGCGTATAAGAAATATTTTCGGGCCTTCAACTATCGCTGGCTCAGGGAATATTTCAAGGTCGAGCCATCCGATGAGCGGCTATTAAGTAATCCCAAAAGGGAAATTCTGGACAAGGGGGGAGAAGTCTTTTTCGCTCTCTTTGGCAAACAGGTTGTGGGGACGGCGGCACTTATAAAGCACGAGAACGGAGTCCTGGAACTGGCCAAGATGGCAGTGGAGCCGGAGTTTCGGGGATTCGGAATCGGGAAAAGGCTTTTGGAGAGGGTTATGGGTGAGGCGAAACGACGCAAGGCGGAGCGGCTCTGGCTGGCGACCAGCCCGAAGCTCGTGGCCGCGGTCGGTTTATACGAGAAATACGGCTTTAGAACGACGAGCGAAAATCCATTCGGCGGTGAAGGGTATGAACGGTGCACCGTAGTCATGGTGTGCGAATTGAAGGATCAACCCTGAATTTGAGAGGATTTGCGATGAAGGAGAAAAAACAATTAATGCGGCTATTTGGTGCGGTTTTGGTCATGGTGTTGCTGGCCGCAGCGGTCAACGATGTCATGGCCCAGGCGAGGGTGATGGTAGCGGGAGGGGAGGAGCTTCCGGTTCTCGACGATGCCGCGAGGACGACAATTATCGACAGTGTCAGTGCGACAATCAATGAGGTATATGTATTCCCCGAAGTTGCCAAAAAGATGACGGACCTCATTAAGAAGCAGAACAAGAACAAGGCATATGCGGAATTGACTTCTCCGATCGAATTCACCGACCGCCTGACGGAGGATTTACGTTCGGTGTGTCACGACAAACATCTGGGAGTCCAATACGTTACGGACGAAATGATTGCCCGGTTTACAAACGAAGACGAAGAGCAGAACCGGGAGCGGGAAATCGCGGAAGCACAATATGACAATTACAATTTCAGGAAAATCGAAAGGCTTTCGGGGAATATCGGATATTTGAAGTTTAACGGTTTTTCCGCGACCGAGGGGGCGGGGCGGACCGCTATTGCGGCCATGAATTTCCTGGCTTATGTCGACGCCCTGATTGTCGACCTGAGGGATAACGGCGGGGGTTCTCCGGCGATGATACAGACGCTTTCCAGTTATTTGTTCGACGACCCGGTGCATTTGAATTCTTTCTATCTTCGTAAGGAAGACAGCATCAAGCAGTTCTGGACGCAGCCGTTCGTTGACGGGCCGAGGTTGTCCAATACTCCGGTTTATATCCTGACGAGCAATTACACTTTTTCCGGAGCAGAGGAATTCACGTACAACCTTAAAAATTTGAAACGGGCCACCATAATCGGCGAAACGACCGGCGGCGGGGCTCACCCGGTGCAGAGCCTTTTGCATGACAGCCTGAATGTCGTGGTCAGGGTTCCATTCGGGCGGGCGATCAATCCCATCACCGGGACTAACTGGGAAGGAACCGGGGTCGAACCCGACATTAAAACGACGGCCGACAGTGCGTACGATGTGGCATATCTCGAGGCGCTGAAAAAAGTGCAGGAGACAACCGCAGATGAGAATAAACGCGCGGAACTCGGTTGGTACATTGCAGGATTGAATGCCAGAAGAAATCCGGTAATGCTGACTGAAACGGAACTTAGTAAGTACGCAGGGGAATACGGCCCGAGAAAAGTATGGCTCGAAAACGGGGTGTTGTTGTACCAAAGGGAGGACCGTCCGATTTATCGCATGTATGTCATGGGAGAGAATCTGTTCGGAATCGAGGAGCTCGAGTATTTCAGGATACAATTCGTTCCCGATGAAAACGGCGAATATAACGAGTTGATCGGTTTGTATTCGGGCGGCCAGCGGGACGGAAATAAAAGAACCCGATAAGGGCAATCACCAACAGCGCGGTGTGATAACGCGGGGCGGCTTATGGCTGTCCCGCGTGATTTTTTTCATCGATCAGGCGGCAGCCTTCCATCAGAATAGATTCGTTGGATTCGGTATTGTTCGGTTCCGGCAGTTCTTCTTCGCGGACCGGTTCGATTTTCCAGGCGCCGTATCCCCAGGTGAGTCCTTCATATATGGCTTCGGGGCCGGTCAGGACGCTCAGTTCGGCATAAATAATCTGTCCCCGGTTGAGGTAGATGATCAGGGTGGCGCTGTCTTTTCCCGGGGGCTGGACCACAATACGGGCGGTTTTCTGGCTGGGGCCGAGGGCCTGGAGTAGATCGATCAGGTTCATGTCGGAGAGGCTTCCGCGCGCACCGTACGAGGCATCTCCGGCATCGGCGCGAGCCTTCTTGGAGAAACGTGACTGCATTTTCTTGAGCTTGCTGAAGAGCAGGTCGAGGTTATCGTCGAGCGCGATGACGTCTTCGATTCCCTGTTCCAGCAGCTTGGTCAGGGACGATATCGAATACGAAGTGGCCAGAAGAAAAACCGGGGTACGATCGAGGCTGACTCCGCCCTCTTCGAGGGATTTAACGAAGGTGGTAACCCGTTCGGGATTTCCCGGCAGAGCCAGGATCATGATATCCGGCTCGCTGCGGCGGTACAATTCGAGGATGGTTTCCTCGGAACTGTGGGTGATGGTGCGGAATCCTTCGTTCTTGAGACGCATGGCGATCGGCTGGAGGATGAGGAGATCCTCGGCGTAGACCATGACCTGGATATCGAGCTGGGCGGTGTTCTGATCGAGGACTTCTCCCTGGAGCATTTCAATGAAGGCTTCGACCACTTCCGGGAGGAATATTTTGCCGACCTGGTCGCGCAGTTTGGATTTGATGGTTTCGAGCTTATCAAGGGATAGTTTATCGTTCTGACCGAAGCTGTCGCAAATGAGGAACACGATGGTCAGGATATTCCCGCCCAGGATTTCCAGAGGGAGGTTCCGGGAGTACTTATCATCGAGATTAATGAACATTGCCTTCAAGATCTCAATAGCGGGGCGGGAATAATTCAGCGATTTCAACAGTTTGATGGTCAGGGGGATGTACTGGCGGCTTTCGGCGATTTCATCGGTACTGTAATAATAGCGGGCCAGATCGCTGATGTAGGCAGCGTTGACGATGATATTTCGATCCTGATCCGGGAGGTGGAGCTTGCGGCATAGTTTATCGACATAATGTCCGACCCGGGCGCTGTGGTTTTCCGGAAGTTTGGAACGGGAGGTCAACAGCGAAGTGAACAATTCCAGGTTCCTGATGAGAAGATCGTCCTTATATTCCACCGAAGCATCCTCGAGCAGTAGATTCGACCGGGACTGATAACTGCGTATGGCGGTCCGCGGCGAAATCCGGCGGATGCGTTCGATGAAATCATCTATATTTTTGGTGACCGAGGCCTTTATAAAGACGGCATCGTAAATATGCTCGGCGAGCTGCTCGAGGGCATGGTTGATGGAATCGGCGATTTCGACCCGGTAGTTATCCTGTTCCAGGATGGAAACCAGGACGGCCGAATCGGTTTCATCGGTGACGATGAGAATATTATTCTGGTTGCTGGGGAGTTTGGCCCGGAGGGCTTTCATGCTTCGCAGTTCAATACGGGCGGTGTCGGCCATTTCATCCGGGATTTCCAGCAATAGTTCGTTTTTGGGATCGACTTTCCTTTCGAGATAATAACGGGCGATAGTGCTGTTCAGAACCGCTTCAACCGCTACGTACAGCTTTACGTTTTTGCCGCGTGAGACGAAACGGAGTTCGTTGACGACGTCGTCGTCATTGGGGTCCTGACAGGCGACTTTCAGAATATTGTTTTCGATATCGTAGTCGAACGGGACCGCCTTGCGGGCGATGGCGACCTTTTTGGGAATCATTTTGACGATTATCCGGGGAATTTCGAGATTGGACAGTACGATGCCTTCGCATCCGTATTGAATGGAAAGGGCCCTTACCAAAGAGGCTTCGTCGACGAGTTTATTAAAAAGAAGCTGGGAGCCGAATTTGCCCCCGTTTTTCTTCTGGCTGGCCAGGGCCACCTTGATTTGTTCTTCGGTGACTAGCCCCTCTGCTATCAGGATTTCATCAAGCCGCCGCTGCTGTTTGTGCTCAGTCATTCCCCTTGGATCCCGCTAAGTTATTTGCCGCCGGTATCTTTTAGATATATCGGAAGGAATCAAAAAGGCTTGATAAAAGGGGGGAAAAATCCCGTAATTGTCCTAAGTCACGACTATGGAGGAGTTTAAAAGATGAAAAGGCTGAATATTCCTTCGGGGGCGAAATGGGAAGATATTGTCGGTTATTCGCGGGGGGTGCGAATAGGCAATTTTGTTTCCGTTTCCGGAACCGTAGCTTTGGGGGAAAATGGGAAATTGGTCGGCAAAGGAGACCCTTATGCGCAGACGATTCAGATTTTGAAAAACATTCGGGCGGCACTCGAAAAAGCCGGCGCGAAGATGGACGATGTTATCCGAACCCGGATTTATGTCAGCGATATCAGTCAGTGGGAAGAAGTCGGCCGGGCGCACGGGGAATTTTTCGGAAAAATAAAGCCGGCCACTTCGATGGTAGAAGTGAGCGCCCTGATCGAACCTGAATATCTGGTTGAAATCGAAGCTGATGCGGTAGTGGAATCGTAATCCCCTACCTGTTCAATTTCTCCTTCATTTTGGTAATGTCTTTCTGTGCCTGCCTCGCAGCATCGGTATCGGGATATTTATCCACCACGATCTGAAGGTATTCGATGGCCTGGTGCAGGTTTTTCAGTTTTCCTGCGGCGATTTCGGAGGCCTTGAAGACCATCTTGGGGGCATCGGCGTAATCGGGATACTGCGTGGCGATTTTAGCGAAGCGATCGGCGGCATCCTTGAAGTCATCGAGTTTCAATGCGATTTCGGCCGATTCCTTCAGGGCATCGATACCTCGGATGTCAATCGGGTATCCCTGAATTACTTCATCGTACACCGAAACGGCGGCTTTGAGCGCTTTCATGCGCCGTTCCTGGATCCGGGCGATTTCCAGCAGGGCATCGACGGCTTTGACATGCTGCGGTTGCATTTTTACCAGTTCCCGGAAATCGGTGACGGCACCTTCGAAATCGTTGTTGCGGTTGGCTTTGATTTCGGCCCGGTCGTACAGTGCGGTTGCGGCATAATCGGTGTTGGGGTATTTATCGACGACCTGGGTTAAAAGAGTAATGGCATCGCCGGGGAGTTTCATTTCCTTATCGAGAATCCCGGCCCGCTTGATCATGACATAGGGGAGGTGCTCGCTTTTGGGGTAGAGCTGTTCGTATTTCTCGTATCCATTAACGGCGGCGGTTTCGTTCCCCTTTTCATAGTAGGTGTCGGATATCCAGCGTTGGACCTTTTCGACCCGGTCGTCGCCGTGAAATTCGGAAATGAAGTAATAGTATTCATCGAGAGTCCAATCATTGAGCGATTTTAAGGCGACCTCATGAAGGAAATCGATATAGGAATAATATTTATCGGCCATGGAGCCGGATTTAAAGGTCCCATCGATTATTCCTGCGATATAGTCCATCTTGTCTTTGTAGCGGCTGGAGTTGGCAATGATTTTATGGATATCGGAAACCGCAGTACTATGAACGGTGCTGTTGGGAAAGAGAAAAAGGGTTTTAGCCAGCTGGGCGAAGGCGAGGTCTTCATCGCGCATTTCGGTGTAGACTTCGGCCAGCAGGCGGGAGGCCTCGGGGGCTTTTTCATGATCGGGATAAATCGCCATATACGATTTGATTTCTCGAATCAGGAATTCTCCCATTTTTTTCTCGTGTTTATTGAAGATATTCCTGAGATAATCGAAATTTTCATCCGGACCGGCGGCGGTCGCCGCGAGGGAAAGCCCGAAAACAACGGCCAGTACCAAAAATCCTTTTTTCATAATATAAATCCTCCGATAATTCATTTTTACCAACCGGCGGTATAATGCGGTTTGCCTGTAATCAGGATAACATTGTGTTTACGCGGTAGCAATTAATTTTCGGGCATAAAAAAGGTCCCGCAGGATGCGGGACCTTGGGTTCAATCCGTTTTAATGTCCTCCTACATACTTGAAATTCCGAACTTGGAAAAGTGCTCGATTTCAAATATCACGTTGCCGTTGACAACTTTAGCTTCCTGATAAACTTCCCATTCGCCTGTTTCGGGATTCAACCAGTACAGCTTCAGGGCACTGATTGCTCCGAGACGGTTCTGAAGCCGTTCAAGGCTGCGGGCGTTGAGAATCAGGAGCGCCGGCTTATTGAATTCCAGGCCATCGGGCTGGAAATCGAATTCAATCAGGCGCAGACTTGTGGCATCTTCCGCAGGAACGAAGCAGGTGGCAATTTCAACTCTGACCGGTTTGTCGACCGAACCTCTGCGAACCACGAATCTGTTTGCGGGATGTCCCCATCCGAGCGAAATCCGCCCGCCGCTCCACGGTGTGACCCACCCGGAAGCGTGGTTGCATTGCTCGGAATTTCCCCGTTTGAGGGTCGCGAATTCCAGCGCCACCGGATCGGCGGAGGTTTGGACGATAGTGTCGTTATCCGGAGCCGAAGGATTGCTGGAACAGCCGGCCAGGAGGCCGATTCCGGCCGCCAGCAGGACAGCCATTAGCCACGTCAGGGAAAAAGTCCGCCAGCCCGGAACGCGTTCGAATTTTGCTTTCATATCCGACTCCTTGAAATTTATGGTTTCACCCTTTATGTGCTTCACATCGCCTTGCCGGTCATTAGCCGGTATTTTCATTTATGTTATTAGCAAGGCTGATTCCAAATGAAACAAAAGCGTATGTTTCCGTCATGCGGACCGATGGATGATATTGAATAGCACCGAGTTAAAAGTGCCGTTCACTCCGGCGCGAACGTGTGCAGGGTTTGGACAAATAATTTGAAGTATGGGAGAATCCCCATTCCCTATGGAAACGGGGCCATTTATCCGCTGAAATCGAGGGTCATTAGAGATTCGGCGAAATGGGCGAAATATGCTGAATTTACAAGGGTTTTCCAGCAATCGGGGCCGTTGAATTCGGCCAGGTATTCGACCAGTTCGGAGAGGGTTTGTCGGGCGATCTGACGGTTTTCATCACTCAGTTCATAAATGCGGATTGCGCATTTGAGGGTCAATTCAAAAACATTTTGGGCTCTGGCGTATTTCAGGACGCGATTATAATGTTCGATGGCCTCGAAGTTGTTTTCCGCGATACGGGCCTGTTCTCCCAGAAGGAATTCCGCTTCGTGCGCGATTATAATCGAATTATTAATCTGCGCGGTTTCGCGGATTTCGTTAACGATCGCGAACGCTTCGTCGGTGCGGCGATTACGAATATAGAGACGGGCCAGACCGATCCGGGCGCGCAGGGCGTATTCGACGGAACCGATTTCGTTAGCCGCTTCCAGAGCTTTGTGATAGAGCGATTCGGCTTTATCCAGTTCGAAACGGAAGAAGGCGAGGTCTCCGAAGCGGACTTCGCACTCGGCGAGGAGTTCGCGGTCGCCGACTTCTTCGGCGAAGGCCTTTGCCGAAGAATATTTTTCCTGTGCCTCACTGACGCGACCCTCGATGAGATCGATATCTCCAATATTTCCTGCGACGTAATGACCGGCATGACGGTCGCCCAGTTTTTCGAAGACCTGTCCGGCCCGCAGAAGGAGATTCCGGGCCGAATTCAGTTTTCCCGAAATGCGGTGGATACTGGAAAGATTGCCGGCGGAGTAGGCTTCGTTACGGCGGTCGCCGATGTTGCGGAATATCTGGTGGGCCTCGGTGAGCATTTTATCGGCGGAAATGAAGTCTCCCTGTTCCCAGTAAATAATGGCGAGATTATTCGAGGTTTGGGCCAGGGTGTACTTGCCGTACTTCCGGGCGGTTACCAGGCAGCGGCGGTAGCACTCGGCGGCTTCTTCGAGTTTTCCTTCACCCCAGAGGGCGAGGCCGAGGTTGTTGTAGATGTCGGCAATCAGTTGGAAATCGCCGCATTGTTCGGCGATATCGGCGGCCAGATGACAATGTTCCTGCGCCGTGGTGAAATTTCCGGCGCGGCGTTCCAGTTCACCCATGGCCGATAGCAGGCGGGCTTTGTGTGCGGGGTAATCGGAAAGGGAGGGAGAGGCGAGGATGGATGCAAAGACCCTGCGGCAATGGCGGTATCGCGACTGTTTCCACATCAGGGCCCCGGTCTTTATGGCAGCGGAGAAATATTCCGGGCAGTTGTTTTCGGTAATGGCGTCGTTGCGCCAGTTCCGGTAGACAGGATAGATTTCCTTGAACTTACCGTCGAGCATCAGCAATTCGGAATATTTCGCATGATACCGGTATATCAGGCCCGGCGGGATTTGGTCGGGGATTTTTCGATCGAGAATGGCGCGGCAATAATTGAAGATTTCATATGCGGAATTGAGCGAATATGACGCCAGGGATTTTTCGGCAGCTTCGATATGGTACCGAAAAGCCTTCTGCCAGTTTCGGGCACGATGGAAGTGGCGGGCGAGCAGTTCGGGGCTGTCGGTGATTCCTGATGATTCCATTCGTTCGGCAAGGGCGCCATGCCATTGCTGCAGGGTACTATGAGGGATGCAGGAATAAACGGCATCGCGCATGGTCCCATGAACGAAGTCGACTCCATTCCCGGCCCGGTTGCCGCGCAAAATTCCCTTTTCGATAAGGCTATTGAGCGTCGAATCGATATTTCCGAAATCCGGCAGTATCGTCGCGAGCACTTCAAGGGTAAATTCGGACCCGATGACCGAGGCCGCTTTGAGCAGGGTTCGTTCCGATTCCGGAAGAGCATCGAAGCGGGCCAGAAGAAGGTCCTCGATGCGGGCCGGGACGGTTGGCACGGCGCTGTCGGCGTTTAGTTCCAGCCGGTCGGTAAGGCGATTGGTGACGAATACTTTTTCGGAAATCCCTTTGGCGATGAATTCGGCGACGAAGCCGGGGTTGCCTCCGGAGCGATTCAAAAGATCCCGGATCAATTCCCGTTCCCGTTTGCCATCTGAGAATCTGGTCGCGAAAAGACTTTTCCATTCCGAATCAGAGGGGGAGCGCAGGGGGAGATATTTCACGGTATCTTGTCCGGCATGGTCGATTTCTCCGCTTGTAGTCAGAATCAGCAGTAGCGGCCGCGAGAATTCCGCGGAATACAGGGATGCAATCAGGTTGCGGGAAAACTCGTCGGCGCGGTCGAAATCGTCGATGGCGATAATGGTGCTATCTTCGATCAAAGAGGCAAAGAGAGCAAGGAAAAGCTCGCTGGTTTTGGTCCGGCGGAGTTCGGGGGTGAGTCCGCGAGTCCAGTCGTTGTCTTCGGAAGCGACCCCGATAATTTCGGCCAGGAGGGGCCACCAGTCGGAATCGATTCGTTCGCGGACGAAGCGGATGAGGGGAACTCGTTTCGCTTCGCGGTTTTTCTCGTACAATTCCGATACCAGTTTTCCGGCCAGCCAGGCATGACCGAAGAGGACGGCATTGCGGCAATTCAGACGAATGGCATTGCCGGCGCAATGGTTTTTGCAGAAGTCGGCGAGCAGAGCGGATTTGCCGAGCCCCGACTCCCCTTTTAGGACGACGATACGACAGACGCCGTTTTCCGTTTCGCGTAATGAATTTTCGAGTTCCTCGATTTCTTTTTTGCGGGCTATCAACGGAATGACCGAGAGGGTTTCGTCGGCTTTTTCTGAAATGCCGGTAAGACGAAAGGCGATTGTTTCCGTCTCGTAGCCTTTCAGTCGCAAGGGTTGTTCACGGGTGATGATATCGGGAGGGAGGCTCTCTTTCAGGGATTTATCGAAAAGGACCCAGCCCCAGTCGGCGGCTCCCATCAGGCGAACGGCGAGGTTAGCGGTATCACCCATGATGGTGTATTCTTTCCGCTTTGACGTGCCGACTTCGCCGCAGTAAAGGGTCCCCTGGGCCATTCCGACACGGATACGGAATTTCTGATTGGCCAGCCGGACCAGTTGCAGGGCGGCGTGGGCGGCCTGGAGTTCGTCATCGCCGGTTCTGACGGGAGCTCCGAAGAGGACCAGGAGCTTGTGTCCGGTTTGATAGGGATCGATGCGGGCGATACTGCCGCCGTGGCTGTGGATGATCTTGAAAGCTTCGATAACGGTATCATTCAGGGAAGTGTAATCCTCCGAAGAATCGCTTCGAGATTTTATACCTTCGAAATTAGCGAACAGCACCGTGACCCTGCGGTATTCATCCTGCACGGTGCGATGCTGAGCTGAACTTTTCAATCGTGACAAAAGGTTTCGTGAAATGTACGGTTCAAGGGCGTTTTCCGGAATCGCCATATCATCCTGCAGGGTAGTTCGATTTCGCACCGGAATGGTATTTGACGTGCCGTTGATGAGAAACAGATTTCCGGAATGCGGGGTAAGGTCGAAGGACTTCAGGCCTTTTTCGGCCAATCCGGGGCCGATAACGATTTCTCCGGGGCGGGCGGAATCGGCGGAACGCATGGTGACGGCGACGATTTCTCCGAACGGTTCCGGTTCGAGGCGGAGTCCCGGATGTCCCAGGGAAACCATGCGGAATTTCCCCCATTCGGCGCCGATGTGGACCGAGAGAGGGTTAGCGGCGATTACGGGAAATTCCTTTCCCAGCCGGGACAGATTATCGGTAATCGTACGTATTATTCCGTGCAGGTCGACCAAATCGGGGAAATAGGCCCAGACGGCATCGCCGGCGAATTTCAGGATATCTCCGTTTCGGTCGTATATTTCATCGGCGATGAGGGAAAAATAGCGATTGAGGATACCGGTCAGGATTTCGGGACCTTCGTTTCCGGAATCCGCGAGTCTTCTGGTCAGTCGGGTAAACCCGGAAACGTCGGCGAAGCAGAGGATTCCCTCGTGTTCGGAAACGGTGTGGATTTCATCCGAAAAGGCGGTGCGGTACCAGTTGAGAATCAGGTCGGGGACGAATGGTTCCAGGTACGTATTTTTAGTATTTATTTCAGCCATTGAAAACAAACAACCTCGCGGCAAAGAGGACCGCGATATGGATCGCCTGGTCGAGATAGTAGGCCTGTTTGCTTCCGTTAAACCAGCGGGCCTTGATGCGGTCCTGCACCCAGTGCATTAAGAATATTAAAATTATGACCATTGCGGTGGTCACGGTGAAGAAAGATTCGTTGCCGTTAAGGAACATCCCCAGTGCGATGAAAAGAGCCAGGGTCAGAGTGTAAATAATGACATGCACCGATAGAGCGGCCAGGGAATTCTGTTTGCCCTGAGCCATGCGGTCGGTTTGAAAGGCAAAATCGCCGCAATAGTGCCCCAGTATCATGTAAAAAAGCAGATCAAGCATGGTCGTGTATCGACCTGACCGGCAGTCTGACGGTGACGGTCGTCCCCTGTCCCGGGACGGCCTGCACCAGGATGCCGCCGCGGTGTTCCTCCAGAATTGCTTTTAAGGATATGGCGCCGAGATTCAGAATGGGAGCATCCGGAGCGAATTCCTGTTCATCCGGTCCCGGCATATGCCCCTCGATGATTCCGGGGCCGTTGTCGGCGATGACCAGAAGGGCGAAGTCTTCTTTTTGCGACAAGGCCAAGTCTATTTTGATAATCCGGCCGCTTTCGGGGACAAAGTGGCCGAAACGTTCCGCCGCATTTACTATAAGGGCCAGAATCAAGTTTTGAACCTGAGCTTCACGAAGGTGCAATCGCCAGGGGAATGATTGGGTGACCTCAAAGCCAAGCTCGATTTCCTTGAAGCGGGGCTGGCTTTTAAGCAGTTTAATTACCGATCTCAGGGTGGTCCGGAGATCGACAAAGGAATAATCTTCATCGGTCGGGCAGTATTCCAGGAGGCGGGATAGAATTGACTCCAGTTTTTCGGATTTTTCCGCGACCTTCCGAAGCTCCTCGATAATCTGAGGTTTTTGGAGTTCAGAAATACCGACCAGCAGTTCCTCGGTTTTTTCTCTGGCTTCGTCGAATTCTCTCTTGAAATTCGAAAGAACATTGGCGAGGGAACGCTGGGCGAAGATAAGTTTGTCGAAGTCAATGGCTGCCGCCTGAAACATGTGGATGTGAGACAGGTCCTGGCAAATGGCCAGATGGAGGATTTCTTCGCTTCGTCCCGGCAGGGAAGTAACAATCATGTTGACCGGGAATTCTTCGGCTCCGCGGATTCCGGTGACTTCGATATTCAGGCTGGTTCCCTGGTTTTGAAGCAGTTCGGACAGCTTAAGGTTCGTAAACAGCCGGGAGATATGGACTTTCCCTCGTTCCGGGGCGATGTTAAAAAGGCGATTGGCGGCGCGGTTGGTGCGGAGGACGATGCCGTCCTTGGCCACCAGGAACATGGCGGAGGGGGAAAGGTCGATGACCGAATCGAGGAAGCTGTTGAGTTCCAAGAGCTTGCCGGATAGGGTCTGGAGGTGGCGGTTGCTTTCGATTAGTTCGGCGGTTCTTCGGGAATCGGATTCGCGAAGTTTGGTCGAAAGGCTTTTCAGGACCTGGGTGGCGAATGAGGGTTTTTCTTTGATGATTTTTTCGAAATTCGCCTTGGAGAATTCCAGGACTTCGCAGACAGTGTCGGCTTTGATGGTGGCGAAGCGGGGGGATTCTTCGACCAGCGCCATTTCTCCGATAAATTCTCCCGCGTTTCGGGTTGCGATTACGAAATTTTGACCGGTGCCGGGGTTTTTCTTGGTGACGATAACACTGCCGCTCAGGATTAAGAGCATGGTATTCCCCTGGTCTCCTTCGTGGATAATAATCTGTCCGGGATTATACTTGGAGTATTTCCCCGCCAGCTGAGTCAGAAAGAGATCAAGAGCGATTTTTGAGCTTTGATCGGCGGCCGTTTTCATATATAATCCTTATCGACTTTTTTCATGCGTCACTTTAAGTTATGCTGATTCGTAATTCGCCCGGGTGAGCTAATAATTTGCCCATGATTGCCCCGGGGAATTCGTTATATAAGTATGAATCGGAATATCAGGACTTTTCAAGCGAATACTCAAACTTTCACTACCGGAGATAACGTGTCGACTACCAGAAACATAGATGAATTGTGCATAAACACGATTCGGTTTCTTTCCGCGGATGCCGTCCAGAAGGCCAATTCGGGGCATCCGGGACTTCCCATGGGGGCCGCGGCCGCGGCCTATACGCTTTGGACCAGATTTCTCAAATTCAACCCGTCGGATCCCAAATGGTTCGACCGGGACCGGTTCGTTTTATCGGCCGGGCACGGATCGATGCTGTTGTATTCACTTTTGCATCTGACAGGTTACGATTTATCGCTCGATGAGATAAAGAATTTCCGCCAGTGGGGGAGCAGAACACCGGGGCATCCGGAATACGGGATGACACCGGGGGTGGAAGCCACCACCGGGCCGCTGGGGCAGGGAATAGGGAATGCGGTCGGGATGGCCCTGGCCGAAACCTGGCTGGCGGAGCGGTTCAACCGTCCGAAATTCAACCTGGTCGATCATTACACTTATGTTCTGTGCAGCGACGGCGATTTGATGGAGGGGGTGGCCTCGGAAGCATCTTCATTGGCCGGGCATTTGAAGCTGGGGAAGCTGATCGTGCTGTACGACAGCAACAGGATTTCGATAGATGGACCGACGGATCTGTCATTCAGCGAAAAGGTGCGAATGCGTTTTGATGCGTACGGCTGGCATACTCAGGATGTCGCCGACGGCAACGATATCGATGCCGTGGCGGAAGCGATTCAGAATGCGCGGAACGAGAAGTCGCGGCCATCGCTGATCGAAGTACATACCCATATCGGGTTCGGGAGTCCCAACAAGCAGGATAAGGCTTCGGCGCACGGCGAACCGCTGGGAGAAGAGGAACTGGAATTGACCCGGGAAAAGCTGGGCTGGCCGAAAGAACGGTTTCATATTCCGGATGAGGCTTTGGCGAAATTCCGCAAATGCGGTGAAAAGGGAATCGATCGACAACAGGAATGGAACAGTCTGTACCAACGGTACAAGAGCGAATTATCCGAGGATGCAAAAGAATTTCAGAGAGTAGTGTCCGGTGAGTTGCCCAATGGATGGGATAACAGACTTCCGGTATTCGGAAAAAACGATGGGCCGGAGGCGACGAGGAATATATCGGGAAAGTGCCTTAACGCCGCAGCCGGAGTAATTCCGGAATTGATCGGCGGTTCGGCGGACCTGGCTCCGAGTAATAAAACGCTTATAAAAGACAGCACCGACTTTTCCGGGACCGACCGGAAAGGAAGGAATCTCAGGTTCGGAGTGCGGGAACATGGAATGGGGGCGATCCTGAACGGCATGGCGTACCATGGCGGGGTTCGTCCGTACGGCGGGACGTTTTTAATATTCAGCGATTACATGAAACCGTCAATCAGGCTGGCGGGGCTGAGTCATCTTCCGGTGATTTATGTTTTCACCCATGACAGTCTCGGTGTCGGTGAAGACGGCCCCACGCATCAGCCGGTGGAACAACTGGTCGGGCTGCGCTCGATACCGAACCTGGCGGTGATTCGCCCGGCCGATGCCAACGAAACGGTTCTGGCATGGAAGGCGGCCCTGGAGGCGAAGGACCATCCCACAGCGTTGATTTTGTCACGGCAGAATCTTCCGGTTCTCGATTTCGAGAATTACCCGGAGGTTCGGAATGGATTGAATAAGGGGGGATATGTAGTTTCCGAGGCGAAGACTGCCGGGAAGTTCGATCTGATAATCGCGGCAAGCGGGTCGGAAGTGCATCCTGCGATAGAAGCAAAGAAGAAACTGGAGGGGGAAGGATTATCGGTTCGGGTAGTAAGTTTTCCCTGCCGGGAAGTTTTCGAAAAGCAGTCTCAGGAATACAAAGAATCGGTTTTTATTCCGGGTGTGCCGATATTGGCGGTCGAAGCGGGATCTTCGATCGGCTGGAAGTCTTATGTCGGAGCGGGCGTTGAATGTATCGGGGTCGACCGATTCGGGGCTTCGGCGCCGGGGAAATCGGTGCTCGAAAAGTATGGTTTTAACAGCGAAAATGCCTATAATACCGCCAAAGAGATTTTAAAGCAGATAACCTAAGTATATAGTTGATGGTATGACCGAGCGGGACTTTGTTCATTCCGGTAAAGGGGTTGCGAAATTGATTTTCGGCTATTTGCGGGAATTGTACCCGGATTTGGAGTTTACCTTCGATACGATCTGCGATCTGGTGGTCCCAACAGAGCGCCGTGGTGCAGATGTCAAGTTCCTGGCCGGCAAATTCGCGGAAGATTTCGGAGTCGACCTGGAAGAACTGATGCGGGACCTGTACCAAAAACTGGTAAGGGAAAACGAAAAGGGATGGTTCGACCGGGCCTTTTATGGGATGCTAAAGGGAGACGATGCAATACGTTTTCGCCTGGTCGATGACAGCACCACCTGAATTCGATTATTCAATAAGGGAGTATAAAGTTAATGTCCGAAGATAACTACTATTTTGAAAGTATGGCCGATGCGGTCGGTAATACGCCGCTGGTGAAACTAAGGAAAATGACCAATGGTATCGACGCCACCGTTTTGGCCAAGGTCGAATTTTTCAATCCGACCGGTTCGGTAAAGGACCGCATGGCGGTCTATATTCTGAAAGAAGCAGTCAGGAAGGGGGTATTGAAGCCCGGGGGGACGATTGTCGAAGCCACATCGGGCAACACCGGGGCGGCGGTGGCGATGTTCGCTGCGGCGCACGGGTACCGTTCGATATTCACGATTCCGGACAAGATGTCATCGGAGAAGATCGATACCCTGAAAGCATTCGGCGCGGAAGTGCATGTCTGCCCGACCGCGGTGGCTCCGGACGATCCCAAAAGCTATTACGAAACGGCCAAGCGGATTCACCGTGAAACTCCGGGGGCGTATTTTATCGGGCAGTACCATAACCTCGACAATATCATGGCCCATTATAAAACGACCGGTCCGGAAATCTGGGAACAGACGAGGGGAAAGATAACGCACCTGGTCGGAGGAATCGGGACCGGCGGGACGATATCGGGGACGGGGAAATACCTGAAAGAGCAAAATCCCAATATCAAGGTGATTGCAGTGGATGTGGACGGTTCGGTGTACTACGATTATTTCAAATATAAAAAGATGATCGAGCCGCATCCGTATCTGGTCGAGGGGATCGGGGACGACATGCTTTGTCCCACGACCGATTTTTCGGTGTTCGACGACGTTATCAATGTCAGCGATGAGCAGTCGTTCCAGTACGCGCGGGAGCTGGCGCGAAAGGAGGGAATCCTGGCCGGGGGATCTTCCGGTTCGGCGGTCTGCGCCGCATTGCAGTACGCGAAAGGATTGAAAAAAGGGGATGTCGTGGTGGTGATCTTGCCGGACCACGGTTTGAAATATCTGTCCAAGCAGTTTTCCGAAAATTGGATGAAAGAAAAAGGATTCATGAAATGAAGAAGGACGCCAGGATTGAAACCAGGGCAATTCACGCCGCGGCGGAGTACGACGGCGGAGTGGGAGCGGTATCGGTCCCGATATATGCCACATCGACTTTTCGCTTGAAGGCTCCGGGGGATGAATCGGGATATGTTTATTCCCGGACGGCCAACCCGACCCGCAATGCTCTCGAAAAGACGCTGGCGGCGCTGGAGAACGGCAGCCGCGGGTTCGCCTTCGCCAGCGGTCTGGCCGCCACCAATACCCTCATGAATCTATTGAAGGCCGGAGACGAAGTGGTCGTCGGAGATGACCTGTACGGCGGGACCTATCGGCAATTCGAAAGGGTCCTGAAGAATTTCAATCTTAAATTCATATATGTGGACGCCCGGAATCCAAAAAATATCGAAGATGCGATATCGGAAAACACCGGTATGATCTGGCTGGAGACTCCGACCAATCCTTTAATGCATTTGTACGATATCGAAGCGGCCGCGAAGATCGCGAAAAAGCTGGGTATACTTTTGGCCGTAGACAATACTTTCGCGACGCCGTACATCCAGCGGCCGCTCGAGCTGGGAGCGGATATCGTGGTGCATTCGCTGACTAAATACCTCGCCGGTCATGCCGACCTGGTCGGAGGGGGGATAATAGTCAAAGACGAGGAATTGGGCGAGAAGGTGGGGTTCTATCAAAACGCCATCGGGGCCGTGCAAGGCCCGTTCGATGCCTACCTCTGCCTGAGGGGAATCAAAACCCTGGCGATCCGCATGGAGCGTCATTCGGAGAACGCTTCGAAGATAGCGGCATTCCTCAAGAACAAGAAAAATGTCAAGGAAGTGTTGTACCCGGGAATCAACGGCGAAAGACTTCCGAATAAAATGCGTTTACCGGGAGGGATGGTATCGTTCGTCATCGACGCCGATTTCGAGACGGTGAAAAGATTCGTCATGGGGACATCGGTATTCGTCCTGGCGGAATCGCTCGGCGGAGTCGAATCTCTGATAAATCATCCGGCCTCGATGACGCACGCCTCGATTCCCAAAGAAATCCGCGAAGAGCGGGGAATCAGCGACGGACTGGTGCGGCTTTCGGTCGGTATCGAGCATGTTGACGATTTGATCGAAGATCTGGAAGGGGCATTCCGGACCTTCGAAAAAGTACCGATCCGTTAACGATCGGTTAAGGAGGCTCCGACGGGGGATTCGACTTCCGAAGCCAGCGACGGGGCTTTAAGACCGGTCAGGAATGACATGGCATACAGGATTCCGATCAGGATCAACATGGCTTGTATTCCGATTATGAACGATACCGATTCCAGCAAACCTCCTACGGCGGCCCCGATCAGATTCGACCCCAGGGCGAGGTCTTTTCTCGGGGTCGTCCGAAAGGTCTCGATGAATATAATTCCGGCGAAGAAGACCGGGAGGTTCAAAATAATCATCGATACCACCGACTTCAGCCAAAAAGCCAGGCTGTTGAAGATGCTGAGCGGGACGAGGAGGTTTATTATAATCGTGAGTACAAGCAGGGCATAGTACGGTTTCAGGCCGCGAGGTTTCACGCGGTGAGCGTAATAATTGGCCGCCAGTATCAGGACCAGAATAGCGGAAAAGATTAGGGCATTGACCAGCCAGGTGGAACCGAACAGGAGGGTGGATTTGCTGACATTCTGGAATTCCAGAAGCAGAAAGCCCGCTCCCAGGAAGAAGAAATTGAAATTGAATCCGCGGTTTTTCCCGATGAGAGCTTTCCCCGAAACGGCGGCCAGGAAGCCCAGGATTATCATAAGGGCCAGATGCATGCGGGGTACGGCCGGTTTCTCGAGATAAAGATAGGGCCAGTTATCGGTGGTCAGGCGGACTTCTTCGCCGCTTTTTACCAATTGCGACAGCGAAACCGCTCTTCGGGAAATAAACCGGTGTAAGAACGGATTTTCATTCAGGACACTTTCGATCCCGGTGAAGTCGTTTCCGGTGATATACATCGTCCCGCCCCAGCCGTACAGCCCGTTGCTTCTGAGGACAAAAGCCAGCGGAGGCTGCCCGAACACTTCGCCGAGCAGGTTGTGCAGTCTTCGCGCGATCCAGGGGCGCTGGGCCTCGAAAATAACGGTCAGGATGCCGTCGTCTTTCAGGCGGTCCTTCATTTCCTGAAAACTCTCCCGGGTATAAACGTAATGATCGAGACGGGTATTATTGTACGCCGATGAATGAGTATGGGAATCGAGCAGGCCGACGGAGATGATATCGTACTTCTTGCCGGTTTTTTTCAGGTACGAGCGGGCATCGTCGATGAACATGTTGACCCGGGAATCGGAATAGGGATGTTCGGGATGATATTGGACACCGAGGGCATAAATCCCGGGATCGATTTCGACGGCATCGATCGTTCCGGCATGGTTGCGGATCGCTCCGGCAACGTCATTGCCGGCTCCCGCACCCAGGATCAGAACCTCGTCGGGATCGGAGGCGAACAAATAAGGTATATCGTACTGGCTGAACTGCCGGGCCTCGCGATTGAAATATGCGGGATTACGTACCATAAAAGAGTCGGACAGATTAAGCAGGGTCATGAAACCGGCGTTATTCACTTCGATGAAATAGCCCCGATCCAGCTCGGCGGATTCGTCGTAGAAGCGGTCGAGGGTTAACTTTTGATATGGCGACCAGACAACCCGTTCGGAATCCTTGTCAACGTCGATGAAGTATATCCCCGGAACAACAACGGCAAGAAAGACGATGGAGGCTATTCGCGAGACAGGGCCGGATTCGACTTCGAGAAAAGCCAGGGCCAGGACTATTATACCGGTGATGCCGAACCATAGAATCGGCGGAGAATAGAGAAACGACAGCCCGGCGAAGAGCCAGATCCCAACAATGCTGAAGAGGACGTTTATGGAATAAGCTTTAATGGTATCCTGGCGGCTTTCAAAGATGCGCCCCAATATCCGGCCGAGAGGGATAAAGGTCGTGAAGATGAGCAGGAATATAATCAGGGTCGAGACTATTCCCATGGTTGTAAGAAGGAATGTGGAGCCCTGGCCCGGTTCAACCCAGATGATGGAATCGGTGAAGGAACTTAAGAAGGTGGGGATATCGCGGAACAGGTGCAGGGGCTTGTCGCCGATGGTCAATTTGAGGGGGAGGTTCAGTAGCAGGATGATGGCGGTGATGGAGACGGGGGTGAGATACAGGCGCAATTTCCCGGAGGCAAGATAGCTTCCGGTTCCCATGCCGAGGAAACAGGCCAGCAGGACGAGGTTATTGACGTAGGCAAAGATGCGGGATTCGGTCGATATCCACCGGATTAACGCCACCTCGATAAACAGGATGGCGAGGCTGACAATAATTAATGTCGCGGTCTTACGGAGAGGCATTCCCCACCCACCGTAATTGGAAAGTTAGTAATTATCCCTGATGTTTGAATTTCGCTTTTCAGTTGAATTATAGCATTTTTCCGGGAAATCGCAAGGGGATATTCTCGAACGGCCATGGCCGACCGGTTATGTCCGGTATGGATAAGACCTCATGGATAAAAAGAAGCGGACATGACAGAATCATGTCCGCGAATTTCCCGTCAATTCAGGCTAAAAATTTCAGGATTTTTGTTCCAAAGTCGAGGTGCAAAACGGGCAGCGAACGGCCTTGATGCTAATGGTAGAAAAGCAATGCGGGCATTCCCTGGTAGTCGGAGCCGGTGCCGGTTCCGCGGCTTTTTCTCTTTTAAGCCGGTTAATGTTTTTCACCATAATGAATATGGCAAAGGCCACGATCAGGAAGCTGATTACGGTGTTGAGAAAGAGGCCGTAGTTCAGCGTCACTGCTCCGGCCGCCTGAGCATCCGCAAGGGTGGCAAACGGTCCTACCTGGGTTCCCTCCTTAAGAATAATAAAGAGGTTGCTGAAATCGACATTGCCGAGTAAAAGCCCGATGGGGGGCATGATAACATCGGCTACCAGGGATTTTACGATGGTCCCGAAGGCCGCGCCGATAATAATACCGACCGCCATATCGATGACATTGCCTTTAACGGCGAATTCCTTGAATTCCTTCATCATTCCCATTTCGTATTCCTTACATGAACGGGTTCCGAATTTGCGACGGATTTTCCACACCCTGAACCGTCGCGGGATATTATTTATGGAGTTAAAATATCTTATTTTTGAATGGTGTCAATTGAAAATGCAAGAAGAGCCAGCGCCTCATATTAACCCGAGAGGGTTCCGTAATAAACAGGGCCTTTTGAATTCCGGCATTACCGGGGGGCACGAATCTTATCGTCTCATTTCAATCCGAATTGAACTGTCGCAAAGATTTGAAGTGCCCGGGAAATCCAGTCCGGCAGCCGAAAAACGGTCGCTTATATAAACGCCGGGGAAAATCCCGAACAATTCCCATCGGGGATCGATTCCTGACAATTCCCCCAATCGGCGAATCCAATCAACAACAATCGCGCTATGGCGTTTTTTCGATCTCTCGCCGGTGGGCCAGGTAATACAGTGACGGAACCACGATCAGGGTAAGCAGTGCCGACGTCACCATGCCTCCGACCATCGGAGCGGCAATACGCTGCATCACTTCCGCGCCCGTTCCTGTACCAATCATCACCGGTAGAAGGGCCAGTACGGTTGTTGCGACGGTCATAATTTTGGGCCGGACCCGTTCCACGGCGCCATCCATGACGGCCAGACGAAGATCCTTTTCGGTGTTGAGTCGGCCTTCCCGCTGGAAGCGCTCACGCGCCGAACTGAGATAGACGATCATAACCACGCCGGTTTCGGCCGCCAGTCCGGCCAGGGCGATAAAGCCGATGTAAACGGCTACCGAATAATTAAACCCCAACAGGTACATCAGCCATACGCCTCCAATCAGCGAAAAGGGGAGCGAAAGCATGACAATCAGGGTGTCGGCGACGTTTCTAAAATGAAGGTACAGGAGCAGCAGAATGACAAATAAGGCCAGCGGCACCGCGACCTTCAGCTTCTCGGCAACCGCCTGCATATTTTCGTACTGACCCGACCATACCAGGGAGTAGCCTTGCGGCAGCATTGCCTCGTTTGTCACCTTCGTTCTGGCCATCTCGACAAAACTGCCGACGTCGATATCACTGAGGTCCACGAACACCCAGGCCGTGGGGCGAGCGTTTTCGGATTTTATCATGGCAGCCCCCTTGGAAAATCGCAGAGTCGCCACCTGGCCCAGCTGGACACTGCGGCCATCGGGAGCGGCAATCAGTGTTCGTGCGATTTCTTCCGGGCTGTCTCGCAGTTCGCGGGGGTAGCGGATATTGACCGCATATCGTTCTCGTCCTTCGACGTTTTCGACGACATTCATCCCGCCAACAGCAGTGGCAAGAACAGTATTGATATCTCCCGGGGTCAATCCGTACGCCGAGGCTTTGAGTCGATCTATTTCGATATCGAGATAGTTGCCGCCGGTGACACGCTCACCGTAGACGGAGCGGATACCGGGCAGGCCTTTGACGGCATTCTCGACACGAATGGCAATCGCATTAAGGCTGTCGAGACTGGAACCCATTATTTTTATCCCGATCGGAGTCTTAATCCCGGTGGCCAACATATCGATTCGGGTGCGGATGGGCATGGTCCAGGAGTTGGTAAGGCCGGGGAATTGCACCGCGGCATCTAGCGAATCGATCAGCATGTCCGGCGTCAGTCCCGGCCGCCATTGATCCCGCGGTTTCAGCATGATGGTGGTTTCGAGCATGGTCAGCGGTGCGGGATCGGTGGCGGTTTCGGCACGTCCGGCTTTGCCGAAGACTCGTTCCACCTCGGGAAACGTGGCGATTATGCGGTCGGTCTGCTGCAGCAGTTCGCGGGCTTTGTCGACCGACATACCGGGCGGAGTGGTCGGCATGTAAAGGAGGTCCCCCTCGTACAGCGGGGGCATGAATTCCGAACCGATGCGGGAAAGCGGAATAAACGTAACGGTCAGCAGTATGGCAGCGGCCGCTATCGTCAGCCACCGGTGTTTCAGGACTATCCGAATCACCGGGCGATAGAGCGAAATGAGAAATCTCGATATGGGGTGTTTTTCTTCCGGTTTGATTCGCCCTTTCACGACCAGAACCACCAGAGCCGGCACTACCGTAATCGATAACAGAGCCGAGGCCGCCATAGCAAAAGTCTTGGTATAGGTCAGCGGTGCGAAAAGACGCCCGGCCTGCCCCGTGAGAACGAGGACCGGCAAAAAGGAAACCGTAATGATGAGCAGCGAGAAGAACAGAGCTGGGCCGACTTCTTTGGCGGATTCCAGGATTATTTCGGAGCGGGGTTTGGTGCCGGTATCGCGTTCCAGGTGTTTGTGAGCATTCTCGACGGTGACGAGCGATGCGTCGACCATGACGCCTATCGCGATGGCGATTCCTCCCAGCGACATGATGTTGGCATTAATTCCCAAAAGGTGCATCGTAAGTATCGACATGGCGACACCGGCAGGCAGGACGACAATTGCGACCAAAGTAGAACGTACATGAAGAAGAAACAAGAGGATTATCAAAACGACTATAATCATTTCCTTCACAAGCGTACTGGTGAGATTACCGGTGGCGCGATCGATCAATTCGGTGCGGTCGTAGACGGGGATTATCTCAACACCCTCCGGCAAACTAATTTGCAGCTCGGCCAGGCGGGTTTTTACCCGGTTAATCACTTCGCGAGCGTTTTCACCGAATCGCATTACGATGATCCCCCCGACGGTTTCACCGTTGCCGTTAAGTTCGGCGATGCCCCGGCGTATCTGCGGCCCGAATTGCACATTGGCCACCGATGATAAAAGCACCGGCGGTTTGCCCGGAGAAACATGAACGGGAAGCTGCCGCAAATCGTCGAGGCTTCCTATATACGACTCGCTGCGAATCATGAATTCGGTTTCGCCGAATTCGACAAGGCGGGCTCCGGTGGCTCCGGTAGACTTCTTGACAGCATTCATAACGTGCATCAGCGGAATGCCGTAATGTTCGAGTTTTCGCGGATCCACTTCCACCTGGTATTGCCTGACAAAGCCTCCGACCGAAGCAACTTCGGCAACACCTTCCAGAGCGGAGAGTTCGTATTTAAGAAACCAGTCCTGCAGCGAACGAAGTTCCGCAAGATCGGTTCGGTCGGTGGTATCGACCAGAGCGTACTGATAGACCCACCCGACCCCGGTGGCATCGGGTCCCAGCTGCGTCTTTGCACCTGCCGGCAGGCGGTCCGATAATTGGGTAAGGAATTCCAATACCCGGCTGCGGGCCCAGTAGATATCGGTCCCGTCTTCGAAAATGACGTACACGAAGGAAAACCCGAAATAGGAATAGCCTCGGACATTGCTGGCACCGGGAACCGAAAGCATGGCCGTCGAGATCGGGTATGTCACCTGGTCTTCGATTACCTGCGGCGGCTGGCCGGAATAGCTGGTCTGAATTATCACCTGAACGTCGGATAAATCCGGGATGGCATCGACCGCGATCCGCTCGGCCGCCCAGAAACCGAGTATCAGGATTGCTATGGCAATCCAGACCACCAGCCAGCGATTGGCGATGGAAGCCGCGATGATTCTATTGATCACTTTTTCCCTCCGGATGGTATTCTTTCAAGCGCATATTGCAGACCGGGCATAAGCCCGGCTTCCCGGCAGCGACACGGCACTCCGGCATCGGGCAGACATAGACAGGGGCGTTGTCGGTCTCGCTGACCGGGACAAGATCCATGCCGCAGTCGGGGCAGGTTCCGGGACCGTAGTTGAGGATATGATAGTGCGATGGCATCGGACAGGTGTGGATGTTGTAGGGGTCAGCAGCCATCTGCTCGTGATCGGTCTTCTCGCCGTAATCGTTGTGTCCGGAATGTTTATCGCCGTCCTGTGTGTGAGCGCCCGCAGAATGCACGGCTTCACTCAGGCGGGTTTCACTGTCGAGGAGAAACTGTCCGGAAGTGACGACGGAATCTCCGGGGGTCAGGCCGTCGACGACTTCAATCAGATCATTCTGTCCGACGGCACCCGTGATAATCGTTCGGGGCTCGTACGATTCGCCGTCCTTTGCGACATAAACGATTTGGCGAACCCCGGAGTTGATTATCGCCGATCGGGGGATGACCAGCCGGTTACCCTTAAGAGCATTTTCTATGGTGACTTCGGCGTACATGGCGGGTTTGAGCGCAAAATCGGGATTTTCGAGCGAGAGGCGAATTTCCACCTGTCCCTTCTTGTCAAGCATCGGCGAGATGTAGCTTATGTGTCCTGCGAACGTCCGGCCCGGGAGACCGGGTACTTTTATCTTCGCGGGATGATGTACCGCGATATATGGCAAATCCTGTTCATAGACATCGGCCTTAATCCAGACTTCGCGGAGGTCCACAATTTCGTACAGTACTGATCGAGCCGATAGGCGATCCCCTTCCTTGACATGTTTGGCATGAACGAATCCATCGGCGGGTGAGCGAATGATCAGAGTCCGTTTGACTTCCCCCGAATTCGCAAGTTGCTCAATCTGGTCTTCGGAAATATCCCAGTTTTTCAAGCGACTTCTGGCGGCCTCGGCCAGACGCGTCATGCTGTCGTTCGATTCTGATTTCAAGGCTACCAGCAGTTCCTTTTGGGCCGTGACCAGGTCGGGCGAGTAAACCTCCAGAAGGGATTGTCCCTTAAGGACTCGTTCGCCTTCTTCGGCAACGAACAACCGCTCGGCCCAACCATCAAACTTGAGGGTAACGCTATAAACGTTCGGATCTGGGATGGCCACTTCTCCAAAGGTATGGACTAAGCGTGAAAGGCCGGCATACTTCGCCGCCGTCATGGTCAGCCCCATGTTTTGCCGGGTTGCGGGATCTATCCACACCGTTCCTTCACCGGAAGTTCCATCACGCTTGGGAGTCAGTTTCATATTGCAGATGGGGCAAATTCCCGGCTTATCGCTGATAATCTGGGGGTGCATACCGCACGTGTACAGCTGTACCTTGGCGGATGTCGCGGCCGTATCTCCGTTCGAGACTGTCGGCAGGAAAAGACAAACCGCACCTATTCCCAGTATGATGCATGCTATTTTAATCGTAATAGTTTTCATTTTTCTACCTTTCGAAGGCGTTCCCTGACAATTCGGCCAGGGCGGCCCGGGTTTTGTGAAATTGCCGCAGGAGATCGAGCCGTTCAAGTTTGAGTTCAAAGGCGTCGGACTGGGCCGAGAGAAGAGCGTTGAAGTCGATCCGGCCGACTTCATACGCAATTTCGGCGGCCTCCATCGCCGCTGAAGCTTCGGGGATAAGCGACTTGTCGTACGTATCGAGGCTTTCCAGCGTCACCGACAGGTTCGAGACGGCATCATTGAACCGAGTGGTGAGCAAGTCGCGAACTGCCCGTTGCTTTTGTTCTGACGCCAGAATCATTTCTTCTGCCGATCGTACCTGGTGCCTCTGTTTGGCAAAAAACCAAAGCGGCAGGTTAAAAGATGCTTTGAAAGTCAGAAAGTCCGCGCCGTGCACGGGGTCTCCCGGGATATCCCTGCGAATGCCGTAATCGACGCCCAGGGTAATATCCGGCCAATATTCCAGTCGCGCCATACGACGACGGGTTTCCGACTGCTTCACAACCGATGCCTCGCGGGCAAGCAAGGGATTCGTTTCGATAGTGGCGCTGTCGGCGGGTTCGAATTCCGGTTCGGAAAGATATGCCGGAAGTTCTTTCGAAATCGTCGTGTCTCCAGCGATCCGCCTGAGATTCAGAAGCGATGAATAGCGGTTCTGTTCCACCCGTAATAATCGCACCCGGGTTCTCGATACTTTAGATCCGGCTCGAAGCAGGTCCTGTGCAGGAACCTTACCGTTGGCATAGCGGACTTCAACGATATCTCTTGTCCCTTCGAGCAAGTCCAGGTACTCATTTATAATCGGCAGGGATTGCGACCAGTAGGAATAGTCCAGGTAGGCGTCGGTCACCTCTCTCACGGTTTGATTCCGCACGATTTGTTCGCCGGCTTCGGATTCCAAAAGGTGAGCTTTTGAAAGTTCGGTCCGGGCACCAAGTTTGCCGGGCCAGGGAAATTTCTGCATCAAACCGATGGAAATTCCCGACATAGGCGTTTCATCCAGCGACAATGAATTGGCCGGAAGATTCATCACGCCTATCGACAGAGCGGGATCGGGCAGGGCGCCGGCTCCGCGCGTATTGGACGCAGTCGATTGTCTCATATATGCGGCCGCTGACACCGACGGGTTATTTTTCAGGGCCAGATTTATTAGTGAATCCAGTACTTCCTGCTGAGCCTTTGCCTGTTTTAATGTAAGTACAGAAGCCAGGCCGACAAGAAGAACCAGCCATGACATACGCATAGCTAAATTTCTCCGTTAAGGTTGTTAAAGAGAAGTTATAAAATGAGCGGTACGATTTAAGTACCGTGGATTAAGGCCTAGATCAGGAGTGTGCTGAATAAGATATATGCCGGTCTGGAAACGGCAAGGGGCGGAGATTTGTCAGCAGAATGGTCATACAAACTCAGGATGTCCCCCGGCTTAGCTACGCGGGTTGATTCGGCTTCGGTCTTGATGTTTCTATCATCCGGCAGATGAAGGTTGAATTCAAAAGATACAGCCGGGATGACGGGGAAACTCGAAAACTCGCAATTGCACCCGTTCGTCTCATTTACAGGTTTGGTTTCCTGGGGTGATTTCGGCTGGGAACAGCAGCAGCCCTGGCATGATTCCTGATGGCAGCCGCAAATCGTTTTTTCCGAAGACGGCTTGGCTTCGGTCGATTTCAGCCACGGCCCGGCCAGCATAAACAGGGCGATTAGGGCCACCAGATATGGACGGAATTCAATATTCATAGCTTTTATATATTATACCAGTTATATCCATTATTATCAACATATATCGGCATGAAATGTTTCGAATAAAGTGATCAATAAATTTAAATTAAATGGCATAATTCCCTATGCCATAGCCCGGTAAACGGTTAGGTATGAGTTTGATAAAAAAGGGCCGCGATTCGCGGCCCTTTGAATTTTGGCGTCCCCAAGGGGATTCGAACCCCTGTTACCGCCGTGAAAGGGCGGTGTCCTGGACCAGGCTAGACGATGGGGACAGTCTCCTTTTCAGGTCGGTCAAGTATAACAAAAATTAACTAACTGTCAAGGCATATTCTTATTACTCAATAACCGCTCGCAACTCCGGTTGGTTTCCTCGAAATCACTTTAAGAGAAGCATTTTCCGGGCTTCGGATATCCCTCCGTATTTTATAGTATAAAAATAGACTCCGCTGGCCACGGCCATCCCGCCCTCATTTCGCCCGTCCCATGTCGCGAGATATTTCCCGGCTGGCAAGTCCTTGTTTACCAGGTTCTTAACTTTTCTTCCGAGGATATCGAAAACATCGAGCATAACCCTGTTCCTTGAGGGGATTTCGAAGCGGATCGAAGTCGAAGGATTGAAGGGATTGGGATAGTTTTGCGAAAGAAGGAATCGCTCAGGAAGAAGGTCGTCGGAAATTTCGGTCACATCGGTTATTTGAGTGTAGCTTGCCTGAGCCCGAACTGCGGCGTCGACCAGTCCGGCCAGGTTATCGGCGGCCAAAATGGCGATAGCGCAGGTATCCGATTCATCGGGCGACAGAGAAGCCAGGCCGGTCGAAACAATCATCATGAAATCTTCGTGTGCCGCCGGAGCGGTATCTTTTTCGCCGTTGGATATTTCGGTGAATTTATCGGTTTCGGTCAGTTTCAGGGAGCCGTCGTTTTGAACGAAATTGCCGCTATGGATGGATTCGGAATTTAGGAACCGGATCCCGCGAAGGTCTTCCACCCCGGTTAAGTCATAGTACATATATGGAGTCATGGTCCCGTTGTCGTAACCTCCGGTATTATTTGAAGCGGAAATAATATCCCAGTCGAGAAGAAGTCCGGCGTACAGCCCATCGACGGCCGTGTTTGACACGTTCTTGATAACGAACTCAAGGATAATAATATCATCATCGGGCGGCGAAGTCCAGGCGTACGATTTCTGCGTTATCTCGAGACCCATCGGATTTTCCGCGAAGGAATCGTCGAATATCGATATCGTCTGTTGGTCGGCATCCGGGCCGGGCGTCAGAATCTGCATGGTTCCGTTTTGAGCTACGGCGAAATCGTTGTCGGGTTCGGCGACGAAATTGCGGGCGCCATCCGAGACATGGTCGACATCGTACCCGATTATAAATGCTCCTTCATAGAGCTGATTTGAGGATCCGTCGAAAGCGAAACCATCGTATCCTATCGGAAAGAAGGCTCCGTTCCCGAAGCCGAACTGCCCGAAGTTGGTGATAGTGAAATCGATCCGTCCTGTACTATGAGTATAGAAAGTGGGTGTGCCATCTGGAGGGATTTCCGCGGTCCGGATTATTATCATGACATCTTTGGAATAGGCGGCATCGTCGGTCAGGTGCAGGGTGGCACTGAGGATTCTTCCGGGTGTTACGGTGTCGGAAACCGTGGCATCGAAGGTGACATTGCTCTGTACTATGGCATCCTGTGCGATCGCTCCAAACGTAAATGTCCCGTTTGTAATTTCCAGGCCGCCGTCGCTGTTGGCGATATTGCCGGTAACTCCGGTGACGGATGCTCCGTTATTGATTACATCAATAAATTCCGAAATCGATTCTCCCGGTGGCACGATGGTATTCCGGATGCTGTAAATTCTCAGGTCGGTTAAGCCCGCCGGAGATAACGCGGCCAGCGCCGCGGGGATATCGATCACGCCATAGCCGTAGTTGTTATTAGGAGAAGTGCCCCAGGCAGGAAGCATGACGGCGGTAGATAAAAGGGCGTTTTTGATTTCGGCAGGCGTGGCTTCGGGAAAGGCCTGTCTTAAGATGGCGCAGGCTCCGGCGACATGTGGAGCGGCCATGGAGGTTCCGCTTTGTTCGGTATAGTCTCCATTCCAGGCTGAGAAAATATCCACGCCCGGGGCCACGACGTTTGGCTTTATCGAGGTATGATCGCAATCGGAGGGCCCGCGCGAAGAATTTCCGGCAATCGCTTCGGTTGAGTGATTAATATTGCCGACCGCGAAGTTATCGACAGCATCATTGGCCCGGTTGGCCGGGTACTGTACGGTTTCCGCTCCGCTGAAGCCATAATTTCCGGCGGCGAAGATGTTGATGACTCCCAATAGCTCCAGGTTGTCGATCAATTCGCCGAGGTAATCTTCGCAGCCGATATCGCTCTTGGGAATACCCCAGCTGTGGTTGATGACATCGGGGACATCGGCAATAGTGTTGGGATTTCCATCGGGATCGGCGGCCCATTGGAAGGCTTTCAATAACGACACGTACGGCAGGTCGATTACGGCCGCCGAAATCCATTTCGCTCCGGGGGCGACTCCGATAGTATCGCCGGTGCTTTCATCATGCCCCACCATGATACCCATAACGTGGGTGCCGTGATGCTGCGAAGTCCCCGCTTCGGGAAAAGTCTGCGGAAAAGCGCTGTTACCCAGAGGATCGTACCATGCGGCGGAAGGATTTCCGTCGAGCCCTTTCCAGTTGTCGGCGAGTGCCGGGTGATTTCCTTCGACACCCGAATCGAAGGAACAAATGATGGTTCCGGTCCCATCATAGCCGGCAGTCCAGGCCTGGTCGGCTCCGATATAGGTAAGATTTGACTGAACTCCCGCCATCGCTTTGCGCGGTATGATGGATGATGACGGAGTCGCTTCGATAGGGACAATCCGGGGAGGAAGGTATATCAATGTCACGTCCGGACGATTTCCGATTCTCTCTATCTCGCCGATGGGGATAGTCGCCGATACAATATTTGCGAGCCAAAAGGATTCGATATTTTCGGCGCGGGAGGCATCTTTATAATTGTCCAGTTCATTTAAGAGGCTGTTTTGAGCCTGACGTGCTGCGTTTTTCAGGAATTGGATGCCATCGGCGTGGCGGGCGGCTTGAGATTTCCGGGCAGAGATAGCATCTCCAAGTTTTCCGGTAGAATAAGCGCTGTTCCGCAACTGGATAATGACATTCACCATGCTGTCGGCGGGGGCGGTTTTCGTGAGTCTTGTGAGGTTTTCGGATATTTCGCCTGCCGAAACCGTGACGGATAAGATTAGAACAAACAGGAGTATTGCGAGGATTTTTTTATACATTGATATTTCCCAATTTGAGTCCGGGCATGTTTGCGTGAGAGTTAATATTCTATTGTCATTCAATAGCTTAAAGATACAATATTTTTCCGGGGATGGCAATTGCCAAATTCAAAGGGGACTGGTAAAAAAACAGGGCGCCTGAAACCGCAAAACAGGCGCCCTTCCAAGGTGACACTTAAAAGAGGTAAGCTGGCCCCTTTCCCTGGGGCCATTCTTTTAAATAATTAACCTATCCCTTTTGTTCCCCGTTTCTTTTGATCGTTAATCAGGGCAAAAGAGAGGTATTCCAATTCGACCGACATATTTTCGTTTCTTAAGTAGACTTCGGGAGGAACCTTCAGGTTCACCGGGGCAAAATTCAAAATGGCCTTTATTCCGCCCTTGACGATATCGTCGACAATGTATTGCGCGACCGTGGCGGGAACCGCGATGATAACGATATCGATGCCGTTTTCGCGCAATTCCTGTTCCAGATTGCGGATATCGCTGACAATAATTCCCTTGTGGTTCGAACCGATCTTTCTCTGATCGTTATCGAAGACCAGCTTGATATGGAATCCCTGGCGCTGGAATTCCTTGTAGCCGACCAGGGCCGATCCGATATTTCCGACGCCAACCACGGCTACGCTCCAGACCCGGTCGAGCCCGAGAATCCGGGCGATCCGCTTTTTCAGTTCTCCCACCGGATATCCGAGTCCCCGGGTTCCGAAAGATCCGAAGAACGACAGATCCTTGCGCACCTGAGCCGGGGTTAGTTTTTCGCGCTTGGCTAATTCCTTGGAGGAGACGGTATCGTAGTTCTCTTTTTCGAGAATGGACAGAATCCGATAATATAAGGAGAGCCGATGGATAGTCGATTCCGAAATTTTCTTTTTAAGATTCTCCGTGGCCAATTGCCGTTCCTCATATTAATACTTCGCGAGCTTCCGCAAAGTATGTGAATTCATTCACAAATTATATATTATCCCAAACTGGCATCTATGTCAAGTGAAAAATATCACAAATATCTACGTTTAATGCAAGACAAAAATTATCAATTTTTTGTCATCCAAGTCATTTATTTTCTTAATAGTCCGTCGACCAAAACGACCCCGGCGATGGCCCTTAAACGACTACGCGGGGAATGTTTTCGCTGATTCTACTGATAATCTCATAATTGACCGTCCCCGCCCAGAGCGCCAGCTGATCGGCAGTGAGTCTTTCCGAGCCGCTTTTGCCCAACAATACCACTTCTTCTTCGAGTTTGACTCCCTTTATATCGGTAATATCGACCATCATCAGATTCATGCAGATTCTTCCCCGAACCGGCGCTCTTTTACCCTTTATAAGGACATGGGCCAGGTTGGAAAGAGAACGGTCATAGCCATCGTAGTATCCTATGGGAAGTATTGCCAGCCTGGTGCGGGAGGTTGTCCGGAAAGTGCAGCCATATCCCACGAAAGAATCAGGGGGAACTTCCTTGATCTGCGCTACCCTTGTCTTCCATGATAACAGGGGGGAGAGTATCTGGTTTTGACCCCCCATTAATCGGTAGGAAAGGTAGGTTTCTTTTGACGGCCAGAGCCCATAAAGAGCTATGCCGGGTCGGACCAGTTCGAACCTGGTTTCCTCGAATAACAATAAGGCCGCCGAACAGGCCGTGTGCCTGAGAGTTGGCTTAAGTCCGAGTCTGCCGGCTTTTTTGACGCCATCATTGAACAGCTTCAGCTGGCTTTCCGCGTAGGAATGATCGGTGGTGTCTTCGATATTAGCGAAGTGGGTCGAAAGCCCCTTCAACTTCAGCATTGGGAGCGATTTGATTTCCTTGGCAAATTTATCGAGCCGGGAGATTTCGACTCCCTGGCGGTTGGTGCCGGTTTCGATTTTGAGGTGAATGGCGGCCTGTTTTTTGTATTTCGCGGCCAGTTTTCCCAGTTTGCGGATGGTTTCGAGATTATAGACGGTCGGTTCGAGGTTTAGTTCAAAGACCGAATCGAGCTGGTCGAGGGAGATATAGCCCACCATCAGGATATCTTTATCCCATCCGGCGTGGCGCGCTCTGACCGCTTCGGTCACCGAATGCAAGGCGATGTATGAGATATCGCTCTTTTCCTGAAGCAGTTCGGTCATTTCTTCCAGGCCGTGGCCGTAGGCATTGGCTTTAAGAGCCGCCGCGATTTTTCGCTTGCCGGCCAGCCTGCGAATAGTTTTAAGATTTTGTTCGAGGGCTTTAGAGTCTATTTCAAGCCAGGTCAGGTTTCGTTCAGTCATAATAAAAGTTATGGTTGTTAAGAACCATGATGCAATAAAAAAAAGCCCGGCGAACCGGGCAAAATTTCCCAAAGGATAAAATCAGTCATCCAGTTTGGCGAGCCAGGAGTTTATCAGGTTGACATGTCCCTGTTCGAAATTAGAGAGATGCCTGAAGGTATCTTTCGCTTCTTTCGTATCGGAGCGATCGAGGGCCCGGAGATAAGTATCGCGGGCATCTTCTTCGAGTTTCAGGGCCATCTGGAGAATTTCCCGATCGGTCTTGAGTCTCCCGACTTCTTCGATGAGATCCTTGTGCTCGTTGGTCATGTTTTCGTTGATTTCCGGGAGTCCTTTCTGTTTCATCACATCGGCGGTGGTAATCCATTTTTCCGAGCGGATCAGGGAATCGTACTGTCGTTCCAGGATATGGAAATGCTTCTTTTCTTCGGTGGCGAGATCATGCATCGATTTCACCATTCCCTTGTCGTCGATTTTTTTGGCGGCTTCCAGATAAAAGACATACGCAGCCACTTCGGCCTGAATACCGGCGGTGAGGGCGGCGAGAATATCCGGGTGCGGTTTTGCCATAGCGGGACTCCTTTTTTATCGTTAAGCTATTATATTCGCCTTCAGGCGTTTTAGAATAAAATTCCCGGAGTCACTGAATCGCATTCGGGAAACCTTCATTCATAGAATCATTTTATTCCGCCGCATGGAAATGTCAAGAAATTAGAGAAAAAATATCTCTTTAAATACCGTCGGCCCGGGGAGGGGGATATTTTTGTTGATATAGACGGGGCCGGGGGTATTTTATTAATTGAAAGATAATGTGTACGAGTTTATAAAAGAAAATATCCGGGAGGTAAACGACCGGGTCGGCGAAGCGGCGATTCGTTCGGGAAGGAAGTTCGGGGACATCGTGATCGTGGCGGTGTCGAAGACCTTTCCGTCCGATGCGATCAGGAAGGCGGTATCGAGCGGGATATCCAATCTCGGCGAAAGCCGGATTCAGGACGCCGAGCCGAAAATTAAGGAACTGGGGGATATCGCGACCTGGCATATGATCGGACATCTCCAGTCGAATAAGGTGAAGAAAGCGCTGGAGTTGTTCGATACGATCCAGTCGGTTGATTCGGTTCACCTGGCCGAGGAGATCGAGAAGCGAGCCGCGGAAGCGGGCAGTTTTATCGACTGCCTGGTGGAAGTCAATTCTTCCGGCGAAGAACAGAAATACGGGGTCGCTCCGGATAAAACGATAAATTTACTCGAAACGATAGGGGAACATAAGCATATCAGGTTGAGGGGCCTGATGACAATCGGCCCTTTCGTGGAAGACGAAAGGATAATCCGCCACGCTTTCAGGATGACGCGGGAACTGTTCGAGGAAGGAAAGAAAATCATAGGCGAAGGATTCCAAATCCTTTCGATGGGGATGTCGTCCGATTATGAGTTGGCCATTGACGAGGGTTCGAATATGGTGCGGATCGGAACCGCCATATTCGGATCCCGTAAAAAATAGAAATGCGGGATTTTAAACAATAGGTGCGTTATGGGATTTACGCCGAATGAAATTAGAAACCAGGAATTCTCGAAGGCTTTTCGAGGATTCTCGCCGACCGAGGTGGAAGCATTCAAGGAGGCGGCCGCGACCGCTCTGGAGGAAGCCAAGGTCGAGGTGCTGAAATTATCTGAGGAGAGGGATTCCTACCGGGACCGCTATCGTGATTTGAAGGAGCTGGAAGAAACCCTGAAGAATGTCGTGGTCGAAGCACAGAGGAACGCCGAGCGGCTGATTGAAAATGCTCGCAAGGAGGCGGAACTGATTATCGCCGAAGCGGCCCGGCGGCGGGATGATATTATCGAAGAAAAAACCCGCCTGGTGGCCGACCTCGACAGCCGCGTGCACGAAATCGAATTCACCCGGCGAAGTTTTTATTCCCGGTTGAAGGCGGAGCTTGAAGCTCACCTGAAATTGATGGAACAGGTGTACATACCGAGAATCAGCAAGAAACAGGAAACACCGCAATCGATATCGGAACGAGATACGCAAACGATACATACCGGGAACATTCAGGATGATGAAAATATCGGGCAGGTGGTCGAGCAGTTTCGGCAGGGTCCGGAAGGTGGAGAGGAGCAATAGTTTTGGATTTGAAAAGCATGATAAAAGAGGCGACGGCATTCATCCGCACCAAAACCGATTTGGTCCCCAAGGTAGGGATAATCCTCGGAACCGGCCTGGGTTCGCTCGGTGAAGGAATAGACGTATCGACCAAAGTGGACTATGGGACGATCCCGCATTTCCCGGTATCGACCGTAGAATCGCACGAGGGGCGATTGCTTTTCGGCCACTTGAAAGGCAAGCCGGTGGTGGCGATGCAAGGGAGGTTCCATTATTATGAAGGGTACACCCTGCAGCAGGTGACTTTCCCGGTGCGGGTAATGAAAGAACTGGGGATTGAAATCCTGATCGTATCCAACGCCTGCGGCGGGTTGAATCCGCAGTTTCAGAAAAAAGATATTATGATCATTACCGATCATATTAACCTGCTGGGTAATAATCCTCTGATCGGCCCGAATGATAATTCCATCGGTGATAGATTTCCCGATATGTACAACTGCTACGACAAGGAACTGGTAAAGCTTTCAGAGTCCACTGCACTTGAAATGAAAATCCCGGTCCGCAAAGGGGTGTATGTGGCCGTCGCCGGTCCGAATCTGGAAACCGCCGCGGAATACCGTTTCCTGCGGACAATCGGAGCGGATGTGGTCGGGATGTCGACGGTACCCGAAGTTATCGCGGCGCGGCACCAGGGGACACGGGTAATGGCATTTTCCATTATCACCGATATGGGGTTGCCGGATGCGCTCAGTCCCTGTTCACTGGATGATGTCATTTCGGCGGCCAAGGCGGCCGAGCCGAAACTCCGCGACCTGATCGCGGGTTGTATCGCGAAGCTGTAAAGGGGCTGATCCTTCTAATTCGAAATTATTGAATTCCTGGTTTCCCGCCTCTTGACACGGGGCGGGAAATGGATATTTTGTTCCCTTATGAAAATCCACGACGATTATTTGAAGCAGCATATCGATTTCCTCCTATCCGAAGATGTCGGCCAGGGGGATTTGACTTCGCTGGCCTGTCTGAAGCCGCTTAAGAACCGGGCTGAAATAAACACCCGGTCGGAAGGGGTGCTGGCGGGACTCCCTGTCGCCGAAGCGGTTTTCAAACGGCTCGACAGCAAGCTGGAATTCGAATATGTGATTGATGACTGCAACCCATTCCGGGCCGGCCAGACGGTAGCTCGAATTGAGGGTATCAACCGCGCCATTCTCACCGGCGAACGGCTGGCGCTGAATCTTCTGGGCCGGCTGTCCGGTATTGCCACTTTGACGTCGTATTTCGTGGATAAGATCAAAGACACCGGCGCGATCATCCTCGATACCCGCAAGACCACTCCGGGGCTTCGCTATCTCGAAAAATATGCAGTCAACTGCGGTGGCGGAGAGAATCACCGGATGGGGCTATACGATATGATCCTGATAAAGGACAATCATATAGCCGCGGCCGGTTCCATTTCCGAAGCGGTTAAAAAGGCGAGAGATTTTCTGACCGGGAGTACCATCAGGAATAAATTGAAATATACTGATGCCGATATCGCGGCGATTCAAATAGAAGTGGAAGTGGAGTCCGAAAAGCAGCTGGTCGAAACTATTAAGGCAGGTGTGAAACGGATTCTCATCGACAACCGGACCCCGGAACAGCTGAAAGCCCTGGTCGAATTGGCCCGGAGTATGGCGGATGATCTCAAGCTGGAAGCTTCCGGCGGGGTAACTCTGGATAATGTCCGGGCAATTGCCGAAACCGGGGTCGACTTTATTTCGGTCGGAGCCCTGACCCATTCGGTAAGCTCGTCCGATTTTTCCCTCGAAATCATCCCCTGAACTATGGATAATTCCTCACTGCAAAAACTGGCCGACCGCCTGCTGGCGAAAATACGCAATCATCCCGGTCATGAGTACAATTCCGAAAAGCTGGCGAAGTCGTTCAAGGTCGAGGCCGCCGATATTCAGGGGGCGGTAACCATCTTGAAGAGGATGGGGTATGTTTTGAAATCCGATCACGGGAAAAAACTGGTTTTCGTCAGTCCCCCCGATCGGCTGTTCGAAGAAGAAATTCTCCATGGTCTGAAAACCAGGAAATTCGGACGGAAAATTCACGCCTATCAATCAGTCCAATCAACTAACACCATCGCACACCAGCTGGCTCTGGCGGGGATCCCCGAGGGGACAATCGTGATTGCCGAGAAGCAGACCAGAGGGAGGGGGAGAATGGGGCGCCGCTGGCATTCTCCTGAGAAGGTCGGTATTTATATGTCGCTGGTTATCTATCCGCAAATAGACCCGAAACTGGCTCCGGGGTTGTCGTTGATGACGGCGGTGGCTCTGGCCGAGGCGATAGAGAAATTCGGCTTCAAGCAGGAAGTGAAAATCAAATGGCCCAACGATGTTTTGATCGGAAATAAAAAGACCGCCGGAATCCTGACCGAGCTGTCGGGGGAAATAGGCCGGACTCATCATGTGGTTATCGGGATCGGGATCAACGTCAACCAGAAGTCTTCGGATATCCCGGAGGATTTAAAGAATAAGGCAACTTCGTTGAGAATCGCCGGCAAGAAAATGTTATCACGGGTATCCCTGGTGCAGGAATTCCTGCTGCTGTTCGAAAAGGAATATGGGCGGTTCAGGAAATCGGGGCTGAATGGGATCAGGAAGAAAATCCTGTCCTATTCCTCGCTTTTGGGGAAAAGGATCAAAATTACATCGGGAAAAGAGATAATTGAGGGGAATGCGATCGACATCAACGGCGAAGGGCACCTGGTGGTGGAAACCCCTTCCGGGGTGAGGCTTTTCAATGCTGGGGAAGTAACCCTTAGCTGACTGAACCTCGGAGAGTTGGTAATACCGGACAAAAAGACTGATAAATCTGCTTGATAGATTCGCCGTATATATTATATTGAGAAGCTTGAAATTTTGAAGGCCATGAGGTTGCAGGTAATGATGTATACGCAGAAAGTACTCGAACACTTCACGAACCCGCGCAACGTGGGGGAAATCAAGGACGCCGACGGAATCGGGACAGTCGGGAATCCCTCCTGCGGTGATATCATGAAGATGTTCATCAAGGTCAAGGACGGAATCCTGACCGACATTAAGTTTCAGACTTTCGGGTGCGGGGCCGCGATTGCGACCAGTTCCATTACGACCGAAATGGCCATCGGGAAGACTCTCGATGAGGCGTTGAAGATGACCCGGGGTGATATTGCCGATGCTCTCGGAGGCCTTCCGCCGATTAAAATGCACTGCTCGAATCTGGCCGCGGATGCTTTGAAAGCGGCCATCGAAGATTACCGCAAAAAGCAAAAGGGTGGAAACTGAACGTGACTCGCAGGGTTGGGATAATTCTGATTCTGCTCTTGCTTGTTTCTTCCGCCTGTATCAAGAAAGTCGATCGGCCGACCCAGATCGATCCTTTGCAGTATTTCCCGCTTAACGTCGAAGACATATATATATACAGCGGGACGATAAGAACCGCGGTGACATCCGGGAAATACGACAATCTTTTTACCAAAACCTATCTCGACAGTACCGGTGATCTGGTCTGCCTTGAAGATATTTCGGTCGACGACCATGGGGTGTACCTGAACAGCCGGACTTATGCCGGTGATTCCGTTCCGGAAATTCATTTCGAGCCGCCGATTCCGATCGCTCCCTGGTCAAACCTGATCGGCGATACGCTTCATTTCGCGACCTGGGAGGTCCGCAGCGATTCGGTCAACAGCCATCTGCGGGCACAGCTGGAGTGCGAAATTCTGGCGGTGGAAAGTATCGTGACTCCGGCGGGGCTGTTCGAGAACTGCATCAAGTTAAGAATGACCTATCGTACGATCGATAATATCGCGCGCAAGTTTTTCGATGGAGAAAGATTCTACTGGTTCGCTCCCGATATCGGGGTGGTAAAGTTCAACTCTCCCGTCGAGGAAGGGGAATTGCTGCAAGCAACCATCGGAAGTATTACGTATCCTTTGAATTAGCATTCACCGCATCATTGGTAGTATAAACATGCCGGAACTTCCAGAAGTCGAAACCGTGGCCCAGGGGCTTCGGGAAACGATCCTGAAAAAGAAAATCATTTCCGTATCGGTGACCTCCGATAAAATAAACGCCGACAACGAACCGGGCTGGGCCGGGAGGCTGAAGGGGAAGCAATTCGTGGATGTCCGGCGCCGGGGGAAAAATATCCTGGTCGATTTAAGCGACAACCTGACGCTTTGGGTGCACCTGCGCATGACCGGACATTTTTATTATCTTCCGGACGAAGTCCCCATTGACAAACATGACCATATTATTTTTAAGTTAGAGAACGACAAGAACGCTCTTCGTTATAACGATTACCGCAAATTCGGGAGGGTGCGGCTGTTCCGGTCGGATGAAGTCATGGAGCAAAAGGGGCTGGCCGACCTGGGGCCGGAACCGCTGGAACTGAGCCCTTCGGAATTCGTCAGCATGCTGAAATCCACCAAAAGGATGATTAAGCCGGCGCTTCTCGATCAGACTTTCATTGCCGGTCTGGGGAATATTTATGCCGATGAAGCGCTATTCGAGGCCAGAATCAATCCCCGAAGAATGACCGATTCCATCTCGAGCAAAAAGGCAGCGGAACTTTTGAGTATTATCAAGCGGCTGCTTCGCAAGGCTATTCGGAATATGGGGACTTCGGTCGATTCCTTCGCCGGAATTAACGGCGACGCCGGGAGTTTTCAGAAATACCTGAAAGTATACGGAAACGGGCGCGAAGAATGCTGCCGTTGCGGTGGGAAATTGCGGCATGAAAAAATCGGTTCCCGTACGGCACATTATTGTCCGCGCTGTCAGCCTTTACGGTAATTCATCCATAAAAATCCGCTTTTAACTTATTCTTAAGAAACATCTTAACGTATATTGGCATTATACAGTCAAAAGGCCGCTCCGAAATTTATACCGAACGGAGGAAACCATGGGGAAATCCCTTACTCATAAGATTATCGAAGACCATTTAATATCGGGCGAAATGGAACCGGGGCAGGAAATCGGGATAAAAATCGACCAGGTGCTGGTTCAGGATATTACCGGGACGCAGGTACTACTTCATTTCGAGGCGATCGGGCTGGACCGAATCGGGTGCGAGATGGCCTGCATATATGCCGACCACAATGTTCTTCAGGTGAAACCGGAAAACATGGAGGATCACCTGTATCTTCAGAGCGGCGCTAAAAAGTTCGGAGCATACTATTCCAAGGCGGCCAACGGCATCGGGCACCAGATTCACCAGGAACATTTCGCCATACCGGGGAAAACCTCAATCGGTTCCGACAGCCATACTCCGCACTGCGGAGGACTTGGAATGATATCGATCGGAGCCGGAGGGCTCGACGTCGCGGTGGCGATGGGGGGCGGAGCGTACAATTTCGTGATGCCGAAGGTGGTCAATGTAAAATTGACCGGTAAGCTTAAACCGTGGTGTACCGCAAAAGACGTAATTCTCGAGATGCTCAGGAAAGTCACGGTACGGGGCGGATTCGGGAAGATCTTCGAATATACCGGTCCGGGCATCAAGACCCTGAATGCCCAGGAGCGGGTCACCATCACCAACATGGGGACCGAAATGGGGGCGACCACTTCGATTTTCCCCAGCGATGAAAAAACCAAGGAATTCTATGAAAAAATCGGGAGACCCTCCGATTGGCGGGAGATGCTTCCCGATGACGATGCCGCATACGACGAGACCATGGAACTGGATTTGTCAAAGATCGAGCCGCTGGCGGCGTTGCCGTCGCTCCCCGATAAGGTGGTTCCGGTCAGGGAGGCGGGGAAGGTCAAGGTGGAGCAGGTTTTCGTGGGAAGTTGTACTAACGGTGCTTATGCCGATTTAAAAGCCCTGGCGAAAATCATGAAAGGGCGGGAGGTGCATCCCGACGTGAATTTCTTCGTGCATCCCTCGAGCCGTATGGCGCTGGAGCTTCTTTCCGAGGAAGGCTATCTGACCGATCTGCTTAAGGCCGGCGTGAATGTCGCCGAGCCGACCTGCGGGGCCTGTATCGGGACGGGGCATATTCCGGCTCCGGGAACCAAATCGGTGCGGGCCATCAACCGCAATTTCCGGGGACGGAGCGGTCTTAAAGATGATGAAGTGTACCTGGTGAGCCCGGAAACGGCAGCCGCCACGGCGATATTCGGGGTTCTGACTGACCCGCGTGAACTGGACATGGAGGCGCCGGCTTCGGAAATACCGTCGAAGTTGAACCAGAAAAATATCAATATTATTCCTCCCGCCGATGAGCGAGAAGCCGAAAAGCTCGAAATCAGGCGAGGACCCAATATCGTTCCGGCCGATCCGAAGGAGGTTCTGACGGATACTATTTCCGGCGAAGTCCTTCTGAAAGTCGGTGACGATATCTCCACCGACCATATCATGCCGGCCGCTTCGGAGGTACTGGCGTTCCGGTCAAACATTCCCAAGATTTCGCAATTTGTCTATTATCGTCTTGATCCCGAATTCAGCAAGCGGGCCAAGGAGAAAGGGGGAGGGTTCATTATCGGCGGTGAAAATTACGGGCAGGGTTCTTCGCGGGAGCATGCCGCGCTGGCTCCGATGTTTCTGGGGGTTAAAGGGGTTATCGCCAAGTCGTTCGCCCGGATACATCATTCCAATCTCGTGAATTTCGGATTGCTTCCGCTGGTTTTTGCAGATCCGGCCGACTATGATAAAATCGAACAGGGGGATGAACTGCTAATCGAAGAAGCCATCAATTCGGTCAATAATAGGCAATTCAAAATCCGGAATAAGACCAAGGGTTTCTCGTTCAATGCCACCGCGACCCTGACCGACCGGCAGAAAAGGCTGCTGCGGCTGGGAGGACTTTTGACCTATACCCGGGAAACCGGGATGAAACGGGGAAAATAGGTTTTAGTTTATCAGTTTCGACCTGTCGCTTCAAGATTCGGTTTTGATATGAAGGCCGAATTCCATGAAATTCAGGACCGCCACGAAAATCGCCGATATCAATGGGCCGAGGATAATTCCAAGAAGTCCAAACATGGCGATCCCTCCGAGGATAGAGAAGAAAAGAAGCAGGGTATGCATTTCGGTTTTGCCATGAAAGAGATGGGGGCGGATAAAATTATCGACCTGGCTGATTCCCGACCCGATTAAAATCACCAGGATGCCGTTCAGGGTACTGCCGCTGAGAATCAGAATTATCCCGGCCGGGATATAAACCAGGAATGGTCCCACCACTGGGAGGATGGCGAGGAAAGTCATGACTGCTCCCCAGAGAATAGGGGATGACAAGCCGAATGCGGCAAACATGATTCCGCCCAGAATGCCCTGGATAATCGCAATCAAAACTCCGCCGTACATGGTTCCTTCGATGACCTCTCTCATATGATTGAAGAGGAGATTCACCCTATCCTTTTCCAGCGGGACAATCGATTTGATGTAATCGACCAGGCGATCGCCGTCCCGGAAAAAGAAGAACATCGAAAACAGGGTCAGGGCGAAGAAGAATATGGTCTTGGTAATATTGGCCAGCAATGTCGTCGCCTGGGAACCGAAGGCGCGAGTTACCGCGGAGACGGCGTTTTTCAGGATAGTCTGGAAGTCGATATCTTTCAATTCTTCGATCGAAGACAGCTTTTCTTCAATCATGTTGAAAAACGGGATATCGAGCGATAGATACTTTTTGATATTTTCGCCCTGGGTTTCGTTGATGGTCTGAACCAGTTCGGTCGCTTCGTTTATCATGGAGGCGAATAGATAAATGGAGGGGCCGATTATTATCAGAAATATCAGAACGCAGGCGAAAAGCGAGGCCAGCCAGGGAATCTTGATGATTCTAAGCATCCATTTATAGACCGGGAAAAAGACAATAACGAGGATTCCGGCCCAGGCCAGGGGGGAGAAGAAGGGGATTATCAGCCGGTAGAAAAGGTATAAAAAGAGCGCTGCAATCAGCAGGAATAAAATGGAGTTGAGATTTTCCCGTTTCATAGGTCTTTAAAGGCTCCCTCGATTCTAAAATATGAGGGGATTTCCTCATAATGCAAGTTTTAACTGAATTGCACTGTAAGCATCGGCAGACCGTGACGATTTCTTCAATGTTGACTAATTCACGATTTGAAGTATATTTAATTAATTGGCATTTACTTATCCATAATCGGGAGAAAATCTGAAAATGAAGCGTAAGGCAGTAACCTTAGTTGGCAGTCTGATACTATCTGCGATTCTGACCATCACGGCATTGGCCGAACCGCAGACTCAGCAGGCTGCCGAAGATGAACTGGAAAGCTATCGTCAGTTAATTCAGGACAACGATTACAACTTCACGGTCGGGATGAATGATTTCATTCTTAATTATACGCTCGACGAGCGGCGCCAAATGATGGGGGCGAAACTTCCTGACAACTGGAGGGAAATCTGGTCGGCGAACCGTCCTGAAGGTTTTGTCGCCAAAACAAGAGACGATTTGCCGGCGACTTTCAACTGGGCCGATTCCGGGAAGATTACCGGGGTTCGCAATCAGCAAAGCTGCGGTTCCTGCTGGATTTTCTGCGCCGTTGCCTCCATGGAAGCGCAGTATTTGATCGACTTCGGGCTCACTTACGATATGTCCGAGCAGGAAGTCCTGTCCTGTTATTCTTTTGACTGGGGCTGCGAAGGGGGAAGCTGGGAGATGGTTTTCGACTATGTGTATGAACACGGAATATGTGCCGAGTCTTACCTGCCATACCAGGGATATGACAGGTATCCCTGTCCCGATCCGATGCCTCCGCGGGTGGCCCGAGGGACGGAGTATATTTATATTCCGGAAGACGAGCTTTCGATTAAGACCGCTTTATTGGACGGTCCGGTTGTTTCGTTTTTCAATGTTTCCGACCCCTTTCACGGCTATCAGGACGGCTGTTATTCGATTCATGACCTCGAATCGGAAGGGGGACACGGCATATTGATTGTCGGATGGGACGACAACCAATGCGATGGAAACGGCGCCTGGAGAATCAAAAACAGCTGGGGAACCAGTTGGGGAACCGGCGGGTACGGCTGGATTCAATACGGGGTATCCGGTATCGGCTGGGCGGCGGTTCAGGCGGTTCTGGATAATGTCGATGTCGTTTTTATCGAGGAAGATTCTCTTCCCGAGGGTGACGTGTGCAGCAAGTATTTCACCATTTTGCATCCCGGCGGCGGGGCCGGAATCCATACCTTTTCGCTGATAAACGGCGAACTGCCCCCGGGAATCAGGCTTGACAGTATTGGGGTTCTTCATCGCTATCCCAGCATCGGGGGAAAATACGACTTTACGCTTCAGGTAAGGGATGAATCGGTTCCGCCTTTTACATTTCAGCGTCCCTACGAATTGTGGATCGAGCCGCTGATAAACGGAGATACCGATTGCGACTGGGACCTCGATATTCTGGATATAGTCAATCTGGTAGATTATAAATTCAAACAAGGGGAGCCTCCGGTTTATGTTCCTCAGAGTTGCGATACCGAGTGTGATGAGGATTGCGATGTTCTGGATATAGTCAGGCTGATAAATTACAAATTCAAATCTGGTCTGTATCCCTGCCAATGGGAATATTAAAAAAATTTTAAAACATCGGATTGGAAAGCCCGCTTGCGAGCGGGCTTTTAATTTTAAAATCCGCCAAGACGGACATGTATATACATGTTTCCGGCGAATTTGTAATCTTGACAAGATGTTAAATTGCAATATATTAGGGTAAAACAACGGTCCTATCTATCCTATTGGGGAAGGCATATATGGTGATTTTTAAGAGAGGTGCAGTCTGGGGACTGGTTCTTGTGGGGGCGTTTGCGATTTCTGCCATAGCCGGGACACAAACCCGTGAAGCGGCCGAGCAGGAACTCGAGCAATACCGTCAACAAATCGAACAAAACGGATTCGATTATACGGTCGGCATGAACAACATCATGCTGAATTACACTCGTGAAGAAAGACAGAAACTGCTCGGCTTGAAACTCCCCGACAACTGGGAAGAAATCTGGCGTGCCAATTTACGGGATGACTTCGTGGTCAAGTCCCGCGATGAGCTTCCGGCGAGATTCAACTGGGAAGATTCCGGAAAAGTCTCGGCTATAAAAGACCAGGAAGGGTGCGGTTCCTGCTGGATATTCAGCGCCATCGGGGCTATCGAGAGTCAGTTTATGGTCGATTTCGGAATCGAGTATGATTTATCGGAGCAGGAAGTTCTGTCCTGTTACTCTTACGATTGGGGGTGCGAAGGGGGCTGGATGACTTCCGTTTATTTTTACGTGGATGCCTTTGGTATTTGCGACGAAGATGCTCTTCCTTATTACGCATATGATCGTTATCCCTGTCCCGATCCCAAGCCTCCGCGGACGGTACGCAGGGTCAGCTATGTTTCCGTGCCTCCTCAGACCAATGCCATCAAGACTGCCCTTCTGGAAGGGCCTGTGGTTTCATCATTTGCGGTCGAAGATGCCTTTAATGGATACCAGAGCGGTTGCTTCGGTCAAATCGGGGGCGAGGTCAATCACGGTGTGGTAATTGTCGGTTGGGACGACAATATCTGCGAAGGAGGCGGAGGTGCCTGGCGCGTGAAAAACAGCTGGGGTACCGATTGGGGTGACGAAGGCTATTTCTGGGTCCGCTATACTCATGCTCATATCGGCGAAGGAGCGACTCAGGTAAAGCTTGATAGCACCAGCGTCGTTTTCGTCGAATGCGATTCCCTTCCGCCGGGCGATGTCTGCGATCGTTATTATTACCTCATGCACTGCGGCGGCGGAATTGGCGATCACACCTGGTCGCTGGTGGACGGGGCTCTACCCGAGGGTTTAAGGCTCGACAGTATCGGCGTGCTGCATCGTTATCCTCATGAGGGAGGAAATTTCCCGCTTACCTTCGAAGTCCGGGATGAATCGGAACCGCCATTTACAGTACAGAAGACACTCAATCTCTGGATTGACCCCATTATCAACGGCGATACCGATTGCGATGACATTTTGAATATCATGGATATCGTGACCATGGTTAATTATAAGTTTAAGGGAGGACCAGAGCCAGTTTATGTTCCGGCCAGTTGCGATACCGATTGCGATTACGACTGTGATATTCTTGATATAACGGGGATGGTAAATTACAAGTTCAAGAAAGGCCCATATCCCTGCCAGTATCAGTACTGATTTTGATATTATAAAAGGCCCGTCTTTACAGGCGGGCTTTTTTTGTAACGACGAGTCAATGTATTATTGACAAATGGTTAAATTGCAATATATTACGGAAAAGCCAGAAGGTCACATCTATCCTTAGGAAGGACCGTCAATGAAAAAGTTTTCAGGGTTGTTTATAGCGGGGTTGTTTCTGTTTTCATCTCTAAGTTCTCCGCTTCTGGCAGGGACGCAAACGCGTGAGGCCGCTGAAAGGGAATTACAGGAATATCAGCAGACTATCGATGCCAACGGTTATACTTTTACTGTTGAGTTGAACGATTTGCTGTTGAATTATACTCCGGATGAACGGCAGCAGATGCTGGGGGCAAGTCTTCCGGATAACTGGGAAGAAATCTGGCGGGCGCATTTAAAGCCCGATTTCGTGACGAAATCCCGGGATGAATTACCATCGAGTTTCAACTGGCGCGATTCCGGTCTGGTGACTCCGGTCAAAAACCAGGCGAGTTGCGGGTCATGCTGGATATTCTGTGCCATCGGCGGCATCGAATCGCAGTACATGATCGATTTCGGCCTTGAGTACGATTTATCCGAGCAGGAAGTGCTTTCGTGCCGTTCGTACGGATACGGCTGTTCCGGGAACTGGATGACCGCGGTTTACGATTATGTTTATATGTTCGGAATCGGCACCGAAAGCGATTTTCCGTATCAAGCCGACGATATGATACCCTGCCCGAATCCGAAATCGGCGCGGGTGGCGATGGGGACCGAGTATATTTCCATACCGGGAAGCGTTAATTCATTAAAGACGGCGTTGTTGAACGGGCCGATAATTTCTGCATTTGCCGTACAGGGGCCGTTTTACGGTTACCAGGACGGATGCTATTCTCAAATCGGCGGCGATATAAACCACGGAGTAGTTATCGTAGGCTGGGACGATAATTATTGCGAAGGGGGCGGCGGAGCCTGGTGCGTTAAAAACAGCTGGGGACCGAACTGGGGAAATGACGGGTATTTCTGGGTCCGCTACGGGCATGCCATGATCGGCAGCGGTGCCACGCAGTTGGTTCTGGATGATGTCGAGATCGTTCTGATCGACGACGAACCTCCTCCGAGCGCCGATATATGTTCAGGGGAGTACAGCCATTCTTTTCTGAGCGGCGGCGGATTGGGCGGTCATTCCTGGTCGCTATACAGCGGTGCGCTTCCCGACGGCATAGCGCTGAGTGCCGACGGGGTTATGTCGGGTGCTCCGGAGCAGGCGGGGAGTTTCGCTTTTACGGCGCAGGTGCAGGATCAATCCAATCCTCCGTACACGACTTTGAAGCAGTACGATTTTTGGGTTGAGCCTGTAGTAAACGGCGATGCCGATTGCAACAAGATCCTAAACATCCTCGATATCATCGACTTGGTAAACTACAAATTCAAGAGCGGCGCGGCGCCGCGGTATATGCCTCAGGGTTGCGATACCGGGTGTGACGGGAATTGCGATATTCTCGACATTATCGCGCTGGTCAACTATAAGTTCAAGAACGGTCCGTTCCCGTGCCAGTACACCTACTGAGTTGAATGAAGATTAATTAAAAAGCCCCCGTTCCCGGGGGCTTTTTTCATATACTGAATTTCCAGCCGCAGTAATAGTCCCGCTCTTGCGGGTCGGGAGGGCAGGCGAGGCATTCGGTTCTTATTCTTGGATCGACGGTCCGGGCAAATTCCCGATACTCGACAATACCCACCGATTTGCAGGGAAATGGAGGAAGGTTCTTCCGCTTCCTCGCCGACTGCACCCGGCAATCCGCCATTTTAAATACAAAGGAGTTTTCGGTTTCTTCGGTAATCGTCTGTTCGTTGAGAACCGAATAGAGGCGGTATTTCAGGGCCTTTTTCAGGGCCTCCAGTCCGCCGTTTCGCGGAATGCCATGCAGTTCCATGATCCGTTTTGCTTCAATGACGGTGAACTTTTCCCAGGCCTCGGTATCGAGTTCTATGGCTTTGTCCATTCCGTAATGTTTTTCGACCGCCTGGAACCAGAGGCCGTCGTGGGCCAGCCAGTTCTTGGCGAAATCGAGCAGCATATTTTCGAGAGTATTGCGATCCAGATCTTTAACGGTATTCAATCCCATGGCAGTCTCCTCCTGTTAGAATTTCAATCTACAAAAAAGCGGTGATTTGGCAATTAAAAAGCCGGGGCTCTTTTGTTAAGTCCCGGCCGCACCAAATGAAATGGGGGTCTGAAGGTATTCAGATTAGGAACAAATATTGTAGTTTCATAAACAGCTGCCGTGAGGCCAGCCTGGTCGACGTGGCCGCAAAAGGATCGTCGGGGTTTTCATATTCGGCGTAGTCGAAGGTTGATCCGATATAGAAAAGCGAGAAAGGATTAATCCGGTAGGTCAGCAAAGGTTCGACCGTCCAGGAGTTGCTGAAGTCGCTGTATTCGGTGATAAATCTAAGAGAAAGCGAACGGGTCATCTGGTAATCGACCCTGGTTCTCGTGATATATCCCTTGAACAGCTCCTCATTCGTATCCTTTTGTCTGCTATGTGCGAATTCAATGGATGGTTCGATTCTGATGCGGTCAATCGGCTTGAAATAAATGCTACCCGCCAAATTGGTTTGCTTTCCTAGAACAGGTGGATTTTCGCGGCGGGCGATCTGGTCGCCGTACCGCCCGTAGAATTCAACTCCTAAACGATTGTTGGGATTGCTCGACCCGTTGAAAGTCAGACTCCAGATACGGTCGAAGTCGACCCCGCGAAGGTTTTCTGTTCCGTACTGCAGGTTGGTTTCCACGAAGGTTTGACCGATCATGTCGGCGTTGACACTGAAATTAACGAACTGCGCCTTTTTATATTTTTCGAAATTCCATCTGGTTCGCGTGAACATGTTAAAACCGAGTCTTCTAATGGCCTTCTTATTCGGGAAGAAGTTGTATCTTGAAATCGTCTGCATTTCGCGATAATTGTTATTCGGTTCGAATCCATTATCTGCGCGGAAGGTCGGATTTCGTTCGTAGTAGGTTAAATCGAGCCAGTAGGTATTACCGCCGCGTCCGATAGCTACCAGCGCCGCGTGTCCGGGGTACGATTCACCGTCGAATGCGGCGGTATGCCGTCCCTTATCGAAAGTAATTCCTTCAAGGCCCTGCGATAATTCCGCGTTGTTCGGCTCCCGGGTATAGGTGCCGTGAAACTCCCATTGAAAGTAAATGGTATTGGTCAGGAGGATTTCACCGTCGAATGCCGCCAAAGTTCCCGATCCACCGCCGTCCATACGGCGATCGGTCAAGATAATTCCGGCACGGGAACTTCCACCCAAAGATCGCTGTAGGCGGAATATGTTTGACGTACTCCGGCCGTTAACGAGGTAGGCGCTGCCTTCTTCGAAGGGGAGGATCATAGGCGAATGTTCATCACGGGCGAGAAGATATATGTAGCTGGACTTATTGGCCCGTCCCGAAATCTTGGCCGCCGCCTGGGGATCGTTGATGGAACGAGTATAAATGGCATTAATCCAGCTGAAATAGAGGTCGCTTCCCTCCTGGAAGAAGGGTCGTTTTTCGGGATAGAAGAGGGCGAAGTTGGTATTGACATCGATCTGGCCGGCATCCGATTCCACCTGGCTGAAGTCGGGATTGTAGGCGGCCTCCGCGGTGATTACCGAGCTGACTGCGTATTTGGCATTAAGCGATATTTCGCCGTCGATATTATCGTTTTTGAAATTGTCCGGGTCGATTCTGGTCCCGCTCTGATAAGAGACGACGGAAGGGATAATTTCGATACCTTTGCCGGGGGAGACATCCTTCATTCCCGAGACCGTTCCCCACTGGCATGGCCAGCATTTTTGGTTACGGTCGTACGCGGCCCAGGAATATTCCCGGCGGGTATCCCGGGGATGGGTGCGATAAAAATCGACCTTCCAGTTCTGTTCCTGTCCGGTCGGAAAGCGGATACTGGCGAAGGGGATCGACATTTCGACCTGGTAGCCGGAATCGGTAATCCTTGCGGCCGATTCCCAGACCATATCGAAGCTGTTATCGCTGCCGCGGTTGGCCGACCAGAGACCATCCGCCTGGATGCCATAAGGGTTAACGTTGAAAATATAGGCCCAGGTGGCATTGCCGAAGGGATCAATGTAGAAACCGACATTATCGTCAGGTCCAAAATGGTCCCTCTGGCTCATGGTCGACCGAATGGACCTGGGATCGTCGTAACAGACAAACGCGACATAGATATTATCTTTGTCGTAGGTGATAAATGCCTTGGTCTCGACAGGGGGTTTAGTCTGGTCCCCCGGAGTATGCTCGACAAAATTATCGGCCCTCGAGGCTCCAATCCACTCATTTGGATCGAGATTGCCGTCGACTTTAATCTTCCTGGCAGTTTCGGTCACCTCCAGGGTTGGATTAAAGACCGGCTCAAACAGGCTTGCATATAGTCCCGGCGAGACAATTACCATAATGGTGAGGGATTTGAGCAACAGTTTAGGCACTGTGATTTTCACAAAACCTCCGTGATTATACGAAATGTAACTACTTACGTAATCCCTTGGTGGGGCACCTGCTTTGTCAGGCCGACAGGTATATCTACGAAAAGAGATAAAACAGGGTTTCGTTTTGGTCAAAATAAGAACACGGCCGCTATAATCGATCTCGCACGAAAGTTATCGAATTAACCGTAAAAATAGATTGCCTTCTAAACTATAAATTCGTTTAATTCAATTATTGAGGGTGACCGGGATATGGCTCGAGACAAAGCGAACAGCAAAAATATAATAGGCAGTATTCGCCAGCGGATATTCGATAAATTCGATAACACCGCGCTTAATAACCGCCGCCGCCTGGCCGGGCTGGGGTTGCTGGCATTCGCGCTATTTATGTTCCTGACTCTGTTTACCGGCAATACCGGATTCGTAAGAATTACGGAACTGCATCTCGAGAAGAGATCCCTGGCCAAGGAAAACCACAAACTGCTGATAGAACTAATTGACGCCGACCTGACCGTCAATCGTCTGAAAACCGACCCGCGCTATATCGAACATATCGCGCGGACCCGTCATTTCATGTCCCGTCCCGGGGAAGTGATTTACCGCTTCAAATAGCGCTGTATCTTTCCATATCTATTGTTTAAATTCACACATTGACTGAGTTTGCCTTATGCCCCAGATAAAATCGGAAGGCTTCATATTAAAGTCGGTTGATTGGAAAGAAAATTCCCGGATTTTCACTTTCTTCACCCGGAATGCCGGAAGGCAATCGATTATCGACCGGGGGGGGAGGTCCCTGAAATCGAAAAAGGGGCGGCTGATGACTTTTGCCCGGCTGGAACTGACCTATTTCAAATCCGAAAAAACCGGGACAGGGTATGTATCCGAAGCGGACCCGCTCGAGATATTCTCGTTCGAAAAAGAAGGAACCCTGGGGCGGCTGACCTTTGCCTCGACGGCACTGGAAATCCTCTATGGCTTACTGCCGGAAAACGAACCGCTGGAGGGTTTGTATCATTTGACGATTCAGTATTTTCGGATGCTCGACCGGGTCCCGAGACATTCGCTTTATCCTTTGTTCATCGCCTATTTCATCAAGCTGGTTTCACAACTGGGTTATCGGCCGAATTTCGCCGGGTGTATTTCATGCGGAAAGGAGCTGGAGCTGGAAAGCAGCTTTTATTCCTTTGTTCCGGAACGGGGGGGAATCGTATGTTCGTCTTGCCAAATCCCGGGGGAATATTATATTAGGCTCCAATCCGAGGCCCGGGACCGGTTATACCGGCTGCAGACTTCATCGCTGGCCGAAGCGGCGGCGGTGGATTTGAAACTGGCCGAGGCCGAGGAGATGGTGGAACTGCTGGTTAATTTCCTGAAATACCAGACCGAAACCAAAGAATTAAAATCGCTGAAGTTTCTGGAGAAACTCAAGAAAGCTGTTAAGAAATAGAAAGAGACGGTATGGCAGACAAGTTCGACGATAAAATGGAACGACTGGTATCGCTGTGCAAGCGGCGCGGATTCGTGTTTCCTTCATCCGAAATTTACGGCGGATTGAATTCCTGCTGGGACTACGGCCCGCTCGGCGCGGAACTGAAAAGGAATATCAAGACTTTCTGGTGGGATGCCATGACCAACCGCCGCGACGATATCGAGGGGCTCGACGCCGCGATTTTGATGCACCCGAAAGTCTGGGAGACATCGGGGCATGTCGAAGGATTCACCGATCCAATGATTGACTGCAAAGTCTGCAAGGCTCGCTTCCGTGACGATGAGCTCGAAGACAAAAGCAAATGCCCCCGCTGCGGGAACAAGGATTCGTTTACCGAGCCGCGTAATTTCAATTTGATGTTCAAGACCTTCATGGGGCCGCTCGAAGATGAAACCGCCGTGGTGTACCTTCGCCCCGAAACGGCCCAGGGGATATATGTCAACTTTCTCAACGTGAAAAACGCTTCGCGGCAGAAAGTACCGTTCGGGATCGCTCAGATCGGCAAGGCTTTCCGCAATGAAATCACTCCGGGGAATTTCATTTTCCGGACTCGTGAATTCGAGCAGATGGAGATGCAGTACTTTATCAATCCCAAAGAAGACGAGAAGTGGTTCGAATACTGGAAAGGACAGCGCTGGCAGTGGTACATCGATCTCGGTATTAATCCGAGCAAACTCCGCTGGCACGAACACGGCCCGAACGACCTGGCGCACTATGCCAAGGCGGCGTACGATATCGAGTACGAATACCCGTTCGGTTGGAAAGAACTGGAAGGGGTTCACAACCGGACCGATTTCGATTTATCCCGTCACCAGGAAGCGACCGGCAAGAAGCAGATTTACCGTGACGATGCCACTGGCGAGTCATTCGTGCCTTACATTATCGAAACTTCGGCCGGCTGCGACAGGACCGTCTTGACGGTGCTGGTAGATGCCTACAACGAGGACGATTCCCGCGGCGAAAAATCGGCGGTGCTGAAGTTCAACCCGAAGATCGCTCCGCTCAAAGCTGCCGTACTTCCGCTGGTCAAGAAAGACGGGATGCCGGAAATCGCCACGAAGATATATACCGAATTGAAGAAACGCTTCAAGGTCTTCTATGACGAAGGGGGTTCGATCGGCCGCCGTTATGCCCGCATGGACGAGGCCGGCTGCCCGTTCTGTATCACCATCGACGGTCAGACTCTGGAAGACGAGACGGTTACGATTCGCGACCGGGACAGCATGGAACAGACCCGGCATAAGATCGCGGAACTGATGGATTTTGTATCGCAGCGGGTAGGGTGATATCGGAATAAACCGCGTATCGGGCGGTCATCTTCTTTAATCCGAACTATTAAGAGGGTCTCCGGTTATAAATCATAATAGCCGGAGATTTTCGTTACTTTAAAACCTTAAGAATCATCATTTCAATAGATGGGAAAACCGCAAGATCTTTTCTGGCAGCTTTTAGAAAAGGAGCACGCCAAAGCCCGGGCTTACTGCTTCCGCCTGACCGGAAATGCCGATGAAGGAGACGATTTGTACCAGGAATCGGTCCTGAACGCTTACGGCGGGTTTGAAGGCTTAAGGAATGAGGCGTCATTCCGGCCTTGGTTATATCGGATTATCGGCAATAATTTCCGGGGGCGGTTCCGCAAGCCCTGGTGGAAGCGGGTGATTTCGGGAAAGGATGACCTTGCCGAAAGCGAATGGAGTGAGAACCCGGTCGGGCAATACGATGCGAAAAAGTGCCTCGATTTCGCTTTCAGGGCTCTTTCGGCCGAGGATAGAATTTTGGTGACTCTGGCCGACCTCGAAGGCTGGAAAATGAGGGAGCTGGCGGAGTTGTTTTCCAGAACCGAAGGGTTCGTGAAAATGCGCCTGAAACGGGCACGGGAAAAAATGCGCAAAAGACTATCGAGTCTGTACTCTAAAAAAGAAGTGGAACAGAATAAAGGAGCGGTCAATAATTATGCGATGTTACAAGGCTCGAGCGAGACTGAATAAGGCCGGCTGGCGATTCGGCGAATATCGGAACGATGCGGAGTTGATGGAACATCTTCGAGCATGTCCGAAATGCGCGGCAATGGCCAAGGCCGAACGGGATATCGCCGAGGCTTCCGCTTTTCTGAGAAATGAAGAACCGCAGCGGCCGTTGACTCTTGAAGAATTGCGAATGCGGACCGAACGGGCAAACCGGTCGGCCGCAAAAAAGAAGGGGATAGACATCCTGAGACTGCACGATTACCGGCGGATCGGTATTGCGGCATGCGCCGTTATTCTGGCATTTTTGGGTCTGTTCCCCTTGAATTTCAGGGAGAAGGTCGGCTATGAGATTTCCATTTCGGGGGTGGATCCCATTATTGCCACCGACAGCAAGGGGATCGTCCCGTTCTTCGATGCTCTCGGCATGGAAAAGGACCGGACCGCGAATCTGATGGATTCTCTGGAGATAAAGGAAATTCACCTGAAGGTCGGAGAGTGCAGCGAAACCTGTAATTTAAAAATATCGGACCTGAAATCCGAAAAAGATGTTAACTTAATTATAGACGCCATAATTAAACTGGGTTGCTGTGAAATAGATCATGTTTTTCCCATCTATCGTAACGAATCTTCCCCCATACTCTGGCGGGCAACCAGGAAACTTTTTTCTTAGGAGTCAATAATGAAGAAAATCAGCTTTACCCTTGTCGCTATGTGCATGATATTTTTAATTTCGACGACCGATTCAATGGCCGAAGCGAAGCTCGAAATCCCGAGCGCCAGTTTCGATTTCGGATTCGTACCGCAGCATTCCAGGATCACTCATACCTACAAGCTGGTATCAGCCGGGACCGATACTTTGAGAATAGAGGAAGTCCGGCCGGGATGCGGGTGCACGCAAACACCGCTTGAAAAGAAAATGCTTGCTCCGGGCGAAAGCACCGACCTCGAAGTCGTCTATACGACAAGGGTGTATCAGGGGAAGCAGTCCAAGCGGCCGCAGATCATGTCCAATTCCAATCCTACGACAGACTATGTCATGTTCACGGCGAATGTCATGTCGGTCCCCGATAATTCATTCCCGATAAAAATCACTCCGTACAAACTCAATATTTCGCGGTACGGCGGTAACGATTTCAAGGAGATGGAATTTACGATTAAGAATGTCGGCGAGGAGGATCTGGAGGTGAACCTGATCGACCTGCGCGATGACATGTTCAAGGTGGAATTGCCGAAGAAAATAAAGGCTGGCAAATCCGAAAAAGGAAAAATCCGGATCAATGAAGAATTCCTCGACCGGGAATTCGAAAAATCCCTGACCATTGAATTGAACGACGCCAATAAAACCCGCTTCACGATACCGATCAGGCGGACCCTGACGGAATTGAGCGCTTCGGATAAAGAATAAGTTTTTGAAATCAGCCATTTTGAAAGCCCTCGCCTCGCGGGGGCTTTTTTGTTCGGTGTTTTTGCGAATTCAGTTCAGGCTTTGGCCGTAATTCCCTCCTTGACTTGGCCTTTAACAGGCGGTATTTTCCCGTCAGAGATAATCCAGTGCCTTGAGGGGAATTTATGCTGTTCGGAGTAATTTTGTCCGTTATCTGCTGCGGTCTTATATTGACCGGGTTGATCATGATTACCCGCAATTCCATCGGCAGGAAACCGGAACTTCTAGACCGTATCACCTATATCATTGCTCCGTACGGACTCGCCATCTGCATGTACTATTATATATTTTTCTGGAGGGATGTCGATATCGCTGCGGCTTTCGCCGGATTTGCCGGCATGAATATTATCCTCGATATTGTCTTGAATATTTTAATACCGGCCGCGATTCTGTCTTTCCTGTTTATTTCGTTCATGGCGGTGCGTAATATCGGCTGGCGTATTTTCACCATTACTTTTCTGGCTTTCTTTTTGTTGGCCTGGCTTAATATTGTCTGGCTGGCCCTCGATTACAGCCGCAATTACAGTACTTCGTATAAACTCGGATTTCCGATCGTGCAGTGGTCGGGAGCGGTGTTCGTAGCCCTGCTTGCTTTCGCGGTATTCGAGCGGAAACGCCGCCGTGACCATCCCGAACAGCAGGCTATCGGCGAACCGAACGTGGAATCCTCCGAAAAGCCCTCGTGATATTTTTCCATGCAGAGCCTCATAGTCAAAGAACTTAAACTCCGTTACAACCCGATGGCGATATTTTTTTCCGATGATCGTCCCGATGAGGCGCACCAGTTCCGTGAAGATAAATGGGGTTGCGCCATGGCTCTGTACAATATTGTCATGAAACTAGGGAAACCGGCGGCGTTCGACCGGAAGACTTACGGCTGTATCGGAGCCGGAGTCGGGCTGTGTCTCGGTAATACCTATTTCAATAACCGGGAATTCATGGAGAATCTTCTTTGCGATAGAGAAAAGTACCTGAAAAGCCACGAGCTGGTCGACGATTTTCTGGACAATCTTGATTACGGCGACATCCCTCATCAGTATGTAATATTCAAACCTTTGAAAGATATCGATCCCGATAAGGAAGAGCCCGCTATTGTTTCTTTCCCGGTTAATGCCGACCAGCTGTCGGCTCTGGCGGTTCTGGCCAATTATCGACGCAAGGGGATCGAACATGTGGCGGCTCCGTTCTGTTCGGGGTGCCAGTCGGTCTGCCTGTTTCCTTATATTGAATCGAAAAAAGAGGTTCCTCGGGCCATAATCGGCAATCTTGATATTTCGTCCCGCAAGGTTCTTCCCTCCGACATCCTCACATTCTCGGTGCCGTTCGGCATGTTTCTGGAGATGGAGGAGGATTTGCCGGGGAGTTTTGTCCGGACCGAGCAATGGGAGCGGATTGCGAAGCGAATTTCGGAAAAGACCGAATAAATCTTTGTCTCGTTAAGTATAAATCCTGAAACAATTGACAGTATTGGGCGATTATATATATTGCGTAAGGTAGCCTTCTAATCCGGCCATCTTGAATCGGGACCGAACGGAAGTACCTGTAAGAATTCTTATGGGGGTGTAAAGGTTTCGACGGGGTAGGTGTGGGTTTGTCGGCGTGCCGAGGATCTCCGGACCACTCGTAAAACAATCCGGAAACACCATAAATGGCGACTACAATTACGCCATGGCTGCCTAACACAAATTAGGTAACCCGTTCCGCCGGTCTGTTGCTTGTCCGGATTGGGTCGGAGCGTCGGATTGACAGGCTAAGCCGGCTGAGGCCTTTAAAGCCGGACGAAAAGAATAGAGGCTGGCACCTGACGTGGCCCGCTGTCTGGCAGCGTCAGGGGCGAGAATAAAGAGACGGCTACGCACGTAGAAGACATTCTGGCGTCTATTTCGGACGGGGGTTCGATTCCCCCCACCTCCACCAATTTTATTTTTCCCTAAGTCATTGAAAATCAACGCTAAGTGCCTGAAATAAGGGCACTTTTGCGCCTATCCCCGCCTGAATAACACCGAATATCGTGCAATAACTTACGACAATCGTGGTCACAAATTGGTCACAATGATCTTGCGAAAATGGACTGTAGTTTTTATATTGTGGCCATGGCAAGTCTGTTCCAAAGACACGGAATTTACTGGATTGACTACCGGGTCAACAGCAAGCGGTTCCGGATATCAACCGGAACTTCGAATAAGCAGCACGCCCTAGTCAAGCTGGAAGACCTGAAGGTTAAGCTCTTCAAGGGGGAGATTGGAGCCAAGAAGCTCACAGGGCGCCGGTCCACTATTACCGAGTTCTTTCAGAGATACGAAGCCTATTTTCGAAATGGTAGCACTGTCGATCGCCACCCAGATATTGCTCGCCTTCAGGCTTGGCATAGCTTTTTCGTCAAGAACGGTGTTCGACACCTGGCTAGTATTACACCCAATTTGGTGGACACATTCCGGACCGAAGAGCTTGAGGGCCGAAAACCAAAGACGATCAAGAATTATATCTCCTTTCTCAAAACGGCGCTGAACAAGGCGGTGGAGTGGGATTTGATTGACAAAAACCCCATTGCCAAAGTCTCGGTCCCTAAGATTGTCAAGACATTCAATTTCTTCGCCAAGGACGAGGTTGCCAAACTCCTAAAGACGGCTGATGCGGATTTGCGAACAGGAGTCCAGATACTCGTATCGACAGGCATGCGGAGAGGGGAACTCTTTCATCTGCGCTGCCGTGATATCGACATGAAGAATGGGAGCATACGTGTCTGGCCTTATGGCGAATACTCGCCAAAAGGGAAGCGGCCGCGGGCGATCCCGATGACAACTGACCTAAAGAAACTGTTCACTGGGCTGCTGAAAGGGAAGCAAGCTGACGAGCATGTCTTCCGACCGTTTATCGGGGAAAACAGGCTCTATAAGCGATTTGCCGAGTTACTCAAGGAATTGGGGATGAAGGGAACTCTTCACGATCTTCGCCATACCTTTGCGTCGCACCTGGCTATGGAAGGTGTCCCGATACCAGTCATCAAAGAACTTCTTGGCCACTCGAACATCTCTACCACCATGATGTATGCTCACTTGTCACCGGAAGTACATCGAGCAGCAGTGGATAAATTGCCAAACTGGCAAAAGACCTGAGACGTTATAGAAGGAGAAATAAAGTGATATTGGATGTGTTAGCGAAGAAGAAGATAGACTATCGCATTCCCGTGTTTACGTTAGATGTAAACCAGGTAGCACTGAAGGACCCTAATCTGTGGCCTCCACAAATGGACGGCCTAGCGGAACTAGAATATAACTATTTCAACAATCAGCGCGTGGAGCTATGTGTTACACCAGAAACAAGTTGGGAGATAGCCAAAGACACCCCCGTTTCAAGCTTGGGTACTATTGCTTACGCACGATTTCAGAAATCTGAGCTATTCAAACTACGTCCGCCAGGCACAATACTCGACCTAAGTGGTGACGAACCTAATATGCTGTGGAATGGTATTCGCCATATTCTATTTCCGAGCGTGACTGATGAACTCCTTACCCGGAATCAAATCGCAGATATAAGCCAGATGTTCTATCATTCTACAGCCTCCGGTAGTATCTCTAACTCAGCATTCTTAACTGCCGATGAGAACTTTCATGCTCACTCTGACGAACTTAAGGAGAAATTGGGAATCCAAGTGATGTATCCAAAGCAGGCTTGGAACGATTTCTATGAACCATATAATCTGTACCGGCCAGAAAAGAGCGAAATCGACTACATGATCAAGGAGCAACGGGAATATCTCCGACGATTGAGGGAAGAATCTCAACGAGGCTATTAAGCAACGCGATCTCTCCATTTCTGGATTTCGCATCAGGCCTTTGAATTTAGCTTTTGCAGCTTAGCTCCTTCACGATCCCACTCCATAAGAAGCTCGAATAAGCTTGTGAGATTATTAAGACTTTCTATTGCATCCTCAGTGGTCAGTTCGGCACTATAATGTTCACGGAAGTGATCCTTGGTATTTTGTATTAGCTCTTCGCTCCAGTGAGTCATTTTCCCCTCCCTTTCGATGTGGAAACACTCTTTGCGATAAGCCCCTCTACCCAGTCCTGAATAGTCTGATTTTCTTTGGCCACCTGAATTCGCAGTTGCTGGTGAAGCTCCTCACTCAGTCGAATGTGAATCATCTTCGGTTTCGTATGGGTCGTCTTCTCTCTCGGCATATCCGTCCGCCTTGCTTGTAATGTGCAGTTATAAATATAACTTGCCATTCAAGTAGATTCCAGGTATTTTTGGTCTGGAGTATTGATAACTCTAAGAGGTGGATGGCGAAACAAGGCTGGTATGTTGATCCAGTTCCGGTGTCCAAAGTGTAAGGCGACCCAGATTCGTGGAACCGAGTCGACTGAGTCCTACGATGCTGCAGGTGACGGAACTAACATGTATCGTTGCGGCTCCTGCGGTGCTTTAATTGATGGCGACGCAGTGCAGGCGG
>JBFZFV010000118.1:0-39603 GCA_041306185.1 Candidatus Zixiibacteriota bacterium
AAGGTGGGGTGTGAACCCTGCTGGAGGTATCGGAAGTGCGAATGCTGACCTGAGTAGCGATAAACAGGGTGAAAGGCCCTGTCGCCGTAAGCCCAAGGTTTCCTGCGCCACGTGCATCGGCGCAGGGTGAGTCGGCCCCTAAGGCGAGGACGAGAGTCGTAGCTGATGGGAAGCGGGTCAATATTCCCGCACCGGCCTGCAATGCGATGGGGGGACGGAGAAGGTTAGCGCGGCCGGGTGTTGGACGTCCCGGTTCAAGCGTGTAGGCGTGCCGCGTAGGCAAATCCGCGTGGCTTAGCTGAGGCGTGACGACGAAGGCGGGCTTGCTCGCCGGAAGTGCGTGATACCAGGCTCCCAGGAAAAGCCTCTAAGCTTCAGTTGCAGGGCGACCGTACCGCAAACCGACACAGGTGGGCGAGCTGAATATGCTCAGGCGCTTGAGAGAACTCTGGTGAAGGAACTCGGCAAATTGACACCGTAACTTCGGGATAAGGTGTGCCCTTGGTAGGTGAAGGTCCTCGCGACTGGAGCCGAAGGGGGTTGCAAAGAATCGGTGGCTGCGACTGTTTAACAAAAACACAGCACTCTGCAAAGACGAAAGTCGACGTATAGGGTGTGACGCCTGCCCGGTGCTGGAAGATTAAATGATGGGGTGCAAGCTCTTGATTGAAGTCCCAGTAAACGGCGGCCGTAACTATAACGGTCCTAAGGTAGCGAAATTCCTTGTCGGGTAAGTTCCGACCTGCACGAATGGTATAACAATTGGGGCACTGTCTCAACATGGGACTCGGCGAAACTGTAGCAGCGGTGAAGATGCCGCTTACTCGTATCGGGACGGAAAGACCCCGTGAACCTTTACTATAACCTGGTATTGGTATTTGGTCAAGCATGTGTAGGATAGGTGGGAGGCTGTGAAGCCGGTTCGCTAGAATCGGTGGAGCCACCGTTGAAATACCACCCTTGTTTTATCGGATATCTAACCTCAGGCCTTGAATCAGGTCGAGAAACAGTGCCAGGCGGGTAGTTTAACTGGGGCGGTTGCCTCCCAAAGTGTAACGGAGGCGTACAAAGGTTCCCTCAAGCCGATTGGTAACCGGCTGCAGAGTGCAAAGGCATAAGGGAGCTTGACTGCGAGACCTACAAGTCGAGCAGGTGCGAAAGCAGGTCTTAGTGATCCGGCGGTTGTGTGTGGAAATGCCGTCGCTTAACGGATAAAAGGTACTCCGGGGATAACAGGCTGATCGCGTCCGAGAGTTCATATCGACGACGCGGTTTGGCACCTCGATGTCGGCTCATCGCATCCTGGGGCTGGAGAAGGTCCCAAGGGTTTGGCTGTTCGCCAATTAAAGCGGTACGTGAGCTGGGTTTAGAACGTCGCGAGACAGTTCGGTCCCTATCTGATACGAGCGCTGGATACTTGAGGGGAGCTGACCTTAGTACGAGAGGACCAGGTTGGACCGACCGCCGGTGTACCTGTTGTCACGCCAGTGGCATCGCAGGGTAGCTGCGTCGGGAAGAGATAAGCGCTGAAAGCATATAAGCGCCAAGCTTACCCCAAGATGAAGTATCCCAATACTAAAGTATTCTAAAGACCCCTGGAAGAAGACCAGGTCGATAGGTCACAGATGCAAGCACCGCAAGGTGTTCAGTCGAGTGATACTAATAGGTCGTGCGGCTTGATCGTTAAATTTCACCTGTATTATTCTTTTGCCACCAAAATGTCTTTCTATGCAATCTGTTTGGAGATGTCCGAACCTTGTTCGAGCAATATTTCAGTGACGCCGCAAAATTTTTGCCGGTGGCATTAGCGAGGGGGAAACACCTGTTCCCATTCCGAACACAGCAGTTAAGCCCTTCAGCGTCGATGGTACTGCGGGGGAGACTCCGTGGGAGAGTAGAACGTCGCCGGTCTTAAATACAAAACTCCGATTGACATTGTCAGTCGGAGTTTTTTTATTGAGTAACAAGATTTATCTATGCTCGGTAAATTAAATGATTGAAAAGGAAAAAATCGAATATGCGACAGCAGTTTCCTTTATCGAGCTATATAACAAGTTGCATAAATCATCCTATAAAGTGGTTAAAGTAACTGATGCGCCAGATATTCTTTGCGAGGATGATAATACGGGCCAAACGCTGAAACTAGAGATAACACTTTCTGAAGATAGAGATAATGATATCGTGGCATCATTGGGCAGATCAAATGCAAGAGATATAAATGTTGTTGCGGCCGAAAATGGAAAGGTCGATTGCCTCCAAATTGGTCCTTACGAAAAGATGTTTAATGGTATCAAAAATAAACTGCGTAAGGATTATGGGAAAAATGTAGCACTGGTAGTTAGACACGTATCAGGTATTGATTGGGACTTTGATTTGATTTTGGAGAGTTTACGAAAATCATTAGATTTATCCAGGCCAATTTATGATAAGGGTATTTGGATTCTGAATAATTCATGTAATAGAATATATAAGTTGTAATCTCTACACAATAGGTCAAAACCGCCGTCGAAGATCCTGAGCCTCGAAGGGCGCTCCCGCCATTTTCAGTCGGATTCCAATAACGAAATTTCCCGATTTTGTTAAATTATATTTTCACAAAAATAAGAAGGTCTAATCGTCCATATTGTTAAATGTCTTGCGATTTAACTCAGTATGATTATATTTAAGTTTTCCAACTCTAGTGTAAGCGCAGAGGGCAATTACTTGAAAACAGCCTCATTTGCCAAATTCATAAAATTCAAAACCATTGAGGAGAGCGGCTATGCAAAGAGTGTATCGGCAATTGTTTTCGAGCTTGTTAATGATGGTCAGCGCCACAATCTTTTTGTCCTGTAATTCCGGTAATGATGGAAACCCCGCCGGGGGAATTCCCGGCAACATGACGGCGGCCGAATATTTCGGCCTAATTCCTGGTCGGACAATTGAGGCTGGATATGTAAATTACACTTCAGATAGTGGACGCCAGTTTATATCTAATAGTACGGAAGACGCTTGGAAATTTTCTCCCGTCATAGGCGACCCTGTGACCTACCATGGAGCTTTGGCTTATCCCGTTTTCGGGGCCCCAATCCGGAGGCATTATACTGATCCGGCGTATACTTTTACACTCTATTTCAGCGCTGATAGTACTGGATTATATTGGCATGGGGGAGTGTATTGCGGTCTTGATTTGCCGCTGGCCGAACCGGGGCGTGTCGCTCCCTATCCTTTGACGGATGGGGCCAATTGGCAGACTATTGGCCATGCTGAAACCGATGTCGATCAGTGCCATAGATCTGTGGCCGATACATTAAATGCAACCTGTGAACGTATTACTTCGGTGGACATTCGTGGAAATACGTATCCCGAAGTATACATCATCCGTATTCCATTCTTGAATGTCCCAGGTCATATAGGTACCAGATACTATGAAGTCTGGCTGGCCCCGGGGTTCGGACCGATTCGCGGCGCCAGTTTTATACTCCCGGACAATTCTATTGAAGCATACTCGCGTCCAAAAGAGGGATTTGAATTTATATCATATTCGAATTAGTTCCGTAAGGCGGGAGCCCCGTCGAAAACCCTGAGTCTCGAAGGGCGCTCCCGCCGTTATTTTCTCGCAGAGAAAATAAAAATACCCAACCCCCGCCAAACAACCCCCCCCAACAAAATCCCCCGCTTTCTCTTCCGCTGTCCGTAACAAATTAAACAATAATGGACTATCATAGCCCATAAGGGAACTGGTATTCGAGATCACCCCATCTCGGATGATAATGTCTATATAATCAGGAGGTTATTCCGATGCCGAAATTCGTAATCGAACGGGAAATCCCGGGAGCCGGCAAACTGTCCCCCCAGGATCTGAAAGCGGTCTCGCAGAAATCCTGCGGCGTCCTCGAAAAAATGGGGACCGATATTCAGTGGGTCGAAAGCTTCGTGACCGACGATAAAATCTACTGCATTTATGTCGCGTCCACCGAAGACCTGGTTCGCGAACACGCCAAACAGGGAGGATTCCCCGCCAATCGCGTTTCCCGCGTCCGGACTATGATTGACCCGACCACCGCCGAATAATTTCCATAATAACCTTTTCGATATGCCGCAGGATGATGATGCCTGCGGCATATTTTATATCAAAATACTCTGCAGCTTAATCAAGTTGCCGTCTTCACTGATGAAATTGTAATGACCGGTCAAGGATGGCCTTGTAAAAGAGTTGTCATCGTTGCGCGGTATCGATTTTCAAAGAAACGACAAACACTTCCATGAACCCGATTGCCATGTCCCATTGTATCATTAAGTTATTGTACACTGCGCCATGTCATAATTGAGATAAACGACTGTTTTGTTTTACAATAGGCATCATAGGTACGCATGGCGGTCGATTGTATCATTCAAATATAATATTGCGGGCACTCGTATGAATTAATAACGAGGGGGCAGTAGATGATATTATTAAATGCAGGGGGCCTTCTGAATATTCGTCAATAGATTCACCAATCTTTAATTGTCCGCGGATAGCATGGTCTTCATTACGCTGAATGAAGATCATGGAGCAACTAACAGCTTCAATACCGCTATTTTGGAGGATCTATATGTCCGAATCAAAACCTCACAAATCCATACTGTGCAAAAGGAGGGTTGCACGGATAAGCGAAGCGCTTCCGTTCGGCGGGATGCTTCCCGCGCTTTATCAGTCTCTCATTGACAATACTACTGATGCCGTTATCTGTACGCAGCTTTCCGGAGAAGTATTCCTCTGGAATAAGGGAGCGGAAAAGATGTACGGCTATACCGCCGATGAGATGATCGGCAGGCATGTCAGTGAAATTATCCCTCACGACAAAATTCACGAACTGGTTCTAATCCTGGTCCGGATGATTCGGAACAAAGCAGTTGATCATTTCCAGACAGAACGCCTGGACAAAGACGGAAACATTGTCCATGTCGATGTCACCATAACTCCTCTCGTCAGTCAGGAAGGCAATGTCGTTGCCTCCGTAAGCGTCGCCCGTGATATATCCGCCGAAATTGAACTGCGAAATCGGCTTGGAAAGGTAAATTCCCGGCTGCGGGAATTGGTCGACAGCCGCAATAATATGATCGTGCGTCTCGACGATTCCGGAATCATTACCTATATGAATAAACGCGCACGTGAGTTTTACGGATGTGGAGACTCTGAAATTATCGGGAGTTCCGCCGAATGCCTGTACATGGGAAGATTTAAAAGAAAAACTTGAAATGCAATATTCGGCAGTCCCTGAAAATTGCATTCAAAGAGAGTGTACTACATAGCCGGAGCGCCACTCCGCGCTGCTTTCACCAGGCCGTCAGGGATATTATTCCCTGGCGGCTTACTTTTTTGGCTGACCTCTTTGCGACGACACCTTAAACCACGATGCCGCATTTCGATTCTGTACCAACGGCCTGATCCGCGCTCCAATTCTCAGTCTTGTAGGTCAAACCCCCCGCGGTTTTTACGAGATTTTCTCAATGAGAAAATACAAATACCCTATCCCCGCCAAACAACCCCCCCAACAACATCCCCCGCTTTCTCCTTTTGCTGAACGTAACAAATTAGACGACAAAATCTACTGCATTTATGTCGCGTCCACCGAAGACCTGGTTCGCGAACACGCCAAACAGGGAGGATTCCCCGCCAACCGCGTTTCCCGCGTCCGGACTATGATTAACCCGACCACTTCGGAGTAATCGAAGTTCTTAAAAGGAAAATGGGCAGAAGGCGCTGTTTTCTGCCCTTTGCCTGAATCTCGTATTATTCACTCAAAGCCTTGACCCTCACGGACAGGTCCAAAGCGTCTCGCGACCCTATCGTTTTTAAAAATATACTGCCCTTCCCGTTTAGACGTGGATATTTCCGCCGATAATAAATAAATGAGAAAGAGGAATAATTCGATACTTACCTGCCAACACCCCCGGAGGACACCTTGAGAATACTCACCCTGTTTGACAAGATCGAGAAATTCGATGAGCTTTCCCACATACTCGAAAGCAAAGACCATGATTTGGTCTTCGCCGAGTCGGCCCTGGGAGCCATTAAAATCCTCAAAGAAGACCCTACCTTTTACCTCTTTATCGCCTGCGCCAGGATCCTCGAAAATCGAAAGCCGGATATCCTGGGACTGATTAAAAATGACCGGGTTTACAGGTGGGTTCCGATCATCGCGAGTTGTGTCGAGTGCAATTCCGATGTTTTGATGGGCCTCCTCAGAAGAGGCATCAGCGATATTATCGCCTATCCTTTTCGAGAAGATGTCGTTGTGGCAAAAATCGCACGGTCCCAGCTGAACGGACGACGCCGGCTGGTGTTGATCGACGATGAACCGATGATTCTCGAACTTTTACAGGAGATTTTCACCCGGGAAGGGTACGACGTGGTTCCGTTTTCGGATGCCCAGGCAGCCATGGAGTACCTTAAAGGGAATTCCGCTCATGCCATTATTTCGGATATCGTCATGCCCGGCATGAATGGCATCGAATTGCTGATTCATGTGAAATCCAATTATCAGCATATTCCGGTGATTCTAATTACCGGCTTCAGTGGAAAGTATACTCCCGACGAAATAATTTCCATGGGTGCCGACGGCTATTTTAAAAAGCCGTTCCATAACCGGGAACTGATTGCCACCCTCGAAGCGGTCCTGATGCGCTATAAGGGCTTTAATCACGAAATTAAGGTCGAAGATTACGCCTGATCCCGCCTGCCTCCATTTGTCATTACGAGTCGGTCACCACGGGCGGGATTCCTGATGCCTTATCATTTTTCGATTCTCGACTTTCGATTTTCAGTTCTCTTTCCCCTCCCGCAATAGGTAAAACACCCTTTTAGGGTGTTGAAAGCTGTCTCAGGCAACTCGGTTTGGCTTTTGCACAATGGTTTTCTAAGGCAATTTATTCTTTCCTCCCTCCCGCAAAATCACTACAACTTCAGTGGTGAAAATTCAACGCTCCCCTTATTTGAAAACCGGCGGTTATGCTCTGCTGTAGGTCGAAACCTTTATGGTTTCGACATGCTTTTTCTCGAAGAGAAAAATATGGAGGGCCCCCTATGCACCATCCCCCAATTCACCACCGATCCGCTGCAATTATTGGTATTTGGCGTTGTGTTTCGATTGTTGGAAATTTCTCTTTCTACCACGACATTTTAGCTGGAAGGATAATACACCGTGTGTGTCAATTATGAAAAACAAACCCATTTTCTCGCACTATCATGCGCCGCAGGACCTTACAGGGGATAATCCCGAACACCGGACTGCAATTCTGCCGCTTTTTGCTAAAACCGCACCATCATGTCGACTTCCGATTCACCGCGCTTCACCGTTACCGCGGTGCTGTCTCCGGCGTCGAGCATCCCCAGGCACTTCATATAATCGTATATGTCTTCAACCGAAGTGGTGTCCATCTTCACGATGATATCCCCCGACTTTATCCCGGCCCGATCCGCCGGCCCGTTCACCCCGGTCACGGCGTCGATCCGAAGACCCTTCCCCTGGAAGGCATAATCCGGCATGACCCCCAAAGTCACCTTCAGATTCACCCGCTCCTGCGGCTCGCTCGCGACTTCCTTGAAGGCCAGCTTGTCCCGGTTGTCCATGCTCTTTATTATATCCAGCATGTACTCCAGGATAATTTTCTCCCCGGGGTAATTGATCTTGAATTCATCGTCGGTCGATTTGTGATGGTCAATATGCTGCCCCGTCGTGAAAAACAGCACCGGGATATTTTTCAGATAGAACGAGGTATGATCCGAGGGCCCGATGCCCGTGGAATCGCTGACAATGGTCAGCCCGTAGAAATTCTCAGGAAGATCGGTCTCGAACGTCGGGCTGGTCCCGGTCCCGTATATGATGAGCCTTTTGGTGCTGTCGACCAGCCGCCCGATCATATCCATGTTAATCATGTACGAGACGGTCCCGAAGTCGATCGTGGGATTATTCGTGAAATACTTCGACCCGATCAGCCCGCTTTCCTCGGCCGAAAAACAGGCAAACAGGTAATTGCTTTTCTCCATGATACCGTTCCCCGACAGGATTCGCGCAAGTTCCATAACCCCGGCCGTCCCGGAAGCGTTATCGTCGGCCCCGTTATGGACAGCGTGCCCGCGGAGCGTATCCAGCGAATTGGATTGATCTCCGTACCCCAGGTGGTCGTAATGCGCTCCGATTACCACGGTCTTTTCCGCGCCGTTATCGAGGAAGGCCAGGACGTTTGTCCCGTTCCGGTCGATGCCGTTCTCCTTGACCGTATCATGCGGATTCATGCTGTGCTTGTAATCGAACGACTGAAGGAAACCGTTTTCGCCAATCGGTTTCAGCCCCATTCCGGTGAATTGCTTTTCGATGTACTCATACGCCATCCTCTCGCCGGGAGTTCCCGGCAGACGCCCCTCGAGTTCCTCCGAGGACAGATACGAGATATGCTCTTTCAATTTCGTTTCGCTGATTTCGATTGCTCCGGCCGTCCGGAAAATCATGCAGGCCAGAAACGCCACCATCCATATTTTGCTCTTCATATTTCTCAACCCTTTGTACCAGTATTATTCTTTCCAATCGGCGATAAACACATTGGTCGCCCGAGTCCCGCCGTTGTTCCGGTTCGAAGAAAACACCAGCTGCTTGCCGTCCGGAGAAAACATCGGGAAGGCATTGAAGACGCTTTCGGTGGTAATCTGCTCCAGCCCCGTCCCGTCGATATTTATCATGTAAAGCTGGAAGTCAAATCCCCGGTCGGAAAGATGATTGCTCGAAAAGATGATCTTTTCTCCCGAAGGATGGAAAAACGGCGCCCAGTTGGCTTTTCCAAGATGCGTCACCTGCTGAAGGTCGCTGCCGTCGACATTGCAGACGAATATTTCCATCCGGGTCGGAGCCACCAGGCCCTGCGCCAGGAATTCTTTATATTCTTTTATCTCTTCCGGAGTCTGCGGCCGCGAGGCTCTGAACACGAGCTTTTTTCCATCAGGGGAGAAGAAGGCTCCGCCGTCGTAACCCAGCCCCGAGGTAATCTGCTTCTGATTGCCGCCGTCGATATCCATGGTCCAGAGTTCCAAATCGCCGCCCCGGGTACTGGTGAAGACGATTTTGTCTCCCTGCGGAGAAATCGTCGCCTCGGCATCGTAACCGGGTTTATCGGTCAGCTTCTTGACTATTTTGCCCGAAAGGTCGGCAACATAGATATCGTATGTATCATACACCGGCCAGAGGTATTTGCCTGTTATCGTCGGTGCCTCGGGGCAATCCTCGCCTCCTTCATGAGTCGAGGCATAAAGGATATGCTTTCCGTCCGGCATGAAATAACTGCAGGTCGTTCGCCCCTTGCCGGTACTTATCATGTCCGGCATGCAGGCGGAATCGGACGCAGCCTCGGAGATATTCATATTGAATATCTGGTCGCATTTCAAATCCCAGGCAGGGTTATTAGTCTGGAAACAGAGATTCTTACCGTCATAACTGAAATAAGCTTCGGCATTATCCCCTCCCCAGGTCAACTGCCGGATATTTTCAAAATGATTTTCCTGACCGTAACCGTGGGCGAAGGACAGACAAAATACAAGACTGCCGTAAAACATAAATTTCAACATGCTTGTCACTCCCATGTTTAATATCCGATTTGCTTATTTTCCACGAATCAATCCTCATACGGGGCAACTTCTTACGACCGCAAAATTGTCTTGGGATACTATTGAAATATGACACAATTTTGACAAATTGCCGTATATTCAAATTCAATTGACAAACTGTTATATATTCCGGGAGGACTGCTCGTATGCTAATCCGCAAATTGACAAAGGACGACCTCGAGGGATTCCGCGAAATCCGCGAAGAAATGTGCCGGGAACATCCCGAAGCGTTCGGCCAGACTCCCGAGGAAGTTCGGAATATGGCCGCCGACAAATTGCTCGAATGGTTGCTTGTCAGCGATACTTTCCCGGAAAAATTCGTTCTCGGAGCATTCGACGATGACCGCCTGCTCGGCACTGCAGCTTTCAGGCGCGAGGATACGGCCAAAGAACGCCACCGGGGATGGGTCTGGTCAGTGTATGTCAGGCCGGAAGGACGGGGGCAGTCGCTGGCAAGGCAACTAATGGACAAAATAATCGAGGAATCCCGCAAAATGGAGGGGCTGGAAATGCTGACCCTGACCGTGGCGTTATCTCAAACAAATGCCCGGACCTTATATACTTCCCTGGGATTTTTCACCTGCGGATTGAACCTGCACGGATATAAACTTCCGGACGGTCGTTATGTCGACCTTGAGGACATGACCTTGTGGGTATAGTTTAGCCCGCAACAAATTCTACTCCGCGGCAGTCCAAATTCCCGTTAATCTTGTATTGGGACCGAGCGTTTTAAGCGATTTCTGTGGACAGCGCGATTTGCCCCCAATATATTTATCGATTTTCGAAAGGATTGAACTTGGATAATATCACTTTACTGGGTTATCTGGCCGGCGCTCTTACCACCATTGCCTTCATTCCGCAGTTATTGAAGGTTATCCGGACCCGTTCTACCCGCGACATTTCGCTTTCAATGTTTTCGATTTTCAGTGCCGGGATTGTTCTCTGGCTGCTATATGGAATTTTCATTCGTTCCTTTCCCATAATCGCGGCCAACGCCATTACGATAGTTTTCGCGGCCTCGATCCTTTTTTGCAAAATCAAATACAAGTAAGGAATAGCCATGAATAGATACCTCATCACCATATTGTTGCTTTGCTGCAGCAATGTTTTCATGACCTTTGCCTGGTACGGCCATCTCAAGAACCTTTCGCACCGCCCCTGGTTTATCGCGGCACTGGTCAGCTGGGGGATTGCCTTGTTCGAATACCTTCTTCAGGTCCCGGCCAACCGTATCGGCCACCAGGTTATGAATATCGGGCAATTGAAGATTCTTCAGGAAGTCATCACCCTTTCCGTATTCGTTCCCTTCTCGCTTCTGTACATGAAAGAAAAACTAACCTGGGATTATTTCTATGCCGGGCTATGCCTGCTTGGAGCGGTTTTCTTCCTCCTTCGCGCCAAACTGCTGGCATAGGAAACCAGTTTCCATTATTCTGAATTCATGGGTGCCATATTGTGAAAAACCCCGTAATCCTGTTGATACAAAACTGCGCTATCGAAGGGTTCGGTTTGTACGAACGGTACTTAATCGATAACGGATTCATATACCGCAAGATCCATCCCTATCGTGGCGATGACTTCCCTGCGCCCGAAAAATTCGATAAGGTCTTTATCGGAGGCACTCCTGTTTCTGCCTATCAATATCGTGAGCATGAATTCCTGAAGCGGGAATTTGATTATCTGGCGGAATTCATTATTTTACAAAAACCCTGTTTCGGTATCTGCTGTGGTGCACAAATCCTGGCGATGCTGCTCGGGGCCGAAGTCAAACGAAACCCTGTTATGGAAATCGGGACGTACCAGGTCGAACTTACGGAAAAGGGCAGGAAAGATGCTATCTTTGACGGATTTCCCGATGCCTTCCCCGTTTTCCATTGGCATGGAGACACCTTTGATATTCCCGAAAATGCCGGATTACTCGCGACCGGACACACCTGCCGCAATCAGATGTTTCGCCAGGGGAGTGTCGTGGGTTTGCAGTTTCACCTCGAGGCGGAAGTAAGGGATATCGAAACCTGGGTTAGAGAATATGCCAATGAGCCGGCAAAGGTAAGTAAGACTCCCGATGAAATTATTTCCGAATTTAAAAGAGACGCCGAGGAAATGGGGAAATTAGCCCAACTCCTGGTGAAAAACTCCCTGAGTGGAATTGTCGGATCTTTTAGTTAATGGTCAAGTTCGTGAACGGCTCATTTCCGTTTCGCCAGATCTTCACGCACCGGGTGGAAAACATCAACCACATAAGTCGTTTTTGCGGCGTGTGCCGAGTGCGGGATATTCGGCGGAAGAATGTACGACATCCCCGGTGTTAGCGGAAATTTCTTACCGCTGACCGTCAGGTGCAGTTCTCCCTCGATGACATTTGCCACCTGTTCATGAAAATGTGAATGCTCCGGCACGTCGGCTCCTTGTGACAGGCGGACGTGCATCACGGTGAATGTCCCGGCGGTAATCACCCTGGCTTTAACTCCGGATGCCAGTTCGATTTCCGGCAGTTCCGCAATTTTAATGGAATCCATTTCGAACTCCCATTTCAGGTTTGGTTTATTACTGATACGGGATTAAGCCCGGAGAGTTTCTTCTAACCGCCGGCAGCCGATTAATATGCTATCTGTCAACAACTTGACGGCCGTCCTCCGTGGTGCGACCGAAAAAATAAACAAATCGGTAATAAATGGACTAAATATTCCGATTTAATATTACAGGCCGTCAATCGCGGGCAATATTGTCGAATTAATTAAGGGATATTTGCCTTGAAAGAAGTCAAAGCAGATGAAAAACGGCGTTTGGCTCGATGGAAATCCTCCTACTTTTTCAAGGACACCGGCAAATTCAAACGCCCCTATTTTGATGTCATCGATGTTTCAACGAATCAGTCTGTCGGGCATTTAATCGACCTGACCCTGGAAGGTATGAAGATTATTACCAAGAAACCCTTGAAGCAGGGGCAGGTATTCGATTTTCGTATTGAGCTGCCCGAAGAGGTCGATGGAGTCCACAAGATTACTTCGCGAGTTTCCTGTGTTTGGTGTGAGAGAGATATAAACCCGGAATTTTATTATGCCGGATTCAAGATTGTTGATATGACACCGCCGTTCAGTGAAATAGTGGACACTTTGATATCCAGCTGATTTCATCGGGAGTACGAGTTAATGTGGAATAAACGCAAACATGAAAGAAAAAATCCCACCGGGACTTTTCGCGTATACGATCGTTATAATAACCGCTATATCGGAATCCTGTATAATATGTCCGCCTCCGGCCTGATGATAAGTTCCGAACGGCCGATGTCGAAAGAACAGATTTACCACCTTCGAATCGATCTCCCCCGGGAATTCGAAAATCGCAGGAAGATCAACCTCGACGCCGAATGCCGCTGGTGCAAGAGAAACGAGCAGGATACCGGATACAATTCCGGTTTGGAATTTTCCAATATTCCCGAAAGCGATAATAAGCTGGTCGACCTATTACTTCATTCCTGGAATCAGGAAGCATCCGGGATATTCGGCAACAATGTCTCCCTCGATGATTAATTGTTCCGAGCTATTTGATTTCGTGCAATAAGGGGCTGTCGAATAAATCCTGCGGCGAAACCGCCGGTTCATCATACGGAATATTGTCCCCGTAGCGTTCCTTGAGCTTCGCCTGTACCAGCGGATTCGCGAGGTTATAGTCTTTAATGGGGCGGGGTTCGCACAGCCTGATTCCGAGACAGCTAAAATAGGCCTTCCAAACCAGTTCGGAGCAGTACAGCCGATCGTCACCCCAGTTGAAGTAGGGATCGTAGTCCTTGCCCAGCTGTTCCGTGGTGTATGATTTCATGGCCAAAAGAACCGAATCGGTCAATAGCGAATCCGATCCGTCAATCCGTTTCGCCACGTAGAAGCTGTCCTGGCTTCGTCCGATCCAAGAATCTAACGGGGTTATCCTGACCGGCTGAACCGCTTCCCATACGAATCCTTTGCCGCTGTCGTCGTAGAAGAATATGCCGCAGTGAGTGTATTCGGAATTGGTCGCAATCTTAATCGCTATTGATTGGGGGGAGGGGAATTCCTGGAAGAGGATATCTCCGTTCCGCAAATTACCGGCATCTTCTCCAAGCCCCGGCGCAGCAAATAAAAAAACCGCCAATAGAAAAGCCGCGAGAATCTTGGGTGAAAGGAATTGCCTCATGTTATAATAATAATAAACTACCGTATTACTGCAATATTTTTGTTCGAAATTCCCCGTAATTTTGTCTTTTAATCTGACTTTTAACGGATTTTATTTGAGTGTGTGTAAATACCAAATAAATCATTTTAGGGAAAGAGAGCCAGTCTGGATCCAGGACAGCACAATGGCTTTCGACGACTTCGACATAATTGAAGTCCATCGATCCATTGCCGAGTATGCTCCAACCCCGTTGCATGATCTCGGCGAATTAACCTCCGAGCTTGGCATCGGCCGCATCTTCCTGAAAGATGAATCGCAACGTTTCGGCTTGAAAGCTTTCAAGGCTCTTGGGGCGACTTATGCCATATATCGTTTTCTGCAAAATGAATTTAAAAACTCAACCGTTAAAATTCCCTCCGCTCCGGAATTCTACCGAAAGACCGATTGGCTCGAACCGGGACGTTTCACTTTTACCACCGCCACCGACGGCAACCATGGGCGCGGAGTAGCCTGGGTGGCGAAGAAGCTCCGCCAAAAGGCGGTCATCTACATGCCTGACAATTCCGTTCCGGCGCGGATCGATAATATCCGAAAGGAAAACGCCGAGGTAATCCTGGTTGAAGGGGGATATGACAGAGCGGTCCAGCGATGCCGTGAAGACGCCGCGAAAAATGACTGGCAAATCATTTCCGATACCTCATGGGAAGGTTATGTCCAAATCCCCAAGTGGATTCAAGCCGGATATTCGACCATGTTCCGAGAAATCGATGAGCAAATTGGTCCGAAGACGATTGACCTTGCCATTATGCAGGGAGGCGTCGGCGCGCTGCTTGCCGCGGCGGCGCGGCATTTGAACGAACACCATCCCGGTATTCGAATTGTATGTATAGAACCGCTCGCCGCGGATTGTCTGCTCCGTTCGGCGGCATCTCCTGATGGAATGCCGGTATCGATCTCCGGTTCCCCCGAAACGATTATGGCCGGATTAAACTGCGGGACCCCCTCCGATATCGCCTGGCCGGATATCCGAAAAGGGGTGGATTTATTCATAGCAATCCCGGATAATTATGTCTGCAGCGCCATGAGGAAATTATATATCACGAACCCGTGTATAGTAAGCGGAGAATCGGGCGCGGCGGGATTTGCGTCGCTACTGGCCTTGAAACAAGATGCCAGACTGCAGGGAGCACTGGGGCTTTTGAATTTGGGAATGGATTCCAATATCTTGTTAATCAACACGGAAGGGGATACCGATCCCTATAGCTTTTTAAAAATTATAAACGGAGAGGATTAAAATGAAACGGTTAATCTTACTTGGCTTGACTTCGTTGACGCTTTTCGCCGGGTTCATAAAGGCAATTGCAGATGGCGTTGATGAAGAAGTGAAGGCCGGTTCCGAGACGGAAATCACTCTGCCCGATTCCATTCGCGATTCGTTTTACGCTGAAATAAACGCCGGTTTTCAAAGCCTCGAACCGATTTTCAGAAAGGGCTGCTTCGACTGCCATTCGACCAGCACGGAATTTCCATGGTACCATAAATTGCCGATAATCGGCGGGATGATGGACGACCATATCAAGGAGGGCCGCGAACATCTCGATTTGACCAGCGGTTTCCCTTTTTCGGGAAGTCACGGACAGCTGGATTTGCTCGGCGATATCAGGGAAGAAATTGAAGAAGGGGATATGCCGCTCTGGAGTTACCGTTTGATGCATTGGAATGCCTCTCCTGATGACGCCGAAAAAGATTCCATCTTCGCCTGGATCGATCACAGCATCGCGCTATTGAAATCAAATCGGCCCGATTCGACCGAATAACCGCGGACGGGAATCTGCCGATATTCCTAATATGTCTGAAGTGGAAACTGTAACCGAATCCATTCTCCCCGAAAGCGAAATCAACCGGGGATTGAATGTCATAATACGCGAGGGACTGGCGACTCAGGCCATGGTGACCCTCAGCAGCGGTATCTTTCTGGTTGCCTATGCCATTCACCTGGGAGCCTCGAATTTCACCATCGGTCTGATGTCGGCGGTTATCCCGCTCGCGCAGCTGATTCAAATTCCGGCGATTTTCGTGGTTGAACGCTATCGCCGCCGCCGCCTGATATGCACTACCGCTACCTCCATAAACCGCCTTTTTCTCGTGCCGGTGGCGCTGATTCCGCTGCTCTTCCAGGGCAAGATCGCACTCGGCGTGCTCGTGGCGGCGCTCTTTATGCATACCGGGATCGGTTCCATATCTTTATGCGCCTGGAATTCCTGGATGCGCGACCTCATCCCGCAGGATCGCCTTGGCAGTTTCTTCGGCAAAAGAATGAGCCTTTCGACCATTGTAAGCGTTGTCCTGAGTCTCGCTGCAGGATTCTATATCGATTATTGGGAGAAAATCCTTCCTCATAAAGTTGTCTATGCTTATTCCATAATGTTCGGGCTGGCCTGGATATTCGGCGTTATGGGGACTTACCTGATAGCCCGCATTCCGGACTTGCCCATGAGGTATGAAGCTGCTCCAAGGGGCTTTCTCAAAATAATATCGGAACCTCTAAAAGATAAAAATTTCCGCCACCTGATACATTTCCTCGGTTCCTGGAATTTTGCGGTGAACCTGGCCGCGCCGTTCTTTACCGTATACATGCTGAAGTTGCTCGACATGAGCATGTCTTATGTAATCGGGCTGACTGTCTTAAGCCAGGTGGTAAACGTGGTTTTCCTGAGAATATGGGGGCAATTTTCCGACCGCTTCAGCAACAAGTCCGTATTGGCCATTTCGGGACCGATTTTTATGTTTTCGATTCTGGCCTGGACTTTTACGACTTTTCCCGACAAGCATGGTTTGACCATGCCTCTTCTGATTGTCATTCACATCGTAATGGGCATTAGTCTGGCCGGGGTGCTTTTGGCCTCGAGCAATATCGCTTTGAAGCTTGCACCGAAGGGAGAGGCCACCGCTTATATGGCGGTCGCAACCCTGGTCAATTCGCTGGCCGCCGGAATCGCGCCGATCCTCGGGGGATATTTTATCGATTATTTTTCGAAACGGGAATTTTCCTGGGATATGACCTGGAGAGGGCCGGATGGCGAAATCGCTTTTCAAACCCTGAATTTACAGAGCTGGGATTTCTTTTTCATTTTTGCTTTTGTCCTGGGGCTTTATTCGGTGCATCGTCTGGCGCTGGTCAAAGAAGAGGGAGAATTGCACGAGAAACTGGTCTGGCACGAGCTGTTCGCTTATATGAAGCGTCCCTTGCGGAATTTTTCCACCGCCGGAGGCCTGCGGTTTTTAATTATTCACCCGATAATGTATTTTAAGAATCAGCGCGTTACGAAAAACGGTGACGATAATCTCAAGGACAATTAACCCTGTTCGCTGTCGTACAGCTTGCTTCCGTTCTGGTCGATTACTTCAACTCCTACTTCGATACCTTTCCGTACCGACTGCGTAACGATGCAAAAATCCTCGAAAAGCTCGATGCACTTATTGATGCGGTTTTTGCTGTTTTCCTGCTGGTCGATTTCGACATTGATGGTCACCCTGGACCCGCCGACGCGCATCCGATTTTTTTCATTTCGGATAACCTCGGTTTTTACGACTGTTTTGGTGACTTTGGTATCGACCCGGGCCTTCTGAAGGCAGAACAGGAGACTCGCCGAAAGGCAGTTGCCGATGGCCGCGGATAGAACGCGAGCGGCATTCGGCCCCTTGTCGGTTCCGAGGGGAGAGGGCTCGTCCATCAGGAATTCACTCCCCTGATCGAATTTAATAAGAAACTGGTAATCATCGACCTGTTCCATGGTGACTTCAAAATGGTGATTTTCCAAGATAGTCCTCCAATAAAAATACCCCCGCCAGGAATCGAACCTGGATTACCGGCTCCGGAGGCCGATGCGTTATCCTTTACACCACGGGGGCAACTTCAACCCGCCCTGTATTTCAGGGCATAAAATTATATGATTATTAACCGCCAAAGTCAATGAAAGTTTAATAGTCCCGGTAGTCCGCTTATTTCCATATTGCATATTGAGTTGCTAAACTTTAACTTTTCTGAAATCCAAAAGGAGATTCCGAATGCTGAGTTGGCTGACGGACCAGGCCAGACTGATTTTCGATATTGTCGTTTATCTCCTTCCTGCGGTGCCGGTAACTCTTCTGATAACCGTGGCCGCCTTTTCTCTGGCGTTGGTTCTCGGATTAGTGGTGGGGGTAATGCGGATTTCCCGTGTCGGTTTCCTCTCGAAATTCGCCGCCGCCTATATTAATATTCTGCGGGGAGTCCCGCTTTTGGTGCAAATATTCTTCATTTATTTCGGTTTGGGCAAAATACTCAGTCTTGATCGTTTCACCGCGGGGGTTCTCGCGGTCGGGATCTGTTATTCGGCCTACCTGGCCGAGATTTTCCGGTCCGGCATCGATGCTATCTCTTATTCCCAGCATGAGGCCGCCATGGCTCTGGGGATGACCCGTTTTCAGGCTTTGCGCCATGTCATTATCCCGCAGTCATGGAGAATCGTTATTCCGCCGATCGCCAACGAATTTATCGCTTCCTTAAAAGATTCTTCACTGGTTTCGATTATTGGCTTGCAGGAGATAACTCGTGCCGGTCGGGAATACTATTCGCAATTCTTCGTCGATTTCCAGACCTGGCTTATCGTTGGACTTATTTATCTGATTATGACCCTCACCCTGGCCCGATTGGTCAAATACCTTGAACGGTATTTCGCGGTGAGAGGATTCGGAAGCGCCCGAACATGATTATACGGATTAAAGACCTGGTTTGCCGCTTCGGCGATAATTACGCCCTGAATGGAATTTCCCTTGATGTCGAAAAGGGGGAGAAGGTAGTTATAATCGGGCCGTCGGGGTCGGGTAAATCCACGCTTTTGCGATGTCTGAACGCCCTCGAGGATTTCCAGTCTGGAGAAATCGTAATCGATAAAATAAAGATCGATCGAAATCACGAGCATCTGCACGAAGTCCGCCTGGAAGTGGGAATGGTCTTCCAGCAATTCAACCTTTTCCCGCATCTGGACGTTATAAATAATGTAATTCTGGCTCAGAGGGTGGTACGCAAACGGAGCCGGGAAGAAGCGCGGGCAAAAGCGATGGAACTGCTGACCACCGTCGGATTGAAAGATAAGGCCGCGGCGTTTCCGGCGCAGTTGTCGGGGGGACAGCAGCAGCGGGCCGCGATTGCGCGTGCCCTGGCTATGGACCCGATGATTATGCTGTTCGATGAAGTGACCTCGGCGCTCGACCCGGAAATGGTCGGAGAGGTCCTCGAAGTGATGCGGCATCTGACCGATAAAGGAATGACCATGATGATGGCCACCCATGAAATTGGCTTTGCACGGGAAATAGCCGACCGCATTGTTTTTATAGAAGAGGGAAAAATTGTGGAACAGGGAACTCCGGATAAAATCTTGAATAATCCCGAACAGAAACGGACCGGGGAATTCTTAAGAAAGGTCTTATGAAACACCGATACTTTTTGTTGGTTACCGCCATACTCCTTTTCAACCTCAATCTCGCTGCCGAAAATATTGAATTTGTCAGGGAACCGAAAGCAATTAAGATTTCGCCCCGGTTTTCGGAACAGCGCTACAAACTGGCCGCAGGCGATTCCATCAAAGTCTGGGTGCTTTTCACCGACAAGGGGATCTTCAATCAGGCTGCTTACCGGCAATCGCTTCAGGGAGCCGCTCAAAATCTAAGCGCAAAGTCGCTGAATAGAAGAGCGCTCCGGAAATCCGCGGAGGAACCGGTCGATTTTTACGACCTGCCGGTATATAAACCCTATATTTCACGTTTAGAAGTATTCGGTTTTAATTCTGCCCGCGAATCCCGATGGTTGAATAGCGTGTCCGGATATATCGATCCGGACAAATTAGAAGACCTGGCCTCTTTATCATTTGTTTATGAAATTCGGCCGGTTGCGGTCGCCGTTGAAGAGCCGCTTCCCGATGAATACAAGGACAGCGGCCGCAGGAAATCTCAATTCGAACCCCAGGATTATGGTAATTCCATTTATCAATATGCGCAGGTGAATATTCTTCAGCTGCACGCCCTCGGGTATTCCGGAGCGGGAGTAACCGTCGCCGTATTGGATGGCGGCTTCAACCTCGATCATCCCGCTTTCGACAGCTTGAACGTCGTGGGACAATGGGATTTTGTCGACGATGACCCGTCGGTTTTCGATTCCGACCCAAGCCAGGTCGAACATGGGACAAAGGTACTTTCGGTATTGGGTGGATATTACGAAGGGAATATCATCGCCCCTGCTTACGGTGCCGATTTCCTCCTCGCCCGCACCGAAATTGTGGGATCGGAAACCCAGATCGAAGAAGACGACTGGGTAGCCGCAGCCGAATGGGCCGATTCCGAGGGGGCCGATATTATATCATCATCACTCGGTTATTACGACTGGTACACATATCAGGATTGCGACGGCAATACCGCCTTCGTAACTCAGGCGGCTGACCTGGCTGCGTCGCGGGGAATCGCGGTGTTCGTTTCTGCCGGAAACGAGCGGAATAAGGCGTGGTATTACATAACACCGCCCGCCGACGGAGATTCCGTTATTGCGGTGGGGGCCGTTGAAGCCAGTGGAATTATCGCCGCCTTTTCTTCCGCCGGCCCTACCTCTGACGGCAGAATCAAACCCGACATTCTGGCGCAGGGGGTTTCGGTCTATTGTGTCAATCCCGGAACCACAGGGTTTACCTACATGAACGGAACTTCCGCTTCTTGTCCGATTGCAGCCGGAGCAGGAGCACTCTTACTGCAGATAAATCCGTCTTTAACCCCGATGCAGCTCCGCGAGGCCCTGATAGAATCTGCCGATAATTATAATACTCCCGATAATCTTTATGGCTATGGGATTATCAACGCTTTCGAAGCCGCGGATTTACTGAGAATCGACGAGATTTCTCCGGTTAACCTGGTGGTCGGAGATTCTCTCCACCTGGATATCACCATTACAGGAATGGAAGACTCCATCCCGGCCTTCACCGGTGTAAATTTGCCGCTTTCTTCACAGTTAATCGACAACGGCGATCGGACCGCGACCTTCCTTTATGAGGCAATTGAAGAAGATATCGGGTCGAGAACCATGCTTTTTATCGCGACTTCCGGAATCGCCGCCGATACCATGGCCGTTCCGCTTTCGATAAGCGCCAGCAGTAGAATTATAGCAGGTCCCAACCCCTTTAGCGATTCGGTTTCGATTTATTTCGGTCCCTCCGCCGGCCAACCGACTGAAATATCGATATTTGCCGCGAATGGGGAAAAGATTTGGGACAATTTTGCCGATAACAGCAGTGTGACTTCTCCCGTTATATGGAGAGGAGTTAACAACAAAGGAGAAAAAGTAGCCGCGGGGGTTTACCTCGTTTACATCCGCACTGAAAATGCGGAAGAGAAATTTAAGCTGTTTAAGAAATAGGAACCATGTCTGACTCGGCCGGCGGAAATATCGAAACCAAAAAACAGCTGACCCGTTGCCCCGTATTTCGCATCGATTTAAAGGGGCGCTTCGTCAATGTCGACGACCTGACTGAAAAATTCCTGGGTCAGCCATCCGATTATTATTTCGGGAAAAATATATCGGAATTCCTGGACGAACCGTCCAATTTATCGATGCAGGAAATCCTGGCTTCTGGACGTCATTTCGAAACCTTCTTTAAGTCGGTCAATCTTACCTTCATAAATACTAATAACGAACAGATTCAGGCCGGAGCTATCGTTTCGCTGAATTTCATCGGAGGGAATCCTTCCAACTTCCAGTTTATCCTCACTTCGACTTTTTCCGAACCTATCGGCGAACCCGAAGGCGCCGATGATGGAACTCCCCTGACCGAGCGCCTGATGCAATGGCTTGGAAGGATTTCGGGAGATGCCGATTGGAACGACCTGACCAAATGCCTCTGCCAGGATAAGAATATCCGATTCGCTTCACTTTATCTGTACGATGAAGGGGTTTTAGTACAACTTTCCGAAAATTATAATCTCAATATCGAGGGTACGACGGCTCCCGTAGATATAGACAACCGCCACATCGATGTTGCCGCAAAAAAAGAGCCGATTATCCCCGACCCCGCGGCCTCCGGTTCCACCTTCGAGTTTTGCCGGCCCTTGGTTTGCAGGGAGCATTGCTGGGGTGTCCTGAGAATTATTTCCGGTGTAAACAGCGGCGACATTACCGAAACGTACAAAATCACCTCGAATATAATCGGGAACGCCCTATATTCGCACGTTTCTCATAGATGGTACGAAAAAAAAGAAAAGAATAACCTGAACGAACTGATTCATAAGTTCATCGTCGCCTACGATTGCACCTTCATGGCACTGCATCGCAACGGAAACATCTCGAAAGAATTCAGCCGCTTCGTATCGGGAGACCAGGCGCTGGCTTCAGTCGATAACGTTTTTCAATTATTCCATCCGGAATCCGGCCTCCGCCAGGAAAAAGCGTTGATCGAAGACAAAAGCCTGTTCAAATCCGAGTCGTCGGAACTTTCGGTCAACCGGGAATTGCTGGTCGAATTCAATAACAGCCGGCGATACCTTAAGGTAGTAGACCTTGACTCGAAATCATTCGCCGGCGCCGAATATGGTCTTATGCTTTTCCGTGGCACACTGGTCGATCAAATCAATAGCGAAGACCGCGACCTTATCGGAGCCGTGACCACCTCCGCGGAGCAATTTATAAACACTATCAGCAAAGACGCAGTGATGCTGTCGGCTAAATCGTACCGCCAACTGGCGCGCGAAGGGCGCGAGCACCTGAATAATATCCAGAATCACTGCCGCCAGTACCTCGAAAGCCATAAAAGAATAATGCGGCTGCTTGAATTCCTGAATAAGGACCTCAAATTCGAACAGGTCGAATTATCGAAAATTCTCGAAAAGGCCGCCCAGACGGTCAGCCTGCCCGATCGGCAGAATCCCCTTTATGAACTGAGAGATTCCCTGTTACTGAATACCGATCGGGAATTAATGGCCGAGGTGATGGCCTCGATTCTATCGAACATCGCTGCGACTAATCCGTCACCTGATTCCCCTCCCGTGGCTATAACTGCTAACAGGCTCGAGCGAGGAAATGTTCTGGTCTTCTCGATTCCCGGATTCGGCCAGGGAAACAGCCCGAATTTCGCATATCACCTTCCTCAGGCGGCCAATGACGCCGGTCCGAAAAAGTATAATCCCGAGTATTTTATAGTAGGCCGGGTTCTGAAAGCCATCAAGGCAAAAGTGGATATTCAAGCCTCGGCGGCCGGCAGCTCAATAACTCTGAATTTCAGCGATTGATAAAGATTATGTGCAGGCAAATCAGGATTTTGGCGGGCGGATTCGACAATTCCGCCGACAAGCAATTCAAAATGCCGGACTGGTTTGATGGGGAATCATCCGTTGAATCGGCCGCCGATATCGATACTTTCATAGAAAAAATCAAACATGTAAATTACAATTTGGTCGTATTGAACGGAGCGATCAGTTCCGCTATGATATCGGAATTCCTGAATGTTCTCAGACAATCCCGTAATCAGGATATACCGGTTTTCCTGATAAACCTGTCGAACGTGGACGACGGAGAAGTACAGCATAAATTCTTACCGGAGGGACATAAATCCCTTTCAATCCGCAGGCGTTTCGTTGAAGTTTCCGGTCAAACCGAACTCGATACCGTGATTTCGACTGCGGCGACTCTCAGCCATGAAATCAATAACCCTCTGATGTCTATAGCCGCCAACGCCGAGATACTTCTTAGCAGGTATAATTTTTTGGCCGACGACATCGTTTCCAAAATCCGGGCTATCGCCGGAGCCGCATCGAGAATTCAAAAGGTCGTGGACGAACTTTCCAACCTGGAATCCTTGCGGTATCGCAATACCGCTTCGGGCAGAATGATCGATATTGATCAGGGGGGAATCCGGGAAGTTGCCGAAGGTCAACGGAATCCGGCTGTTTTTGAAGAATAATTCGCTTGACTATACTTCTCCGACTCATATATTAAAAATCCAATTGGGGCCGTAGTTCAGTTGGGAGAACGCTTGACTGGCAGTCAAGAGGTCAGGGGTTCGACTCCCCTCGGCTCCAGTTTTTTATGTACATTAATCTCCGCGAGAAGCCGGTGTTTAACAAATAAACGGAATTTTCTTGACACCGACTTACTACTCTCATATCTTCATTTAAAGAGCACGGTCTATGTGTGAAAAGCCTCCGCGCTCATTGATAGGGGATGGACTCCGCGACCGACAGCGCATCGCTGGTTTATTATTGACATCTTACATGTAACGAATATCGATGATATTCGGTTATTAATGACGGTTCGACATAGCATTTCGCCCTTTGCCCGTTTGGCTCAAGTCATTGCGGGTATCGGTCGCGGTATAGCGTTGAAATTAGATTTACCGCGGCATGCCTTATGGCATACTGCGAGGATTGATTGAACCGGTAACCTGAGGACTTTGGAGGAGGTGTAAGAGTGATTTATCTGATTGACCCCAATGATCCCAGCCTGAAACCATGCAAGACATACTTGTGTACATCGAAGTATTTCTGTCTGGTGAAACCATTGTATGGTATCGATACAATGTGCTGATCAATCCTAACCGGGAAGAGAATGGGATTCTCTTCCCGGTGTTATTTGGGTCAATTAAGAACTGGCCGGATAGTACCGGTACTTCAAAAAATTATAATTGCATTAATAAGTATTGATTTATGGGTTCGATAATAGGGTCGGGCCCGGGGATTAAGTTAACCTTTAACCGCCGGATTCCGGAGGAGGTGTAAGAGTGATTTATCTTATTGATCCCACCGAAATCGTTGCTCCCCCTTGCAGACCGTATGTTTGCTACTTGAAGGGATGCAGTGCTTTCTGCGGGATAAAACCGCTGTACGGAATTGATCCGACAATGTAACTGATCCCGACCGGGAGGAGACTTGAATACTCCTCCCGGCGATTTAAAAAGAAACTGCACGAAACAAAAAGATGTACAAAATATCGAACTACAACCATTTCCAGCCCTGGCAGGAAGACTATTTCGTAGCATTTAATGCCCTGTCGGGAGCCGTGGCCCTAATGACCGGGGAAAATTACAGCCGCTATTTGGCCATATCTGAAAAACTATCAGTGTCGAATCACAACAATTTCTCCGATGAGGATAATGCTTTGCTTGAGCAGTTGAAGTTCGGCAAATTCGTTCTTCCCGCGAATGGCGATGAAACCGCCTCGCTGAAATTCGCCCACAATCTGCACCGTTATGACCAAACCACGCTGGGACTAACCATCGCTCCGACCCTGAACTGCAACCTGGGCTGTAAGTATTGCTATGAAGAAAATAAACCTGGGCGGATGAATAGCGATACCATTGATGCCATCATGAAACGGATCGGCGAACGGGCAGACGCACTGAATCGAGTCGATATCAACTGGTACGGCGGCGAACCGCTTTTGGCTCTGGGTATAATCGAGGAACTAACGAACAAGTTGCTTGATATGGCCAAAGAGAAGAACTTCCGCTATTCCTCTTCCATGATATCCAACGGCTACCTGCTTAGTAAAGATAATGTCCATAGACTTCGCGAGCTTAAGGTTTCCATTCTCCAGGTAACGCTTGATGGCCCGAAACGCATTCACGATACCCGCAGGCCGTTAAAAAACGGCAATGGGAGCTTCGACCGGATTCTGGAAAATATAAAATACGCCTCGGATTACATCGGCATCGGGGTCAGGGTGAATGTCGATAGAAATTTCAGCGAAGAAATTATAAAAGAACTGCTCGATGAACTGGTACGGGCCGGATTGCAGAAAAAGATCGGAGTATATTTCGGTCAACTGGAACCGGCTAGCAGTGTCTGCGCCAATATCGCCGATCATTGCTATAATGCCAATGAATTTTCACAGGCCGAAGTGAAGTACTATCGGCTGCTGCTCGATAACGGATTCCACGTCCAGAAACTCCCGTCTCCGATAAGCGTATACTGCATGGCACAGGGGATTGGCGCGCATTTAATCGATCCCGACGGCGACCTGTACCGTTGTTATAACCATGTCGGCATAAAGGAGAAATCCTGCGGGAATATCGCCGACGATTTCGATTTCCAGCATCCGATATTCAGGGAGTATTTCGACTTCGACCCATTCACCGACGAATCGTGCCGTACCTGCGAGATCCTTCCTATTTGTATGGGGGGATGTCCATCGCGTCGTATCGACCGCGGCCTGAAGGGTGAGGAACGGTGCGAAACCTGGAAACATAATCTTGATTCTATGCTCGATATAATTGCCATTTCTCGCCGACGCGAGCAACTCCAAAAAGAACAAGACGCCGAACTGGCCAGGGAGAAATTATGAGTACGATTAGATTTTACCCGCATGCCGTAATCTGGGAAATAACCTTTGCCTGCAATATGCGTTGTCTTCATTGCGGAACTTCGGCGGGGCGCAAACGCCCAGACGAATTAACCACCGAAGAAGCGCTTTCGTTAATCGATGAACTGGCCCTTTTGGGAACGCAGGAAATAACCCTTTCCGGAGGGGAGCCGCTGCTTCGCCCGGATTGGCGCGAATTGGGATATCGCGTTAAACAAAACGGTATCAGGCCGTACTTGATTACCAACGGCTATCTCGTTACTCCCGAGATCGCCAACGATTTTGCCGATATAGGATTCCGCAATGTCGGAGTCAGCCTCGACGGAACCGAAAAGACGCATAACTTTATCCGCCAGCGTGCGGACAGCTTCAAGGGGGCAACCAACGCCTTGAAGCATATGGCAAAAAGGGGTGCCCATAAGTTTTGCGCCGTATCGCAGATTTCCAATATTAATCTTAAAGAACTATACGAAATAAAAAGGATCCTGATCGATTGCGGCTGCCCCCAGTGGCGCATCCAGATGACTACTTCAACCGGGAGAATGATGGAACATGCCGATCTGGTATTGACCATGGATAACTTCCCGCGTTTGATAGATAAAATCCTGGAATTGAAAAAGCAGGATGAAATCGATATCGACGTCGGCGAAAATATCGGTTATTACGGTTGTCTCGGTCCAAAGTTGATAGATGGAGATCCGTACCTGGGATGCTATGCCGGGGTAAGAGCGGCCGGGATCGAATCGAATGGGAATGTCAAAGGCTGCCTGTCGATGCAGCCGCAGTTCATAGAGGGCAATATCAGAGATTCCTCGTTTACGGAAATCTGGAATCGTCCCGACGCCTTCGCCTACAACCGGAAATTCACCCGCGAGACCGCCGATGGATTCTGCTACGATTGCAAATATCTTCCTCTTTGCCGCGGAGGATGCGCCACCACTTCCGTTGCCGCGACCGGAAAACGGGCCGATAACCCATATTGCATCTACCGGATCGAGCGGGCACAAGGAATCGACGCCGATATCGACCCGTTTATCGCGGAATTACTGGGCCGCTTTAAGGAGCCGGAGACTGCAAGGGAATAGAAACTCAATTCTCCGGCAGATGTTGAAATAACCTTTACGGGAGTCATTAAGTCCTCCGGTTGAAATTATGTCGGTTGATCGCGCCAAAATCATTCGCCTGCTTCGCTACTTGAAACCGTACTGGAAGCAGGAAGTATTTACTTTCCTGGTAATGATGGTTCTGGCGGGCCTGCTGATTGCCCTGCCGGGAGCCATTCGATACATGATTGATGTTCTTATTCCGGGATTGTCAGATGCATCAGCGGGCAAGGTCAGTTTGACTCCGGTTATATATTTTGCACTTCTCCTTCTTGGAATATATCTGGCGCAGGTGTTGTTTTCATATTTCAGGGATTACCTGGTCGGGCTGGTCGGAGCCAATATTATCGCCGACTTGCGCTCGCGATTGTTTTTCCACCTTGAGAAGCAATCCCTGAGTTTTTACAGCCGGCACGAAACAGGGGAGATGATGTCGCGAATTTTATCCGATATCCAGAACGTTCAGAGTCTATTGACCGTAACCCTCCTGATGTTTTTCACCAATATCCTCATGCTGGTCGCGATAATGATCTACCTGTTATCGATAAACTGGTATTTGACTCTCTTTGCGCTGTTGCCGGTTCCTTTAACGATCTGGGTGGTAAAGATATTCGGGTTGAAATTGCATCTGGTAAATCGGGGATTGCAGGAAAACCTGGCCAGGCTTTCTTCGAAATTGCAGGAGGCCTTTTTGAGTATCAAAACCGTCAAGGCTTTCAATCAGGAAGTGCGGGAAAAGGAAAAGGTCGACTTGATTATGGAGGATTTGACCGGCCTTTATATCAAGAACAGCGTTTACAGCTCGCTGGCCGCGAATTTTGTGCAGTTCATTAATATGATAGGGCCGATTATTGTCCTGGCCTGGGGGGCTTACCTTATTGCAGCAGGTTCAATGCAGCTCGGTGCCCTGATTGCATTCTATATGCTGCTGACCTATCTTTATTCGCCGATTCGCGGTCTGGCCTCCACCCATATTGAAGTAAAACGTGCCATGGCTTCGGTGGATAGAGTCTTCGAATACCTCGATCTGCAGGAATCAATCCCGGAATTGGCGAACGCCATCGAACTGAAAAATCCCAATGGTGAAATTGTCCTTGATAATCTGTCGTTCAAGTATAATGACGGTTCGTTTGCAATTAAGAATTTAAACCTGTCCATCAGGCCCAAAGAAAAAATCGCTATTGTGGGACCGTCCGGGTCCGGAAAAACCACCCTTATCAATTTGATCTTCCGCTTTTTGGACCCCTCGGAAGGTTCAATCAAGATCGATGGTATCGATTTAAGAGAAATCTCAATCGCATCATTGCGTCGAAATATCTCACTGGTCGATCAGGAACCGCTCCTGTTCAACGCCACGATATTCGATAATATCGCCTATTCGAAATCCGATGCCGATCTTGACGATGTAATTGCGGCGGCCAAGTCGGCCAACATCTTCGATTTCATTGACAATCTTCCGAACAAATTCCAGAGCCATATCGGGGAACGGGGAGTCAATATCTCGGTAGGGGAAAAACAGCGGATCTGCCTGGCTCGGGCCATCCTGAAAAATCCGGCCATAATTATTCTCGATGAAGCGACATCCGCCCTCGATTCCAATTCCGAATTCCTGATACAGGAATCCCTTAAAGAAATTCTACGGGACAAAACCGCCATTATTATCGCCCATCGTCTCAGCACCGTCCTCCATTCCGACCGGATTGTCACGATGGACCGGGGCAAGATAATCGAACAGGGGACTCACTCCGAGCTTCTGAATAAATCCACCCTGTATCGTGAACTGGCCGAAAAGCAATTTCGCTCCTGATAGATATTTCCAGAATCCTCTAAAAAGGGCTTGACTTTTAAAGTCTTATTAGTAATTATTCCTGATAATGGAACAGGCTGTTGCAAGAAAACACCGTATGACCCGGCAACGCCGGATTATCCTTGAAGAGCTGGATAAAAACCGCATTCACCCTACCGCCGCGGAACTCCATGATATTGTCCGTAAAAGACTCCCAAGAATCAGCCTTGGAACGGTCTATCGTAACCTTGAGGTTCTGAATGGCCTCGGACTGGTGCGCATTATTAATACCATGGAGAATCGCCGGTTTGACGCTGATACTTCCAATCACGGCCATATCCATTGCCTTTCGTGCGGAAGGGTCGACGATATGCCCCAAAGAATTGGTCCGGAACTCGAATCGGTTAAAATGCCGGATAACAGCTATGAAGTTGTCGGCTATTCCATTGAATATTATGGCCTTTGTCTCAAATGCAAAGGGGCCGGCTTTAAAACCGACCGCTTTGGTATAATTAAAAGCCCAACTTCGAATTGACTTTGCATGCCAAAATATGTAAACTTAATCCCAATAAAGGGCAAAATAATCGGAATTAGTCCAGGAGGTCTATCGTGTCAACAAAGGAAATTCAAAAACAGATCGTCGATAATATGCGGCGCTGGCAGAAAGTCGAAAACAGCTCCGTTTCTTCCACCGGAAGAATCATTGAAAAGACCAAAAACCCAATAGTCCGTCTGGTGATGGAAATCATCCAGCGAGATTCCCAATTCCATTACCGTGTCCAGGAATTCATCGCCGATACCCTCGAAAAGAAGGCCATAGTCTTGAACCCGGATGAACTCGCCGATGTCTGGGATCTCATTGAAAAACATATCGAGATTGAAGAAAAGACGGTTGAGCTGGCCCAGGCTTCTCTGGATGCCCTGAAAGGCAAGAAGATGCTGGTCGCCGAATACCTTCTGAACTACCTGATGGAAGACGAAAAGAAGCACAATCTGGTCCTGGCCAACCTGGCTAAAATAAAAGACGGAATGTACCCGTACGCATAACGGATACCGAGCTGAATGATATAACTGGGAGTAAGTGTAAGTAAATGAAACGAAATAACGTCTATCGCTGCTCGAAATGCGGCAATATGGTCGAGGTGTTGAATGTCGGAGGAGGGACCCTGGTCTGTTGCGGCCAACCGATGATATCTCTTTCCGAAAACACCACCGATGCGGCCCTCGAAAAGCACGTTCCGGTAATCGAAAAAACCCCCAACGGATACAAAGTGGCGGTTGGTTCCGTGGCTCATCCCATGGAGGATAGCCATTATATCCAGTGGATTGAAATCGATGCCGACGGCAAAACCTGCCGTCAATTTTTGAAGCCGGGCGACAAACCGATTGCGGAATTCAAAGTCCTCGCCGAAAATGTGACGGCGCGGGAATATTGCAACCTGCACGGACTTTGGAAAAAGGAATAATCAGAATTAAAGAATAAAAGCGGTCTCTTCGGACCAAGATGCATGATAGGAGGCACAGTGAAATTCAAATCCGTCGATGAAATTCTCGATTTTGCGATATCCAAAGAAGAGGATGCCGCCGAATTCTATTCCGGCCTGGCCGGCAAGATGAAGAAAAAGCACATGAAAGATATTTTCGAGCAATTCGCGCTCGAGGAAAAAAGCCATAAGGCCAAGCTCCAGAATGTGAAGGCCGGGAAGCTGATGCTTTCTTCGAATCAGAAGGTGATGAATCTCAAAATCGCCGAAACGGTTCAGGACACCCGCTTCCTCGAAGGAAATTTCGATTACCAGGAAGCTTTGATTGCTGCCATGCAGTCGGAAAAGGCATCGTTCAAACTTTACACCGATCTAGCCGCGATGGCCGATAAACCTGAAGTCAAACAGGTTTTCGAAAGCCTGGCCATCGAAGAAGCGAAACACAAACTTCGTTTCGAGATTGAATACGACGACACCGTGCTTGCCGAAAACTGATCGGCAGGTACATAAGACCCGAAATCATTAACCATGCCGGTTAGCGGCCGGTATGGCGGGATCAGAATATATGGGAATGATCAGTAATAAAATGCAGGATGCAATGAATGCCCAGGTCAATGCCGAAATGTACTCGGCCTACCTGTACCTGTCGATGTCGGCCCATTTCTCCAACGCCAATCTGAACGGCTTTGCCAACTGGATGAGAGTCCAGGCCCAGGAAGAAATGTTCCATGCCATGAAAATCTATGATTTTGTCATCGAACGGGACGGCTCAGTCATCCTTAAGGCCATCGATTGCCCTCCTATCGAATGGGGTTCTCCGCTCGATATTTTCAAGACCGCCTATGCTCATGAACAGAAAGTAACCGATATGATCAACAACCTGGTGAGTCTGGCGATGGCCGAACGGGACTTCGCATCGAATTCTTTCCTGCAATGGTTTGTCGACGAACAGGTCGAGGAAGAATCGACCGCCAGCGGCATCGTCGACCAGCTCGATATGATCGGGCAAAGCAAAGAGGGGTTGTTTATGATGGACCGCGAACTGGGACAGCGGGTCTATACTCCTCCTGCCGCGGCAGAATAATAAAAGGACTTTGTGTAAGGGCTGATTTGCAATTAAGTAATTAAATATTACCCTGCTTTCGTCGGGGTTGGGGGATGTAGGTATGGATGCAGATGCCCTGTTTCTTTCGCGAATCCAATTCGCAATTACCATCGGATTCCATTTTCTTTTTCCGCCGCTCTCTATCGGGCTGGCCTGGCTGTTGGTTATTGTGGAATGGAAAGGCTGGCGGGCCGGGGATGCCGCCTGGGTGGCGCTCGGTAAATTTTTCGGAAAATTGTTCGCTCTCACTTTCGCGGTAGGTGTCGCTACCGGAATCGTGATGGAATTCCAGTTCGGAACCAACTGGGCCGAATATTCCAAATTTGTCGGAGACATTTTCGGCGCGCCTCTTGCAGCAGAAGGGGTTTTCGCTTTCTTTATGGAATCGGCCTTTCTTGGGTTGTACCTCTTTGGCAGAGAAAAGGTATCCAAAAGAGTCCACTGGTTTTCCATTTTGATGGTCGCGATCGGCGCCACCATTTCCGCGTTTTGGATTATCGTCGCCAATTCCTGGCAGCAAACACCGGCCGGATATGTTATTCAGAACGGCAGAGCCGAATTGGTCGATTTCTGGGCCGCCGTCTTCAACGATTCCACCCTGGTAAGATATTTCCACACCATTGTGGCATCGTTGATCGCGGGAGCTTTCTTTATGGCCGGTGTCAGCGCCTGGCTTATCCTTAAGAATCACCGGGCAGAATTAGCCAAGCGGTCTCTCAGGCTGTCGGTCATATTCGGATTGATTGTATCGGTTCTCGCCGTCTATCCTACCGGCCATGAACATGCCCGCCAGGTCGCCCATACCCAGCCGGAAAAATTCGCGGCCATCGAGGGGCTTTATACCGGGCAAACGGGGGCTCCACTGGTCCTCTTTGGAATCGTCAATGCCGTCCCGCCCGAACTGGGCGCCGAAATTAAAATTCCCGGCATACTCAGTTGGATGGCTTTTGGAGATATCGATGCCCATGTCCAGGGTATAAATGAATTCCCTCCCGATGAAATCCCTCCGCTCTGGATTACCTTTGTTTCATTCCATAATATGGTTGTTCTCGGGATGTTCTTCATAGGAATTACCGCTCTTTCGGTTTATCTGCTTCGCGGAGGAAAGCTGTTTCAGAAAAAATGGCTCTTATGGGCCTTTGTCGTCTCGATACCGCTTCCTCTGGCCGCCACTCAGTTCGGCTGGGTTGCCGCTGAGGTTGGACGTCAGCCCTGGATTGTCTATCGAATGCTGAGGACCGATGAGGCCTTTTCCTTCAACGTGACGGCCGGCGAAGTCTGGTTCTCGATTATATTGTTTTCTATAATCTACCTTCTGCTCGGTGCTGTTTATATTTTTCTGATGTACCGCAAAATCAAGCACGGTCCTGAACCGGTTTCCGGAGAGGGGGTGGCATGATGGATCTCAATACGACCTGGTTTCTCCTTTTTGGAGTGTTGATAATCGGCTATGCCATTCTCGATGGCTTCGATCTTGGAGTCGGTGTCCTCCATTTATTCGCCAGAAATGAAAAGGAGCGTCGCATTAATCTCAATGCCATCGGTCCGGTATGGGATGGCAATGAAGTCTGGCTGCTTACAGGCGGAGGGGCTCTGTTTGCGGCTTTTCCAATTGTTTACGCTACCGTTTTCAGCGGATTTTATCTGGCTTTGATGCTGGTCTTGACCGCACTTATCGCCAGAGCTGTATCGCTCGAGTTCCGGGGAAAAGTGGAATCGAACGCCTGGAAAAGATCGTGGGATTGGGCATTCGGACTCGGAAGCCTGCTGGCGATTGTCCTGTTTGGCGTAGCGGTCGGTAATATTTTGAGGGGCGTTCCCATTGATTCCGAAGGCCGTTATCTCGGCGGATTTCTGGAATTATTGAATCCATATTCCATTGTGATCGGAGTCCTAAGTCTGGCATTGATGGTTACACACGGCGCGGCCTATATGACAGTCAAATCCGATGGCGATCAGCGGGAAAGAATGAAATCCTGGGCGTCCGGAGGCTGGATGGCGACTGTAATACTTTATATTTTTGCCACCCTTTATACCATGATGGAAGCCGGGTTCCTTTTTGAGGGAATTCTCGGCAATCCGCTCTTTTACCTTTTTATGGTATTGCTGCTCGCAGTCCTTATTTATTTTCCGATTGCCCTTAAAGCCGGCAAATTTTTCAAAGCCTTTTTATCTTCTTGCGTAACAATAGCAAGTATGCTTGGTTTAGCGGCAATAGGGATGTTCCCAAGGCTGGTTCCGTCGAGTATAGATCTGGCTTACAGCCTGACTATTTACAATGCCTCCTCGACGCAGCGGACTTTAACGGTCATGTTGATTATCGCTCTGATCGGGATGCCCCTTGTAATTGCCTACACCTTTTATATTTATCGCGTTTTCATGGGGAAAACCGTTTTAACCGAGGAAAGTTATTGAGGTTACGGGCCGGAGTCGAAAGATTCCGGCCTTTCTGTATCGATATATTGGCGAGTTTCCAGATGTAAGGCGGGAGTTTGTTGTTATATATTCACCTGTGATTTGAAAGAGTTTTCTAAAAATCCTTTCTTTTCGCCTAATTTGCGTATATCCATTATTTATATGTTTTTTGGAGGATAAATGCCAGCGAGCAAAGCGGCCAAAAAGAAACCATCTCAAAAGGAGTCTGATCTCCCGGATCAGACCATGCTTGGTCTTTATGAATATCTCCTGCGCACCCGCCTGGTAGACGAAAGATTCCGTAAACTCTACCGTCAGGGGCGATTTGCCGGGACCTATTATTCGGCGGTCGGTCAGGAAGCCACCACCGTAGGTCCGACCTATGGACTTCGCGACGCCGATATAATCGCCCCTTCCCACCGTGAATTGGGTGCGGCCATTACCAAAGGGGTTCCTCTGGTGGAAATATTCGCGCATAACTTCGCCCGAAGGAATTCCCCGGATAAAGGCAAAACCCATCCCTGCCACTACAGCTCCAAGGCCAAGGGGGTAATGGTCGCGGCGTCGACTCTGGCCGGACAAACCGTGGTAGGAACCGGATGCGCTATGGCCTTTAAAATTCAGAAAAATGATAACGTTGTGGTGGCGTTTTTCGGCGAAGGGGCAACCTCACGCGGAGGATGGCACGAAGCCTTGAACTATGCCGGGGTTCACAAACTCCCGGTTGTATATATCTGTCAGAATAACCTCTGGGCCGAATCGGTTCCGGCGACATTGCAGGCAGGTATTACCGATTTTTCCGATCGGGCCAAAGCCTATGGATTTCCAGGCGTCACCATTGATGGCAATGATGTCTTTCTTGTCCATAAGACCTCCGCGGAAGCCATCGCAAAAGCCCGGGCAGGGCAGGGTCCTACCCTCATCGAATGCAAGACTTATCGGTACTATGGCCATTCTGAAATCGATCCCGCCGATTACCGCACCGACAACGAAATCGAAGTCTGGAAAAAAAAGGACCCCGTAGCCAGGGCGGAAAAAATACTGATGGAGATTGGCCTTCTGACGACTGAAAAGCGTGAAGCAATTGTCGATACCATCAACGCCGAGATTGAAGAGGCCATCGAAGTCTCGGAAAAAGAAGAATATTGCGAACCGGAAGAAGCCTATAATGACGTATACTCCGATAATTTCCCGGTCCGTCGGGACGAATTTTAAGGGAATGGAGGGCAAGTCGGAAATATGAAACAGGTTAGTTTTATTCAGGCAATAAATGACGCGTTGCATGAAGAAATGGCGCGTGACGAGAGAGTATTCATGATCGGGCAGGATATTGCGCTGTACGGTGGTGTCTTTAAGGCCACCAAAGGATTGCTTGATAAATTCGGTCCGGATCGGGTCATCGATGCTCCGATATCGGAAGTGTATATCGCCGGTGGTGCGGTCGGCGCCGCCATGGTCGGGCTTCGGCCAGTGCCGGAAATCCAGTTTGCCGATTTCATCACTCCTTCGATGGACCAAATCATGCAGCAGGCCGCCAAGATGCGTTACCGTTCCGGCGGTCAGTGGACCTGTCCCATGACCTTGCGGGTATGTTGCGGGGGAGAAGTCGGCGGCGGAATCTACCATTCGCAGACCAACGAGCAGTGGTTCTTCTCCCAGCCGGGACTGATTGTCATATTGCCCTCGACTCCGTACGACGCCAAAGGATTGCTTAAATCGGCCATTCGCGGAGACGACCCGGTCATATATTTCGAGCACAAGAAATTGTACCGCTGGATCAAAGAAGAGATCCCCGAAGACGATTTCACCGTTCCTATCGGCAAGGCCGCGGTCCGCAAAAAGGGCAAAGACGTTACCCTGGTAGCCTACGGTTTGATGTATCATAAATGTCTTCAGGCAATTGAAGGTCTTGAAAAGGACGGCATCTCCTGTGAACTGATCGACATGCGGACTCTGTTGCCGTGGGATCGCGAAACCATTTTCGAATCGGTGAAGAAAACCTCGCGTGCTGTCCTCGTCCAGGAAAATACCAAAACCGGAGGAGTGATGGCAGAAGTGGCCGCGTCCATTATGGAAGAAATATTCGATTACCTCGATGCTCCGGTGCAGCGCGTTTGCGGACTCGATGTCCCTAACGCTCCCTTTGCGCCGCCGATGGAACGCTTCTTCCTTCCGAATGCTGATAAAATAACCCGAGTTGTCAAAAAAGTTATGGAATATTAGGGAGGCAAAATGGAAGAATATAAAGTCGTAGTCCCTCCTTTGGGTGAATCGGTCGTTGAAGGGACCATTGTTAAATGGCTAAAGAAAGAAGGGGAGGCGGTCAAGGTCGATGATCCCCTCGTCGAAATCATGACCGATAAGATAAACGTTGAAGTACCCTCGCCGTACGACGGTGTCATGAAAAAGCACCTGGTCGCGGCCGATACCACCGTGGAAATCGGTACGGCCATCGCTATCATGGAAGTCGGCGAAGGGGCCAAGGCCAGCGAAGCCAAAACCTTCAAAACGGAAGCCGCCGACGGCAAAGAGCATATCCCGCAGGAACAGGAAGCATCCGAACCTGCCCAGGAATTCGTCATGGCCCGCCAGCACCACGAGAAAATCGGCATCCACGCCGACAACGAAGCTATCGAATCCGGTATCAAAGCCATGAAATCGTCTCCGGTAGTCCGACGCCTGGCCCGCGAGCATTTCATCGACTTGCGAAAGGTCGACGGTACCGGCGGCAACGGCCGGGTTACCAAGGATGATGTCGTCAAATACATCGATATGCGTCACCGCGTCGATACCATCAAGCCCGACTTCAAATTCCCCGATGCCGAACCGGAAGAAATCATCCCGATCACCGGCGTTCGCAAGGTCATATCGCAGCACATGGTCAATTCCGCATTCACCATCCCGCATGTTACCACTTTCGACGAATGCGATATGAGCAGACTCAAGGACTGGCGCAAACGCAACGTCGACCGCATCGAACAAAAACACGGCGTCCGCGTTACGTACATGCCCTTTATCGCGAAAGCGATTATTTTCGCGGCCCGTGAATACCCCTGGATTAATTCCAATCTGGTGGACGACAACCTGCACGTCAAGAAGTACTTCAACATCGGCATGGCCGTCGCCCGCGATAATTCGTTGATTGTGCCGGTCCTGAAGCACTGCGAACAAAAATCGGTCCTCGAAATCGCCAAAGGTTTCCGCGAACTGGCCGACAAAGCCAACGCCGATAAGCTCTCGCACGAGGATATCACCGGCGGCACGATTTCCATCACCAACGCCGGAGGTTACGGCGCCACCGCGTCGACTCCGATTATCGCCAAACCGCAGGTGGCCATCCTCGGAGTGCACGCCATCGTCGACAAGCCGGTCGTGCGCGACGGAGAAATCGTCATCCGCCCGATCCTGAATTTCGGAATGTCGTTCGATCATCGCGTCATCGACGGGGCTTACGCCGTGCAGTTTTTGCGCCGCATGATCGAGTACCTGGAGGATCCCGAAAGCTGGATTCTGGAAGTGGTTTGAGAGGGGAGATATAATGGCTGATAAATATAAACTGGTAGTGATCGGCGCCGGGCCCGGCGGATACGTCGCGGCCATCCGGGCGGCCCAGCTCGGAATCAAAACCGCGCTGATCGAAAAGGAATACATCGGCGGCGTCTGCCTCAACTGGGGATGCATCCCGTCGAAGGCATTATTGTACGTTGCCGAGCTCAAGCGCACCATCGAACACGCGGACCGCATCGGCCTCAAGATCGACAAAGTCGAAGTCGACCTCGATAAGCTCCGCAAGCACAAGGACGACTGCGTCAAGCGCCTCACCGGCGGAGTCGGCATGCTCCTCGACAAAGCCGGAGTCAAGAAGTACATGGGGCGCGCCTCGTTCGTTTCCCAGAAAGAAATCGACGTCGTTAACGAAGACGGCACCGTTCGTATCGAGGCTGAGTTCTTCGTCATCGCCACCGGCACCAATCCCATGGACCTGCCGATGCTCAAGCGCGACGGCAAACTGGTCATCGGAGCCCGCGAGGCGATCGACCTCCCCCGCATCCCCAAGAAGATGGCGGTCGTGGGAGCCGGTCCCATCGGAGTCGAAATGGCCTCGGTCTACAATACCCTCGGCGCCGAAGTGACCGTCGTGGAAATCATGGACGCCGTCCTGCCGACCCTCGATGCCGACATCTCCGCTGCCGCCGAAAAAGCCCTGAGCAAACAGGGAATGGAGATCATGACCTCCTCCAAAGTTCTCTCCGCGACAAAGAAGGGGAACAAGATGGAGCTGGAGATCGAAACCAAGGAAGGCAAGAAGGAAATCGCGTTCGATCTCGTGCTTGTCGCCGCCGGAATGAAGCCGAATACTTCGGGGCTGAACCTCGAAAAGATCGGCGTCAAAACGGATGACAAAGGCTTCGTCAAAGTCGACAAGCGGATGCGTTCCAATGTCGCCAACATCTTCGCCATCGGCGATGTCGCCGGAGGCTTGCTCCTGGCCCACAAGGCCTCGCACGAAGGGATCGCCGCGGTCGAAGCTATCGAAGGCGACAGTCTTGGAGCCGACTGGAAATCGGTCCCGTACGCCGTCTTCACCGACCCGGAAATCGCCGGAGTGGGTATGACCGAGAAAGAGGCCAAGGCATCCGGGCGGAAGTACAAGGTCGGCAACTTCACCTATCGCGGAATCGGCAAAGCCGTGGCGACCCTGGCCACCGACGGGTTCGCGAAAGTAATCGCCGACGAGGAAACCGATGAGATTCTCGGGGTCCACATTTTCGGGCCGCACGCCGGCGACCTCATCTACACCGCCACCGCAATGCTGGAATTCGACGCTACCGCCGAAGACCTCGGGCATATCATGGCGGTCCATCCGACCTTATCCGAGGCCCTGATGGAGGCCGGTCTGAAAGTTAACAAGCGGGCTATCCATTTACCCAATTGAAAGTTAAGCAGCCAACCCCCGGCTTCGGTCGGGGGTTTTTTTATGAATGCCTCAATTTGTGTTTGCACTTTCCCCCTGTTCGGGAGTAGTATATCCGCATGAAAATGACACAGAAACAGAAAGCGGCGCTGCGGCTGCGGAATCTCAGCCTCTTTGACGAGTGCCCGGCCGACAGCCCTGAAATAATATCGATTCCCGGCGGAACCGGGAAAACCGACAAACCGAAGCCCACCCTTCCATCAGTCGAAGAGCTGTACCGGCTGTTCGACGTTTTCAACATGGTCCATTTCGGGGGGGAACTCCCATCGGTCGAAATCCGCTATTCCGAACGGATGCTGATAGCCGGGACATACACTCCGGGACGGAAGCTGATCAAAATCGGCCGCCGTTACCACGAGATTTTCCCGGAGGAGGTCGAGGATACCCTGATGCATGAGATGATTCATATCAAATACCCTGACCACGACGCCAAATTCAAGGCGGTCGCGAAACGGCTGGGGGTATCGCTGAAGGCGCATGATCATCCGGCGCTCCGGGCTCCGTACAATTACCTCTATGCCTGCCCCCACTGCGGGAAGGAATATCCCCGGCGGCGGAAGTACTACATGGCTTCGTGCGGAGTCTGTTCCA
>JBFZFV010000119.1:0-9559 GCA_041306185.1 Candidatus Zixiibacteriota bacterium
ATAACGGTGAACAAGGTTCCCTTAACCGAGGCCTGTGCCACAATTGCCGCGATAATCGTCGTCGCCCCCGCCAAACCGATCAACCCCGGAATCACCGCCGCCAGGAAGATCGGCCACGACACAATCTGCGCCTTCAACAGAACGATAAACAGCGGCACGATCAAAATCGCTAACATGAACAATAACAGCAGGTTGAACAGCGCTTTCCCGAAGAATACCGAAGTCCCGTCCGCCGTAAGTTTCAGCACCAGCGACGTCCCCGATTCTTCCTCGCGGATAAAGGTCTGCGCCAATCCCGACATCGAAGCGAAAAAAACCACGATCCAGAACAGCGCCGCCAGCATTTCAGGAGAAAGCCGCAATATCCCCAGCGCGAACGAAATCACGGTCAAGGTCACCAGTGCGAACATGATGACGGCATTCAGAGCGTACCTGCTCCGGAATTCCGCCTTCAGGTCCTTGCGCATTACCGCGAGCGTCCTACCCGCCAAGTTGACACCGCTTTTCGGCAAGCGTATATTCCTCCGTTTCGTTGGTGGCGATAACCAAAATGGCGTCGTTGCGATAATTCTTGATCAAATCGAACACGATCTTCTTCCCGGCCTCGTCGAGGTTTGAAGTCGGCTCATCGATGAACAAGATTTCCGGGTCCCGCACGATCGCCAGAGCGTACTTCAGGCGCTGCTTCATCCCCGATGAATACGCCCCCGCGAAATCGTCTCCCCGTCCGGCCAGCCCGACCGTTTCCAGCGCCCGGTCGATATCGGCATCATCAATCTTGCACCCATTCACTTCCGATAAGAACCTCAGGTTCTCGCGGGCGGTGAGGTTGTCGTAGAGGTTCAAATATGGAGCGACCAAGGCCACTTTCTTGCGGTACTGTTCGAAATCGAGTTTCTTGTCATCCTCGAAATATTCGGTTTTCCCCCGGGTCGGAGGGAGCAATCCCAGAACGGTCATGATGAGCGTAGTCTTGCCCGACCCGTTCGGCCCCACCAGAGCGATCGATTCCCCTCCGGTCAGTTCGAACGCGATATCGGTGAATACTCTCCGGGCCCCGAACTGCTTGGTCAATTTTTCGATTTTCAGGCGCAGCATACCGAAGCCAAACTAACCCTAAGCTGATGTTATAGCAAGGGATAAAATGGAAGGACCCACGCCGAATCGTATAAGGCATTCGGCTGTTTCTCTTATGATATTCGATGACTATTTTTCTGAGGCTTTTTGTTCAATGAGTTTCCGCACATATTCTTTCGCCAACTCGCTTGCCCCTTCTAAAAGCGGTTGGCCGTCGCCGGGCAAAATACATTCAAATTCAAGCGTACTTAAATGTCTAATCGACTCAACATCTGCCTCCAAATCGTGGGAATATATAGTCTTTGCCCGCGTCAATTGTCCGTTACTATACTGAAGCGCGTCTCCCGAAAAAAGTATTCTCCTGTCCTCGCAATAGAGAGATATACCGCCCGGAGTATGTCCCGGCGTAAATATCACTTTGACGCCCGATAGAATTGGGATAAGATCCCCGTCCTCGACGGTAAGATCAACTCTGCAATCATAATTATGCATTAACAAGTGTATCAGGGATAAACCGAATCTAAGATACCACGGAGCCCTGGGATATGAATGCATCAGTTCCCCTTCTATATACATCTTGTCCTGACTACTGGCAATAACGGTCGCTCCGCTAAGATCGCGTAATGCGCCCGCCGAGCCGGCATGGTCTATATGATAATGAGTCAAAATAATGTACTTTATATCCGTGATCTTATATCCCAGACTATTTACGGCTTTCTTAATACATCGTGGCGAATAAAATAACCCCGGATCAATTACTGTCAGGGGGCCATCTGTAAGGATATATACATTCTTGGATTTTGCCGCTGGACCCTCAATTTTGTAAATTCCAGGTAAAATGCTTGTCGGATTACAACTGAAACTTAGAGGAAACAGGTAATTTATAAGGAGTCGCGGAGAAATATATATAATGACTCCTGCCGCTATGATCCAAAACAGATACTTCATTTCGCCGATTCATCCGGTCCGTTTGGATATTCGTATTTGGCAATTCTATCCCAGAATTTATATATTTTTCCGGTTTCAAGAATGAACAAGGTTATTACCGTATAGACCAATAGACTACCATTCAAAACACAGTAAACCCACATCCAGCCTTCCCATATTTCGTTAGCGATGAAATATTGATGGATTTTCTGATAAGAAATTGCTATGACCGCGAAAAAAGCCACAATGACAATCGCCGTTAAAACGAACATCGGATTGAGGACTTTCGATCTGGACGCACGATGAAAATAGAAAAACCTCTGCTGCAGCTTGATTTTCTTATAGGTAAGTAATTTTACCCCCGCCAGCCGGTTGACATTGGCTTCTATCCTTGCGAGATATGCATTTGTTGCCACCGTATCCATTCGCCAATACTCTAAAAAAAGCAGGAGCATCGGTATCAAAAAGGGTAATGAGTGATACAACGCTGGTTTGAGCGTGGCATAGTATAAAACTGCTCCTATAAAAGTCGCGCCAATGGTCGTGAACCGATGGTAGAAAGCAGTTAACCTCATATCCCTCTCCATCAAATGCTTATATTCATTCAACAGGATATCTATTTGCTCTTTTGTATTGGTTTGCACGTTGAAAAAGATATTGATAGACTGGTCGAGGGTCAAGTTTTAAATCAAGACTGAATTACTTAAAACCAAATCGGATTTCATATAATATTTCACAGACATATAGCACGGCAGGTCAAAACCAAGGCTTCGACAAGATTTCCTCGATAAGAGAATATGTAAATTGTAGATCGGGTTTCGGACCGAGTCCGCGTCGTGAGCGAGCAGGAAACCCGACATCTTTGTCTTCATCATCCCCTCCCCCCTCCATCTTTTTCCTTGACCAAAACCCGAATATGATGGATGTTTAATATAACAAAACTGGTGCTATAATTCCTGGATTGAATATTGTATTACTAATCCGGTTTACTCCGCCGACAGCGGACACTGAGAAAGGGACTGTGTATGGATTTCATGAGGTTTCAATTCCTGTATTGGATTATTTGGCTGCTGACGATTGCCTGCGGCATAATCTTTATCGTTAAATTCAAAAACACCCGCTCCGCGCTTCTGGGCGGCATCGCCTTCGGCATTTTTGTGATCATGCCATTTCTTATACAGCTTTATGCGAGAATCGGCCTCTATTATGGCTATGAGAGTTTCTCCGCTTTATTCGACCTCCTGAGAGTTGCCGCTTGGGTTTTGCTCCTGCTGGCGTTTATAAAGATGCCGAAAATCGCCGGTCCGCAATCATGGCTCGTTCAACAGACGACGGCTCCGGGAACCAACCCTCCCGATCCGGCTTCGCATCAGCCTCAGTCACCGTACACTGCGCCCGCTCAAAGCCAGGCATACACCTGGAATGCCGCCGGAGGCGCGAAATTTATTTCCAAGGGCTTCTTTATCGGATCGTTTATCGCGGCTGCAGCAGTGGCGCTGATATTCAGTATTATCGCTTTGGCTTTGATGATGGATTATGAACATGAGGCCGCCATACCCTTCTGGTTATTGGGATTCCTGGCCATGGTATATGCCGCGGTCGTCCTCGGTATTCTCATTTACCGCCTCTGGGTCTCCATCCAGCCGGGCCATCCCCGTTCCACCCCGGGCAAAGCGGTCGGCTTTCTTTTCATCCCCTTTTACAATTTTTACTGGATATTCCAGGCCTACTATGGCTGGGCGCAAGATTACAGCAAATATGTCCGGGACTCCGGGATTCAGGCTCCGCCGGTTTCGGAAAGTCTGGCCATGACCGTATCGATCCTGGCCTTATGCGGTTGTATTCCGTTTTTAGGCGTTCTTGCCTCTCTGGCGAATTTCGTTTGCATGAGCATCTTTTTCTCGCAGGCTATCGACGGCGCCAACGCCCTGATGTCCCGAACCAACGGATAAGTCGAAGCTGACGCGGTATTGACTTCTTCTGGTAATTCGAAACTCTGCAGTTTCTACAGGCTTTTTCCCGCAGAGAAAAATGGAATCGTAGGGTGGGAGCCCTGTGCTCCCGCCGGAATTTTCTCGAAGAGAAAATGTGAAATTCGTAGGCCTCGGTTCCGAACGAGGTCTGTCTTGCGAACGAGTGAGAAACCCGACATCAGAATTAATTGTCTGCTTTTACCGGTTGCGTCAGGTCTTGATTTCGGGTGCGAGCTTTGTGATAAACCGAAATTGTAACCTGACGCCCAATGCCCGGATGAAGCCCTTTGGGTTTCGACATTCCCCCTCCTTACCAAGGAGGGGGTTAGGGGGAGGTTTCTTAAACCCGAATCTATCCCTGACACCCCTCTCCACGGCATATAATTTTCCAATGCACTTCGGCGACATCTCGTCCCGGATAATCTGGAATCGGCGGTAAATAAGTTGCAGTTCTACAAATGAAAAGGGTCAATTTTGCAGTCATACAGCGAGTTTTATAAGTATCCCGGGTTATTGACCATTGGGTTTCTATTTGTGATCAAATTCACACGGCGCCGGACCCCCCTTGAATTTGTGATTAACCAGATAGACTATATCCAGAATATTGACCAACAGGTCGCAGTTGGCATCACCTACCTCCAGCGGTTCCGGACAGGCCCCTCCCTTAAACTTGCAATTAATTAAATATACAATATCGAGAATATTGATAACCCCATTGCGGTCGCAATCGCCGTTTAAATAATGGTATCCTTCTTCCACCTCATACGTGTATGATGTCACTACGCCGTTTGCCGGAACTTGAGCTTCCGCCACGATAATGCACTGCTCAGTACCGTCTATACGGATACCGATTGTATAAACTGCATCCGGCGGAGCGCCGTCTTCGGCGACAACTTCGATGATATATTCACCGATCAGGGGGAAATTGATATGGACCGAATCATTATCATCGACTGTCTCTGTATAACTGGCCGGGAAGATGGTTTGAAAGGGGATTCCGCCAGAAGTAAGGCCGATAAAATCTCCCGCCGGGTCGGTCACCGTTAGGTTTACTGGAGAGTATGCCTCAATTATAAGCGGGCCGTTGATATGCAACTCATTCCATTCTGCCAGATAAGCGGAGATTTTACTTCCGGCAATTAAGAAATCTCCGCCTGCAAACAGCCTATTATCATATACGGCCAGAGCCCTGACATAGTCATCTGGACCCGACCCCAAGGGCGACCAACTGCTCCCATCCCATGAAGCTATTCTGCTCGCCGCCACGCCACCGGCCGTGGTGAAATCGCCCCCCGCTATCAGTCTTCCGTTATAAACTGCTAGAGAGGCGACAAGGTAATTCATCCCAGATCCCAATGGAGACCAGTTACTCCCATCCCAAGCGGCAATGTGACGTAATCCAATGGGTGCGAAATCGCCGCCGGCGATTAGATTATCGTCGTAGATCGTCAGAGTGTGTACTACCCCATAGGTTCCTGCCCCTAAAGGCGCCCAATTGCTCCCATCCCAGGAAGCTATGTTGCCCGTTTCTAAACCACCGGCCATTTCAAACCACCCTCCGGCAATTAATTTCCCGTCGTACACAGTTAGGGCATTAACACTGCTATTTACTCCCAACCCCAAGGGCAACCAACTATTCCCATCCAGGGAACGCAAATAATCATTAAATTCACCTCCCGCTATTAGATTCCCGTCGTACACAGCTAGCGCATTGACAGCACTATTTATCCCCGTTCCCACAGCAGACCAACTATTCCCATCCCAAGATGCTATGAAGTTTGCCTCAGTACCGTCAGCCTCCGTAAACCAACCTCCCGCTATTAATTTTCCATCGAACACGGCTAAGGAAACTACCTCATCGTTCATCCCAGTGCCCAATGGCGACCAACTATTTCCGTCCCAGGATGCTATGTGGTTTAACTCCACCACGCCGTCCGTTGTAAAATAGCCCCCTATTATTAGGTTCCCATCGTAAACGATCAAGGAGGAAACCCATCCGTCCATCCCCGATCCCAAGGACGACCAACCACTTCCATCCCAGGAGGATATGTAACTTAACCCCACTCCGCCTGCCATCGTAAACCACCCCCCGGCTATCAGGTTTTCATCGTAAATTGTTAGAGATAGTACTTTTTCATTCATGCCCGATTCCAAGGGTGACCAGCTACTGCCATTCCAGGAGGCTATCCGCCAGGCCGATATACCGCCGGACACTGAGAACCATCCCCCAGCTATTAATTCTCCGTCATACTCAATAAGAGAATAGACCCAGCTGTCCATCCCTGATCCTAATGAGGACCAGCTACTTCCATTCCAGGACGCTATATTGTTTGCTACCAGACCGCCGGCCGTGGCGAAATCCCCCCCGGCGATCAGCTTGCCGTCGTAGACTGTCAAGGCATCGACACTGCTGCTGCTATTCATCCCCGTCCCCAGGGCCGCCCAACTGCTCCCATCCCAGGAGGCGATTTTGCTCGCTGCCACACCGCCGGCCGTGGTGAAATACCCCCCCGCTATCAATTTGCCGTCGTAGACTATCAAGGCATAGACATTGTTATTTATCCCCGATCCGAGTGCCGACCAGCTGCTTCCATCCCAGGACGCGATGTAATTCGACGCCGTACCGCCTGCGGTGGTGAAATTACCTGCCGCGATCAGCTCACTATTATAAACGGTTAGGGCATTAATAGAGGGAATTGGTTCTCCTCCTACCCCAGATCCAAGGGCATACCAATTGCTTCCATCCCAAGATGCTATGTAATTCGCCGTTATATCACCTGCCGTTGTGAATTCACCCCCTGCTATTAGCTTCCCGTCGTACACAGTCAACGATAGAACCCGGTTATTCGTCCCTAATCCCAGGGCTGACCAGCTGCTTCCATCCCAGGATGCGATATTATTGGCGATAACATTCCCAGCTGCTTGGAAACCCCCGCCAACAATGAGCCGCCCCTCGTAAACAATAACCGCACAGACTTCGCCACCTAAACCTGCAATTGATGGAGAGATGCTATTGTCCCAGTAGATATCATCGGGGTCATCCTTAGGTATGCCTAAGCTCGAAGAGCGCACCACTGGCTCGCCGGTGGCGGGATCAATTCGGATATCCAGACCCTCAAGATTCAAAACTCCCTCATAACCAGAAAGCCGCACCGCCTCCAAATCAAAATGGCCATCGGGCAAAATAAACTCGCTGACACTTCTTCCCGCGGGCTGATTCTTTGACTGCTCGGTTTGGCTGTACAATACAGTATTCCCGCCCAGCATGATTAGCAAGGCGATTCCCAATTGCATGATTGAGATCTTGATGAGATGCATGAATCGTTCCTCCTGCGGCTATCATTTCAATAGCCCTTTCTGCATGTTCAAACGGATATCATGTCTCTCCGGAGTCGATGATGGGATGAATATCGTGAGTGGCTTTCAATCTGTACCCTCCGGCGGACGCCGGGTGTGTTCTGGGAGATTATTAAAAGATAACATTTACTGACGAAATCGTCAATCTGATTATCGATTAATTAGGGTGATTATTGGTTAGAGAGTATGGAGTCTATATTCCAATATCGGTCAGGTTAACCTTCCCCGTTCCCCTGCCATTTGAATGACGTTTCTCAAGCCATTGGGCCACATCGGCCTCCCGAAACCTGACAAATTTCCCCAGCTTTACATGCGGGATAAACCCCTGATGCCTCCACTGGTGGATCGTGGACTTGCGGACGCTGAGTAACTCAGCCAAATGCCAACTGGACGGTGGATATTCTGGATATTGTTTACCTGGTATACTTCAAATTCAAGGGTGGGCCGGAGCCAGTGATTTGTTTCAATTACGATATGCTGGATTAGACCATTTCTCTGATATTTCGGCAATATATTAATTCACGGCGCCGGGGAGCAGTCTCAGGCGCCGATTTTATATGGGAGTGTATGGTTTCTCGCTTGTTCGCGGGGCGAGCTCGTTCGAAACCGCGACCTGCTGGCTGTAAGGGGGAGATTGCGGCGTCGTCCCGAGGGGAGAAGATTGTGGGCGGGACTCCTCGCTGGCACGAGGTCGGAGACTCGTGCCCTACAATTGAAAAGGGCCAATTATTTCTTTCCCCCTCCGCAAAATCACTACAACTTCAATGGTGAAAATTCATCGCCCCTTTTATATGGAGGCCGTTTATTGGATACACCGGTAATTCATCTCTTTCCGAAACCCTTGGGTTTCGACATTCCCCCTCCTTACTAAGGAGGGGGTTAGGGGGAGGTATATTATTCTTATGTCCACTCAATTCAACACCAAACCACTACGATTTTTGCAATTTGGCGGCGTAATTCGATGGTTGGGAACATATCTTTCTACCACAAAATTTTGGACGGATAGATAACACACGATGTGTGTCAATTATGAAAAACAAACCCATTTCATGGGACTAACTTGGAGGGCATTGACTTACAGCGTAAAATCCGGAAAACCGGCCGGAAAATCACTCGCGATTTTGTGACGAGAGCCCCTACATCCCCATCGCCGGGCCGAGCTCGGATTTGGTGTAACTTGCCGGAACCTCGAACAAACTGTCTTCGATAGTATTATGCTTTATGGAAGTAATCTCGTTTTCGATTTTCAACAGGACATTCCCCCCCAGCTTCTTGGTTCCGCTCACTCCCATCGGGTCCTTGCTGACCTTGATAACGAACGAAGTCTTCAGGGGAGTCCCCGCCTGGATATCGACCTTTTCGGCCAGCTGCCGCAGCGGCTCGCCGTACTGCTGCAGCATTGGGTTTTCCTGTATCTGCGAAAAGAAGCGGTCGTCCAGCCCCGTGGCCGTTTTGTACGCATCCCGGAAAGCCTTCAGCTCCTTCTCACCGTCGAAATCGGATGCGAAAAACTGCTTGAATTCGATAATGCTGGTATCCGTCGGATCATCGGCTTTAACGCCAACGGCCTTGCCCGCGAACCCGCGGCAGGCGATTCCCGCGACGGTCATTGAGGAATCGAGCTTCGTAAACGAAGTCGCCCAGGTGTACCCTCCCGACTGCGGTTTAATTGTATCCAGCGCGGCGGCAATCTCCTTGATTTCAGCGAACGGTATCTCGGCGTATTTCGTCTGCGCCGGGAACACCACCCACTGCACCTCTTTATCGAGCCGGATAATTTCGACCGATTCGGCGGACATTCCCGAAATCCCGGTAGTGGTCATGCGGGTGTACGACCGGTCGGGCCGGAAACACTGCTCCCCGCTCATGGCCATCTTCCCCATCCCGGCCAGTTCGATGTCGGTCTTGCTGCCGACAACCAGGTCGGCGCGAACTCCGGCTGCAATCAAGAGAAACAGCGCCACGTACAGAATTTTCGGAAATCTCGTCTTCATTTTATCTCCCGTCATTTTCTTCGTCCTAAGGCCGTTTCGCCGGCATATCCGGCGCCCGGCTCCGTCCTATTTATACTCATCGATTCGCCTGCAGCCAAATTAAAAACGTATCTTTTTCGGCTATTTCTTCCAGGTCGACGGTCGAAGCGCCACCAGGATCGTGAAGACTTCCAGTCTCCCCAGAAGCATGCAGACAATAAGTATCCATTTCCCCGGAATCGGTATCCAGGC
>JBFZFV010000120.1:0-12621 GCA_041306185.1 Candidatus Zixiibacteriota bacterium
GTTAAATAAATTGACGGGATACTTTATTATCATTATCCCGAATAAATATATGGATGAATTAATAAGGCGTAGGTATCCTCGATAAATGTTAAAGCAAGCCCCTGCACCAAATAAACACAAATAAACGTACTAAGCAACAACCTCCTTTATAAGGCAGCTTAAGATCCGTTAATGTGCTCTTTGATTCCGAAACTGCTGCAAATTCGCGGAATGAATACCATACTCTCTCTATATATAGGCAAATATCGATTATTAGTCAAGTGATTATCGAAGGTGTGAATATAATAGGAAATTATTCGTAAAAGTCAGCCGCTTCCCGGACAGCATAGTTCCCTAGGACGGGTTTCCGAACGGAACGAAGTGCAGTGTGAAACCCGACATTTTCATCTGATAACCCCTCGTACTTCCTCCGTTACTTCATACCCGGTAACTCGCCCTTTAGGATCCGGTATCCCACCCGCTTGCGGTGGGCGAATATTATAAGGCAATTATCTCGAAATTGTTGCAATCAATTCTGAAATCCCCCCCGCAAAATCACTACAACTCCAGTGTTGAAAATTCAGCGCTCCCCTTATTTAGAGGAGTTCTATTACTATGTCCAAAATTCCCCACCGCTGCCAAACCGCTGCCATTTTTTGCTTTTCGGCGATGTCTATCAACTGCTGGAAATATCTCTGCTTACCACTACACTCTGGCCGGAATAATAACACACAATGTGTGTCAAAAATGAAAAACAAACCCATTTCATCGCACTATATTGTCGGAGAAGAACTTACAAGGCATGATCCCAAAGGCCTCCGGATCACTTGGTCGGGATGGCACTGCATCGTCGGTTCGATAAGAGGGACTGAGCAAGGAATTCCGTCTGGAAAACTCGCCAAAGACGGGACTGATGTCACTTTTGGGGGAAGATCAACCCCGGGCCTCCAATTACTTTCCCTTCTTCTTATACTCCCGGAATTTTTTGAGGTACTCGCCGATTTTCTGCTCCCGGCCACGGTCGGTGGGGTGATAGTACTTCGTTCCGGCCAGCTCATCGGGGAAACATTCCAGGTCGGTCAGGGCGTCTTCAAAATCGTGAGCGTACTTATAGTCTTTCCCATACCCCAGCGCTTTCATCAGCGAAGTCGGAGCGTTCCTGATGTGCAGCGGCACCGGAAGCGACCCCTTCTCCTGCACGTCCCGTGTCGCCTTTTGGAACGCCATGTACGCGGCGTTCGATTTCGGAGCGCAGGCCAGGTATATCACCGCCTGTGCCAGCGCCTGCTCTCCTTCGGGAGTACCGAGGAAATGATAGGTATCGCGAGCTCCCAGAGTCACGGTAAGAGCATTCGTGTCGGCCAGCCCGACATCTTCGATCGACATTCTGATCAGCCGTCGCGCGATGTACAGCCGGTCCTCGCCTCCCTCCAGCATCCGCACCAGCCAGTACAACGCGGCATCGGGATCGCCGTTCCGCACCGACTTGTGGAGAGCGGAAATCAGATTGAAATGCTCTTCACCGGCTTTGTCGTAAACGTACGATCCTTTCTGGTGGACTTCCTGCACCTTTTCGAGCGTGACATTGTCGCCGGCTTTCAATTCATCCGCGACCGCTTCCATCAAATTCAAACCCCGTCGCGCGTCTCCATCGGCCGCCGCGGCCATGAATTCCAGAGCTTTCTCATCGCACGACAGGTGCATTTGTCCCAACCCCCGTTCGGCATCATGCAGGGCGGAGGAGATGATAGACTTGAGATGTTCCTCGCTCAGCCGCTCTAATACATACACCTTCACTCGCGACAAAAGCGCCGATATCACTTCGAACGAGGGATTCTCAGTCGTCGCGCCAATCAGCACGATATCCCCTTTTTCGACGTACGGGAGGAAAGCATCCTGCTGGGCTTTATTGAAGCGGTGGATTTCGTCGATGAAAATATAAGTCTTCCGCCCGGACAGTTTTTTGAAATTCCGAGCCTTGGAAATGACACTTTTGACTTCGGTGATTTTCGAAGTCACGGCCGAAAAGGGAACGTACTGCCCCGATGTGGTTTTCGCGATCAGTTCCGCCAGGGTGGTTTTACCGGTCCCCGGAGGGCCCCAGAAAATGCAGGAACCGACCCGATCCTGCTCGATGGCATTCCGCAGGGGCGCCCCTTTGGCGACCAGTTTTTCCTGACCGATAAACTGGTCGAGTGTCTGCGGACGCATCCGGTCGGCCAGCGGCCCGCCGAAATCAGTTTGTCCGGATTGTTTTCCCTCGTTCTCGAACAGCTCCATAGCCGAAATATAATGCGAATAAATTCGTTTTGGACAACTAATTAAAAATAATGTGATATAAAAAAACCCCCGATAGAAATCGGGGGTCGATTGTATCCGTGCCTGCTCAAAGTGAGTTAGTTGCCTCTATTTTTTAAATATCGACGTCGCCGCTGACCCGGCCCTCGACATTGGTAATCCTGGTGCCGCCGGACCCGGCGTCGACAATCCGCACATCCTTGCTGACCCCGTCGATCCGGATATCGCCCGAGCCGTCGTCGACTACGATACTTCCGTTGACACTTTTAATGGTCATGTCGCCGGAACTGTCCTCGATATCGACATCCCCTTCGATATTATCCGCCCGGATACTCCCGGAACCGTCGTCGATCGTAAGCTGACCATGGATGTTATCGAGATCGATCGAACCCGAACCGTCTTCGATATCCATGCTTCCCCGGATATCGGATACTTCGATTTCGCCGGAACCGTCTTCGATTCGGGCATCGCCGCCGATATTCATGATAGTGATTTCGCCGGAACCGTCGTCGATAGTGACCGCGTTTTCGATATCTTCAATGTAGATGTACCCCGAGCCGTCTTCGATATTTAGTCCCATGTTCAGGGGAACTCTTACGGTGAGATTGATCATCCGGTTGCGGTACCCGAAAAACGACCAGTTGTTGCTGTCATCGAAATAGCTCTGAAGCATCGCCTTATCGCCCCGTTCTTCCAGTTTCAATATCATGTAGCGGTCGATAATTTCGGCGGCATCGTCGTCGTCGTATCCTTCAAGGATTATCTCCGCTTCTACTTCGATATTTTTCAGATCCGCAAATCCTTTGACATCCAGAAATCCCGCGCCGCAGTCGATTTTAAGTTCTTTGATTCCGTCGGCGGCAAGATTCAGATTCCTGGTTTCGTTAAAATCGGCATAGGCCAGCGAAACGCCAAAAGTGAGCGCGACTATGGTGAATAGAATTTTTTTCATAAAAGAATCCTCTCCGGAATTTCCCTTGGTTTAGTCAAATAGACGAGGGAGAGGGTTCTTTTGTTTCAGAATTATTAATTGCTTAGGAGGAGGGGAGTTCAGCTGGATAAAGCTGTTTCCTTGCGGAGTTCGGCATCGACCGTCTTGCCGCATTTGACCACGATGCCCGGCATTGCTTCGACATGCGCCTGAGAAGTCCTGAAATTGACAATACATCCCCTGAGGACAAACTGCCCGCCCAAAATCGCATTTGACAGGAAAATCTCGCCCCCCCGTTTGAGCCTGACCAGGATTTCTTCGTTCAGGGTATTGAGATAATCGGCGATTTTCCCGTCATCGGTCCGGCTTTTCAAGTCCTCCGGGATATAGCGGAAGGTGGCGATGCTGAGGCCATAAGTCAGCGCCTCAAGAAGCGGTTCCTTTTCCACCGCCTTGAACATTTCTTCGCCGAGCCGGATATCTTCTTCGATCATTTCGACATATCCTTCGCGTCCAACCTGCTGTAAAATCAGCCAGACTTTCAAAGCTCGGAATCCCCGCGAATTCTGCAGGCCGAAGTCAAAATAATTGATCGCTTCTTCGCCGAAATGGTAGTAGGGGGGATGATACGAAAAGGCATCGCGTATTTTCTCCACGTCCCGCACCAGGGCGCAGCCGACTTCCAGCGGAGCGTACAGCCACTTGTGCGGATCGACCGCCACCGAATCGGCCTTGCTCAAGCCCTTGATGGCGCGGTCGACTTTCGATGAGACGGCCGCGAATCCTCCGTAAGCCCCGTCGACATGAAACCAGATTCCTCTTTTGCGGCAGAAATCGGCCATATCATCGAGGGGATCGATCGCTCCGGTACTCACGGTGCCGGCGGTCCCGACCACGATCATCGGGCGTTCGCCGTTCTGGATATCTTCATGGATCGTTTTTTCCAGCTCTCGCATATTGAGGCGCTGCTTTTTGTCGGTCCCGATCCAGCGGATGGAATTGGTTCCCAGTCCGAACAGGTCTGCGGCCTTTTGTATCCAGGTATGGGTTTCGACCGAAGCGTATATTCTCATGGGACGTGCCGCCAATGTCTGCATCCCGCCGGTCCGGATTTCCTGTCCTGCGACTGTCGCCCGCGCCGCCAGGAATCCGATAAAATTCGCCATGTTGCCGCCGCTGACCATCAGGCCGCCGCAGTCGGTGGGGTAATCCAGGAATTTCGCAATCCAGCGGACAGTTTGGCTTTCGATTTCCGAAGCCATCGGCGACAGCTGCCAGCCTCCGACATTCGGGTTCACCGCCGCCGCCAGCAAATCCCCCAGCATCCCCAGCGGAGCCGCCGATGAGGTAACGTAACCCCAGAAACCGGGGTGGCCGTTGTACAGCGAATACTTCATCAGTAAGTTCGTGGCTTCGCTTAAAATTCCCTCCGGGTCTTTTCCCTTTTGCGGCAATGGGCGGTCGGCCCCGAGAAGTTCTCTGATTTGCCCCGGAGTCAAATTGTTGGTCAGGGGAATCTCGTTCATTTTGCCAAGTAATTCCGCCACGCGGTCGACCAGTTCGTGACCGATTTTACGGAATTTATCGGGAGTAATATCGATAGGGACCTTTCGGCTGTTGATCATATTTCATCCTCGTTACAAATGACAATCAGGATTGTGATTTATAATGAATAATACGGAGGATTTCGATACTTGTAGGTATTAATGACGACTGAAATAGTCTATTTTACCAGGCGTTCGATGATTTCATCGGCCAGCGGGAGGCCCCGCTCGGTCAGTTTCACCCGTTCCCCCTCGGGATCGATAAAGCCCATCCTGATAAAATTCTCGTAATGGGTCCGGTCGATGCTTTCTTCCAGCCGCCTTCCGTATAGATTCTGGAAATTCTTCCGGTCGATTCCCCGGGTGGTCCGGAGTCCCAGCATGATCGTTTCCGAAATCCGCTGTTCGGTATCGCGGTAATCGAATTTAATGGGGCGCATTCCTTTTGCGACAGCGTCGTTGTATTCGGCAAGATTGTCGATATTGGCAAACCTGCGGCCATCGACATACGAATGGGCGCTCGGTCCCAGCCCCAGGTATTCGCCCCCCTCCCAGTAGGTCATGTTATGGCGGCATTCGTACCCCGGGCGGGCGAATGACGATACTTCGTAGCGGTAATACCCGTTGCTCTGCAGTTCCTGGTTAATGGCGCTGTAGAAGGCCGCACAGAGGTCGTTTCCCGGAAGCTTGATTTTGCCCTCTTCGATTCTCTTTTCCAGGACCGTCCCATGTTCCACGGTCAACTGGTAGTACGATACATGCGGAGGATCCAGCGCGACCAGTTCCCGGAGGTCCTGCGAGAGCAGTTTCGAGGTTTGATCCGGAAGCCCGAAAATCATGTCGATTCCGAAATTGGTCATCCCCAAAGCTCGCGTCAGGTAAACCGCGCGGTGCGTATCCTGCACGTTATGTTTGCGTCCGAGTTTTTTAAGCGCCTTCAAATCGAAACTCTGGACTCCGAAAATGGGACGATTAACTCCCAGCTCGGCGTACGCCCTCAGGTTTTCCGTCGTCACCGATTCCGGGTTCGCTTCCAGCGAGAATTCCAATTCCTTATCGAACCGGAATTTCGATTTAAGACAGGCGATGATATCGCCAAGCTGTTCCGGGTTGATAAGTGAAGGAGTCCCCCCGCCGATATACAGGGTTCTTACTATCCGGCGGTCGGGGTCCAGTTCGGAAGCGCTCAATTCGATTTCCTTCTTTAGCGACTTCAGGAAATCACGGACCTCCTCGTCATTATAGGCGCACTTATAGAAATCGCAGTAAGAACAAAGATTGGTGCAAAACGGGAAATGAATGTAAAGAGCTAACGACATAGGCTAAAGCACAGTGAACAGGCGTCCCCATCGAGTCTTCGAGGGGAAATTGGTCAGGAAGTAGTAGGCAAACTGGAACGGAGACTGAATAAACGGCGCGGACCATTTCGGCGTCTCTCCGCCCGGCTCCCACGACCAATAAATGAACTGCGCTTTGCCTTTGATATTTTCGGCCGGCAACATCCCCCAGGTCCTGCTGTCCTGGCTGTTATCCCGGTTGTCCCCCATCACGAAATACTTGCCTTCCGGAACGATCACAGGACCGAAATTATCTCGGGTCGACAGCTCATACGCCATTGTTTTCGGGTCGGTGTTTTTCACGTTCGCGTAAATATCCGCTAATTCGTTGTCGATGTAAATAGTTTTATCGATTACTTCAACCGTTTGCCCCGGTCCAGCAATGATACGCTTGATATAATCTTTGGTTGGATTAAGCGGATATTTGAATACCACGATATCCCCCGGTTGGGGTTCTCCGAAGGAATAGGCAAGTTTATTGACAAAGATATAGTCCCCTTCGAACAGAGCATCCTCCATCGAAGAGGAATCGACCCGGTACGCCGATACGAAGAAAATCCGCATGATTATCGCCGCAACCAGCGAAATCACGATAACTTCAAGGTATTCGCGCCAGATCGGTTTCGGCTTTTTCGACTTCCAGCCGCTCTCACGTTTAATCGCTTTGGCCCTCTGAGGGTTTTCGATTTCCGTGAAATCATTGAGGATAAAATCGTTATCCATACGCTTCAGTATATCGGACGCTTTTTTAATTATTTAACAAGAGCCCAATTACTTATATATTGTAAAACACAAAATACCTCGGCTATCCGCTTGGAAAACGGAATAACCAAATGGGAGATTCGAAATGAAAGAAATAATCGCTACCAAAAACGCCCCGGCCGCAGTTGGACCCTATTCGCAAGCCGTTAAAGTCTCCTGCGGAACCATGATTTTCTGCTCCGGCCAGATTCCCCTCGATCCCGCCACCAGCAAAATCGTGGGGACCACCGCCCCGGAACAATTCGAACAATGCTTGAAAAACCTCCAGGCGGTCTTGAAAGCCGCCGGAGCCGAACTGAAACATGTCGTCAAAACCAATGTCTATCTGACCAACATGGGAGATTTCGTCGCGGTCAACGAAGTATACGCCAAATACTTCACCATCGACCTCCCGGCCCGCGCGGCGGTCGAAGTATCCCGGCTCCCCAAGGACGTCAAAATCGAAATCGAAGCGGTCGCGATGATTTGATAATTTAAATGTGCTGAAACGAAATCTTAATCTTTTTTATCTCCTCGAGGGCCTTTCGGCCCTGGCGCTGGGGTCGATTATCCCGGTCTATGTCCTGTATTTCCGGGAATTCGAAGTCACCCTGTTTCAGGTGGCCGTCCTGGCCGCGGTGTTCGAGGCGACTATTCTTATTTGCGAAGTCCCAACCGGAAAATTCGCCGACCGTTATGGCCGAAAACTATCCACTTCGATCGGATATTTTCTGTTTGTCGTATCGGGTCTTATCTTTATATCGTTCAAAGGATTCTGGGGATTTCTGATTGCTGAAATTGTCTTTGGATTGGCCGAAGCCTTCATTTCCGGAGCCCTTGAAGCCCTCACCGTGGATAGTTTCGAGGCTCCTCAGAAAGACTCGAACCTCGCCGCCGTTTTTGCCAACCGGGCCGTGGTCAAAAATATCGGCTTACTTATCGGAATGCTCGGAGGGGGATACCTCGGAGGCATCGCCCTGTCATCTCTCTTCATCCCGTTGACCGGTATCATGTTAATCGGATTCTTCGCCTCCCTGTTCCTGGTCGAGCCAAAGCGTGAGGATGAAGCCTCCTCGGCGATTACCCTTCCGCCCCACCCCGGAATATTGAGAGTGATTTTCGGGAATAGGACCGTCGCGGCCCTTTTCATGGTCGGCCTGCTGGCCAACCTCGCCTTCGAACCGGCTGACCAGTACTGGCAGGTACTATTCGGTGAGGTTCGCCATCTCGATCCGGAATGGTTCGGATACCTGACCGGAGCAGGGCTGATTTTATCGGCGATTATCTCAAAAGCAACCGGCCGCTGGTTCAAATACCCCGGAATTTATCTTTCCTTCGCAATAATCATTTTCGGAATCGGCCTGTATGCCGCGGCCAATTTTTCCGCCGGTTGGGCCATTACCGGGATTATCGTTTTCTTTGTCGTGAAAACGGTCATCCAGCCGGTTGTTTCGACCAACCTCAATCTGCAGTATACTTCCATGAATCGCGCGGCCTTCCTTTCATCATATAATCTGACCTGCTCGGTCGGAGAAGTCGCGGCCGGGCTGGGAGCCGGGGTCCTGATTTCCCGGATCGGAGCGGCCGGGCTCTTCGAATACGCCGCCTTTTTTGCACTGCTGATCCCGTTGGCGTTTATTTTAATCTATCAAAAACCGCAAAGGGGCTGAATAAAATGGAAGAAACCGCGTCACTAATTGTATAGGGACTAAACGATTCATGAAATCATAAATCAAAAGGAGGGAACCATGGGCAAGCGCATGATTTTAGTCGCCCTGCTGTTCGTCGTATTATGTCTCAGCATCAATGCCAAAGAATTTACTCCCGACTCCAAGATTACCGCCGTCACCGTCTATCCCGAATGGGCCCGGGTCACCCGGACCGCCAATATCGATATCGATTCAGGCATGCATTCGGTCAAATTCGAAAATATCCCTTTGATTGCCGATGAATCCTCGTTCCGGGTCTCGGCTTTCGGTCTCGATGGTGCCAAACTTTATGGCTTTAATCAAACCGTCGAATTCCATCTCGAAGACCCCGACAAGCGCGCCGCCAGGATTGAAGAACTGGCCCAGAATATTATCCGGACCCGCAAGCAGCCTCTTCAGTCTACCTCGGAACGGCTCAAGCAGCAGAAAGAACTCCTCATGGGGATAGGGAAGACCGCCGGAGAAAACATGTCCGGAGAAATCAAATCCGGCTCGGTTAACGCCGCCGGGTGGGAAAACGCTTACGGCTTTTTCAGCAATAAAATGGCGACTCTTCTCGATTCCATCATTTTCGTCGAAAACGAAATCTCCGACATCACCGATAGTCTGAAGCTGCTTGATGCCGAACGGCGCAAAACGGTCGAACAGAACAGGAACCAGACACGCACCGTCTCGGCCGACTTCGATATTTCCAAGGCCGGAAAGCTGACCGTCGAAGTCGAGTATCTCATCCCGGGAGCCAACTGGTATCCCATATATGATGCCACCTTTAATCCCAAAACCGAAAAAGTCGAAATCGGCTACTATGCCAATATCCTCCAGCAGACCGGAGAAGATTGGGAAGATGTCCAGCTATCCCTTTCCACCAATCGTCCCTCGCAGGCTCTGGACCCCGGTCAGTTCGCTGCCTGGTATTTGACCCCCTTTGAGGTCAGCTACCTGAATAAGATGCGTTCGAACGCGGAATTGAATAATATGATTGTGCCTGACGCAGTAGACGACATGCTTTCTTCAACCGCGGGAACGGTGACAACAAATGAGGGTGAATTAATCATCCGCGGCGGCCGAGCCGGGGAGGTCCCTTATGTATTGAATGGAATTACCATAGATAAGCCGCTCGGAGGGAAAAAAGGTCCTGAGCCTGTGAAAAGCGTCGGCTACCAGTACAGCCTCGGTGATTTCGAAGCGGTCTTTTCCAGCCCCCGGAAAGAAACCATCCGGTCCGGCGGCGATCCTCAAAAAGTCCCCATTGGCCACTTTGATCTGGCCGGTGAAGTCAACCTCATCTCGCGGCCTAAAGCCGCCGAAGGAGCCTTCCGCCAGATAACCATGACCAACAACACCGACTTCCCGCTCCTGCCGGGAGTGGTGTCGGTGTTTACTGAATCGGGCTTTTTGGGGAAGACTGTGTTTAACGAAGCGGTTCTCTCCGGAAACAAAATCACCCTCGGATTCGGCAAAGACGAAACCATGGATATCAAGCGCAAGATTATCGAAAGTAAAAAGAACGTAAAAGGGGATAAGATCAAAAAGGAAGTGACGGTCCGGATAATCGCCGAGAACAAGGGGAAGGCCGCCCGGAAAGTCAAACTCGAAGAACCGACCCCCGTGTCTCAGGATAATCGGATTAAAGTCAAGCTCGGCCAGTTCCTCCCCGAACCGCTGAATATCGGTATCGACGGCAGAGCGGAATGGAGCCTGGATTTGGCTCCGGCCCAGGTGGATACTATTATTATCAAGTACGAGGTGGAATACCCTCAGGAATTGGTTATCACCAACTTGCCGTGAATACTGTGGGATACCGGATGAAAAGGGGGCCGGCAAGGAGTTTGCAGATTGGTGGAGATTGAGTAATTATTATTTTGGCGAAAATTATATTTTGCATAATATGGATTATGAGTGCATTATATAAAGTACCGCACCCTAAAAGGGTGGGGTGCCGGGTAACAAAATGAAAATCTATTATTTTACGCTTCCACTATTTATTCTATTATATATCTCGTGTTATTTTACTCCAAAAAAGAGCGACAATATCCAGATTCAGGATTTATTCGGGAAATATTACCCAGACTTCGGCCAATTCGATGAATATATTCAACTGAAAGAAGATATGACTTTCGAACACTATTATGTGGGTCCCGATTCTATAAAATTTTTAAATAGTGGGTACTGGGAATTAATTTTAGATTCAGCTCATATTAAACCAAAGGCCGATTTGTCTATATTTGATTCACTCCATTCGGTAGGGTGGAGTCCTCAAGATTGGGGTACGACATGCAGAATCACATTTTATGGCTATAGGGTATATTTCCCGGAATCTTTGCGTCGGTACGAGCCAGAGCCCCACGGGCACATAGATTCATCTTTATTTATCTGGGAGACCCTGGTATATAAATACGGGGATGAAATCATTCTAAGATACGATGGTGATTTTACTCAAAATTATAAAAAGATAAATTCGTTGGGGAATGCTGCCCATAAAGTCCGGTAGGCCGCGTTTCAAGTGAGATCTCCCAATCGAGCGAGAAACCCGGCACCAATTTTGGATTACCCCTCCGACTGGCCTTTGTGTCAAATTATCCACAGTATCAAAGGATTCGGAGAAATTCGGACTCTTTTTGTCTTTTAATCCTCTTAGAAAATCCTTAACATCCGATAAAATAAGGGATAAAATTCTTGACAAATGAGAATTTTTGAATTGATTACGAAAATCGTTTTGTGATATAAATCACAAAGTCGGAGGCGCGAAAGGAAGCAAAATGAACGGGTACTTCGCAATTCTGGTGTTCCTGGGGGTGGGAATCGGGATGATTCTTATCACCTTCTTCATCGCCAGACTCCTCCGGCCAAGCAATCCCTACCCCGCCAAAGAACAGAGTTATGAATGCGCCGAAGCGCCGATCGGGGACTCCTGGGTAAGGTTCAATAACCGCTTTTATATCTTCGCTTTAATCTTCGTGGTGTTCGACGTCGAAGCGGTTTTCCTCTTTCCGTGGGCGGTGGCCTTCGGACAACTGGGGCTTTTTGCCCTCGTTGAAATGGTGATTTTCATCCTTATCCTGATGTTCGGGCTGTTTTATGCCTGGAAAAAGGGGGTTCTCAAATGGGTCTGATTAAAAAAGTCCCGGCTTTTGTGGAAAAATTCCCCGGTGGCGGCATCGTCACCACCTCGCTCGATAAAATTTTTGGCTATTCGCAGGCCTCGTCACTCTGGTATCTCCTCTTTGGAACGGCCTGCTGTGCTATCGAACTGATGGCGGCCGGGGCGTCGCGATACGACTTCGACCGACTTGGCATGATTTTCCGCGCCTCGCCGCGCCAGTCCGATCTGATTATAGCCGCCGGAACCATCACCAAGAAGATGGCTCCCCGGCTCCGCCTCCTCTACGACCAGATGGCCCAGCCCCGCTATGTCATCGCTATGGGAGGCTGCACCGTGAATGGCGGACCGTTCTATTATGATTCTTATGCCGTCGAAAAGGGGATCGATCATATCGTCCCGGTCGATGTATATATCCCCGGATGTCCCCCGCGTCCGGAATCGCTTTACGAAGGATGCCTGAAACTTCAGGAAAAAGTGAAAAAGCAGAAGATTGGAGATTGGGCCTAAAGACCGGCACCGACAACGATGGATCGCGAAAAACTGACAGCTTATCTGCAGGAAAAATTCGGGGATAAAATCGAGGCCCTCACTTGCGGGCCGGTCGAACCGTTCTTCCTCGTTAAAAATAAGGAAGAGATCCTTCAATTCTGCAAAGACATCCGCGACGATCTCGAACTGCAGATCGATTATCTCTGCGCCATCACCGCCGTGGATACCACCGAAAAATTCGAAATCATATATAGTGTCGCTTCGGTAGCCAAAAAGATTCGCTTCGATTACAAAGTTATCCTCGATCATGACAACCCCGAAATCGATTCCGTGATCGATGCCTGGGCCGGAGCCGACTGGTACGAACGGGAAATCTGGGAATTGTACGGCGTGAAGATAAAGAACCATCCCAGCCTGGGGCAGTTTCTCCTCCCCGACGACTGGAATCAGGGCCATCCGATGCGCCGCGACTGGGACGCTCCCGACTTCA